>CALYBJ010000020.1 GCA_944412445.1 uncultured Clostridia bacterium
GAAAGAGTTTTCCGAGCTGTTTGAAAATTTTACGGCAGAACCGAAAATATCCTCAAGAAACGGCGTAAATATTGTTTATTTCAAGGACAGCTCACAAATCGAAGACATTCTGGCTGTTATGGGCGCTCAAAATTCCTTTATGGAGGTTATGGGCGAAAAAATTCTGAAGGATGTCCGAAACAATGTTAACAGAAAAGTTAACTGCGATAAAGCAAACATAAAGAAAACCTGCAACGCGGCAATGATACAAATTAGCGCCATTGAAAAGCTTATGAAAAACGGTACTCTTGACAAGCTGCCGGAACAGCTTAAAGAGCTTGCAATACTCAGAATAAATAATCCTGAAATGACATTATCCGAGCTTGGAGAAAATCTTTCCCAGCCTCTGACAAGATCTGGAGTTAATCACAGGCTGCAAAAACTCATAAAATTATCAGAAAACAGCTAAAATAAAGCAGAACCCTGAAAAGGTATTTACCGATTCAAGGTTCTTTTTGTATGTTACTTTTTCTTTTTTCCGAAAAAGCCTTTTTTATCGTCATTTTCACCCGGTGTGTTATTTGCCGAAAAAGGTGACTTGCCGCCCAATTCATTATTAAGCTCTTTAATCAGCTCTTTTTGTCTTTGAGTAAGCTTTCTTGGAATGTCAACAACAATTTTTACAAGCTGATCTCCCCTGCCTCTTCCGTTAACATTGGGAATTCCTCTGTCTCTCAGCTTGAATACATCACCCGGCTGTGTTCCCGGGGGAATTGAATATTTTACCTTTCCGTCAAGAGTCGGTACAAGAAGTTCATCTCCCAGAGCTGCCTGTGCAAAGCTTATTGTTACTTCACACCAAACATTATATCCGTCGCGTTCAAAGAACGGATGCGGTCTTACATTTACCCCGACTCTCAAATCTCCGGCAGGACCGCCGTTTATGCCTCTGTTGCCCTGTCCCCTCATGCTGAACACCTGACCGTCGTCAATACCGGCAGGTATATTTACATCAACCTTAACAGGTCTTCTTATTCTTCCCTTGCCCTTACATTTATTGCAGGGTGTAGGAATTATGGTTCCTTTGCCTCCGCATCTGGGACAAGCTTTTGTTGACTGTATTATTCCGAAAGGAGTTCTCTGCTGGGTACTTACCTGTCCTCTGCCGTTACAGTCAGGACAGGTCTGGGTTGTTGTTCCCTTAGCAGCACCTGAGCCGCTGCACTCATCACATACCTCAATCCTTTGAATATCAAGAGTTCGCTTGCAGCCCTTCGCCGCCTCCTCAAAGGAAATGGTAACTCCCACCTGGATATCGCTGCCTCGCTGGGGCGCGTTTGGATTAACTCTCTGAGATCCCCCGAAGCCGCCGCCGAAAAAGCTTGAAAAAATATCGCCGAGGTCAAAATCCATTCCTCCGAAGCCGCCGCCGCTGAATCCTCCTCCGCCCTGTCCGGCTCCGTAAGAAGGGTCTACTCCGGCATATCCGAATCTGTCGTACTTAGCTTTTTTATCGGGATTGGACAGAATTTCATAGGCTTCATTAGCTTCCTTAAATTTAGCCTCCGCTTCTTTGTCACCGGGGTTCAAATCAGGATGATACTGTTTCGCCTTTTTTCTGTAAGCTTTTTTTATTTCGTCTTCGGTAGCGTTTTTATCTACTCCGAGAATTTCATAACAATCTCGTTTATCTGCCATATACAAATATTCCTCTCTGCACCGTATAAACGCATACCCCCGTCATAGACGGGGATTATGCAATTTTAAGCGTAAAGCTTATTCGTCAACATCTGTATAAGGAGCCTCATAATATCCGTCAGAGCCGCCCTGCTGTCCGTTCTGCTGACCGCCGAAGCCTGCCGCCTGGTTGGGATCAAAGCCTGCCGCTCCTCCCTGAGCGCCGCCCTGTGCCTGCTGTGCAGCCTTATAAAGCTTCTCCGAAAGAGCGTAGAAATCCTTCTGAAGCTCTTCCTGACGCTGCTTTATTACATTAATATCCTGACCCTTCAAAGCCTCTTTAAGTGCGTCAATCTTCTCATTTATTGAACGCTTTTCATCTTCGGTGAACTTGTCTCCGTTTTCGTTTATGATTTTTTCACTCTCATAAACCATCTGATCGGCAGCGTTTCTTGTATCAAGCTCTTCCTTGCGCTTTTTGTCTTCCTCAGCATACTGAGCAGCCTCATTAACAGCCTTCTCTATATCTTCCTTAGACATATTTGTTGAAGATGTAATGGAAATTGACTGCTCCTTGCCTGTTCCCAGATCCTTTGCCGAAACATGAACAATGCCGTTGGCGTCTATATCAAATGTAACCTCAATCTGAGGAACGCCTCTTCTTGCGGGAAGAATACCGTCAAGATGGAAATTGCCGAGAGTTTTATTATCTCTTGCAAACTCTCTCTCGCCCTGAAGAACATGAATTTCAACAGATGTCTGATTGTCGGCTGCCGTTGAGAATATCTGGCTTTTTTTGGTGGGAATGGTTGTGTTCCTGTCTATAATCTTTGTGCATACGCCGCCCAATGTTTCAATACCAAGTGAAAGAGGAGTAACATCAAGAAGAAGAAGTCCTTTTACTTCTCCGCCCATAACGCCTGCCTGAATAGCTGCGCCGATGGCAACACATTCATCAGGGTTAATGCCCTTAAAGGGCTCCTTGCCGGTAAATGATTTAATAGCTTCCTGAACAGCAGGTATTCTTGAAGAACCGCCGACCATAAGCACCTTGTCAATTTCAGAAATTTTAAGTCCGGAGTCCGAAATGGCCTGACGAACCGGTCCCATTGTAGCTTCAACAAGATCTGCCGTAAGCTCGTTGAACTTCGCTCTTGTAAGAGTTGTTTCAAGGTGTTTTGGTCCTGTTGCGTCCGCAGTAATAAAGGGCAGGCTTATTTGAGATGTTGTAACGCCGGAAAGCTCAATTTTTGCTTTTTCAGCAGCTTCTTTAAGTCTCTGCATTGCCATTTTATCGCCGCGGAGGTCAATTCCCTCAGACTTTTTAAATTCATCTGCTAGCCAGTCAATTATTCTCTGGTCAAAGTCATCTCCGCCTAAGTGGTTGTTGCCGGCTGTAGCCAGAACCTCCTGAACACCGTCGCCCATTTCTATAATTGAAACATCGAATGTTCCGCCGCCAAGGTCATATACCATTACCTTCTGGTCGTTTTCCTTATCAATACCGTATGCAAGAGCCGCAGCTGTAGGCTCATTGATTATACGCTTTACTTCAAGTCCGGCTATTTTTCCGGCGTCCTTTGTTGCCTGTCTCTGTGAATCAGTAAAATATGCGGGAACAGTTATAACAGCTTCAGTTACCTGTCCGCCTAAATAGCTCTCGGCGTCTGCCTTAAGCTTCTGAAGAATCATCGCTGAGATTTCCTGCGGAGTGTATTTTTTTCCGTCAATCTGAACATGATAATCCGAGCCCATCTGACGTTTGATTGATGATACTGTATGGTCGGGGTTTGTTATAGCCTGTCTCTTTGCTACCTGTCCCACCATTCTCTCTCCCGTTTTACCGAATGCTACAACTGACGGCGTTGTTCTCGCGCCTTCCGCATTTGCAATAACTACAGGCTCTCCGCCTTCAATTACCGCTACGCATGAGTTTGTTGTACCTAAGTCAATACCAATTACCTTTGACATAATCTATATCTCCCTTTGAAATATTTGTTTTATTAAAAAGCTTTCGCTTAATTAGCTACTTTTACTGTTGCCGGACGGATTATCTTATCTCCTAACTTATAACCTTTCATAAACACATCGGCAATAACATTTTCTTCCATATTTTCATCTTCAATGTGCATAACCCCGTTATGAATGTTAGGGTCAAAAGCATCTCCTACAGCCCCGAATTCCTCAACGCCTATGCCTTTGAGAATTTCAATAAACTGATTCACTGTCATTTCAACGCCCTTTTTATATCCGTCAAAATCAGCATCGGAATTCAGCGCCGCTCTTTCAAAATTATCAACAACCGGCAAAATCTTTGACAGAACATCAACCTTTGTGCTGGACACTCTTGAATCAAGATCCCTTTGAGTTCTCTTTCTGTAATTATCATATTCGGCAAGAGTTCTCATATACCTGTCGTTTAACGCTGCGTAGTCATCCTGAAGCTTTTTCAGCTCCTGAGCAGTTTTATCAGACTTTTTTGATTTTTTTTCGCTTTTATCGCATTTATCACTTTTCGTGTCTTTTTCTTCTTTCTCTTCTTGCGCCTGGTTTATATCCTTTTCCTCGCTGTTTGCCATTTGCTCCACCTCATTCTTCTATTGTTTCGGATAGTATATTTCCTACGGTTTCCCCTATATAGGAAATACACGGAATTATTTTTGCGTAATCCATTCTGACAGGACCTACGATACCCATCGAACCGACATCTCTGCCGCCGACTTTATATTTTGAAAAAACAACGCTTGCATTTTCAAGAGAACGGTTCATACATTCCCTGCCTATACAAACATTAATGCTTTCTTTACCGGAGCTTAAAATCCTTGACAGCTGTGACGCGTGCTTGAATACCTCAAGAATATCATATACGCTTGAATCAAGCTCTTTGAAATTAAGCAGTCTGGACTGTCCGTCAACGATTATATCGCTTCGTGACGCTTCATGAGCAAGCTCGGAAAGCGTAACAAGCAGAGGCGTCATTACAAGCACCTTATCACCAAGGGAAGCCGCCAGTGTCTGAATTTTAGCCGTTGTCATTTCATAAGAGTGATGACCTATAAACTGCGCACCGGCAATATTGTAGAAAAGCTCGGCGGTTTTTATATCCATCTCGCTTTCACAGCGGCAAATTCTCGTTTTAATTATGCCCGTTGAAGACAGCAGTATCATGAGAACGGTTTTGGGGCTTAACGGCACGATTTCTACACGCTTAACGGTAGAATGGGCGTCATAAGGAGTTGATGCTATCGCAGCGCATCCTGTAATATCAGTCAGAAGCCTGAGGGCGTTTCTTAAAATTTCAACAGGCTCGCCCACGGCATTGTCAAAACCGCTGTCAATTGAAAATCTTTCCGCGTCGCTAACGGCATATCTTGTCATAAGATTATTAATATAATACCTTAATCCTTTTTGAGAGGGTATCCTGCCGGCAGATGTGTGGGGCTGTTCAAGATAACCCATTTCCGAAAGCTCTGACATTTCATTTCGCACGGTAGCGGAGGAAACAGAAAGACTTCCGCAAAGAACCTTTGAACCCACCGGCTCGCCTGTCGCGATGTATTTTTCAACAACAGAAGCAAGTATTTTCTTTTTTCTTTCTGAAAGCTCCATAACCTCACCTTTAATGTTTAGCACTCTTAATATATGAGTGCTAACTCTGTTATTAATATAATACCATTTTGCCCGTTTGTCAAGAGATATTCAGAAAATTTTTTAAATTTTTAAATTTTTTTAGCAGTTTGTCAGCAGGAGTGATAACAAAAAAAACGGCACGAAAAAACGCACCGCTTAAAAATATTAAATTATTTCCATTTTCCTCAAAAGCTCAATTCTTGCCCCGGCAATCTTCAGGGTTTTTTCCGGAGAAACTTTATTTCTTCCGAACACTGCCCGGAAAATATATCCGCCGATTCTCATAATCCAGAAAAAAGGAAGCAGAACAGGAATATACTTTAAAATTTTATGTTTGCTTTTCATATATGAAAAACTCGGAAAAAGAACGGGCAAAATTTTGCTTTTACCTGTATTTTCAACAGCGTTCTTAACAACTCCTCCGCTGTGAAGCCTGTCTTCTCCGCTTTTTCCGAAAACTCCCGCATCAAGCAGATCTCCTGCAAACTCATCCAAGAACAAAGTTTCCTCAGAAAAACTATTAAGAATACCGGAAAAATCAAAGCCTAAATATTTTTCAGCTACATTAAAAATATTCGCCGCAAAAATATCGCCTTTTATCATTTTAAGACTCTTGAACAGTAAATTAAAATTAATTTCCGTTTTTTTTGCATCGGCAAAAAGAGCGATATCCATTACCTGTCTTATGCCGAAGCCGCTGACAGTAAAATGCTTTAAAGCATGATAAATAAGATAAAGCAGATTGTCGGTATATGAAAGCGTTTTGTAAATATCTGTATAAACAGTATTTTGAAAAACATCGGAAAAAAGCTTTTCAGCCTGTTTGTGAATATATCCGTCTCCTTCGGCAAGTGTTGTATGCACCTCTATATGCAGTCCGTCCGCAATATTGTATGACTCTCCGGAACAGGTATACCCTTTTTTCAAAAGGAAACTGTGAACATCCTCTTTAATCTCCGGTCTTACCACTATATCAAAATCCGACGACAGTCTTAAATCAAAATCAGGGTAAAATGCTGCGCAAACAGGACCTTTAACAATTATCGGGTCAAAACCATTTTTAACCATTTCACCGTATAAGCTGCACAAAAGAATATTTTTACGGGACTGAATCCCCACAGAGGAAATAACGCTCCTTTTGTACGGCTGCAAATCGCTTCCAGAATTTTTTGCCGCCTTGTAAACAATCGGCATCACATTATGAATCGCAGCCAGTCCGAAAACTTTTTCAGTATCAAAAATATAACCAGCCGGTACATTTTCCGATTTCAAATAACATTTAATCAAGTACAGAAACTGCTTTTCAAATTCCTTCAAAACATCACCCGTCACATCAACTCGGAACATTCCGTTTCCGATACAACATAAGCCTTGTTACATACTTCAAAAATACTTGATCTGTGGGAAGTAAAAATACATATTTTATTTTTACACCATTCTGACAGATTCATAAGCACCTGTTTTTCAGTGTCCGTATCAAGCGCTGATGTCGCCTCATCCAAAAGAACTATGGGAGCGTCTCTCAGCACTGCCCTTGCTATTGATATTCTCTGCATCTGTCCTTCCGAAAAACCGACTCCGCCGTCTCCGATTTTACAATAAATTCCGGATTTTTCTTTCATAACAAAATCATAGGCACATGAAATTTTAAGAGCGCTTTTGATTTCATCGTCGGTAGCGTCTGGTTTAACAAGACGCATATTTGCAGCAAGTGTGTCGCCGAACATTCCGTTTTTCTGAGGGACATAGGAAAAAAATTTCCGTGTCGCCGGAGATACATTCAGCGATCTGCCGTCGTTCTTTCTTATAATTTTTATCTCGCCTTCATTAGGCTCAAGCAATGCCAGAAAAAGTCTCAGCATGGTTGTTTTTCCCTCACCGGAAGGTCCTGTAAGAGCGATAAAATCCCCTGTCTCGGCTTTAAAATTCGCCGAATTCAGCGCCGCTTCATCTTCGTCAATATACTTAAACGAAACATCTTTCATTTCAAGAATCAGCTTTTTATTTTTTGAACCCTCAAAAAAAGCCATACTTTCCGGGTCGTCCAGCTCCTCATCCTTCGGCAGATTCTGAATTTCGGATATTCTTTCCGACGCCGCTACCGAATTAATAAGAGTCGGCACAACATTAATAATTGAAGAAAAAGAAGATGACAGCATACCGTAAAGCTGAACAAACAGCACAAGCGTTCCGATTGAAATGGCATGGGACCAAAGTCTGTATACGCCCCAGCCGAAACAGGCATAGCTTACAATCTGAGCAATAAAAGACATCACAGATGTGATAACTATTGAAAATTTGTTATAGTCAAGACTTATATCAATATATTCCTTTTGTATCTCTCTGAGCTTGGCGCAGAAAATATTTACAAGTCCGAATGATTTTAAATACTGTATATTAAAGAGGGCATCCGAATTAAAAGCCATCATTTTACTGTTTATTTTTTTCAGATCTCGCGCATACCTGTGCATCCTTACAACAAGAAATCTTGAAAAAATAAGGCTTATGGGAATGGTAACAAGAGCTATAAGCGCCATTATCCTGTCATAATAAAATATAACGGCAAAAGCTGCCAGAAGCTGAAAACTCCTCGTAATAAGCGTCGGTATAATACCTATAACACTTGACGACACAGTTGATATATCGCTGTTAAATCTGTTTAATACATCACCCGACGCAAAAAGAGAAGAATATTCCCACTTGGAACAGATATATTTATCAAAAAGAGAAGCTGTCATATCCGTATTCACACGAATCCGTATTTTTTCGGATATTCTTGAATTCACTGCCGAAAAACCTATGCCGAATACCGCAAACGCCACGGCGGCACCTAAAATCCCGTAAATGCTGTTAAATTTTAAAATATTGTCAGACGCCGGGCTCATGGTTACAAAGTCAATTAACGACTGAGAAACAAGACTTGTCAGTATTCCGAAGGCAGTACTTAACAAAGCCATCACAGTATAAACCGCTACCGATGACTTATATTGAATAATAAGCTTAGCTATATTCTTAAGCTCTTTAAAAATATCATCAACCGTTCTGTTCTTAATTCTAAGCTTTCCCAATTTACAATATGCCCTTTCAAGTCAAAAAGCCCGACATAAGCCGGGCAATAAATTATATGGAAATTTCAAGTGAAACTCTGTATAAATCAAGGTCTATTGATTTTTTCATATTGAGAGCTTCATATATATCAAAATCCATAACCTGTTCTTTCTGCATTGCAACAACACGATTGCCTACGCCTTTCATTAAAAGATGAACGGCATAATTACCCATCTGGCTGCCTACAAGTCTGTCACGAAGGGAGGGAGAACCGCCTCGCTGAACATGACCTAAAACCGTCGCTCTGCTTTCAACGCCTGTTTTTTCCTGAATAAGCTTCGCAAGAGCGTCAACGCCTCCGACCTTTTCGGAAACGCCTTCGGCAACGATTATAATAAAATGCTTTTTGTCAGTTTTCTGAGTTCTCTTCATTCTTTCGATAACATCTTTTTCGATATCGAAATCAACCTCAGGAATAAGTATTGCAGTAGCGCCTATTGCTATTCCGGAATTCAGTGCAAGATAACCTGCCCTGCGTCCCATTACCTCAACAACGGAACATCTGTCGTGAGATTCAGTTGTATCACGGATTCTGTCAACCATATCCATAATTGTGTTCATTGCCGTATCATAACCGATTGTATAATCACAGCATGCTATATCATTGTCTATGGTTCCGGGAATTCCTATACAGGGCACACCTCTTAATGACAGGTCTCTTGCGCCTCTGAACGAGCCGTCGCCGCCGATTACAACTATTCCTTCTATTCCGTTTGCCTTGCAGACATCAATTGCCTTCTGAAGACCCGCTTCAGTTTCAAACTCCTTGCTTCTCGCAGAATAAAGCATTGTGCCGCCTCTGTGAATAATATCTGAAACCGTACGGAGATTCATCTCATACATATCTCCGCTCATAAGTCCCTTATAGCCTCTGCGAACACCGAAAACTCTCATCCCGTTTTCGCATCCTGTTCTTACTACCGCTCTAACAGCAGCATTCATTCCGGGGGCATCGCCACCGCTTGTAAGTACAGCAATTGTTTTCATAAGAGTTAATCCCTCCGAATATTATTATACGCTATATATGATAGTATTATATTTGAATTAAGTCAAGATTAGTTTTCGTCAAAGATTTACAAAACCCAACTCTTTTTTTAATACATTTTTACTATTAATGAAAATAATGTATTTTTTCTGTATCAGTTCTTCAATACTACATTTCCGCTTCCGAGAATTTTCTGAAGCTCACCGTAAAGAGAAGCCGTAACAGATGTGCTTATGCCGGTCTGCATATTATATTTTTTTGTATCGGTATAATAAAAATAAACAGTTGTGGGGCCGGCATAACCTGTCACCATGCCCATTACTTTTTTCATCTCAGGAGAATCTTCCGACGGCAGCCTTAAAAACAGTCCTCTTGTTGAAGATTTTTTCTGTTCCCGGCGAGGCGAAGGTGAATAATTTCCTGCCTGAGGTGCAACTGTATCCGAAGCTGCTTGTGAATTAAGAGGAATATTTCTCTTAATCGGAGTATACTCAGGCGGTGGCGGCGCAGAAATTTTTCCTGTTTTGATTTTTTCAAGCGACGGTGCGACCTCAATTGAGTCAAGAGAAATTTTTGCCGCTTCATCGTCATGCAGCTCAAGGCGGCCTTCAATTATTACTACACTGTCCTCTTTTAAAAGCTCTGCTATCTGAAGCATCTTTTTCGGGAACACAACAACCTCAATAGAGCCGGTTACATCTTCCGCCTGTAAAAATGCCATTGTTGTATTGTTTTTTGTTACCTTCTTCTTAACGGCTTACAGAATAGTTAAAATTCTTACCCGCTGACCGCTTTTATACATTGACTTCGGATCATTAATATCGGATTCCAGCAAATCAATAACCTTGGCGCTGTGAATTTTACTGGCATAATTTTTATATGCCGTCATGGGATGTCCCGACATATAAATTCCCGTAGATTCCTTTTCAAGCTGAAGAATTTCCTTCTCGGAAAATTCAGGCAGATCCGGAATTTCAGGTTCTGTTGCCTTGGCAAGCTCTGCGCTCATATCAAAAAATCCCATCTGACCGTCAACACTGCTTTTTTTATCATTTTCAAGGCTCTCAATAACGGTATCCACCATTGCCAGCATCTGATTTCTGTTTGTACCCATACCGTCAAGGGCGCCTGCTTTTATAAGATGTTCAACTGATCTTCTGTTAAATTCCTTTCCGTAGGTTCTCTTGCAGAAAGAATAGAAGGATTCATATTTTCCGTTTTTGTCACGCTCGCTTATAATAAGCTCAACATAGCTCTGGGCAACATTTTTTACCGCAAGAAGTCCGAAGCGAACTGCGTCCTCTTCAACAGTAAATGACTCCCGGCTGAAATTTACACTGGGGGGCAAAACGGAAATTCCCAGATTTCCGCATTCTGCTATATACGGCACAACCTTGTCCGTATTGGACAGCACGCTTGTAAGCATTGCCGCCATAAACTCACAGGGATAATGACATCTGAGCCATGCCGTCTGGTATGTAACATAAGCATACGCGGCCGAATGGGATTTATTAAAAGCGTAAGACGCAAATGACGCCATATCATCAAAAATAGCGTTAGCCGCTTCTTCCGATATTCCCCTTTTTACACATCCGTCGCAGGGCGAGCTTCCGTCGGAACCGTCAGAGCCGAAAAGAAAATATTTTCTCTGTTTTTCCAGAACATCTGCCTGTTTTTTCGCGACGGCGCGTCTTACCATATCAGACGCGCCTAAGGAATAACCTGCCAAATCCCTGAATATCTGCATAACCTGTTCCTGATAAACTATACAGCCGCAGGTAACATCAAGTATAGGCTTAAGCTCCGGGGTATGATATTTTATCTTATCAGGGTGCATACGGTTTTCAAGGTAAGCCGGGATAAAATCCATGGGACCCGGGCGGTACAGCGCAATAACAGCGATAATATCTTCAAGGTTTCTCGGGTGCATATTTATCATCAGCGCCCTGATGCCTGCCGATTCACACTGGAATACGCAGTTCGTGCCGCCGTTGGCAAGCATTTCGTAGGTTTCCTTATCGTCAACATCAATGCTGTATACATCAAAATCAGGTACTTTTTCTCTTATAAGTTTTTCGGCATCGGTTACAACTGTAAGAGTTCTGAGTCCCAAAAAGTCCATTTTAAGAAGTCCCAGCTTTTCAACCCACCCCTTGTAATACTGAGTAACAACCGAATCGCCGCTCTTAAAAAGCGGAACATACTCATCAACGGGATCTCGGCATATAACAACGCCTGCCGCGTGCATACCGGTGTTGCGCACCATTCCCTCAATTTTCATGGAAATATCTACAAGATTTTTTATCTGAGCGTCTGACTCATAAAGCTTTCTGAAATCCTGGCTGGATGTCAGCGCTTTTTCAATTGTCATACCCAAATCCCCGGGAATTTCCTTTGTTACCGACTGAACGATATTGAGAGGTATTCCCAAAACTCTTCCGACATCACGAACGGCGCCTTTTGCTGCCATTGTACCGAAAGTCGCAATCTGAGCAACGTGATCCTCACCGTAACGCCTTTTAACATATTCAATAACCTCAGGCCTTCTTACATAGCAGAAGTCAATATCAAAGTCGGGCATACTTACTCGTTCGGGATTCAAAAATCTTTCAAAAAGCAAATTATAACGCATAGGGTCAATAGCTGTAATGCCTACGCAGTAAGCGGCAATACTGCCGGCGCCGGAGCCTCTTCCGGGGCCTACCGGAATACCCACTGATCTTGCATAATTTATATAGTCCCAAACAATCAGGAAATAGTCGATAAATCCCATTGTCTTTATGATTCCCAGTTCATAATCAAGTCGGTCCTTGTACTCCCTGGGACCGTTTTCTCCGTATCGCTTTACAAAACCGTCATAGCAGAGACCTTTAAAATATTCAAAATGATCCTGATTTCCCGGAACCTCATAGTTGGGCAATATGGTATTTCCGAATTCAAATTTCACATTGCACATATCGGCGATCTTATTTGTATTTTCTATGGCGTCGGGATATTCAGGGAAAAGAGCAAGCATTTCATCTCCGGACTTTACATAAAATTCATCGGTGGAAAAGCCCATGCCCGTTTCTTCGTTTATTGTATGCTTCGTTTGTATACATAAAAGTATTTTCTGAATTTCAGCGTCTTCTTTCGCTATATAGTGAGCGTCGTTTGTGGCAACAAGGGGAATGTCAAGCTCTCTTGCGATTTTTATTATATCCGGGTTGGTTTTCTTTTGCTCAGGTATTCCGTGATCCTGAATTTCAAGATAATAGTTTCCCTCACCGAACACTTCCTTATACCATTTCGCGGTTTCCTTTGCCTTTTCATAATCATTTTTCATCAGCGCTCTTGGAATTTCTCCCGCAAGACAGGCTGAAAGGCAAATTAAGTCCTCATGATACTCCTTCAGAAGGTCATGATCAACTCTCGGCTTTGTATAAAAACCCTCTGTCCACGCTTTTGAAACAAGCTTTATAAGATTTTTATAACCGTTCATATTTTTAGCCAGCAGGACAAGATGATATCTTTCGTTATCAATGCCGTGAACCTTGTCAAATCTGGTTCTCGGAGCCACATATACTTCGCATCCTATTATAGGCTTTATGCCTTCGTTTTGACACGCAAGATAAAAATCTATGCAGCCGTGCATTACGCCGTGATCCGTTATGGCGATCGCCTTCTGCCCCAGTTCCTTAACATACTTGATAAGAGGCTTTATCCGGCAGGCTCCGTCAAGTATGCTGTATTCGGTATGTATATGAAGATGTGTAAAATCTACCATTTCATTTTCCTCTTATTTGCCCTGTCCGTAATAGGCGTTTTTGCCGTGCTTTCTGTAATAATGTTTGTCAAGTAAATAACTGTCAATAGGTTCGATACTCGAATTCAACATAATTGTATTCATTGCCATTTCAGCTACAATCTCCAGTGTTGCCGCATTAATTACTGCTTTCATGGGGCTTTCTCCCCAAGTAAAAACACCGTGAGAATGAACAAGCACTCCCGGTATGGCGTCAGGGTCTATTCTGTAATTTTTAAAATGTTCGGTTATGACAAGTCCTGTGTTTTTTTCATAACCGCCGTTAATTTCTTCTTCGGTGAGCTTTCTCGCGCAGGGAATCTCTCCGTATGCAAAATCGGCATGGGTAGTGCCGAAAGCCGGAATTGCCTTTCCTGCCTGAGCGAAAGATGTTGCATATTTTGAATGTGTATGCACAGCTCCTGCTATGTTGGGAAACGCTTTGTAAAGCTCTATATGCGTCAACGTATCAGACGAGGGATTGTAATCACTGTCAATAACATTGCCGTTAAAATCGACCGTAACCATCTTTTCCCAGCTTAACTCAGGATAAGGAACTCCGGATGGCTTTATAACTATAAGCTGTTTTTCTCTGTCAACTCCGGATGCGTTTCCCCATGTAAAAGGAGCAAGACCGTATTCAGACAGTTTCATATTTGATTCATAAACCTGTTTTTTCAACTTTTCTAACATAACTGTCTCCGTTTTCAAAATATTTCAAAAAAATATATCTAATATATTTTAAATCATTTTTATATTCTTTTCAATAGTTAAAATTGTTTTAATATATTTTTACAATTCTTACCAACAAAAAAAGACGGCGGATAAAACGCCGTCATGTAAAAGTATTAATTTGTCAGCTTAAACCGAAAAGAGAAAGAATTGCCGCAATAATAATTTGTATAACATGAATTATTTTTGAGAATAAGCTTTCCTCCGGAGCAGTAACATTTTCATACTTATAATAATCATTGTCCTCCGTAAGAGGCTCAAGCTCTCCGTTATTGTAAATTAAAAACTGTGAATAGTTTTCGCTGTCCCAAACTGTAGGCTGTGTCTCAGAATTAAAAATAAAATCACAAAGCGCCATTTCACAGTCATAATGCTCGTTATGAAGAAGTCCTTTTATAAACCATGTATATTCAGGAAATGCGCAGGTGGACGCGTCTATCATTCCATCTGCGGAAAGATGATTGTGACCGTCGTCAACAGCCTGAACGTAATCATCGCCCAATGTTGTATAGGCTTTTGCACATGTCGCTCCGAGTGAGGAATATTTACAATCTATTACGCTGTCGCCTATATTATCTAAACTTTCAATACAGGGAGGCACGGTGCTTCCGTACTTTGAAATTATGCCGAAATTAATGCCTCTGCTTATTGCTTCCTTGATTATCTGCTCATTATTTCCCTGAATTTCATAGTGATAATAATCAATCATATCAATATAAGACTGAGAAACATTATCGCCTATCAAAAGAGCTTTTGCGTCATCGTACATTTCATAAGGTATAAGAGACCAGAACCCGGGCATCTTCGCAAAGGTTTCCTTAAAGGCATTATCATATAGGTCATCCATTACCGCAGAAACGATATCTTCGGCAATTTCAATAACACCGTCAATTACACCTGCCTGATAAAAAGAATCAATAACAGCCTGAAGCATGTAACCGCCGAAATCCTTGCCGAGCATTGTATTAATAAATCTTATCATTGCTTCTGAGGATAACGCTATTTTATTTGAAAAAGGCTCACCGCAGGTGCTTACTCCGTTATATCCCCCCGCAAGAATTACAACATTTTCAACATACTGATAATCATATTCATGAAGATATGACATAACCACACAGGAGCCCATGCTGAAGCCCATAATATTTACTTTTTCAGCGCCTGTTTCATTCAAAACATATTCAATGAAATCATGAAGCTGAGACGCAAGAGTTACCATATCAAGTCGCCAGTCATAGCTGAACCATATAGCGTCAGTAGCAGTATAACCGAGGGATTCGGTGTATTTTTCTGCAATTTCCTGTGATGTTGGTTTTACATAATCGGAAACCGTAGGATAAACCGGTGATCCGTTCTCATCGCATGAAGCCGGCTCAAATATTTTTATAACAGCTTCGTTAATAGGTTCTGCCAGAGAGGAATAATCCTTACCTATTAATGAGCTTACAAGAGGGGCTATTGCTCCCGACAATCCGCTTAAAATTGTGTTTGCCGAAGGAGGAAAGGCGGACTCTCCTGTTTCTGTGTTTATTATGTCTGATGAGGCTATTCCGTCAACAAAAATAACCGGAACATCGTTTTTATCGTTTTCTGCTGCAAAGGCTAAGGCGGAAAATACCGACATAAGCATTATAACAGACAAAACATAACTCAATATTTTTTTTAATATTTTTCTCATTTTTCACTGCTCCTTTTATAAACTTTTGTAAAATTTTACTTATGAATTAATTATATCATTTATAAAGACGTTTTCAATATAATTGCAATAAGTTAACAATGATTTCATTAAAAATTAAATTTTATAAAACATTTTACACATATTAAACAAAAAAACAACACGGCAAAAGCCGTGCTGAAATTTTAATAAATATTAACTTAATGATCATAATTTTTTTGCTGTTCTCCGCCCTCATCTGCTTCGCCGTTTTTATCCTTATCCGCATTCGGCATAAGCCCCTTTCGCCTCGTTATAAAAAACAACAGAAGAATTATATACTTTAACGACAGCAGTATTCCTGAAAAACTTGAAATAAATGCGCTGGAGGAGCCTTTTACGGTGTATAGCGGATTCATAATTCCGATTACAAGCTGCACACACAAAACAATCATTGTCAGCAACGCGAAATTATTTATTGAATCGTTTTTAGGTGTAAATTTATGAATTTTCCAGAGGTAAAAAATATAGGGTGTGGAAATTGCAACGAGCTGAGCAAAAACAAGAATTACCGCCGTTATAATCCTTAAATTATTTGCCGCAGTAATGTCATCCGCAGATAAATTCTGGGCAACTGAATAATTGTATAAAAGCAAATAACATATTAGTATAAACAGCTCTGCAATTACAGACAAAACAAGACTTGCTACAGTCATTATTTTCAGATTTCTGCCCATATAATAATTTTCATTTTCTTCGCTTAATTTCGTTGCTTTGCTTACTATGGAAAAACCTTTAATCGTCATTACATAAGCAAAAATTATGAATGCCACCACAAAAAACTGAACAATATATTTGAATACTGAAGAAAGCTCAAAAGCATTTACAATATTTGTAAGAACGGAATTTGCCACAAGAGCAATTGATGCGGCAATAAACATTGTCGTAGCCTTAAATTCATACTGCTTTGCAATTTCACTTTTTTTCATCAGTTACACTCCTAAAAGAGAATTATATGCATCTTCCGTAATTTTTATCATTTTATCAAAATTCTTTTCAATATCGGCAACAAGCGCAAACTGTGTGCGGCACCTGACAAGATTGTGTTCAGGATATGCTGTGGCAAAATATACATCGCCGTTTAAATAGTCCGCAAGAAATCTCATTCCGCATTCTAATGTAAGAAGCTTTGCTGAAAAAGGCAGATATTCAATCTCTGTTTTCGTCAGGCTTTTTCCTGCGGCTGATAAATATCCTTTTACATATTTTTCATATAAATTAAGGTCAACTGAAACCTTTGAAACATCCTTTTCATCTTCAGCGGCTGTATTTGCACCGTATCTTATGGCGTCGCCGAAATCGTAAAGCGAAAGACCAGGCATTACCGTGTCAAGATCAACAATACAAATGGCTTTTCCTGTCTTATTATCAAACATTATATTATTAAGCTTTGTGTCATTATGAGTTACCCTTAAAGGAAGCTCGCCCTTTTCCGTAAGGTCAACAAGAACTTTTGTATCCTCTTCCCTGTCATAAGCGAATTTTAGTTCTTCCGCAACCTTTTCAAGCCTTCCTGCGGCATTTTTTTCCGCAGCATCCTTAAGCTGTAAATACCTTTTGTATGTATTATGAAAATCGGGAATAGTGTCAAAAAGCGTATCAATGGGAAAATCGGCAAGCTGTGACTGGAATTTTCCGAACGCCGCTCCTGCTTCAAAAAACAGCTGATCATTTTCAATTGCGTTATATGAAAAAGCATCTTCAACAAAATTGTAACATCTCCAATAAGCTCCGGTGCTGTCTACATAATAGTACTTACCTTCTTTTGTCTTAAATACCGTTAAGGTTTCTCTTTCTGTGTCGCCGCCCTCTTTACTGATTTTATCTTTCAAAAAAGCGGTAACACGAACAATATTATCCATAAGCTCCGCAGGTTTTTTAAAGACCTCTGTATTAATCTGCTGTAAAAGACGGCGCTCCGTCTTCCCGTTGTTAGTTTTATATGAAACAGAATATGTTCTGTTTATGTGTCCGTTATGAATTACAGACCAATCCGTGAGCTTGTCTTCTATCCCGTAAGCCTTCAAAATTTCATCAATTACAACAGGCAAAGCGTCTTTTTCAGTTCCCATTACCATTTTTCCTTTCAAATATATTGTGTCAAACTTAAATAAGGCTTTATAATTATATATGGTTTTTTTGAATTAGTCAATAATTTATTAATATTACTCTTTACACTTGTGTAAAAATAATGTAAAATAGTTTTAAATAATTAGAAATTTTAACGGAGGTATCATTAATGGAAAAAAAATACAACCGTATTTTGCTTAAGCTCAGCGGCGAAGTTCTTGCCGGTGAAAAGAAACAGGGCATTGATTTTGATACAGTAACAAGCATCTGCAAAGTTATCAAGGAATGTTCCGATATCGGAGTGCAGATAGGCATAGTAGTCGGCGGCGGCAATTTCTGGCGCGGAAGATCAAGCGGCAATATGGACAGAACAAGAGCTGACCACATCGGAATGCTTGCAACTGTCATGAATTCTCTTGCCATTGCCGATACACTTGAACAGTTAGGCGTGCCCGTAAGAGTTCAGACTGCTATCGAAATGAGGCAAATCGCCGAGCCGTACATAAGAAACAAGGCAATAAGACATTTTGAAAAAGGCAGAGTTGTTGTTTTCGGATGCGGCACAGGTTCGCCTTTTTTCAGTACTGACACTGCCGCTTCTTTAAGAGCTGCCGAAATCCGTGCTGACATTATGCTGAAAGCTACCAATGTTGACGGCGTTTACGACAAGGATCCCAATAAATTTCCCGACGCCAGGAAATTTAAAACTCTTTCTCATGCCGACATCGTAAAAAAAGGCTACGGAGTAATGGACAGCACTGCCGCAGCCATGTGCAAGGACAATGACATTCCTATACTTGTTTTTAATCTTCAGGATCCGTCGAACATATTAAAAGCAGTTTACGGCGAAGAAATAGGCACTATTGTAATTGATTAAAATAACTTTATAAACATCAGGAGGCAAAAATATGGAACTTAAAGAACTTTACGATTTTACAAAAGAAAGAATGAACAAAACCATAAGAGCACTTCATTCGGAATACGATTCAATAAGAGCCGGCAGAGCAAGCGCAAAGGTTCTTGACAAAATACAGGCTGACTATTACGGCACACCTACGCCTATCTCCCAGATGGCAAGCATATCAAACGCAGACGCAAGAACACTTGTAATTCAGCCCTGGGACAAATCCGCACTTACACTTATCTGCAAGGCAATTCAGGCTTCCGATCTTGGTATAAATCCTCAGAATGACGGTACCGTAATAAGACTCGGATTCCCTGCCCTTACGGAGGAAAGGCGTAAACAGCTTACAAAGGATGTTTCAAAAATCGCAGAAGATTCAAAGGTTGCCATAAGACAGATAAGAAGAGACTCCATTGATAAGCTCAAGACTATGAAGAAAAACTCCGAAATTACTGAAGACGACCAGAAAATCGGCGAAGAAAAAATTCAGAAAATTACCGACGATTTTGTAAAACAGATTGACGCTATAGAAAAAGAAAAGTCTGCGGAAATTATGGAGATCTGATATGCCTCAGGATATTTCAAAATCAAATGAGATTCCTGTTTTCGACATTTTACCCAGGCATGTAGGGTTTATAATGGACGGAAACGGAAGATGGGCTAAACAGCGTGGACTTCCCAGAAGTGAAGGGCATAAGGAAGGCGCCAAAACCTTCAGAAAAATCGGTGAGTATGCCGCTGATATAGGCATAAAATATGTGACCTTTTACGCTTTTTCAACAGAAAACTGGAAGCGTCCCGAAGCGGAGGTCAACGCTATTATGTCTCTTTTCGGCGACTATTTAAACGAGGTAATCGAGCGTATAGGAGAAAACGAGGAAAAAGGTATTAAGCTTAAATTTATCGGCGACCGCCGCGGAATTTCCCCAGAGCTTTTAAACCTTATGAACTATACAGAAAAGCTTACGGAAAATAAAAACAAGGTAACCCTTAACATAGCCGTAAACTACGGCGGACGCCACGAGCTTACATCTGCCGTTAAAAATATTGCCGAAAAAATAAAAAACGGCGAGCTATCTCCGGAAAATATTGACGAAAATCTTATTTCGGATTATCTCTATACTTCGGGACAGCCTGATCCTGATCTTATTATCCGCCCCAGCGGCGAATACAGACTGTCTAATTTTCTCACCTGGCAGAGTGCGTATTCAGAGCTTTGGTTTTCCGATATTCTCTGGCCCGATTTTACAACTGAGGATTTTAACGAAGCTTTAAGAGCTTTTGAAAAGAGAAACCGCCGCTTCGGAGGAATTTAATTTAATTTAATTTTAATGTGATACAAGCGGGAACAACTCTGTTTCCGCAAGTATTTTATAAAAATCTTTTATAAGGAATCAAGCTGTTTTTAAGCTGATAAAGGTAAATTTTATGAAAACAAGAGTTATTACCGCCGTTGTCGGCGCCGCAATTGTTATTCCCTGTCTTATATTTATGCACACAATTGCCTTTCCCGTTTTCCTCGCGCTTGTGTCTTTAATTGCAGTTTATGAGGTAATAAAGGCTACAGGCGGGAAAAACAATCTTATTATGATTTTAAGCTGTATAACTGCGGCAGCTGTTCCCTTCCTTTTCCACTTTAATGTAAAAATTAGCTTCATGCCCGTCGCAATTATATACATACTTGTTTATTTTATTATCATGGTATTGATGCACAGAAAAACAACATTTAATGATGTTGTTACGGCTCTCTTCGCAACAGCCGCAATCCCCTGTTCTCTTTCCCTGCTTATTTCTCTCAGAGATTTATATATTACTCATCCGGAGCGTTACTCAAAAGCCAACGGCGTTTTCCTTATTGTTTTTGCAATTTTCTGTGCATGGATGACCGATATATTTGCTTATCTTGCCGGAAGAACATTCGGAAAGCATAAACTCTGTCCGGAGGTAAGTCCGAAGAAAACAGTGGAAGGAGCCATTGGCGGTGTTATCGGCGCAATCGCTTTAAATTTTGTTCTATTTTTTGTTTTTGATAAATATTTCTTTACCGTGCATACTTTACAGTGGTGGCAGATAATAATTATAAGTATAGTTTTGTCTGTAATCAGTATGTTCGGAGACTTATCTGCATCAATTATAAAAAGGAACCACAATATAAAGGACTTCGGAAAGCTTCTCCCCGGCCACGGCGGAGTAATGGACAGATTCGACAGTTGTCTTTTCGTTGTTCCCGCTCTTTACGCAAGCATATATTTACTTAATTTCCGGGGTTGATTTTATGAAAAACATTGCCATACTCGGTTCAACCGGCTCAATAGGTACACAGTCAGTTGATGTTGCTCTGAAGCGCGGATACAAAGTTACTGCTTTAACTGCATATTCAAACGCAAAGCTTCTTGAGGAGCAGGCACGCCTTTTAAAGCCTTATAAAGTAGCCCTTTTGGACGAGAAACAGGCTTCCTGTTTAAAAACCGCACTTAAGGACACCGACATAAAAGTTCTCTCAGGCGAAGACGGTATATGCGAATGTGCGGCGGAAGAACACGCAGAAACGGTTATTAATTCCATTGTGGGAATGGCTGGTCTGAAGCCTACCCTTGCGGTTATAAACAGCGGAAAAAATCTTGCTCTTGCAAACAAAGAGTCGCTTGTTGCCGGCGGAAAGCTTGTAACAGACGCCGCAAATAAAAACGGAGTGACTATTCTTCCGGTGGACAGCGAACATTCGGCTATTTTTCAGTGCCTTCAGGGAAAGCCCACAAACAAAGCTTTGAAAAAAATAATTTTAACCGCTTCCGGAGGTCCGTTTTTCGGCAAAACCGCAGAACAGCTTAAAGATGTAACGGCTGCCGACGCCCTTAAGCACCCAAACTGGAGCATGGGCGCAAAAATCACCATTGACTCCGCAACAATGTTCAACAAGGGCTTGGAGCTGATAGAGGCTGTATGGCTTTTCGGCGTTTCTCCCGATGATGTTGACATTCTTGTGCACAGGGAAAGCATCGTGCATTCCCTTATAGAATACAGTGACAACTCTGTTATAGCCCAGCTCGGCGTGCCGGATATGAGAATCCCCATTCAGTACGCTCTTACATATCCGGAAAGGTATCCTTCCCCGGTTAAAGAGCTTGATTTGGCTGAAGCCGCGACTCTTACTTTTTACAAGCCTGACTGCGATACCTTTAAATGTATCAACATTTGCCGTGACGCCATTAACAAAGGCGGTCTTGCTCCCGCTGCCGTTAATTCCGCAAACGAGGAAGTTAACCGTCTTTTCAGAGAGGGAAAGGTTAAATTTAACGATATACCAAACCTTATACTTAAAGGCGCTTCTGCGGCAAAATCAAAAAACACTTATACTGTTGAAGATATTGACGAAACTGACAAAACGGTAAGAGAAGCCGTTATTTCAGCCGTTAACCGAAAGGATTGATTTTATTTTGAGCATTATTCCCATTGCAGTAAGTTTATCAGCAGTTTGGAGCAAGGTCTGGCCCATACTTGTAGCAATACTTTTTTTCGGTCTGATAATTGCCATACATGAGCTCGGACATTTTCTCTCCGCAAAGCTGTTTCATGTTAAGGTAAACGAATTTTCTCTGGGAATGGGTCCTGCGATCTTAAAAAAGAAAAAAGGTGAAACTCTTTATTCTCTCAGATGTCTTCCCATAGGCGGATATGTCAGCATGGAGGGTGAAGATGAGGAATCAGCAGACGAAAACGCTTTCAGCAAAAAAAGACCGTGGAAAAAATTCATAATAGTCGCTGCCGGCGCAATTATGAACCTGATTTTAGGCTTTATTTTTGTAATAATACTAACCTCAATGGAAGACCTTGTCGGAACGACTCAGATACACAGTTTCTATGATAACGCCACCAGCTCCTCCTACGGTCTCCGGGAAGGCGACGTCATAAAAGAAATTAACGGCACTCACATATTTTCAAGCAGGGATATAAGCTATTCCCTTCTGCGTGACGAGGACGGAATTTACGATTTCGTTGTTGAAAGAGACGGGGAAAAGGTGGAGCTGAGTGATGTTCATTTTCAAACGGAGCCTGCCGCAAACGGTCATAACACGATAATTTTTGATTTCAGACTGGTAGGCGTTGAAAAAACACCCCTGAATGTTTTAACTACTTCGGCTCTTGATACCGTATCAATAGCAAGGCTAATTTGGCTGACACTTTTCGACCTTGTTACCGGTCATTACGGAATCAACGATTTGTCCGGTCCGATCGGTACAGTTTCCATAATAGCAGATGTCACCTCCGAGGCGGTTTCCTCCGGCATCGGCTTTGATATGATATTTTATGTTATGGCTCTTATCTCCATCAATGTTGGTGTTTTCAACCTTTTGCCAATACCTGCTTTGGACGGCGGAAGACTTTTCTTTATTGTAATTGAGGCAATAAGAAGAAGGCCCGTCCCTGCAAAATACGAAGGAATTATTCATGCTGTGGGGCTTGCTCTCCTGCTGCTTCTGATGGTGGTAATATCCTTTAACGATATTAAGAATCTTATAACAGGCGCAATTTAACTGAGGAAGTGAAATGTATGTACTCAAGGCGGAAATCAAAAGAAATAACAATCGGAAATATTAAAATCGGCGGTAATAATCCAATTGCTGTTCAGTCAATGCTTAATACTCCGGCTGCCGACTGGGAAAGCTGCGTAAATCAGGCAAAAAGACTTGAAAAAGCCGGCTGTGAAATCATAAGGACTGCCGTGCCTGATCTTAATTGCGTAAACACTGTTTATAAATTAAAAGAAAACTTAAAAATTCCTGTTGTTGCCGACATTCACTTCGACTATAAAATCGCTTTGGAATGTGCCGAAGCAGGCGTTGATAAAATCAGAATTAATCCCGGAAACATCGGCTCCGACGACAAGGTAAAGGCCGTTGCAGATAAATGCAGGGAAAAAAATATACCTATAAGAATCGGAGTTAATTCCGGTTCTCTTGAAAAGGATATTTTAAAGAGGTACGGCTCCCCTACTCCCGAAGCCCTTGCGGCAAGCGCAATGTACCATATAGACTTGCTCCGCAGGTTCAATTTCGACGACATTGTTGTTTCTCTTAAATCCTCCGATGTTATGAAATCCTTTGAGGCATATTCTATTCTCGCCGAAAAATGCGATTATCCCCTGCATATCGGAATAACAGAAGCGGGAACGGAAAGAATGGGAATTATAAAGTCTTCGGCAGGGCTTGGCGCCCTTCTCATTGCCGGCATAGGAGATACAATAAGAATTTCCCTGACAGCCGACCCGGAAAAAGAAATTTATGCAGGATACGACCTTCTGAAAGCTTTGGGGCTCAGGTCAAGGGGCATAAAATTCGTTTCCTGTCCCACTTGCGGAAGAACTAAAATAGATCTGATAAAAATTGCTGCTGAGGCTGAAAAAAGGCTTAAAAACTGCAATAAGGATATAACTGTGGCAATAATGGGATGCGTCGTCAACGGTCCCGGTGAAGCCCGTGAAGCCGATATCGGTATTGCAGGAGGAGATTCCTGCGGACTGATTTTCAGAAAGGGCGAAATTTTAAGAAAAGTCCCTGAGGACAAGCTTCTTGAGGAGCTTATATACGAGATAGAAAACACTGATTTTAATTAAGATCAAATACATATTTTTCTGTTATGAAAAAAAACACTTTGACTCAAAACGACAACAGAACATGGTTCAAGCTTGACAATGCGGCAAAAATTTTTCCCGGACAGAATTCCGCGACCTGGTCCAATATAATAAGGACTTCGGTCAATTTAAAGGAAAACATAGACCCGGAAATTTTATCTGCCGCTCTAAAGCGCTGTCTGCCCCGCTTTCCTGCCATCGCAGTACAGATAAAAAGAGGGTTCTTTTGGTATTACTTTGAGCCGAACCGCAAAGAACCGATTGTCAAGCCAGATATAAATAATCCCTGCGTAAGAATTAAATACAACGAAAACAACAGGTTTTTGTTCAGAATTTTTTATTATAAAAACAGAATTTCTCTTGAGGCTTTTCACGCTCTTACAGACGGCTACGGCTGCGCTGTTTTTCTCAGCACTGTTACTGCCGAATACCTTAGAATAAAAGGCTATGATATCCCCTGCGGAGGAATGGTTCTTGACATTAACGAACCGCCAAAAGCTTCCGAGCTTGAAGACTCTTTTGCAAAATATGCGACCTCTAAGGTCAAGGCTAAAAGACCTGCTCTTCCCACATACCACAGAACAGGAGAAAAGCTTCCAAAGCATATATCAATAATGACAAGCGGATATATTCCCGTTGAAAAAATTAAAAGCATCTCAAAATCCCACGGCGTTACGATAACAGAATATCTTGCGTCTGTTCTTGTAATGGTGCATATTAAGCTCCAGAAAGAAGAAAACCTGAGGAAGCAAAAGGAAGTAAGTATTCAGATTCCCGTTAACTGCAGGAACCTTTTTGATTCAGGTACTCTCAGAAATTTTTCAGTATGCTACAGCGTAAGGATTGACCCTAACTTAGGCGAATATACATTTGAAGAAATTTTAAGGCAAGTGTCATTATATTTACGATATACCAACAACAAAAAGCATTTGCAGTCAATGTTCGCTGCAAATATGGGACTTGAAAAAAATCCCATCATGCGCATTATTCCGCTTATAATAAAAGACCTTGCAATAGGAATTTCATTTTCTCTTACTGCCGAACATACTACCACATCGCTTTTAACAAATCTCGGTAAAATATGCGTTCCGGAGAAGATGGCTGATTATATTGACAGCTACATTTTTATGCCCAGCCCCGGTAAGGTCAACGGCGGCAGAGTCGGTGTTGTGTCCTTTGGAAACACCATGACCGTTACCTTTACAAACATTTATAACAACACTGCAATAGAAAGAGATTTTTTCAGATTCCTTGTAAAACAGGGTATTCCCGTTAAAATTGAAAGCAACAGAAATCTTTAATTCAAAATACAGGTGATTTTATGTCATATTGCGTAAACTGCGGCGTTGAGCTTTCCGATTCTGCAAAAAAGTGTCCTCTTTGCGACACTCCCGTTATAAATCCCAACGCTTTAAACAAAGATGAATCTCCGGCATTTCCTAAAAATTTTGAAATTCCCAAGGCTTCAAGAAAAAGCTACATTGCATTTATAATTTCTTTGATTCTTTTACTTCCCAATATTGTTTGCGTCATTACAAATCTTCTTATGACGCCCCATTTACTATGGTCAGTTTATGTTGTGTCTTCCTCTGTCCTTATTTGGTTTCTGTTCATTTTTCCTTTTCTTATGAAAAAAAGCAGACCCTATCTTACAATTACAGCCGACGCTGTTGTAACTGCTGTATTCATATTTGTATTTTATTATTACAATTCACCCAGAACAGGCTGGTTCTGGACTGTTGCAGTGCCAATTGACGCCGCTGCTTTTATAACAATCGGTTTGCTTATTTTTTACTTCAGGAAAAAACGAAGTCTTTTAAAATCAATTATAGCTTATCTTACAGCTCTTATTTTTATTAACATTTTTATTTGTTTGCTTGTTTTCTTTGTCCTTGATTCGGTTCTTATAACTTATTTTACGGCGATTATTGCTATTTCCTGCATTATTATGCTTGTTTTCTTTATAGTCGTTGAAAGGAACTACAGGCTTCGGGCATGGCTTTCAAGAAAATTTTTCTTTTAAAAATTTTTCAAGGAAATCCATTTAATTTTACTTGTAATTTAACTTCAAATATTGCATAATGGATGCGGATGTATCTGCATCTATTTTTTTGAAAGGAATATAAACATGAAAAAATACATTTCAATTATACTGGCAGTAATTTTTCTTTTTTTAAGCTCGGTTTACGCTTATGCAGATTTTGAAAATACACACAGCAATTCCGGCAATTTTTTAAGTGACATACTTAATATTGCCCAGACTCAGGTTGGATACGCCGCTGACGCAGACAGCTCAAAATATGACGGCTTCAGTGACGGCACAACTGAAAGCTGGGCGGGAGCTTTTATTTCATGGAGCGCAAATGAAGCCGGTATTCCCAATAATGTCATCCCGGGAAAATCCTCAACAACCGGTCTTTATTCATTTTTTAAGGACGATTTAAAAACTCTTTCCGATAATTCATACAAGCCCTCAGCCGGCGATATAATTTTTATAATGACTGACGGTTCTCCCGAATCATGCGGAATTGTGATTTCGTCGGACAATCAGTACATAACCGCAATTGCAGGAGACATTGATAATAAAGTTCAAAAAATGCTGTATACTTTAAACGGTCACCTTGTTTTTAAATTCGCATCTCCTGATTATTCTTACGATCCGGGTTATAATGTAGGGACATATATGACTACCGCTTCTTTTCTGAATTTCAGAAAAGAGCCCACAATAAACTCAACAGCTTTAGCTCAGATTCCTCTCGGAACCATTGTAACTATTACAGAATTTAACAACGGATGGGGAAAAATTACTTATAACGGTAAAACCGGATGGATAAGTATGGAGTATGCTGTTGAATATGATGATACTCATACCGACACTTCAATATACGGCGTAAACTGGAAGGTTATCGATGTGTCGAAATGGCAGGGTGATATTGACTGGAGCAAGGTTGCATCAAGCAATATTCAGGGAGTAATAATGCGAATCGGTTTAAGAGGTTCTGCCACAAGAAAAATCTTAATTGACGAGAGATTCCTCTCTTATTACATGGGGGCAAAGAATGCCGGACTTCATATAGGATGCTATTTTTACACAACCGCAACAAGTGCCGCCGAAGCAGCTCAAGAAGCTCAATTTGTTCTTAACGCAATAAAACAGCACGATTTGGAATTTGATATGCCCATTTACTTGGATATTGAAGATGCCGTAACCGAAAAAACAGGTAAATCAGTAATCAACGAAATTACGGAAACATTTTTAGAAGCCATTGAAGCTGAAAATTATTACGCCGGAGTCTACTGTAATGTATACTGGGCAAACACCTACTTTTCACCGCTTCTCTTCAACGGAAGAGCGTTATGGATTGCCGAATGGGCGGACAAGTGCAGCTATAACGGTCCCTACGGTATGTGGCAGTATACCGATAAAGGCAGCGTAAGCGGAATCGAAGCAAACAGCACTGACCTGAACATCTGTTATATAAATTATCCGCAGCTTATAAAAGATAAGGGCTATAATACAGGAGAAGAAAAACCAACGGAGCAGCTGCCGACCGAAAGCACCACTGCACCTTCCGAAACAACAACGCAGGACACTGAAACAACGACTCAAGGCATTGAAACAACAACACAGAATACTGAGACAACAACCAAAATCGATGAATCAACAACGCAAGGAACTGCGACAACTACCACAGCTACTGAAGAATCCACAACCGAATCTTCTCCAGCGGAATACATATTAGGTGATGTTGACGGCAATGGCAAAATTACAGCGGCTGATGCAAGACTTGCCCTCAGGTGTTCAGCATCTCTCGAAAAGTTAACCGACAGAGCACTTACGGCGGCAGATGCAGACAAAAACGGAAAAATCACTGCAGGTGACGCAAGATTGATTTTACGCGCCGCAGCAAATATTGATAAACTTCAATAATCGTTATACCAAACGGAAGCAGCAGTAAAAGCCTGCTTCCGTTTTTCTTTATCCGCAGGCGAATGCAATAAAACAGCTTCGGACAGAAACAAAAAATAATACGCTCGTTTTATTGCTGAAATTATCAACAAATAATCAAAAAAAAGCATTAACTTTATGGCTTTTTAAATTTAAAAACAGTTGACTTTTAATTATAATCTGATATAATGTATCACATGATACAGATTTGAGGCTTTTTTTATGAAGAAATCCACTTTAGAAGCTTTAAAAAAGTGTAAGCTTTTTAAAACACTCAGTGAAGATGCGCTTAACTATATCACTGAAAATTACTCTGTAATGTCATCCTGTGACAAGAATGAAATTATTTTTTCCGAAACATCTTATACACGCTCCATTGTTATTATTACAAAAGGAAGAGCAACTGTAAAAAAGAAGGGCGGCAGCGGAAAAATTCTGATGAATGTACTGAACACCGGAGATGTTTTCGGAATGGCTGCCATGTTTTACGAGCAGGAAAATTTCCTTACGGAAATAACTGCGGCTGAAAAAGTATCTTTAATGACAATTTCAAAAGAAAACCTTATTAATATTTTTTCTGAATTTCCGGCAGTAACAGAAAATTATATAACGATTTTATCGGAAAAAATACACTTTTTAAATAAAAAAATCAGCACTTACACAAAGGCGGACGCGTCACAAAAAGTAGCGTCATTTATTCTTCAGTGCGAAGCTGCTGACGAAAACACCGTAACACTGCCGATAAGCATAACGGATATTGCCGATGCCCTTAACACAGGCAGAGCTTCCGTTTACAGAGCATTTGAAGCTTTTGAAAAAAACGGCATTATAAAAAGAAAAGGTAAAACTATCAAAATCCTTAACAAAGAGGCACTTGAAAATCAGTAAAGCAGCATTTTTTGCTTTAAATAATACATTTTAACAGGAGTGAATTGTATGAAAACAAAAAAAATTATTGCTCTTATGCTGGCGCTGGCGTTTATTCTTACAGCCTTTGCAGCATGTTCAAGCAATAAAACAAATGAAGAATCAACAACCGATGAGGCGCTGTCAGAAGAAGTATCCGCTGCTGAAGAAGTGTCCGAAACTTCGGAAGACGCTGTGAAAGTATCCTTTTTAAAGGGTCCGACAGGTATGGGGGCCGCTTATATGTGGACGCAGTCCGACAACGGAGAAACCATGAACAATTACAGCATCACGCTTGACACCGACGCTACTACTGTCGGACCTAAGCTTATGACAGGTGAATACGATATTGCGGCAATACCTACCAACCTTGCGGCATCTCTTTATCAGAAATCTCAGGGCAAGGTTAAGGTTTTGGCGGTAAACACACTGGGCGTTCTTTATCTTGTCACCAAGAACAATGCGGTAACCTCTCTTGACGACCTTAAAGGCAAAACTATCCTCGCTTCAGGCGAAGGAACAATTGCAGAGTACGCACTTGACTTTGTTCTGGAAAAATACGGCTATGAAATCGGCAAGGATGTCAATATCGAATTTACTACGGAACACTCAGAATCCGTTGCAAAAGCTCTTGCCGGCGGTTATGATGTACTTCTTCTTCCCGAACCCTTTGTTTCTCAGATTATGGCTAAAGATTCAAGCTTCACAATCGGCGTAAATCTTACGGAAGCATGGGAAACCTACGGAGACTGCACACTTACAATGGGCTGTATCGCCGTTAACACCGCTTTCTATGAGAACCACAAAGAGGAAGTAAACAACTTTATTAAGGATTACAGCGAATCAGTAAAGTTTGTAAATGAAAACATTGACGAAGCGGCTCAGATGATTGAAAGCCACGATATTATGGCTGCTGCTGTTGCAAAAAATGCAATTCCCAATTCAAACATCGTCTGCTACACCAATGATGAAATGAAAACGGCTCTTACAAGCTGCTACACTGTTTTGCTGGATCAGAACGCAAAAATAATCGGCGGAAGTATGCCTGCCGACGACTTCTATATCTATGTCGAAGGATAATAAGCTTAAACGAATAATAAAAACTGTTCTTATAACAATTTTTTGGCTCGGCGTATGGCAGATTCTTTCTGCCGTCGTCGGGCTTGATGTGCTTTTGCCATCGCCGGTTACATCTCTTAAGGCTCTTGGGGATTTGGCTGCCGAAACTGATTTCTGGCTTTCAATTTTGTACTCGGTCATCAGAATTTCAATGGGCTTTATTCTGGGTACTGTATTGGGTGCTCTTATGGGAACCGCTTCTTCATTTTCAAAAAATCTAAGCGATTTTCTCTCTCCCGTTATTCATATTATAAAATCAACACCCGTTGCATCTTTTATCGTGCTTGCTGTTGTATGGCTAAAAACAGGCAATGTTCCCTCATTTACGGCTATGCTCATTGTAATTCCTGTTGTGCACCTTAACATTAAAACAGGAATAGACGAAACCGACAGGCAGCTTCTTCAAATGGCAGACGCGTTCAAGGTTTCGGCAGCAAAAAAAATAAAGTATATATATGTTCCGTCAGTTAAACCCTATTTTATTTCTGCCGTTACAACTGCAATGGGACTTGCCTGGAAAGCGGGAATCGCGGCAGAGGTTATCTGCAACCCGAAGCTGTCACTGGGCAGCGGCATCTACAGCTCAAAAATTTATCTTGAAACACCGCAGCTGTTCGCATGGACATTTGTTGTAGTTGTAATCAGTATCATTCTTGAAAAAATAATGGTGTTTTTCCTGAAAAGAGGTACAAAAGAATGATAAAGTTAAATTCAGTTTACAAATCCTTTAACGGAACCGAAATTTTAAAAAATTTGACCTCCGGCTTTTCGGAAAAAACAGTTTACTGCGTCATGGGCAAATCCGGAATAGGAAAAACTACTCTGCTGAATATTATTTCAGGTATGTTAGAACCTGACAGCGGTTCAGTTTCCGGAACCGAAAAATTAAAAAAATCCTTTGTTTTTCAGGAAAACAGACTGATTCCTCACTTGTCCGCTTATAACAATTTAAAATTTGTTACTGATGATGGAAAAAAAATAACCGAAGCGTTAAAACTGTCCCGTCTTCTTGACGACAAAGAAAAAACACCTGAGGAAATGAGCGGAGGAATGAAAAGACGACTTGCAATCGCAAGAGCAGCCGCCTTTGAAGGGGATATTTTTTTTATTGACGAGCCTCTGTACGGTCTTGATATAAAAACATCACAGGATATATTGTCGATGATAAAGAAAATGCTTACCGGAAAAACGGCTTTCATAATTACCCACAGCACGGCGGAGGCTTATTTTCTCGCTGATAAAATCATTTTTTTAAACAGCTCCCCGGTAAGCGAGCTGATAATCAAAGATATTTCCTGTTTTTCTTCTCCCGAAGAAATAGAAAAGTTTATATAGCTTAAAGTTTGATATTTTTTTAATATTTATCAGAAATTTTAATTTTTTATTATTATTTTTTAGCATTATGCACTGTTTGCTCTGTTTTATTAAAAAAAAATAGTATATGTTTTTTAAGTTATTTTGTTGACTTATGGTAAATTTTAAACTATAATTTTATTACAGCAATGACGCTGAATGTATATTTTTAAATATATGTTCTGCGTCTTTTATAATGTATAATTTTATTTGCTTTTGTGAAAGGACATGATTTTTAATGAAAAACCTCGGCTATTATAACGGTAAGTATGATGAAATCGAGAACATGTATATTCCCATGAACGACCGTGTCTGCTACTTCGGCGACGGATGCTATGACGCTACATATTCAAGAAATCATATCATCTACAATCTTGACGAGCATATTGACCGCTTTTATAATAGTGCCGCTCTTCTGAGAATTGAAATTCCTCACACCAAGGATGAAATGAAGGCTATTTTAAAAGAAATACTTTCAAAAATGGACGACGGCGACTGCTTTGTTTACTGGCAGGCTACAAGAGGAACCGGCATACGCAATCACGCTTTTCCTGACGACGGCAGCAAGGCTAATATCTGGATAACCTTTAAGCCCTGCAAAACTCAGCCCATTGATACAAAGCTTAAAATGATAACTCTCGAAGATACAAGATTTCTTCACTGCAACATAAAAACTCTTAACCTTCTCCCCTCAGTTATCGCTACTCAGAAAGCTAAAGAAGCCGGATGCGACGAAACAATTTTCCACAGACACGGCAGAGTTACCGAATGCGCTCACAGCAACATTCATATAATTAAAGACAACATTCTTGTAACCGCTCCTACCGACCACCTTATTTTACCCGGCATCGCAAGAGCGAATCTAATAAAAATGTGCAAAAAGCTCGGCTACGGCGTTGACGAAACAGAATACACTCTTGATGATCTTATGAACGCCGATGAGGTTATCCTTTCAAGCTCAGGCTCTTTCTGTATTCAGGTTGTAGAGGTAGACGGCAAAAAGGTTGGCGGCAAAGCTCCCGAAATGCTTAAAAATCTTCAGGATGCTCTTGTCAAGGACTTTATGGACGCTACTGATAAATAATCTGTATAACTCTCCTTCAAATATTTTAAAGGACTTGATGTTATGGAAAACAAGAACGGCATACGCTTCCTGTACTGCGGAGATACTGCTGTTTCCGTTGAATTCGGCAACGAGATAAACGCCGAAATTAACAATAAAATTAAAAGCCTTTCAATGGATTTGGCGTCATCTCCGATTAAAGGCATTATTGAATATATTCCTGCATACCGCTCGCTGCTTATTAACTATGACCCCGGTTTAATAAGCGGCGAAAGCCTTATAAAAAAATTAAAAAAGAGGACTGCTTCCCTTAAATCTGCTGCTCGGGACAAAAAAACAGTGTTTCTTATTCCTGTTTGCTACGATGATGAATTTGCCCTTGATATAGGCAATGTATGCTCCCACAGCGGTCTTTCCAAGGACGAAATCATAAAAATTCATTCAGGAACCGATTACCTTATTTATATGCTGGGCTTTCTTCCGGGTTTTCCGTATCTCGGCGGTCTTGACGAAAGAATTTTTACTCCGAGACTTGAAACACCGAGAACAATCATTCCGGCAGGCAGCGTAGGAATCGGCGGCAAGCAAACAGGCATTTATCCTCTGGCTTCTCCCGGAGGCTGGCAGCTTATAGGAAAAACACCTGTAAAGACATACGATCCCGAAAGAGAAGCTCCGATACTTTTTTCCGCAGGCGACTATATTAGATTCTGCCCCGTTTCAAAAACCGATTTTGAGCTTATAAAAAAAGACGCTGACGCCGGCAGTTATTCGTGCGAGATAATAAAGGAGTAACATTATGGGACTGAAAATCACATCGGCAGGTCTTCTTACTACGATTCAGGACACCGGACGGTTCGGATATATGGCTTCCGGATTTTCTCAGTCGGGAGCAATGGACAAAGACAGCTGCCTTATTGCGAATAAGCTTGTTTTCAACAACGACCTTGAGGGCGTTTTGGAAATGACCTTAAACGGCGTTTCAGGCGTTTTTACAGAGGACTGCGTTATCGCTCTTACCGGCGCCGATTTGCGCTGGACTGTCAACGACGCCGAAGTCAGACGCTACAAGGCTCTTGAAATCAAAAAAGGCGATGTAATTAAATCTGCTGCGTCAAGAGACGGCATGAGAGGCTATCTTGCTGTGGCAGGCGGCTTTGACATAAATCCGGTAATGGGCAGTTATTCTACAAACCTTAAATGCGGCATAGGCGGATTTAACGGTCAAAAAATAAAAAACGGAGATATTCTTCCCTTCAGACATGAAAGAAATCAGCTTCTTCCCGTTTACAAAGGTCTTGAGGATATTCCCGTTTTTTCAAAAAACACTCCCGTCAGTATTCGTGTTGTTCTGGGTCCTCAGGAAGACTTTTTTTCAAAGAAAGGCATTGATACTTTTTTAAATTCCGTTTACACCGTTACAACGGATTCGGACAGAATGGGTATTCGCCTTGAGGGTGAGAAAATTGAGTCGGTAAACGGAGTAGATATAATCTCCGACGGAATTGCTCTCGGCTCCGTTCAGATACCATCTTCCGGAAAGCCTATTATAATGATGGCTGACAGACAGACTGTAGGCGGCTATGCGAAAATCGCCACGGTTATTTCGGCGGACATTCCTCTCCTCGCTCAGGCTATGCCCAACACTCAGATTATTTTTGAAGCGGTTTCGCTGAAAGATGCCCAGAAAATATATAAAAAACACAGAAACCATCTTAATTTAATTGATTACAGACTTATGTTTTAAAGAGGTTAAATACTATGAATTATTCCGATTGGTCACCGAAAGACGTGAGAAAACTTATAAGAGACGGAAAAATAGATTATCACACTTCAGGTATGTGCAGCGGCTACGCACAGGCTAACCTTGTTATTCTCCCCTATTCCGACGCATACGACTTCCTGCTTTTCACCCAGAGAAATCCCAAGTCATGCCCCATTCTCGAAGTAGGAGATGTGGGAAGCAAAATTATAAAATCCATGGCGGACGGCGCTGATGTTTCCAGGGACATACCAAAATACAGAATTTATAAAAAAGGTATTCTTCAAAAAGAGGTTACAGATGTTTCGGAGCTTTGGCAGGAGGATTTCGTGTATTTCCTCATAGGCTGCAGCTTTTCCTTTGAATCGGAGCTTCTTGCTTCCGATATCCCTGTAAGGCATATTGAGGAAAATAAAAATGTGCCTATGTTTATTACTAATATTGACTGCGTCCCGGCAGGAAAATTCCACGGCAAAATGGTTGTAAGCATGAGACCGATACCGTCCTCACTTGTGGCAAAAGCATCTGCCGTTACGGCTCAGATGCCAAGGGTACACGGCTCTCCTATTCATGTAGGTAATCCTGAGGCAATAGGCATAAAGGATATTTCAAAACCTGACTTCGGCGACTCGGTAACAATAAACGACGGTGAAATACCTGTATTCTGGTGCTGCGGCGTTACTCCTCAGTCCGTTGTTATGAGCTCTAAGCCGGAAATTGCTGTTACTCACGCTCCGGGACATATGTTTATTACCGATGTTAAAAATACTTCTTTAAAATATTAATTTTCAGGAGCTGTAATTATGAACAAAATAGATTTAAACTGTGATTTGGGAGAAAGCTTCGGCGCCTACACAATCGGCCTTGACTCTGAAGTTATTCCTTTTATTTCTTCGGCAAATGTTGCCTGCGGCTTTCACGCCTCCGACCCGGTTGTAATGAGCAAAACCGTTAAAATGTGTGCTCAGCACGGTGTAAAAGTCGGCGCGCATCCCGGTTTTCCTGATTTAATCGGTTTCGGAAGAAGAAATATGAATGTTTCTCCTTCAGACGCAAAAGCTTATGTAATGTATCAGGCAGGTGCTCTTTGGGCATTCTGCAAAAGCGAAAACATTGAGATACAGCATATAAAGCCTCACGGCGCTTTGTACAATATGGCAGGAAAAGACTATGAGCTGGCAAAAGGTATTTGCGAGGGAATAAAAGCCGTAAATCCTGAATTTATTCTTTTAGGATTATCGGGAAGCAATCTTTTAAAGGCAGCCGGCGACATCGGACTTCCCTGTGCAAGCGAGGTTTTTGCCGACAGAGGTTATATGGACGACGGCTCTCTTGTTCCCAGAACCATGCCGGGCGCCATGATAACAGACGAAGATATTATGATAAGCCGTGTAATAAAAATGGTCAAAGAAGGCACTGTTGAAACAGTATCGGGAAAGGTTATCCCAATAAAAGCTGATTCCGTATGCGTTCACGGCGACGGAGAAAAAGCAGTTGCATTTGTTAAAAAAATCAGAACGGAGCTTGAAAAAGCAGGCGTAGCAATATCGCCTATTGCCGATATAATTAAATAAAGAAGTGACTTATCTTGGATAAATATATCAGAACCTTTGCGGAAATCAATCTTGACGCAATACTTAATAACTTTAGCGAGCTTAAAAACTGCGTCAGCGAAAAAACAAAGCTTTGCGCAGTTATAAAAGCGGACGGCTACGGTCACGGAGCTGTAACCTTAGCACAACTGTTAGAGGATAAGGCTGACTATTTTGCCGTTGCTACTGCCGACGAAGCCATTGAGCTCAGAAACGCAGGAATAAAAAATCCTGTTTTGATTTTATCATATACCCATAAAGACGATTATAAAGCATTAATAGAAAATAACATTTCCCTGACAGTTTTTACTAAAGAGGATGCTGATAATATACAGCTTGCAGCATCAGAACTCGGCAAGCAGGCTCTTGTACATATTGCCGTTGACACAGGAATGACAAGGATAGGCTTTAATCTTTCGGACAGCTCAGTAAATGATATTTTATATATCTACAAGCTTAAAAACATAACATTACAGGGCATATTTTCTCATTATGCCTGTGCTGATATGTACGACAAGTCAACCTCACGGCGTCAAACGGAAAACTATAAAGCATTTGTAAAAAAATGCGAGAACGCAGGTGTTGTTTTTCCGGTTCACCACCTTTGCAACAGCGCAGGCATTTCAGAATTTGACGAGCATTTTGACATGGTCAGAATGGGCATATCTCTCTACGGTCTCTATCCTTCCGAAGAGGTAGATAAAACAAAAGTAAACCTTGTTCCTGCCATGACCTTTAAAAGTCATGTCACTTTGGTAAAAGAGGTTCCGGAAGGCGAAGGAATCAGCTACGGACATATATATAAGACAAAGGAAAAAAGAATTATTGCCACCGTTTCGGCAGGCTACGCCGACGGATATCCCCGTGCTTTATCAAATGCCGGCAGGGTTATTGTAAACGCCTGTTACGCTCCGATAGTAGGAAGAGTCTGCATGGATCAGTTCATGATTGATGTTACCGATATACCGAATGTTAAAACTGACGACGAGGTTATTCTTTGGGGCAGCGATGGCAAAAACACTGTTTCAGCCGAAGAAATCGGCAGTATGTCCATGAGCTTCAATTACGAAGTGGTATGCGGCGTTGCAAGACGCATTCCCAGAGTTTACAAACATAACGGAAAAACAGTTAAGGTTGTTAATTATTTGAGATAAACATTGTTTCGGAGAATTTTATGGAAAGAGAAAAAAAACTAAAAATTATCAGCCCGCTTCTCCTGGTAATCGGCGCTGTTATATGGGGAGTTTCCTTCGTTGCCCAAAGCGAAGGCGGAGATATCGGCTCCTTTACTTTTCAGGGCATCAGATGTCTTCTTGCATGCTTTTCCATTTATATTGTTGTGCTTGTACGAGAGCGATTCGGAAAAAGCAATGAAATCAGGAAAAAGTCTGTATCATTAAAGGATTGGTACGCAAAAAACAAGGTTCTTGTTAAAGCCGGTATTATTTGCGGAATAGCTCTTACGGCAGCAAATAACCTTCAGCAGTTCGGAATAGATATGCAGGGCAAGGAAACTTCCACCGGCAGAGCGGCTTTTCTTACGGCTCTCTACATAATACTTGTTCCGATTTTAGGAGTTTTCCTGAGAAAAAAAATAAAGCCTGTTGCCTGGCTCAGCGTTGCCGTAGCACTTTTCGGTCTTTATCTTATTTCAATAAAACCTCACACCGGTTTTTCAATTTCTACGGCTGATTTCCTTCTTATACTCTGTGCGGTATTCTTTTCCGTACAAATAATTACCATTGACAGATATTCGCCCTATGTAGACGGTGTAAGACTTTCATGTATTCAGTTTTTTATTGCCGGTGTTGTGTCAACAATTCTTATGTTCATTTTTGAAAAACCCGACATACACGCCATTTTAGCCCAGTCTGTACCGCTGCTTTACTCAGGCGTTATGTCCGGAGGTGTTGCGTTCACCCTTCAGATTATCGGTCAGAAAAGATGCAATCCTGTTCTGGCGTCACTGCTTATGAGCCTTGAATCTGTTTTTTCCGCTCTTGCCGACTGGATAATACGAGGAAATACAATGAATACAAGAGAGATTTTAGGCTGCGCCGTAATGTTCGCCGCCATAATTCTTGCCCAGTCTTCTGAATTTAAAAAGCTTAAAAATATTCTTCCGAAACACGCATCAAAAGAATAATTTTATAAAAAATTCTTGACAAAACTATAGTTTAATTATATAATTAATTGCAATTGATTATATAAGGGCCTGTAGCTCAGCTGGGAGAGCGTTCGGTTCGCATCCGAGAGGTCGAGAGTTCAATCCTCTTCAGGTCCACCAAACGTGTATTGGACGAACACTTGCTTTTTTGCAGGCGGCTTTGCCGTGAAATGTCCGCTCTGATACCAAAGCAGAAAACGCCGTCTTGGATTTGTTCCAAGACGGCGTTTTGCTATGCCGCAATCGGTACATTGGTATTTGCTCTTTACCTTCTGTAAAATGAAACTATCATAAAACGCAGGAGGAAAACACGATGGAAAAATCATTATTTGAGCAATTAGGCGGGACATACACTCAGGCAGGAGATTATCTACTACCAAACTTGACAATTCCCGAAGAAGAACAAAAGCCTATCGGTATTTGGGGACAGCGGCACGCACGCTATTTGAAACAGCACCACAAAATTTTATATTATAACCTCTTGACAAGCGGGAAACTGAACGCTCATCTTGCCGGAATTGACCGGCAGGCAGAGGACATGTTTTTTAGATTGGTAAAACAAATGGCTGAGCGTGAGGGCGTAACGGAGCAGCTTAAGGCGGATAATCAAATGAAATGGGTTGCTCAAATGAATAACATCCGCAGCAGAGCAAAGGAAGTCATAAATAATGAATT
>CALYBJ010000021.1 GCA_944412445.1 uncultured Clostridia bacterium
CAGGGAGGACTTAATTTCCACAGCGGAAAAATAGGCATAATGCTTGCGGCTCAGGAAGTTTTAAGAAGAATGTGATTTTTAATAAAATCAGTAACGGGGAAAATATTTCCCTATGATATATGACAGAAAAGCAGACGGCAAAAACCGTCTGTTTTTGCTTTTATTTAACTTTTATCCCCTTGTAAATGTAATATGGCTTTGAGAAAATATATTTTCCGTTTTTATGGGCTGTTTTCAGTTCATTTAAAAATTTTTTGTGCTTGCCGGTTTTGCAGTTTACAGAAAATATTATTTTATAAAATATTAATATTCCTTGAAAATATCCTACTGCTATGGTATTATAAATTAGATTAACATTGTTTTATCGGAGGGTTTTTTTATGAGCATTAATCCTGTAATAGTAATTCCGGGTCTCGGAATGTCCAAAATAGATATGGTTGATGAAAAGGGCAGTAAAATCAAAAGCGCATGGCCCTTTGAGCTTGACGAGAAAGCTCTTTTAAACGAGCTTAAAGGTTCGATTATGAAGCTTATGCTTTTCAGGAAGGACGGAGGCTTTTCCGATAAGATAGCAGACATAGTAAACGATGTCACGGAGCCTTTGTCGTCCAATCCCGACGGCTCGGCAAAGCATAATTTAAAGGTTCTTGCTTTAAACAAGCCCTGGGGGGAGTTTACTGACGGGGAGAAAAAATACGCTTCAAAAAGCTTTCCTCTTGAGGAGCTTGCCGAAAAGGCAGGAGCTGAAAATGTGTTTTTCTTCGCCTATAATTTCGCGGGGGATATTTCCGAAACGGCAAAGGAGCTTGACGCTTTTGTAAGCCTTGTTAAGGAAAAGACAGGCTGCGAAAAAGTCAATTTTCTTGTGCTCAGCACGGGAGGCACCGTTTTAAAGGCATACTTAAAGGATTTCAAGGCAAACAACGACATTGACAGGGTTGTAAATGTCGGAGCGGCTCTTGACGGAGCATATATTGCGGCGGATATATTCAGCGGCAAACTGGATTTGCATAATCCGGGAGAGCTTTTGATGTCTCTGGGAGGAAAGGCGGCGTCTCTTGCTTCAATGACGGGAATGCTTCCCGGGGATGTAACGGAAAACATTATTTCCAAGTCATTAAACGCAATAAAAACCAACCTTTTGAATACAAACACTTCAATGTGGGCGCTTATTCCCCGTGAAAGATTTGACGAGATTTACGAAAGCGGCGTTCACGGAAGCGACGAAGCATTATGCGGAAAGATAAAGGAATACAGCGAGTATTCGGAAAAATTCACCGAAGATGTAAAGGACATGAAATTTTATCAGCTTTGCGGCTGGGGAAAGCAGACCGTTCCCGTTTCGGCTTCAAGGGACATGAATTCCGACGGGCTTATAAATATTTCGTCTTCGTCCCTGGGGGCGGCAGACTGCGGCTTCGGAGAAACTCCCGACAGCTCAAGCTGCGCGTTTCCCGATACAACATGGTTCTTTAAAAATCAGTCCCATACGGCTTTTGCCTTTAACGATATAGCTGTAAAGCTTGCTGTTAAGATATTAGCGGGAGAGATAGAAAACGTAAATTCCGACCCGAATTTCCCTCAGTTTAATTACGGAAGAAATATAAAAAATCTTAAAACAAAACTTATTCCGAAAGCGGAAAAGGCGGCGGAAAGCTGTTCTGAGGATATAAAAGGAGAGCTTAAGGGCTGTATTGACGAATATGAAAAAATATTAAGTGAAACGGCAGTAGAAAACGACGACAATGTAAAGGCTATTGAAAGCAGAATTGAAACGCTGCTGGGAGAAGCAGGGCAGTAAAAAACAGGGGAGAAAAAGATGGAGCAGCAGGAATATGCGGTAAAGGTAAGGAACCTTAACAAATCATATATAAGACATAAGCCGGTGCTTACGGATGTGTCCTTTGATATTCCCAGAGGCAAGATAGTAGGACTTCTGGGGCCTAACGGATGCGGCAAAACAACGCTTTTAAAAATACTTTCGGGAGTTATCCACGATTACAGCGGAAAAATCATAATAAACGGAAATCCTCCGGGACCTGTTACGAAAGCCACAACGGCGTTTTTGCCGGATACCACATATCTGGCGGACTATTTCAGAACTATTGACGCCATAGATTATTTCAACGATTTCTTTTATGATTTCGACAGGGTAAAGGCAATGGAATTTGTGGAGAGATTCAAGCTTGACCCAAAGCAGAAAATAAAAACCATGTCCAAGGGTATGCAGGAAAAGGTGCAGCTTCTTCTTGTAATGTCAAGAGCGGCAAAGCTTTATCTTCTTGACGAGCCTCTGGGAGGCGTTGACCCTGCCGCCAGAGAAAATATTTTGAATATCATTATGGACAACTACGCGGAAAAATCCACCCTTATTCTGTCCACTCATATGGTAAACGACCTTGAGGCAAGCTTTAACCATGTTATGATTCTGGGACACGGAAGAGTGCTTGTAAATACCTCCGTGGACAATGTAAGGAAAAGCGGAAAAACTCTTGAGGAAGTCTTTAAGGAGGTTATCGGAAATGATTGGGAAATTGATTAAGCACGACCTTATAGCCGGTGCGAGACGAATGGGCAATATTTATCTTGCGGCTGTTATCGCCTGCGCCGCCCTTTTGTTTTCATCTCTTGTTAAAAGCGGCTTTTTAAGGTTTTTATCCTCGGCGGCAGTGTTTGTAATAGCCTGTATAGCCGTTGTGGTAACCTTCGCTTCCGTTGTTTTCGGAGCCAACAAAACTCTTTTCGGCAGAGAGGGCTACCTTACCCAGACTCTCCCCGTAAGAACAAGCTCTCTTATTTTTTCAAAATGGATAACATCTTCTTTCTGGGTGCTTATAAGCTACGGACTTGCGGCGGCTGTGGGTATACTGCTTTTCGTTTACTGGACAAGCGAAAATCAGGACGGCGCCCAAATGTATGAAATTATATATTCCTTCGCTCAGAGCTTCGGCCTCGGGGGCGAATCCGTCTATCAGAAATACCTTATAGTAAGCGCAGTTATCGGTCTTTTCAACGCCTGTATACTTGTTATGTTTATTATTTTCTCAATAACACTTTCAAATGTCAGGCCTCTTAACAAGCTGGGAAGCTTCGGAATAATCATTTTCCTTGCCCTTACCGTATTCGCCGTTCAGGGACTTTCCTACGGCCTTGAGGCTCTCTGCGACATCTCTCTTGTTATTGAGGAGTCGGGAATGTCCATGACCGTTGACCCTGCGGCGGTGGAAACAGCGATTCAGGCAGGAGGCCTTGCCATAGGCTTTACAAGCGTTTATTTTAAAGCCGTCGTAACAGTATTTATATATATTTTCACGGTAATTCTTACGGAAACGAAAATCAATCTTAAATAAAAAGCTGAAAGATATAGAATTATGCAGATAATTGATATTTCAAAGGATATTGCAAAATGTGAAATCTATTCCGGAGACCCTCCCGTTAAAATGAAAAGAACCTCGGACATAAGCCGGGGAGATTTATATAATCTTACGGAAATTACAACGGGGCTTCACAACGGAACCCATTACGACGCGCCACTGCATTTCATTAAAGACGGACATTCCGCGGAAAAAGCGGATTTAAGCGTTTTTATCGGAGAGTGCTGGGTGGTTGAAACGCCTGCCGGAGCGGTTACGGGAGAGTTTGTAAACGAGCATTTTCCAAAAGGGGCAAAAAGAGTTTTAATGAAAGGCGGCGGAAAATCATATCTTCTTGAAAGCGCCGCCGAGGAAATTGCCTTCGGAGGAGTTCAGCTTCTGGGAACGGACGCCCTTTCAGTAGGAGCCGAAGGCACGGAGGCTGCGGCTCATAACGCGCTGCTCAGGGAGAATGTAGCCGTCCTTGAAAGCCTTGACCTTGAAAATGTAAAAGAGGGAAAATATTTTCTCTTAGCTCAGCCTCTTAAAATAAGCGGCGCCGAGGCCGCTCCCGTAAGGGCTGTTTTAATAGGAGATTTTATTTTCTGGAGCGGAACAAAGACATAAATATAAAACGGAGTGATTAAATTGAAGAGAATAGCCAGCTTTGAGGTTGACCATACAAAGCTTCAGAGAGGTATGTATATATCGAGAATTGACGGAGATGTCGTCACCTACGACATAAGAACAAGGCGACCCAATGTTGAGGAGGTTATGGACAACAGCTCTATTCATACAATTGAGCATCTTTTCGCAACTTTTGTAAGAAATTCGGAGTTTGCCGATAAAATAATATATTTCGGACCTATGGGCTGCCGCACGGGATTTTATTTTCTTGTAAGAAATATGAACCATGAGGACGCCGTAAGGCTTACACAAAGAGCCTTTGAGTTTATAAGGGATTTTCAGGGAGATGTTCCGGGAGTATCAGCGGCGGAATGCGGAAATTACCGTGAACATTCCCTTGAGGGAGCTAAAAAAGAGGCGGAAAGATTTTTGCCTGTTATAAAGGAATGGACGGCTCAAAAACTTAACTATTAATCCGAAAGGAGAATATATTATGGAAATAAAAATATTAAGCAGTCTTGCAAAGGTGTTTCCCGACGAAATCTGCGGAGATACCGAAATAAAAGAAATAAGCTGTCTGAAAAATGAAAAAACGTCCTTTCAGATTGCCGTGAAAACCGATTATGAGGGTAAAATTAATATTTCTGTTAAAGAAAATAAAGAATATATCACCACTTATTTTATAAAGTTTGTTCCCGCGAAAAAAGCTGCCCCCGACGACCATGACGATTACTTTATAAGAGGAGGAAAGCCGGGAGATTATCCCGATGTTTTAATTCCCCTTGATTCCGATATCCGGGTAAAAAAAGGCGAATGGATATCCTTTTGGTTTGAGTTTTCTCCCCTGGGAAAGCTGAAAGCGGGAGAGCATCAGATAAAAGCAGAGGTAAGCACGGAAAAGGAAACACGGGAAATTAATTTAACCGCCTGTATTGCCGACGCATCTTTCGGAGAGCAGAACTTAATATGCACTCACTGGTTCCATTCGGACTGCCTTGCATCTTACTACAAGACGGAGGTTTTTTCCGAAGAGCATTGGAGAATTATTGAAAGCTTTATGAAAACGGCTGTGAGCCACGGCGTCAACACAATTCTGACGCCTTTGTTTACTCCTCCCCTCGATACGGAAAAGGGCGGAGAAAGACCCACGGTTCAGCTTATAGGCGTAAAAAAAAGAGGAAGCGTATACACCTTTTCCTTTGACAGGCTTGACAGGTGGATTGAAACCGCGGAAAGATGCGGCATGAAATATTTTGAGATGTCACATCTTTTTACCCAGTGGGGAGCGAGAAAAGCTCCTAAAATCATGGCTGACACGGAAGAGGGCTATAAAAAGATTTTCGGCTGGGAAACAAGAGCGGGAAGCAGAAAATACAAGGACTTTTTAATGCAGCTTGCCCCGAAGCTTACGGCGTATATAAATGAAAAAGGGCTTCATGACCGGGTTATGTTCCACACCTCGGACGAGCCTAACATGAGCTGTTATCTGCCTTACAGAAAAGCTTCAAAGCTTATGAACAGGCTGTTTGGTGATTTTAAGATAATAGACGCTCTGTCCGATTTCATGTTTTATAAAACGGGAGTTGTAAAAAATCCCGTGCCCGGCATTGAAAAGATAGATGTTTTTTACGGAAAGGTGCCGTCTCTTTGGACATATTACTGCTGTCTGCCCTATAAGGAGAATTTGCCTAACCGATTTAACGCTATGCCCTCAATGCGTAACAGAATTCTCGGTATAATAATGTATATTTACGGCGTTGAAGGCTTTCTGCACTGGGGCTATAATTTCTATTATACAAGATTTTCAAAAAGAGAGGTTGACCCCTTTACCGAGACGGACGCAGGAGCGGAATTTTCTTCGGGAGATTCCTTCGTAGTGTATCCCGCAGAGGACGGAAGCCCCTATGTTTCCCTGAGATTCAAGGTTTTTTATGAGGCCGTTCAGGATTACGAAGCCCTTATGCTGCTGGAAAAGAAAATGAAAAGGGAAGATATTATAGCATTCCTGCAAAAAGGACTTGAGAAGCCTATTACCGCCAGAGAATATCCTCATTCTGAGGAGTGGCTTCTTGAGAAGCGGAAAGAGATAAACAAAATGCTGGGCGAGCTTTACGGATAAAGAAAAATTAAAAGAAGGACTGAATAAAATGAAATTTACAAAAATGCACGGAGCCGGCAACGACTATATTTATGTAAACTGCTTTGAGGAGAAAATAAAGGACAGAAGCAAAACTGCCGTAAAGGTAAGCGACAGACATTTCGGAATAGGCTCCGACGGACTTATCTGCATTGACCCTTCGGATACAGCCGACTGCAAAATGGATATGTATAACGCCGACGGCTCACAGGGCAAAATGTGCGGAAACGGAGTAAGATGCGTTGCGAAATTCGCCTATGACAACGGAATAGCCAAAAAGGAAGAAATCGCCGTTGAGACCCTGAGCGGAATCAAATACATAAAGGTAGCTGTTAAGGACGGAAAGGTATACGAGGCTACCGTAAACATGGGAGAGCCTATATTAAAGGCATCCGAGATACCCTCGGCATATACGGGAGAAAGGGCAATAGGCGAAAAGCTTAAAATCGGAGACAGGGAATATACGGTGTCTTTGGTATCAATGGGAAATCCGCACTGCATAGTTTATGTAGACGATGTATATTCGCTTGACTTGCCTAAAATCGGCCCTGACTTTGAAAACAACGAAAAATTCCCCGAAAGAATCAATACGGAGTTTATAAAGGTTGTAAGCCCCGAAAAGCTTGAGATGAGAGTATGGGAGAGAGGCTCGGGAGAAACTCTCGCCTGCGGAACGGGAGCCTGCGCTTCTGTTGTAGCCTCTGTTTTAAACGGATACTGCAAAAAGGATACTCTTGTAACGGTGAAGCTTTTGGGGGGAGAGCTTAAAATAAAATGGAGCTCAGAGGATAACAACGTTTATATGACCGGACCTGCGGCAACAATCTGCACAGGCGAGGTTGAGGAATAATACAGTTAATAATTTAGTTTACATAAAGGAATGAAAGAAAATGAAAATCAACGAAAACTTTTTGAAAATTCAGAACAACTACCTTTTTTCCGATATCGCAAAAAAGGTAAAGGCATATCAGACGGAAAATCCCGACGCTGATATAATAAGGCTGGGAATCGGCGACGTTACAAGACCTTTGCCCGAAGCTGTTATCAGCGCAATGAAAAAGGCTGTTGAGGAGATGGCTCATGAAGATACATTCAGAGGCTATCCTCCTGAGTGGGGCTATGATTTCCTTAAAAGCGCCATTAATAAAAACGACTTTCTTGCAAGAGGCGTAAAATTACAGGACGATGAAATATTCGTAAGCGACGGAGCTAAAAGCGACTGCGGAAACATAGGTGATATATTCGGCGTTGACAATATTGTCGCTGTCTGCGATCCTCTTTATCCCGTATATATAGATACAAATGTAATGGCAGGCAGATCGGGAGAGCTTCTGGCAAACGGACAGTGGAGCAATTTTTATTATATGCCCTGCACAAAGGAAACGAATTTCCTGCCCGCTCTTCCCGAAAAGAAAGTTGATATAATATATCTCTGCTTCCCCAACAATCCCACGGGAATGACAATTACAAAGGACGAATTAAAAAAGTGGGTAGACTACGCCAACGAAAACGGCAGCGTAATACTTTACGACGCGGCGTACGAAGCCTTTATCACCGAGGAAAACGTACCTCACAGCATTTTTGAGATAGAGGGAGCCAAGACCTGCGCCATAGAGTTCAGGAGCTTTTCAAAAACAGCAGGCTTTACGGGAACAAGATGCGCTTATACAGTAATTCCCCACGAGCTTAAAGTAAACGGCGTAGAGCTTAACGCTCTTTGGGCAAGAAGACAGGCAACAAAGTTTAACGGCGTATCATATATTACCCAGAGAGGCGCAGAGGCCATATATACAGAAGAGGGCAAAAAACAGGTAAGAGAGACAATAGGCTATTATCAGAAAAACGCCAAGGTAATTTACAGCGGACTTAAGGATATGGGCTACGAGGTTTTCGGAGCTGTAAACTCACCCTATATCTGGCTTAAAACACCCGATAACATGAAGTCCTGGGAATTTTTCGATATGCTTCTTCACAAGGTTCAGGTGGTAGGCACACCCGGTTCAGGCTTCGGACCTTCCGGAGAGGGCTACTTCAGACTTACGGCATTCGGCTCCGCAGACAGAACAAAGGAAGCTGTTGAGAGAATCAAAAGCTTATAATAATAAATACTCTGAAAATACTCTGAAAGGAAAAGAAAGGCGGCTGAAAAATGAAAAACACATACGAAACACCCTTTAATTCAAGATATGCAAGTCCCGAAATGCAGTATCTGTTTTCTCCTGATTTTAAGTTCAGAAGCTGGAGAAGGCTGTGGATTTGCCTTGCGGAAAGCGAAAAGGAGCTGGGACTGCCCATAACCGACGAGCAGATAGAGGAGCTGAAAGCCCATAAGGACGACATAAACTACGAGGTAGCCCAGCAAAGGGAAAAAGAGTGCCGTCACGACGTAATGTCCCATGTTTACGCCTACGGAGTACAGTGTCCCAAGGCAAAGGGAATCATACATTTAGGAGCGACCTCCTGCTATGTAGGGGACAATACCGACATTATCATAATGACCGAGGCATTAAAGCTTGTGTCAGGGAAGATTGCCAACATTTTAAGCGTTTTAAGGGATTTTGCGGAAAAATATAAAAATCTGCCCTGTCTTGCCTTTACACATTATCAGCCCGCCCAGCCTACCACCGTAGGAAAGCGAGCCACTCTCTGGATGATGGATCTGCTTCTTGATTTGAAGGCGGTTGAAAATCAGATTGACAATATGCTTCTTTTAGGCTCCAAGGGAACCACGGGAACTCAGGCAAGCTTTGTGGAGCTTTTTGAGGGAGACGCCGAGAAAATAAAGGCTCTTGACAGAAAGATTGCTGAAAAAACAGGCTTTAAGGGAGTTTTGCCCGTATCGGGACAGACATACACAAGAAAAATTGATTTCCAGGTGCTTTCAATCCTTTCGGGAATAGCTCAGTCGGCTACTAAATTCTCAAACGACATAAGACTTTTACAGCACATGAAGGAAATCGAGGAGCCTTTTGAAAAGCATCAGATAGGCTCGTCAGCCATGGCGTACAAGAGAAACCCCATGAGAAGCGAAAGAATTGCGGGACTTGCCAGATATGTAATATGCGACGCTCAGAACCCGGCAATAACCGCGGCCACACAGTGGTTCGAAAGAACTCTTGACGACTCTGCCAACAGAAGAATAAGCATTGCCGAGGGATTTTTAGCAACGGACGGAATCCTCAGCCTTTATCTTAACGTAGCCGACGGACTTGTGGTATACGAAAAGATGATAGAGCAGAGGCTTATGAACGAGCTGCCCTTTATGGCAACGGAAAACATAATGATGGACGCCGTAAGGGAGAGAGGCGGCGACAGACAGGAGCTTCACGAGAAAATCAGAGTACATTCCATGGAAGCGGGCAAGCAGGTTAAAAACGGAGGCAGAAACGACCTTGTGGACAGAATCGCCGCCGACCCCTCATTCGGAATGACAAAGGAGCAGATTATAAGCATATTAAAGCCTGAAAACTTTATAGGTCTTGCTCCCGTGCAGGTAGAGGATTTCATAAAGAACGAAATCGACCCTGCCCTTGAAAAATATAAAGATCAACTGGGACTTAAAGCTGAAATCAATGTGTAAACAAGGAGAACGCTATGAAACTTAAAAAACTTATCTCGGCTGTTTTACTTGTAACATTATTGATTTCCACACTGTCAATAGGCGCTTTTGGAAGCAATACTCTTTACTGGCCCGTACCGGGACACACTGCCCTTTCTCAGGAATTTCATGACGGAAACGCCATAGACATTTCCGACGGAAGCATAGCCGGAGCCACGGTAATTGCGGCAATGGGCGGAACGGTAACCCATATTTATCTGTGCGGACAGCAGCATTACGGCTCTTTTCATGACTGCTCAGGCTTCGGAACGGGACTTGTAATAGCCGGCGACGACGGCAGAACCTATCAGTACGCCCATATGCAGGGGGGAAGTATTCCCTCGGATGTATACTGGGGCGGAAGAGTAAATGCGGGACAGGTTATAGGCAGGGTAGGCACAACCGGTTATTCTTCGGGAAACCATCTTCATTTCGCAATATCCTACGGCAATTACTGGAACGCAAGCGGAATAAATCCTATGAACGAAAGCTACATATACGACAATCCCAATGTTCAGGTAACAATGACATTTGAGGGCACCCGCTGTGAGTACGATACAAGCAATGTGTTTGTATATACAAAGGCTGTTGCCAATGTTACGGGAAGCTTTACGGAAGCAGGAATCACTATCTGGGACAGCAAGGGCACTGAAGTAGGTCATAAATCGGAATCGGTAAGCTATAACAGAGCCGATTTGGAAATCTGGTACAACGCGGCTCAGGAGCTTGGAATAACTCTTCAGCCGGGAACGGATTACAGCTGCCGGATTTATACGGTGTTTAACGGAAAAAGGTATGAAACGGAAACAATCAGCTTCCGCACTGCGGGAGAAGCTCCCACAGAGCCTCCGACTCAGCCTTCACCGGACATATACGGCGATACTCTTATAATTGAGGACTTTGCGCAGGATTATGTTATTGTGCTTGAGGAAGAGCTTTTGATTCTTACCGTGGACGGAGTAGACCCGGAGAATTTTATGGATTTCTTTAAAAATCCCGAAATGACAATACATTACAGCGGTTCTTATGTAGGTACGGGCAACTATCTTGATTTTGCTCAGAAGCAGTATGATATAATTGTTTTTAATGATGCGAATGGCGACGGCAGGGTAACGGCAGCCGACGCAAGACTTACTTTAAGAGCGGCGGCGTCTCTTGAAGATTTTGACATTCTTCAGTTTTATGCGGCTGATGTTGACTCAAACGGGAGAATCACAGCTGCCGACGCAAGAGCCATACTGCGAATGGCGGCAGGACTTGAATAAAAACATCGGTTAAAGTATGGGAGGAGATTTTTTCTGCTCCCGTATTTTTAACTCAGCAAAAACAAAAGGCAGTGGTTAAAATGTTTTTGAAATTAAAAAAGATTACGGCAGTTATATTGGCGGCGGCAGTTTTAAGCTCGTTTAATATAGCGGCTTATGCCCAAACCCAACAAGGTGACGGGGAATTTTCCGAGGGTGTTCAGGGAATTTCACTTGAAGGCTTCGATATTCCCTATAATGCAACAATTAATCTTCAAATTCCCAATGAAAAGCAAAACGGAGTATATTTTTTAAGCGGAAACCGTTTGAGCTTTTATTTCTTTGATACAATGAGCTATACGGATTCTCTTTACAGTTTTAAGGGCTGTACCGACGCTTATGTTTCAGGGGATAAACTTTACGTGCTTTACCGTGATACTGTTACGGTTTATAATTTGTCTGAGGGCATAGAGGAAAAAACCGTAACTTTTGACACCTCTCTGGGACGGGCCGTAGGTGTCGACAGTCAGGGCAGAATATATTTAGGCATAAGGAAAAACGGGGAAAACATGATATCTCTTTATACGGCAGAGGGAGAGCTTTTATCTTCTGTTGCTACCGATGCCGAGATTTACAGCTTTGACGGCTTTGACGAAAACAGCGGCAATTTCTTTTTTGAAACCTATTACAACTGGGTTTACTGGGGCTACGACCATGACGGACACGGCCTTGCGGCAGGAAATGTTGCCGACAATAAAATAACAATACTGAACGCCGAAAGCAGTGTAACTGTATCGGGAATACTTCAGTACGATCTAAACTGTATGGAGTATCTGTGCCAAAATTATTATCTTCTTCACCAGAAAGGCGCCGACGCTTTAGGCAATAAATATCTTGTATCCTCAAGCGTTACCTTCGGCAGAGTGAATGTTTACGATATTGAAAGCTTAGAACAGCTTTTCAGTATTTCAAGAGCGGCTGTTGAGGATGACAACTCTGAAAAGGGCTATTACGACGATGAAAGTATAGGCGTAAGGGCTGTATACAACGAAGATCGTGACAGCGTAATTATTTACGAAAACGGAAATATTTTAAATGAATACGACACTGAAAACTGGAATGTTGTAGGAACGTATAACACAAAATATCCTGTTTTTAATCTTATGACTATGGGTGAAAAGGTAATAGCCGTTGAAAAAACAGACGCGGGCTATTACATGGAATTAATAAACTGGGAAAATCCCTCCGAAATCACACCGGAAGCCGAAAAAACAGTAATGACCGTAGGAGAATCTCAGAAAATTTCCTTAAAAACAGGTATGCCGTACAGTATTTTGGGAACATGGTCAACGGATAACAGCAGTATAGTCTCTGTAACCGACACAGGCAGTGTAACTGCGTGGAAAGAGGGAAAAGCGAAAATAACCTTTACCGATTTAAGAGGCGTTTCATCTTCTGTAACAATAACGGTAACAAAAAAGGAAAGCTCTTCTCAGGCAATTAAGACCGTTATTGACGGATATGTTTCAAACAATCTTTCCTCAAATAATTACACCGTTTGGAGCTCTGTGGTAAATTCATATATTGAGGAAAACAATGACGGAACCTTTACAAAAGTAGGTTATTCATCGGACAAAAAAGTTATTGTTGAAAAATATTCAAAGGACTTTAAGCTTCTGTCATCAAAAAGCATAGATTCGGAATTGCCTTTGTTCGGAGGCTTTTACGGCACTGAAGATTATTATTTCCTTGTGTTCGGAAAAGAGAACCCTAATGACGATGAAAAAGCAGAAGTCATGAGAATAGTTAAGTACGATAAAGATATGAACAGGCTTGACAGCGCCGGAATTTACGGAGCCAATACATATATACCCTTTGACGCCGGCTCTCTTCGCATGGCCGACCTTCAGGGCAAGCTTTATATTTATACCTGTCATGAAATGTTCGCTTCGGAAGACGGACTGCACCATCAGGCAAACATGACCTTTGTTATGGATATTTCCTCAATGGAAATAACGGACAGCTTTTACGATGTTATGAACATATCCTACGGCTATGTAAGCCACTCCTTCAACCAGTTTATAAAAACAGACGGCGAGTATATTTACAGAGCCGACCACGGCGACGCCTATCCGAGGGCTTTAAGCGTTACGAAGGCTCATAAAGACGATAAAATTACACGCGTCGCCTATGCCAATGTGTTTAATATTCAGGGAAGCATCGGAGCCAACGCCACGGGAGTATCTCTGGGAGGCTTTGAGCTGTCCGAAAACAACTGTATTCTCGCGGGAAATTCCGTTGACCAGAGCAATTCCTCAGCCTATTATCCCGCCGGCCAGAGAAATATTTTCCTTACGATAGTGCCGAAAGGCATGACAACGGCAAAAACACTGTGGCTGACCGATTACGACGGAAGGGAAAGCATAAAGCCGTATACGCCTGTTCTCGTAAAGCTTTCGGAAAACAGCTTCCTTGTAATGTGGGAGGAGTATGAGGACGGAGTGTTCGCGGGAACAAAGGCTGTCACTGTAAACGGCGACGGAGATATTACGGGAGACACGGCAGTGCTTGATGTAAGGCTTTCTGACTGCCAGCCTGTAATGACGGCAGGGGGAAATGTTGTATGGACAGCAGCGGACGGCAAAGAGGCGGCAATATACAGCGTAGACCCGTATGACCTTACATCGGCGCAAAAGCCGGAGGAAACAACCAATCCCGATAATACAACCAAGCCCGATAACACAACCAAGCCCGATAATACAACCAAGCCCGATAACACAACTGCAAGCCCCGAACCCGATAATTTAATAAAAGGGGACCTGAACGGCGACGGCAGGGTAACTGCGGCAGACGCGAGAATAGCTTTAAGGGCTTCGGCTTCTCTTGAAATTTTAAGCGATATGCAGAAAACAGCCGCTGACATTGACTCAAACGGACGGATAACCGCAGCCGACGCAAGAAGAATATTAAGAGCGGCGGCAGGACTTGAAAGGCTCTGAAAAAATTGAAAAATGAGGCATAATTCTGCTTCAGCAACGGAGGGTAAAGGAAAAGCCCTCCGTTTTTTGTAAAGGCATTTTAGGTTTTGAACAATAAAAGAGTTGAATGTTCAAAACTACAGCTTTTGAACATACTTTTGAACAAAGTTTTGAACAAAAGCGAAAAAATGTTCAAAACTTTTTTGAATTTTTCCCAGTATCGTTATCAATATCACTATCATTATCATTATCATTATCAATATCATTATCATTATCGGTATCCTTCGTAAAGAGGCGTATAGGGTCGGTACCGTCCGTATCGAAGGGTATGCTTGCAACGCCTGATTCCTTGAGCTTTTTCCATCTTGCCTTTGCAATCTGCTGATTTCTCAGGCAGGTTGCCTCGTATTTGATTTTGTCCCGGTCAAGGTTCTCCTTCACCATGGCAAAGGCTATGGACTCCTTTTCGTCTAAATCCTGGGGCAGGATACCGTTTCTTTCATAGTCAAAAACGGCTCTTGTAAGGTGTCCCAGCTCTGCGTCGGATAACAGCTTGAACCACTGCCAGTAATCCGTATACATGATAAACGATTTTTTTTCTTTTCTCAAATTTATCTCTCCTGTGTTTATATAAATTAGCAGTTGCAGAACAAATGTTTGCTTTGTGAACATTATAGAACAAATGTTTGAATTTGTCAAGAAGAATTCCTTTTTTTTACAAAACATAAAATGTTACGGAAATATAAAAAAACATATTTAATACGCCGTTTTTGACATATCAAATATGTTTTCACAAAAAATCAATATAAAAATTTAAAAAAATGCAAGAATATTTTTAAAACATAAAAATTTAAAAATATTTAAAAAATTCTGCTGAAAGACATTAAAAATTTTCAATTCCGGCGGCTTTTCTTAAAATAAATCTGGCGTCGGCAGAAGTAATTTTTCCGTCTTCGTTAACATCCGCGCTGACAAAAATAACGGCGGATTCATCCTCAATTCCGGCTGAAACTCTCAGCGTAATTCTTGCGTCTGCCGATGTGACCTTTCCGTCTCCGTTAACATCGCCCATAATAAACGAGTCGGCGTCGATACAGTAAATTTCATCGCTGTATGCATTTGCAATATTGTTATCGCCGTCAACTGCGTAAACGAAAACAGTATAAATTCCTTCATCCTCGGGAGTGAAAGTAAAAATTCCGCTTTCAGACAAATCGCTTATGGTGATTACGGTGCCGTATCTGTAAACAGTGAAGGAATACTGATATTTTGTGCTGTTTCCGCCTGCCGCCATTGCCGACCAGGTTATTGCTTCACCGGGTTTTACAGTCTGACGGTTTGCCGAAACAAAGGATATTTTCAAATCATTTTCAGACGCCTGGTTTACTGATAATAGGGAGGCATATTTTAAATTTATCCAGCCGGGAATATTTTCATAAGAGGTTTTTCCCCAGTCATTTTTTACTTCCGTAACCGTAACAACGGTATCCATGGGAATAAGTCCGAGAGAGGTGCTGTTTATTGATGCCTCTTCCCTCAAATTAAGCATGGAAGCAGTAGTTTTATAGTCGCCTGTGCTGTATTCATCCTGACTGCTGCTGTCCGAGGAGGCTGTATTGCCGCCGGAAAAATATACGCAGCAGTAAGGATTGCCGTTCATTCGTCTGTAAGCGTTTACAAATCCGTCAACGGAAAGCACCGTTCCCTGTCCTTCGGAATAGCTTGTTCCGTTGTAGTAGGTGCTGAATGAGTCGGTAAAATAAACATATCCGTCAATAATCGCAGCAATATAGAGAATGTGCAGGCTGCCGCTGGAGCCGCCGGTTCCCAGGGAATAGATAACATTGTATATTTCATTGCCTTCCTGCTCAATAAGGTCGTAAAGACAGTCTGCCCCTTCAAACAGGTTTACATTATATCCGCCTGAGGTTTTTTCGGCGTCATCAAAATATGTAAGGCAGTCAATGCCCGAGCCGCTGAAATCAAGCCCGTCCTTATAAATTCCCGCAGCCAAAAGCTGATAAGCCGTGGCAAGATTGCAGTTACCGTAAAAAGAGGATCTTCCCGCCAGGGAAAGCGCTTTGTCGTAATTTGCGGTAATGCCGTTTAAGATGTCCTGATTATATGCGGAGGCGAAAAGTCCTCCTGCGGAAATAATCATTGTAAGCGCAAGCAATACGCTGATAATTTTTTTCTTCATCAAAAAACTCCAATATGGTTTATTTATTAAAAGCCTAAAAAGATAAGCTTAAAAACAAAATTAATCAGATTTTCATTTCCCGTAAAAAAGTCTTTGCAATCAGAAATTCTGAAGCTTTGCGGCAACTCTCAAAATAAGTCTTGCGTCGGCGGCTGTGATTTTGCCGTCATTGTTTGCGTCGGAGGCTGACTCAAAGCCTTCCTGAGGCTTTTCAAGCTTTGCGCTGTACCTTAAAGCAAGCCGGGCGTCGCCTGCGGTAATTTTTCCGTCAAGGTTAGCGTCTCCCGTCATAGGCTTGGCGTCTGCCGTCATGCTGCCTCCCGCAGCGGAGGTTTCCGAGGTGTCTTCATCGGTTACGGTAACCGAGGCTGTATATTTTCCCTCTTTGGGAACGGTAAAGGTATATGAATTTGATTTTACCGGGTTTGATTTCAGCACAAGCTCTCCGTCGCAGAATATGCTGAATACGCAGGTATAGCTGCCGCTTCCTCCGATAACTTCCGCAGAGCATATTACGCTCATGCCGGCTACAGCGTAATCCTTTGAAAATTCAACATTGCCGGCTGACAGGGGTCTTATAACCGTTACCGAATCGCTTTTGACTGATTTCGTCTGTGAGCGCTCGTCCCTGACATAAACTGTTGCAGTGTAAACTCCTTCTTTAGGAGGCTTAAACGCAAATCTGTAATCATCCGAATAGTCGGAGCTGTATATGATTTCATCGTCGCAGTACACGGTGTAGGAATATGAAAGAGCTCCTTCTCCTCCGGAAGCCGAAACAGTCCACAGTATCATCTCGCCGAAAATCGCAGCCGTTTTGTTAGGTCCGAAGGAATCTATAACAATAGGCTCGAAAATATTTACAGGCGTGCTGGCTGCGGAAGCAAGAGCGCCGTTTGCGGAGTCAACAACGCTGACCATAACCGTGTAGGAGCCTGTTGTGTCGGCGGTATATGTAAAATCGGAATAATCTACATAATTTCTTCTTTCAATAAGGGTGTTGTCCCTGTAAAGGGAAAAGGCGTATAAATAACTGCCGCTGCCTCCCGAGGCTGCCGCGCTCCATTTTATAACATCGCCTTTTTCGCCTCTTGAAACCTGAGAGGTTATTGTAAGAGAAAGCTTTTCCTGAGGCTGCTCCTGCTTTACATTTATTGCGTTAAGCTCTGCGTAGGCATAGTTGCCTGCCGAGTCGAAAGCGTAAATATATGTGCAGTATTCGCCGAAGCGGTTTGAAAATTCACTGATTTTCACCGTGTGGGAAGCTTTTCCCGAAGAGGGCGTCTGCTGGTACCACTTTACACCCTCAACTCCGTCCGCCTTGTAGTAAACAGCAAAAAATACTGCTATTACCGATGTGTTGTCGCTGACGGAGCAGGAAACCCTGTACCCTTCCGAGGTTATATTGTCAACAACAACATTTGAAATCTCGGGCGCCTGTGTGTCGGAAGAGCCGGAAGCTCCTCCCGTAAAGTTGTTCCAGTTTATTTCGGCACAGAAATTATATGTCCTTGTTCTTCTTGTGTTTTTGCTGCTGCCGTTGTAAAGGGTCAGAAGATTTATGGTTCCGTAGCTTGCCTTTACCTGATAAAAGAAATTTTCAGCTCCGGTGTAGCCGTTCTGGTTCTGGTAGTCGGCGAAAAATACAAGGGATTCAGGCTCCGTTATTCCCAGAGACTGTCCGTGCCTTACATAGGAGCTTATGTATTCATATGCCGTTTCGTCCTGAACCTTTTTGCTCTCTGATGTGGAAAGAAGTATTTTAAGAACGGATGCCTCCGCCGTTGTGGCAATTCTGTTTTCCCAGTTTACCGAGGTGATTATTTCATTGTAAAGAGTCGCCCCCAGAATATTAAGCGCCTGAGAAGGATTTTCCGCAACAATGTCCTTTAAAAGATTCAGGGCGTTCGTAGCGTGCCAGCCTATCTGGCCTATGCTTAAGGCGCCGTTGTCATTTCTTACAACGGTGCTGTAGTTTCCTTCGTTGGTAATGATTATGTGTGTTGAGGCGTTGACAATCCGGTCAAACGACACCGATGCCGCAGACGCGAAAACAGGTACTGCCGATATTACCGCAGCAGCTGCCAGAATAACAGAAAAAATTTTTTTCAGTATACTTTTCATAAAAAATCCCCCGTTTTTTATCTGCAACAACGGGTATTTTAACACTTTTAGTCAAAACGGTCAACAGAAATATGTTCACTTTGTAGAGTTATTACAAAGGAGCCTTTTTAAAGGTTACAAATTTGTAAACAATTACAATGATTTTGTAACAAAAATGTAATTTTACCCTGCAAAGCATATTCTTTTAAAAAATCTTCCGGAAGAAAACAGGCGTAAAAATTTATGAAAAAACGAATATTTTTCCTGTTTCTGATATCCATAAATTGCTTGTTAAAAAATTATCGCATTTTTTTATTATTTGTCTTAAAAGTGTAGATTTCTTTAAAAATGTATGTTATAATTTTAACGCATATTTAAAATTGCCTGGGTGAATACAGGCATATCATATATGATATGATCGAACGGAGGAAATCTTCAATGAAAAAGAAAATCAGCAAAATTCCTTTTTCCGGCACTGCCGAGCAGGAAGCGAAGCTTCAGGCGGTTATTGCTGAAAACTGTCATGATAAAAGCCGTCTTATGGCTGTAATGCAGGAGGCCCAGGAGATATACGGCTATCTTCCAAGAGAGGTTCAGATAAAAATTGCCGAGGGAATGGGAGTACCTCTTGAGAAGGTTTACGGCGTAGCAACCTTTTACGCCCAGTTTTCTCTTTCTCCCAAGGGCAAATACAATATATCCGTTTGTCTGGGAACAGCCTGCTATGTTAAAGGCTCTCAGCAGATTCTCGACAAGATTCAGGAGCTTCTGGGAGTTGAAGCCGGAGAATGTTCTCCCGACGGAAGATTTTCCGTTGAGGCGTGCCGCTGCATAGGAGCCTGCGGACTTGCTCCCGTTATGACCGTCAACGAGGACGTTTACGGAAGACTTGTTCCCGAGGATGTTGCGGATATTCTTGCAAAGTATCAGTAAGACATAAAATATAAGTATTAATATACATTTAATATAGCGTATTCATTGGTAAATTCAAATCGAAAGGATACCGCCTATGAAAATCAGCACTTTAAAGGAAGTTCTCGAAGCGAAGATTGTCTGCGGAGAGGATATGCTTGACAGAGAGGTTTTTTCAGCCTGCGGAAGCGATATGATGAGCGACGTACTGGCCTATGTAAAGGATCAGGCGGTGCTTCTTACGGGGCTTGTTAACTCCCAGGTTATAAGAACCGCCGAGATGATGGATATGGTATGTATAGTGTTTGTCCGCTCAAAGCAGCCTACTCCCGAGATGATAGAGCTTGCAAGAGAAAGCGGTATGGTGGTTCTCACCACGGACATGAGACTTTACGAAGCCTGCGGAAAGCTTTATATAAACGGTCTTGTGGGAAACGGCAGGCAGTCATGAGCGAATGTTTGACTTTTCATTACGATGTTGACGGCGAGGATTTTACTTCGGCAGGTCAGGCGTCGGTTCAGGTAAAGAAGAATTTAAGGCGGCTGGGAATACCCCCCGAGATAATACGGCAGGTGTCCATTGCCATGTATGAGGGAGAAATCAACATGGTGATACACGCCGGCGGCGGCAACGCAGATGTAATCGTGTATGAGGACAGAATAGAAATTATTCTTGCGGACAAGGGACCGGGTATAAAGGATGTTGCCCTTGCCATGCAGGAGGGATATTCAACTGCTCCGGACAGCGTTCGTTCTCTGGGCTTCGGAGCGGGAATGGGACTTCCCAACATGAAGAGATATACCGATGAAATGACGATAGATACCGTAGTGGGCGAGGGCACCACTATAAAGATGGTTGTAAAGCTCCGTTAAAAAACACTCAGGATAAAGGCGGCGGTAAAATGTATAAACATTCAGTTGAGCTTGATGTCGGCAAATGCACCGGCTGTACCACCTGCATACGCCATTGTCCCACGGAGGCAATAAGAATAAGAGACGGCAGAGCCGTTATTAACGAGGACAGATGTATAGACTGCGGAGAGTGCATAAGAGTATGCCCAAGCAACGCCAAAAAGGCAATGTGCAGCAAAATGGAGCACTACTCCCATTATAAATGGAAAATAGCCCTTCCGGCGCCCTCCCTTTACGGACAGTTTGCAAATCTTACCGATGTGGAAACGATACTTCAGGGACTTCTTGACATAGGCTTCGACGATGTTTTCGAGGTGGCAAGGGCGGCGGAGCTTGTAACGGAATGTACAAGGCTTTACTTAAAGTCGGAGGGTATAAAAAAGCCGGTAATCAGCTCGGCGTGTCCCGTTGTGGTAAGGCTTATTTCCCTTAGGTATCCTTACCTGAGAGACAATATCATGCCCATACTTCCTCCTATTGAAATTGCCGCAATGATGGCAAGAAAAAAGGCAAAGGAGGAGCATCCGGAGCTTAAGGACGAGGATATAGGACTTTTCTTTATATCGCCCTGCGCCGCAAAGGTCAGCTACATAAGAAACGGCTTCGGAAGCTACAAAAGCAAAATCGACGTGGTAGTGTCCATGAAGGATATATACTTTAAGCTTCTGGGCGCCATGAAAAAAGGCGAACAGCCTACTGTATCGCCTACAGCCGGAATGATAGGAATCGGCTGGGCTTCCAGCGGAGGAGAATCCTCGGCAATATTAAACGATAATTATCTTGCGGCGGACGGAATCGAAAATATAAACAAGGTTCTTGACGCCATTGAAAACGGAAATATACCTCAGCTTGAGTTTATAGAGCTGAACGCCTGTACGGGAGGCTGCGTCGGAGGGGTAATGACAATAGAAAATCCCTTTATCGCCAGAACAAGGCTCCAGTCCGTAAGAAGATATCTGCCGGTGTCGTTAAACAGACTGCCTTCGGATATTCACTATGTTCCGGAGAATTTCTACTGCTCCGAGCTTCCCACATATATGCCCATTTCAAGGCTCAGCGAAAACTTCAGCGAATCAATGCGGATGATGTCCCGTATTCAGGAAATCAAAAAGGAGCTTCCGGGAATAGACTGCGGCGCCTGCGGTTCGCCGAGCTGCCGTGCTTTTGCGGAGGATCTGGTAAGAGGCGCGGTAAAGGATATTACGGCGTGCAAAATGTACGGCACAAAAAAAACTCAGGAATCAGATTCCGACAATCAGGGAGAGATTTGACTTGACCGTTAAAGAGCTTTGCGGAAAGTGCGGATTTTCAGCAGTAACTCTTCCCCAAGAGGACAGAGAGATAAAAGGCTGTTATATAGGTGATCTTTTAAGCTGGGTCATGGGAAGAGCCCAAGAGGACAACGTGTGGATAACCATTATGTCAAATATAAATATCGTGGCGGTGGCTTCTCTTGCGGACGTGTCCTGCGTAGTTCTCGCCGAGGGCGTCACTCTTGAAGATGATGTAAGGAAAACCGCCGAGGCCAAGGGAGTAAATATTCTCTCGTCGCCGCTGCCCTCCTATGAAACGGCAAAGGCAGTTTGGGAAAATATATGAACAGGTATTATTACGATCTGCATATTCATTCCTGCCTTTCTCCCTGCGGCGACGAAGACATGACGCCAAATAACATAGCCGGCATGGGAACGCTGAACGGACTTAATATAATGGCGCTTACGGACCACAACACCTGCAAAAACTGTCCGGCGTTTTATAAGGCGGCAAAAAGACAGGGAATAATTCCCGTCGCCGGAATGGAGCTTACCACTGCGGAGGAAATCCATCTGGTATGTCTTTTTCCAACTCTTGAGGCGGCAATGGATTTTGACGGATATGTGGAAAAAAACAGAATGAAAATCCCCAACAGGGAAGAGATTTTCGGCAGACAGACAATACTTAACGAAAACGATGAGGAAACGGGAAAAGAGGAGTATCTTCTTTTGACAGCCGCCGGAATTACAGCGGAGGAAGCGCCGGGAAAGGTCAGACAGTTCGGCGGAATATGCTATCCTGCCCATATTGACAGGGAAGCCAACGGAATAATCGGTATTTTAGGAACATTTCCCGAAAACACGGAATTCAAGGCATTTGAAATGCGCGACGGTGAAAAAGCCGGAGAATATATAAGCAGATACAAAGGATTAAGGGACAAACGGTTAATAGTGTCCTCAGACGCCCATTATTTATGGGACATAAAAGAGAAAAACGAGTATTTTTTAATAGATGACGAGCCTTACAGCAGTGATTATGTAAGGGAGAAGCTTTTCGGTATTCTGGAGGGAAAGGTATGAAGGAGCTGTCTTTGAACATACTTGATATCGCTATGAATTCCGTAAAGGCAGGAGCAGATACAATAAAAATTATCCTTACGGAAACCGGTGATATTTTTAAAATGTCCGTAGAGGACAACGGCTGCGGAATGAAGGAGGATTTTTTAAAAACGGTAACGGACCCCTTCAGTACCACAAGAACCACCAGAAAGGTGGGAATGGGAATACCTCTTTTAAAGCTTGCGGCGGAGCAGACCGGAGGAAGCCTCAGTATAAAATCAAGGCACGAAAGCGAATATCCCGAAAATCACGGAACGGTGACAGAGGCTGTATTCAATAAAAACACCGTGGATTTTACGCCTTTGGGCGACGTGATTTCAACTGTTGTAACACTTATTCAGGGAAGCCCCGGAATAAGGTGGATATTCAGTCATAAAACGCCGAAAGGCGAAGTAAGTCTTGACACCGATGAATTAAAGGCTATACTGGGAGACGTGCCCTTAAATAATCCCGAGGTGCTGACGTGGATAGGAGATTATTTAAAGGAAGCCTATGAAGAAATAAAATAATATAAAATCGTTTATATTATTTATATAAAAAGTAATTTATTGAAAGGATAAGATATATATGAAGTCATTGGCTGAACTTGCGGCTATAAAGGAAAAAATGCAGAGCAGAGTTGTTCTGCGAGAGGGAAGCGGCGAGATAAGAGTAGTTGTAGGCATGGCAACCTGCGGAATAGCCGCAGGAGCAAGACCCGTTTTAAACGCTTTCGTTGAGGAAGTAAGCAAAGCGGGACTTTCCGGCAAGGTTATGGTTACTCAGACCGGCTGTATCGGAATATGCCAGTACGAACCGGTAGTTGAGGTATTCGAGGCAGGCAAGGATAAGGTTACCTATGTTAAGATGACAGCGGAAAAAGCCAAAGAGGTAGTTGAAAAGCATCTTAAGGGCGGCAGGGTTATTGAGGAATATACGATTTCAAACGTATAATATAAAACATTAAAGAAAGTATATTATTCACTGTATATACAGGTTGGAGGTAAAAATATGATTCGTTCCCAGGTTCTGATATGCGGCGGCACCGGATGTACTTCATCGGGAAGCAAAGCCCTTATCAAGGAGTTTGAAGACCGTATTGCGGAAAACGGCCTTGCTGACGAGGTTAAAGTGGTCAGAACGGGCTGTTTCGGACTTTGCGCGTTGGGACCCGTTGTAATAGTGTATCCCGACGGAACATTTTACAGCAGAGTTCAGAAAGACGACGTACAGGAAATTGTTTCGGAGCATCTTTTAAAGGGCAGAATAGTTGAAAGACTTGTTTATTCCGACATTGACGAAAAGGTTAAGGAAGAATTACAGCACGTTTCCTTAAACGACACCACGTTTTATAAGGCTCAGAAGAGAGTTGCCCTGAGAAACTGCGGCGTAATCAATCCGGAAAGCATAGACGAGTATATCGCCATGGACGGTTACGCGGCGCTGGGCAAGGCTCTTACGGAGATGACCCCCGATGAGGTTATTCAGGTAATAAAGGACTCAGGCCTTAGGGGCAGAGGCGGCGGCGGCTTCCCTACGGGACTTAAATGGAGCTTTACCGCAAAGAATCAGGCGGATCAGAAATACGTTGTCTGCAACGCCGACGAGGGCGACCCGGGAGCGTTTATGGACAGATCCGTTCTTGAGGGAGATCCCCACTGTATCGTTGAGGCTATGGCCATATGCGGTTACGCAACGGGAGCTTCCGAGGGCTATATTTATGTAAGAGCCGAGTATCCCATCGCCGTTCAGCGACTTAAAAAGGCTATTGAGGACGCCAGAGCCTACGGACTTTTAGGCAAAAACATATTTGATTCGGGATTTGACTTCGACCTGTTTGTAAGACTGGGCGCCGGAGCCTTTGTATGCGGCGAGGAAACTGCCCTTATGACCTCTATCGAGGGCAACCGAGGCGAACCCCGTCCCAGACCTCCTTATCCCGCGGTAAAGGGACTTTTCGGAAAGCCCACCACGGAAAACAACGTTGAAACCTTCGCAAACGTACCCCAGATTATTTTAAAGGGCGCCGAGTTCTTTAACAGCATGGGCACGGAAAAGTCAAAGGGCACAAAGGTTTTCGCCTTAGGCGGAAAAATTCACAATACGGGACTTGTTGAGGTTCCCATGGGAACAACCTTAAGGGAAATTGTTGAGGTAATAGGCGGCGGTATTCCCGGAGGCAAGAAGTTTAAGGCCGCCCAGACCGGAGGCCCCTCCGGCGGATGTATTCCCGCTTCAATGCTTGATATCGAAATAGATTACGACAACCTTGTATCACAGGGCGCCATGATGGGCTCCGGCGGACTTATCGTTATGGACGAGGATACCTGCATGGTTGATATCGCAAAATTCTTCCTTGCCTTTACCGTTGACGAGTCCTGCGGAAAATGTACTCCCTGCCGTATAGGCACAAGAAGACTTTACGAAATCCTTGAAAAAATCACCAGCGGCAACGGAACTCTCGAGGACCTTGACAAAATGGAGAAGCTTTGCTACTACATTAAGGAAAACTCTCTTTGCGGCTTAGGCCAGACTGCTCCCAACCCTGTTCTCTCAACATATAAGCGCTTCCGTGAGGAGTATATCGCCCATGTAGTTGACAAAAAATGTCCTGCCGGCGTATGCAAAAAGCTCCTTACAATCAGCATCGACGGGGAAAAGTGCAAGGGCTGCACAGCCTGCGCCAGAGTATGTCCCGTGGGCGCGATTTCCGGCTCGGTTAAGAATCCCCACTGGATTGACCCTGCAAAATGTATCAAGTGCGGCGCCTGTATGGAAAAATGTAAATTCGGCGCAATTTCCAAGAAATAAGGAGGAACGGATAAAATGGCTGATGTTAATATTAAAATCAACGGAAATGATTATACCGTTCCGGCAGGCAGCACTGTCCTTGAAGCTGCCCGTGCTGCGGGTATAAATATTCCCACTCTCTGCTACTTAAAGGATATAAACGCTATCGGCGCCTGCCGTATATGCGTTGTTGAGGTTAAAGGCGCAAGAAGCCTTGTTGCGTCCTGCGTTTTCCCGGTAAGCGAGGGCATGGAGATTTTTACTAATTCCCCAAAGGTTATCGAGGCAAGAAAAACAACTCTGGAGCTTATCCTTTCAAATCATAAAAAAGAATGTCTTTCCTGCGTAAGAAGCGGAAACTGCGAGCTTCAGAAGCTTTGCAAGGACTACGGAATCGAGGATGAAAACGCTTTCAAAGGCGTTACCAATAAATACTCCATAGACGCTTCCGCGGCTCACATGAGAAGAGACAACGAAAAATGTATTCTCTGCCGCCGCTGTGTAGCTGTATGCGAAAAGAATCAGGGCGTAGCCGTTATCGGCGCCAACGACAGAGGCTTCGATACGAATATCGGATGCGCTTTTGAGTATAATCTTGGTGATGTTGCCTGTATTTCCTGCGGACAGTGCATAACAGCCTGTCCCACCGGCGCTCTTTACGAGAGAGACGATACAGCGAAGGTTGTTGACGCTGTCAACGATCCCGAAAAAATTGTTCTCGTTCAGACGGCTCCCGCTGTAAGAGTAGGCTTGGGCGAGGAATTCGGCTATCCCATAGGAACAGTCGTAACAGGCAAAATGATTTCCGCCATAAGAGCTTTGGGGGTTGACAAGGTTTTCGACACCAATTTCTCAGCAGACCTTACAATTATGGAGGAAGCCACCGAGTTTATTACAAGATATACCAGAAAGGAAAACCTTCCTCTTATAACCTCCTGTTCTCCCGGATGGATTAAATACTGCGAGCATTATTATCCCGAAATGATACCCAATCTTTCAACCTGCAAATCGCCTCAGGGAATGTTCGGAGCTACGGCGAAAACATATTACGCCCGGAAGGAGGGAATCGACCCCTCAAAAATCTTTATGGTAAGCGTAATGCCCTGCACCGCGAAAAAGTTTGAGGCTGAAAGACTTGACCACACGGCGGTTAAGGGACTTCCCGACATCGACGCTGTTATAACGGTAAGAGAGCTTGCGAGAATGATTAAAAAAGCCGGAATCATGTTTAATATGCTTCCCGACGGAACATTCGACAGCCCCTTCGGCTTAGGCTCAGGCGCCGGAACAATTTTCGGAGCTACGGGAGGAGTTATGGAGGCGGCGCTTCGTACAGCTTATGAAACTCTTACAGGAGAAGAGCTTAAACAGCTTGAGTTTAACGAGGTAAGAGGCACAAAGGGCATAAAAGAAGCCACCTATAATATTGCCGGAAACGAAATAAAGGTAGCCGTATGCTCGGGAACAGCCAACGCCGGAAAGCTTCTTGATATGGTTAAATCGGGAGAGAAGAAATATGACTTCATTGAGGTTATGGCGTGTCCCGGCGGCTGTGTAAACGGCGGCGGCCAGCCCATTCAGCCTGCGTGGATAAGAAACAACTACGATATAAAGGCATTAAGGGCGGCGGGACTTTATGAGGACGACAAGAACCTGCCCGTAAGAAAATCTCATGAGAATCCCGATATCAAGAGAGTTTATGAGGAATTTTTCGGAGAGCCCAACAGCCACAAGGCACACGAGATACTTCATACAGGTTACACTCCCAGAAGCAAATATTGATTTTTTATAAATAATGCAACGAAAAACTGCCGACAGCAATCGGCAGTTTTTTTACAGGGAAAAGCGTTCCTTTATGATTTTCGCCGCTTCCTCAGGAGAAAGATGAGTGTTGTCTATCTTTATATAATTCTTAAAAGGAATTTCACCCTCAAAGCTTTCAAGCCTGTAATTGCTGTCGTCCGTTATCAGCCGTTCGTTTGAAGCTTTTATATCTCTTTTTGAGGGCTTGTTCCTTAATCTGTTTTCCGAAGCATTTCTTTTTAAGCGTTCCTTTTGCTCAGCCACAAGCTCGGCATAGTAAAACTCCGTGCCGTAGGGCATGAAAATGCTTTTTACATATTCAACATAGTCCCAGTCCGACTGCTGATCAAACGCCCACATATATGTGAAAATCATTCCGTAACAGTCGGACGCGGCGAACTCCTCGAAAATCACCTGACGAAGCCTTTTTATCGCGCTGGCGTTGAATTTTCCGAAAATCTCAAGCACAGGCTCTATTGTCATGTGATTGTGAAAAAGCCTTAAATCCGTTATCTTCATAAGCTCCTGACCTACCGTCATTTTTCCTGCCGCAGCGTCCCCTATTAAAAATAACAGCTTCATTTTCTTTCCTCCTTTAATTTTTCCCAATCCCTTTTTAAAATTCCGTAAAAGGAAATATCAAGAAATTCACCGTTCAACGCCTTGAAATATCCCCTTTTTGTGCCTTCAAAGGAGAGGGAGCATTTCTGCGCCACCTTTCCCGAAGCGGGATTTTTTACGGCGTGGGAGATTTCTATTCTGTTGAAGCTTACCTCTTCGAAGAGATAATCAATAACGGCTCTTGCCGCCTCAGTCATTATGCCTCTGCCCCAAAAATCAACGCCTATACAGTATCCCAGCTCACATCTTTCGCTGTTTTCGTCAATGTTAACGGCGCTTATGTTTCCTATGGCTTCGCCCTGAAATTCAATAACCCAGTTGTAAAAGTCATCGTTTTTATAATTCTTTATCCATTCCTTTAAAAGCTTTTCCGTAAACCGGGGAGAAGTGTGCGGCGCCCATGTTAAAAACCTTGTGACTCTTTCGTCCTTGGCCCAGTTTTCATACATCTGCGCTGCGTCGTCTTTTGTAAATCTTCTTAAAATAAGCCTCTCTGTTCTTAAAGTTTCGGTGCCTCTGTGGTTAAGCATTTTGAATCAGTCCTTTCACTTTTTAATTTTTAAAATAAAAAATGCAGGCTGAGATTTCCCTCGGCCTGCATTGCTTGCGTTTATATTATACGGAAAATTTAACCGTATAAAATAAGGTGCGGCAATGTAAGACCGTTTCTGCTCATGTGCATATACATTGCAGATACGGACTTTCTGTATTTACGGCAGTATAAACTGAACATTATCGCACCTCCTTAAATTTTTTTCATTATACTTTGAGTTTTTGATCTTGTCAAGGAAAATTTTGAAGAATTTGAAAATCAGCAATGTAAAAAGTTAAAAATGTAGTAAAAGTATAAAAAATAAATGAAGTTTTTAAATTTATAACTCAAGTATCGAAATATTATCGCCAAGTATTAAAATTTATTTAAAAACTTATTGAATATTTTTGATACTTTGGTATAATGTTTTATAAGGAGGCGGTTTTATGCAGCCGGAGGAGCTTATTGAGTTAGTAAAAAAAATTCAGAAATCAAGGTGTGAAACAAGAACAATTGAAATTAAAAGCGCCGGGTCGGGATGCCCCAAAAGGCTTTATGACACCCTTTCAAGCTTTTCAAATCAGGATGACGGAGGAATAATTGTATTCGGCGTAGATGAAGAAAGCGGATATTCCGTTACGGGAGTGTATGACCCCCAGGATTTACAGAAGCAGATAAACAATCAGTGCAAGGAAATGGAGCCTGTTGTGCGGGCGCTTATTACAACGGCGGAAACAGAGGGCAAAACGGTGGTGTCGGCTGAAATTCCGGGAACAGAAATAACGGACAGACCCTGTTTTTATAAAGGCAGGGGGAAAATAAAAGGCTCGTATATAAGGGTGGGCGACGCCGACGAAGTCATGACGGAAACGGAAGTTTACAGCTATGAGGCGTACAGAAAAAAATATCAGGACGATATACGGGTTGTTGACAGAGAGAATATAAAGGATATTTTGGACGAAGACAAGCTGGAAGAATACAGAATTCTTTGCAAGAAAAACAAGCCGAATTTTTCAAAAATAGCCGATGAGAAAATTGACGAGCTTATGGGGATAACCGCAAAAGGAAAGCCTACTCTTACAAGCATACTGCTTTTCGGAATATATCCTCAGGCAGTTTTTCCTCAGCTGTCGATTATAGCCACTGCCGTATACGGAAATGAGTCGGGAATAACAGGCGGGAACGGAGAGCGTTTCAAGGATAACAGGAGAATTGAAGGCAGCGCTGCCGAAATGATAGACGGCGCAATTCAGTTTGTAAAAAACAACATGAAGGTGAGCACCGTAATCGACGCCGAAACGGGAAAAAGAACCGACAAGCCGGAATATCCCCTGACTGCCGTCAGAGAGGTAATTCTGAATGCGGTAGTTCACAGGGATTACAGTATTCATACGGAAGGAATGCCGATACAGCTTGTAATGTACGAGGACAGAATGGAGATAACAAATCCGGGAGGCTTATACGGCAGACTTACCATAGATAAACTGGGAAAGGTTCAGCCCGATACAAGAAATCCTGTTCTTGCCACCGCCATGGAAACTTTAGGACTTACCGAAAACAGATATTCGGGAATTCCCACCATATATGCGGAAATGAAAAAGGCAGATCTTCCGAAGCCGGTATTTGAAGATATACGGGGCTCCTTTAAGGTGACCCTTTATAAAAGAGGAAAACAGGAATCGGAAAAGGAAGATTTTAATAAAAAGCTGCTTGCGTTTTGCAAAATTCCCAGAACAAGAGAGGAAATCGCGGCTTTTGCGGGGCTTTCAACCGCCTCTTATGTAATGTCAAAATATATAAAGCCTCTTATAGCTCAGGGCAAGATCGGACTGACCAATCCCAAAAGCCCGAAAAGTCCTTCTCAAAAATATTTTACAAGACGGACATAAAAGCCGGCGGATTCTTCCTTGCGGAAAAATTTTTCCTGTGATATTATAAAATCGGGATGTGATTTTATGAAAAATACGGTAAAAAACATATTAAAATTATCAGCGGCGGCAGGCATCGGATATTACGCCTTGGGGGAGCTTTTATATCAGGGAATTTTCAACATAAGGCTTACCAACGGCATGGTAAGGGCATTAAAGCTTGAAGATAAGGAAATGATGAGGATTTTTTATGAGGAGCCTGTTTTCGTAAAAAGCTTTCAGTGGTTCGACGGTCTGGGACTGAAGGACAGGGCTATATATGAAAACGGAAAAGAATATCACGGCTTCTTTTTAAGGCAGAACGAAAAATCTCATAACTGGCTTATCTGTCTTCACGGATACAGAGGGGACAGACGGGCGGAAGCGCCTTTCGCGGAATATTATTATGAAAAAGGCTATAACATAGCCATGCCCTGTATGACGGGACACGAGGACGACAAGGGCAAATACTGCACCATGGGCTGTTTTGACAAGGATGTTTTAACAGGCTTTATAAACCATATTGTAAGGGAAGACCCGGACAGCAGAATAATACTTCACGGCGTTTCAATGGGAGCGTCAACGGTAATGCTGGCGCTGGGGGAGAATCTCCCCGAAAATGTAAAATTCGCCGTATGCGACTGCGGTTTTGACTCATCGTGGGATTTGATTTATACAATGCTGAAAGAAAATTACAAGCTTCCGGCAAAGCTTATACTCAGCGCGGTAAACGGAGCCTCAATAAGAAGAAGCGGCGCCGATTTAAGAAAATCAAGACCCATAGACGCTTTAAGACGCTCAAAAACTCCCGTTCTGTTTGTTCAGGGAGCAAAGGACAACCTTGTGCCTCTTAATGTTTTTTACAGAGTTTACGAAGCCTGCGGAGCATATAAGGATATGCTTATTTCGGAAAAAGCCGTCCATGCCGTATCTGTTGCATTTTCATATAACGAATACATTAAAAAGCTGGAAAGCTTTGAAAACAAGTTCGTAAAGTGACGGAGCGTACATAATGATAAAATTAAAAACCGCTGTAAAAGCAGGAATTGCGTTATGCGCCGGAGGACTTGTTTCCGGAGAGATTGTGTATCAGTGTCTTTTAAATGTGAAAACGGTAAACAGGGTTTACGGGTTAATGAAGCTTGCCCAAAAACAGCATACAAACATATTTTACGAATCCCCTTTGTATAAAGAGGGTATTTCGTGGCTTGAAAACAGTCAGGCTGAAAAGGCTGTACTGCCTTACGGGAAAAATAAAAAGGCAAAGGGGCTTGTTATAAAAAATACAGACAGGAAAAAATGGATAATCTGCGCTCACTGCTTCTGCGGCTGCCCCGGGGACGAGAGCATATATGCAAAGCATTATTATGAAAAGGGCTTCGGGGTGGTTATTCCGTATATGAGCGGTCACGGAGAGGACGAAAGCAAATATTCTTCCATGGGTTATTGTGACCGGGAAATATTAAAGGCGTTTGTTTTGTATATAACCGAAAATTACCCTGACTGCGAAATTTTTCTCCACGGAATGTCCATGGGAGCGTCGGCGGTAATGCTTCTTGCCGGGGAAAAGCTGCCGGACAGCGTAAAATGCGCCGTGTGCGACAGCGGTTATGACACCTGCCTTAATGAGTTTAAGTTTCTTTTAAAGAATTATTATCATCTGCCCGTATTTCCTTTTCTGTACCTTGCCGGAATCGCTTCAAGGCTTCACGGCAATTTCGATTTTAAAAAATCCGAGCCGGCAAAGGCTCTTGAAAATGCCGGAATACCTGTGCTTTTTATTCATTCCGAAAACGATAATTTTGTGCCTTACGAGATGTTTTTAAGAGAGTATAAAAGCTGCAAAAGCCCCGTGGAAGCTTATACTGTGAAATGTCCCCTGCACGGCGGCGGAGTTGTTTTCAATCCTTCGGAATATTTTCAAATTACTGATGATTTTATAAAAAAATATATAAGCGAATAAAACAATAAAAAAGCAGGCCTGATTTTTCAGACCTGCAAAAATTACGGTTAAATTTAATTGAAAGCGCCGAAAAGCGATTCAAAAAAGTTTTTGAACCATTCTAAAATATCATGGACAAAAACGATAAGAGAGGCGAACATATTGGACTGCTCCTCTTCCACTGAAAGGAAAACGTAAAGGGTAGTGTCCTCGTTTACCTCCGGGATTGTATAAACTCCGTTTTCGTCAGGCTCAAGATCCTCAAAATTTACCTGAGCTAAAATAAAGGTGTCGGAATAGCCCTCTGCAACTTCAATGGTAAACTTAAAATCCTCGCCGGGGAAAACGTATCTTGAATATCCCGGTTCGGGAACAACTCTTATGGAATCGTCTGAAAGGTCATAGGAAATGTAATAGGTCTGGTTTTCGCTGATGGCACAGGCGCCTACGGAAACAGCGGAGAACACGAAGATTACCGAAAGCAGAACCGCAATAAGTTTTTTCATTGCATATACCTCCTGATATATTTTTAATAATCATATTATATAAAAAATTTACCGTAAAATCAATAGTTATTATTATTTTTTTTACTTAACAGTACAATTGAAACAAGCATTTATAAATTCTGTGAAAGCAGCATATTGAAAAGCTGACGGAGAGGCTCAATTCTGCTTACTGTCTCAACAAGGAGATTGTAAAGCTTCTGAAAGATAAAGCCGTAGTCGATAAAGCTGTCATCAATTTCATTTTCCGGCGCTCCGTCATAGTCAAGGACAAATGCCTGAGTGTAAAGGATTCCGCCCTCACCGAAAATTTCCGCTCTTACATAGGAGCCTATTTCTTCGGAATAATCGTCAAGGTCAATAGTTTCGCCCGACGCGATTGTCTTTCCGTCTGCCACCCAGACAATAATGGATGCGTTTTCGGCTTTTATTGTTATCGTGTCTTCATCGTCGTCAACCTCAATTGATGTAACCTTCGGGTCGGGAAGACTTTTGTCGGCTTCCCATTCGCTTCCCAGGTCAAGCCCTGTTTCGGCGCTGTAAACGGCAAGCTCGTCGGGATTTTTTATACAGTGGCTGGCGGCAAAGAAGGTTCCGTTTTCAAGGGAGCTTTTAAGCCCGTCAACTGTTTTTTCCGGCATCATATTTACAGTCCAGCCCGTGTCGACGGCTCCTTCTCCGTGTGCGTCGCTGGAGGCAAGAGCGTAAACGCTTCTGCCTGCGGGAATAAGGTCCTGAAGCATAATATCCCAAAGCTTGCGGTCATATCTTGTTCTGCCGTCGCCTTTGCTGTTTATGTCGATTCCCAGACATGAGGGATATTTTAAAAGAAGCTGCTCGAATTTTTCAATATAATAGCCGTACCTGTCGCCGTAGGCCTCTTCCGTTGAATCCGCGTCCCTGGCTCCCGTGTACTCCCCGGGATGATTAATTACGCTTAATCCGCCCAGTCCATCAATCGCCGCCAGAACGCTGTCATAATCGCTTGTGGCGCCCAGCCTGCCGTTGCCGTAATCGGCAAACCATGTGTTTATATGGGCGTTGTTAAAGGAGCCGCCGTTCTGCTCGTTGCCGAAAGGCACCTGAAGCATATATTTTCCGTCCGCTCCCGGAGTTGTTATCTCTTCGTACTCCTCATTGGTAAGCCCCTTCGGAGCTTTAAAAATATCAGAGCCGTTCCTTAAGCTCATTAGCGCCCGTATGGCAGGAACATAGCTTACATCGGTCCAGCTGTAGCAGGTTGTGCTGTGGTCCGTTATCGCAAGAAAATCATAGCCTAAGTCATAGTACGCCTTGACCATGTCGGAAAGCTCAAAATCTCCGTCGGAAACGGTGGTATGGTTGTGAAGGCTCGCCCTGTACTGTCCCCAGGAGCTCCAGTCAACAGCCTCATACGGATTTTCAATAGCATAATCCCTGTCCTGACCTGCCGAGGCGCTGAAAACAAAGGCGCCTGTTATTAAAACAAATGAAAGAATTACCGCAGCTGCTTTTCTGAACATATTCATTTTCCCCCCTGTATATAAGTTTATATAAATATAACATAATTTTTCTGAAAAAATCAATAAATTTTGATGTTAATATGCAAAGTATTTTTTAATAAAGAAAATTAAAAGGCAATATAAAGTTTTTTTATGAAAATTATTTGAAAATGTCCGGGGAAAAATCAAGAAAAGGAAATTATCGGCAATTTTCTCTTAAAAAAGCCGTCCAGACCTCTGTTTATTAAAATTTTTCCGATATTTTTTTAATAAAGTGTTGTTTTAAAAAATAGCAGTTGACAATTGTGTAAAGATTGTAGTATAGTAATAGAGTAAAAAGTTATGTTTACATAAAATAACTTTAGTGATAGGAGAGATTTTATGGCTAATAATGATAACACTCAGGTTATTGATCCTATTGAAGAGCAGAACGCTGTTGACGAAACTGCCGCAGATCAGATAATAATTCCTGAAGCGAAGACAAAAAAAGAGCTTAAAAAAGAGCGCAAGGAAATCAAAAAGCACAAAAAAGAGGTTCAGAAGGAAGCAAAGCTTCATTCCGCAACAAGAACAAAAGCGGAGAATTTCTGGCTTTCGGTTATTTCAATTTTTGTAGTAGTTTGCATGGTTGCATGCACGGGATTGTCAGTTAAGACCTATATGAATATTTCAAAAGGCGTAGTTTCCGATTCCGGAAGCACAGGCGGAAGCTCAAGTGCAGGCTCAAGCTCAAGCGCAGGCGGAAGCTCAAGCACAGGCTCAAGCTCAAGCACAGGCGGAAGCTCAAGTGCAGGCGGAAGCTCAAGCACAGGCGACAGCACAGGCTCCGAGAATTCTGCCGGCACACCTTCAGGCGACAGCGGAGCTGCAGCGGGAGATCAGGCAAACGCCGACCTTTCCACAAAGGAAGGAATTGTAGCATATTACAAAGCTGCTCACGCAAAGGTTCTTTCTTCCGCAACAAAGGTTACAAGAACATACAACAACACTCTTAACTACAATCAGGTTCTTGAAATCGGCGATAACGAAAGACTTGCCGGAATCGCAAAATCTCTTATGGGACAGTTTATGAAAGAGGAAACAGAGCCTCTTGACTTTACGGGCAGCGATATTGCCGCTTACTTCCCTCCTGCCAACGGCAATGTTCAGGGACTTACGCCCGATATGGTTTCCGATGCCACCTGCACCGAGGAAAACGGCAAATATATTATTACAATCACAATCAACAGCACCGAGGATAACTATGATACAGGCGCTATGACAGGCAACCTTTGCTCAATCGTTAATGAGTCCGATGTTACCGGAGCTGCCGGAAGCCTTGTTTCTCTTGAAGGTCTTGAAAACAGATATATCGGCGCCAATATCAAGGCTACTATTGATAAGGCGACGGGCAACCTTGAGGCTCTCGAGACAGATGTTCCCTCATATATGTTCTTCTCAAAGGCAACGGCACTTGTTGTTGTATCAGTTGAAAACTGCCGTATCGGTCTTGAGTACAAGCAGAGCTGGACGGTTACATATTAATTCTTCAATAATTCCCCAAGGCATTATAAATTCTGAAATAAAGCAGTCGTTATATGCGGCTGCTTTTTTTTGCTGTCAGCACAAAAAATTAAAAAAAACATTGTAATTTTGTTTTTTTAATGATAATATACAGCCGTGAGAACCTAAATCCGAAAAATTCAGGGAGGCGCTTTAAAATGTATGATATGACAGAGGACCTTAAAAGAATTGAAAATGTAATTGCACAGGGACCCTATAAGGACACATGGGAATCCCTTTCGGAATACACCGTGCCGAAATGGTACATGAACGCCAAGTTCGGAATTTTTATTCACTGGGGTATTTACAGCGTGCCTGCATACGGCAACGAGTGGTATTCCAGGAATATGTATATAAAAGAGGGCGAGGATTTCGCCCATCATGTAAAAACATACGGAGCACATAAGGATTTCGGCTACAAGGATTTTATACCTATGTTTAAGGCGGAAAAATTCGATCCCGAAAGCTGGGCGGAGCTGTTTAAGGAGTCGGGAGCGAAATATGTTGTGCCCGTTGCGGAGCATCACGACGGCTTCCAGATGTATAAAAGCAAAATATCTCACTGGAACGCCTTTGAAATGGGACCATGCAGGGATGTTTTGGGAGAGCTTGAAAAAGCCTTCAAAGAGAAAGGACTTCAGACGGGAGCGTCGTCCCACAGATTTGAACACTGGTTTTTCATGGGACACGGAAAAGAATTTGACAGCGATATAAAAGAGCCTTTAAAGAGAGGAGATTTTTACTGGCCTGCCATGCCGGAGCCTGAAAATCATCACGACCTGTTCAGCGAGCCGGCTCCCACAGAGGAATATATAAACGACTGGCTTATAAGAACCTGCGAGCTTATCGACGAATACAAACCGAAAGTAATTTATTTTGACTGGTGGATACAGCACAGCGTATTAAAACCCTATCTTAAAAAGCTGGCGGCGTATTATTACAACAGAGCGTATGAATGGGGAGAAGAAGTTGTAATCAACTATAAGCATGACGCATTTTTATTCGGAACGGCAGTACCCGATGTTGAAAGAGGACAGTTCGGCGACGTTCAGCCCTACTACTGGCAGACGGACACCGCCACAGCCTTAAATTCCTGGGGCTATACGGAAAACAACAGCTATAAAAATCCTGCGGATATAGTCTGCGACCTTGTTGATATTGTAAGCAAGAACGGAAATATGCTTTTAAATGTAGGACCTAAAGCCGACGGAACCATTTGCGAAGAGGATAAATATATATTAAAAAGCATAGGAAAATGGCTTTCGGTAAACGGGGAAGCCATATACAATTCAAAGGTGTTCAGAAAGTACGGAGAGGGCCCCACGAAAATAACCGAGGGACAGTTTTCCGACGGCATCAAAAAGAACTTTACAAGCGAGGATATAAGATTTACTGCGGCAAACGGATATATATACGCCGCTGCCCTTAAATCCAGTGATGACGGAAATTATTTAATAAAGACTCTGGGAGAAAAAGACGCTTCTAAGGTTGCCAATTTCAGCGGAATCATAGAGGATGTTCAGGTGCTGGGAAGCGATGAAAAAACCCAGTGGCACAGAGAGGAAGAGGGACTTTATATAAATTCTTCCTTTAAGTCGGATTATCCGGTAGTGTTTAAAATAAAACTTAAATAACTGAAAGAGGACGCCTGATATGCACCCCAAAAGTTAGACACTTTTGGAGGTGCATATTTTTATGGGTAAAACAGGAAGAAAAAACAAGGTTTATAGTGCAGAATTTAAAATAGGTGTTATAATGGATATGCGAGAACACCATTTAAATTATCATGAAACAGTACGAAAATATTGGGGAACAGAAGAATCTAATAATGGAGCATCAAAAAGAAATATTGTTCAAAGGTGGGAACGCATATATTTGGAAGAAGGAGCCGAAGGTCTGATGAAAGAAAGACGAGGCAGGGCTTGTTCCGCCGGCGGAACAAGGAAAGGGAGACCACCTAAATTAGATAAAAAGGTTGAAGAAGATTTAATCGCCGAAAACCAACGCTTACGAATGGAGATAGAATACTTAAAAAAACTCGATGCCTTAGTTCAGAAAAGATTGCAAGAAGAAGAGAAAAAGTAGCAATAGTCAATGAATTAAGGCAAAAATATCCGTTAAATGAACTATTGCAACTGTCAGGCTTGGCTCATAGCACATTCTACTATTATTTAAATAATTTAGATACAGATAAGTATGAACGTGAAAAGCAAGAAATACAAAATATCTACAATGCCAATAAATGCAGATATGGATACCGTAGAATAACTATTGCTATGCGTAACAAAGGTTATGTAATTAACCATAAAACCGTACAAAAACTAATGAAACAACTTGGTTTGAAAGGTAAACAGCACAAAAATGATAAATACCATTCCTACAAAGGAACGGTTGGAAAGGTTGCAGAAAATCTGTTGAAAAGAGATTTTTATGCAGAAAAACCTTTTGAGAAATTAACAACCGATGTTACGCAATTTAATGTCTGTGATAGCAAAGTATATCTTTCTCCTGTATTAGATTTATTTAACAACGAGGTTGTATCTTATTCCATTTCAACGAGCCCTAATTTAGAGCAAATCAGAGAAATGTTAAACGGGTTATTTGAGAAACTCCCTGCTGATGCAAAACCGATATTTCATTCAGACCAAGGCTGGCAGTACCAACATGCCGAGTACCAAAGGTTGCTAACCGAGCACAACATAACGCAAAGTATGTCCCGCAAGGGGAACTGTATGGATAATGGTGCTATGGAAAACTTTTTTGGCAGACTTAAAGTTGAAATGTTCTACGGTGAAAAATTCGAAAGCGTTAACGCTTTCATTGATGAATTAAAGAAATACATTCATT
>CALYBJ010000022.1 GCA_944412445.1 uncultured Clostridia bacterium
GATAGCTCTTTTTGTTTTTATAGTCCTATTATACCTATAGCTGTGCCGATTGCACAACTTCTATGCCTTTTTCCTGAATGATTTTACCGTAGCGTCACCTAACTCTTTGGCACACTTTTAGCAGATTTATGTGATGGCACACATCAGAAGTTTCCTCTACCATTGTTGCGTTATCCGCTGCATGAGATGTTTTATTAACAGCGTCGATTTGATTCAAGTATAGCATAATAGAATTTGTCCCCGATGCTTCCGTCTTTTTGATAGCAGTATCTTCTGAATGTTCCCTCAAGAGTCATGCCGATTTTTTGCATAACCCTGCTTGAACCGATATTCCGTGTATCGCAGCCGGAAGCGATCCTGTCATAATGCACTTGGTCAAACAAATAATCTATTACCGCCTTTGCAGCTTCTGTCATTATGCCTTTGTTCCAATACGGTTTATCAATCTGCCATCCGAGATGACAGGTAAAACATTCGTCGTCTTGAGTAACTACAGCAATATTGCCTATAACAACACCTTGAAATTCAATAGCCCAGTTATATGTTGACATTTTATCGTAGCTTTTATCCAGTTTTTCAAAACGGCATTTGTTTCATCTATTGTTTTATGCGGCTCATAAGAAAGATATTTTACAACATCAGGATTACTTGCCCATTTAAACATATCAGTATTATCGCTTAATTGAAAACGCCTTAAAATTAACCTTTCGGTTTTTATTGTATTAGTTCCAATGTGATTTAAAGGGCGCAGTAATTCTATATCGCTCATTTTATTTACCTTCTCAATTTTATTTAATCTGTTAATTTATCCTTGAACGCTTCTATTATAGCGCCGCTGACTTCCTGCGACTGAACTTTCGCCCAATGCTGCGCGGTGTTTCTTTTTAGGGATAGCTTTAATGTCAAGGTTATATTTTTTTGCTATTTTACCTTTTTTGTATTTCTCGGCTTGATTTTACCGTGTGCATAGCACTGTAACAGTCATCCGTAAAATGTTAAGTCGAAAAATATCAGTATTTTAATATTTTATAATGTGAACTATCCTTGCAATGCAAATATTTTATAATATTCCATTAAATCCTTTACGCTAAGATTTGCCGTTTCGGTTAGGCTGAATTTATTAAGCAGAAATTTTATAAATTCACAGCCTAAAAAATATCCAACATCGCTGTGACCTTTATAGCTGCACCAGTCTACGAAGAAATCCTGGGTGCTTTCATTATTGTTGATACGCCGCAGGTATTCTTTTTTTATTTCGCTTTTGTTTTCATTGCACCAGTCAAGCCAGCCGTTTATATTTTGGTGATAATAGCTGTCATCTCCGCACAGATATGCTCGCAGGTCATGGCGATGCCTTCCTGATACAGCTGAACCATGGAGCTTTCACTGCCGGAGCGTGCTTCAGGGTAGAGATTGCCGCAGATTTTGTGCCATATATGGCCGATTTCATGAAAGATCAGAGCCTGCATGGACTCTTCGTCCTGCCAGTTTAGCTCCACAACCTTTTCGATGCCGATTAAAATAGCGTCACGGCCGTCAAGGGAGGTTGCCCAGCCTGCTCCGTTGCATAAGCCTAAATATAAAATAATGTCAAGGACTGGTTCACTTTCAAAAAGTCTGCCGATACTGTTTTTCAGCCTGGCTGTAACGGAAATAAAGGATTGTTCCGCCCGGGCGCTTTTTTCATTATAATTCAGCACGCAGTTTATTATCGGTAATACGGCGTTGTGAAAGTCGTACTCCGAGGCGTCCGATTCGCATTTTTCACACAGCTCGGGAGAAATGTTCCCGACGTATTTTCTCCAAGCTTCAATGCTGAAAATTCCCTTTTGAAAACAGGAGGAAATTTCTTTAAATGTATTGATAATCTTCATGGGGCAGCCCTTTCGTGTATTATTTTTTTGTAAAAATCAGTTTGATTTTAGATAAAATTATCTGAAAAATATTATATAATTTTTTATAGCACAGATAAATATTTAAGTCAACAAATGTTTTATGCCGAAGTGCGGATAAAATTATTATGTTGAAAAATAAAAAGCCGCGGCGTATAATTTATATTATTACAGTTTATTGCAGCGGGGCGGTGAAGCAGTGAAAATAGCGATTCTTGAAGACGATATGGCGCAGCTCGAATATATAGGAAAGCTTGTTAAAGCCTGGGGAGAAAAAGAAAAAGTACAGCTATGGGTTGATATGTTCAAAAACAGCGGAGAATTGTTTATGCATTATTCGCCGGGAGTTTACGACTTGTTCCTGCTTGATATTCAGATGAGCGGCGGCAGCGGAATGGACGCCGCAAAGGAGATTCGCCGCCAGAATGATGACGGGAGTATAATTTTTATAACCGCCGTAAAGGACTATGTTTTTGAAGGCTATAACGTAGGGGCTTACCGGTATCTTTTAAAGCCTGTTGACAGGGAAGAGCTTTACGAGTGTATAAAGTCTTTGCAGGGGAAAATATCCGAAGAACTAAAAATTTGTTTTGAAACGGAAGAGGGCACAATAGCCTTAAGGGCAAAAGATATATTTTACGCCGAGGCATATTCTCATAAAACCATAATTGCATTATCGGATAAAAAATATACAGTATCGGAAAATATCACAGGCGTTTTTCAGCGTCTTCCTCACAGCTTTGAAAAGTGCCACAGGTCCTACGCCGTAAATCTTGCCCATGTAAGCTCCGTAACGAAAGACGAAATAACTCTTGACAACGGAGAAAAGGTTCCTTTAAGCAGAAGAGCAAGAGGAGATTTTAATAAAAAATTTATAGCGTTTTACAGGGGGTCCGGCAATGGAACTGAATAAATGGCTGATAATTGCTGCCGTTATAATATTATTTGCCGTTATGGTTTTTGCAGTCCGTTATATAAGCAGACGGTACGCCGAGAGAAAAATGGAAAGCTGGCAGAACGACTTAATGCAGAGACATTATAACGAAGTCGAGAATATGTATAAGCAGATGAGAGGCTGGCGTCATGATTATAAAAATCATATAGCGGCAATGAAAATATATCTTGAAAATGAAAATTATGAAAAGCTTTCCGAGTATTTAAAGGAGCTTAACGAGGATCTGCACAGCGTGGACACGGTTATCAAGACAGGCAACGTTATGATGGACGCAATACTTAACAGCAAGCTGTCTTTGGCTAAAGCCAGTAATATACAGACGGACGCCACGGCTCATGTTCCGGAGGAAACAGGGATAAAGGACATAGATATATGCGTTGTGGTAGGCAATCTTATGGACAACGCCATAGAGAGCTGTTTAAAATTTCAGGACGAAAGCAAAAGGTTTATAAGAGTTTACATAGGGCTTCTTAAAAAACAGCTTTATATATGCGTAACAAATTCCGCGGGAGGAGAAATAAAAAAGGAAGGAAAAAATTATTTTTCCACAAAGGGAAATGGGCACGGCTTCGGCATAAAGCGCATTGATAAGATAGTGCAGAAATACGGAGGCTTTGTAAACAGAACCGATGAAACGGACGTTTTCGCAACTGAAATAACCTTGCCCATAAATATAGATTAAACATACCGTTTGTGCAAATAATCCTGCCGTTTGCGCAGGATTGTTATTTTTAAGGAATAATTGTGATAGTATAGTGACGTCAAAAGGGGTGGTATAATGAAAAAAATCAATAACAGCGTTTTTCGGAAAAATATTACGAATCTTATAAAGCTTATGGTGAAATGCGAAAAAAAATCGCCGCTGTTTATAGCCTTTTATGCGGTTACCGCCGTACTGTCCCCTGTGCTTACATCGGCAATGCTGAAATTTATGATTGATATCGTTGAATCCGGCGGCGGCACAGGCAAAATTATTGAAATAATACTTTCAGTTACCGTGTTGTCGGCTGTAATCATGGTTGTAAAATGTTACTTCGAGGAAAAGCGGAAGCTTATAGGGGCAAAAATCCGGTCCCGGTGCATGAGAATGATACTTGCGAAAAGCATAAGGATTCCCTATGTTAACATGGAAAACAGGGAAAAAAGAAAAAAACTTGAAAAAGCCGAGGCTTTTGTATACTCAGGCGACAGCGGAGCTTCTTACGCGGCGAGGCTTTTCGGGGATATGGCAGTAAGCCTTACGGGTATAGCCGCGGTTTCCGTTTTGATATTCTTTTTAAGCGTGCCTCTTTGGGCAGGGCTTGTTTTAACCGGAGCGGGAATTTTCGCCTGTGTTTGTGTGCTGGCGGAAAAAGAAAAGAAATACGGCGACGAGCTTATAATAAATGATAAAAAGCTGAGGTATTTGTCTTTCGGAGTTCCTACGGAAACAGCTTCCGCAAAGGATATAAGAATATATAATATTTCGTCGTGGTTTTCTCCTCTTATAGACATACTTATAGGAGATCATAAAAGACTTTCGGGGGAGTTTATAAAACCACTGTGTGTTTACAGCTTCATACACGGAGGGCTGATAATAATAAGAGATGTTTTCGCTCTTTATTTCCTTGTAAGTTCGGTTTTAAAGGGCAGTCTTTCCGCCGGAGATTTCGCCTTTTACTTCGGCATTATAAACACATTTTCCCTGTGGACAGATAAGCTCGCCCGGCAGACGGGAGACTGCAAAATGCTTTGTATGCAGTTTGCCGATTTCAGGGAGTTTGCGGAGCAGAAGGACGAAAGTCAGGAGAGAGAAAAATTAAAACCGCCTGTAATCGACGGCGGCTGTGAAATAGAGTTTATGGACGTCAGCTTTTCCTATGACGGAGAGAAAAAAGCCGTGGACGGCGTTTCCTTTAAAGCGGCAAGGGGAGAAAAAATAGCGGTTGTAGGAGAGAACGGAGCGGGAAAGACAACCTGCATGAAGCTTCTTTCGGGGCTTTATTCTCCCGATTCCGGGAAAATAACAATAAACGGCGCAGACTTATCCCTTTTAACTCCCTCTCAGCGGTACTCGTTTTTTTCCGCGCTTTTTCAGGACGCCTTTAAACTGGCGGGCACGGTAGGGGAGAATGTGGCGCTGACCTTTGATTTTGACCGTGAAAAAGTGTTAAACGCGCTTGTTAAAGCAGGACTCGGTGAAAAGATAAACTCTCTTGAAAAGGGCATCGACACAAATCTTGACAGAGAGCTTTATTCCGACTCGGTTGAGTTTTCGGGAGGCGAAATGCAGAAGCTGTTTTTGGCGAGAGCGCTTTATAAGGACGCTCCCGTAATAATTCTTGACGAGCCTACCGCCGCTCTTGACCCTATCGCCGAAAACGAGCTGTATATGCGGTTTAACGAGCTTACCGAAAATAAGACGGCGTTTTATATCTCTCACAGGCTGGCGTCAACAAGGTTCTGCGACCGTATAATTTTTCTGAAGGACGGAAAAATCGCCGAAACGGGAACTCATGAGGAGCTGATGGCGAAAAAAGGCGGATACAGGAGAATGTATGATATCCAAAGCTATTACTACAACGAGGAAAAAAACAGGGAGGCGTTGTTATGACTTTTAAGGAAAAACTCCGGTGCGTATCCTTCGTAATTAAAATGTGCAGGAACCGTTCAAAAAAAATACTTCTGCTGATGGTTTTAAGAAGCTTGTTCTGCGCCGTTCTTCCTTTGATTCCCGCTTATTTTTCATCTGTTATTATCGACGGTCTTACACAGGGCGGCAATTTAAAAGCCCTTATAAAAAATATTGTGCTGTGCGCCGTTTTGTCAGGAGTTTTTTATTTCGGGAGCGTGGTTTTTAAAAAGCTGTTCTTGGAGGAGGCGAACATTCTTAAGGATTATGAAAGCAAAACCTTCGAGGAACAGATTTCCTCCATGGATTATGAGCTTCTGGAGGACGCGGACTTCCAAAAAAATGTTAAGGCATACAGGGTTGTTTACGAAAACAACGGCGGCGCCGTTTACGGCTTCTGGTTTTTTACGGGCAACTTCTTAGAGGGAGTATTTTCGCTGCTTTTGTCTCTTGTGCTTATTTACCCGCTTATCGGAAAAATCATTTCCTCCGCCGGAAAAACGGGATTCCTTCCCATTGCCGTACTCTGCATCTTTGTTCTGTGCATAGCTCTTATTCTTATTCTTGTAGGTAACCGTTATACAAAAATAAACAACAAGGTATACAGGGTTTTTAACGAGATATTTGCGTCATTCAAATATTGGTTTTATTTTCCCTCCGATTACAGAAAAGGAAAGGAAATAAGGATTTATTCGGCTCAGAAGCTTGTTGAAAGCAAGCATGAGGAGTACATGAAAAAATGGGAGGGCATAAACAAGAAAAATACCGATATTAAAATAAAATATGACAGCTTCATAGGCGTTCTTCAGGTGCTTATATTAGGAGCCTTTTACCTTTTTACGGGACTTCAGGCAAAGTGGGGCGCTTTCAGCGTAGGCTCCTTCGCACTTTTTATCGGAGTATCCGCAAGGCTTGCCGAGGGTATCGCCCTGATAACCGCCATAACCTTTGTTTTGGGCGTTGTTTCGGACAATATCGGTTATTATAAACGGGTTGTGGAAACTCCCAGAAGAAAATTCAAAGGAACCCTGCCCGTTGAAAAAAGAGACGACAACCGCTTTGAAATCGAGTTTAAAAACGTTTCCTTTAAATATCCGGGTAGCGATGAATACGCCCTGAAAAATTTAAGCGTAAAGCTTAACATAGGAAAGCATTTCGCAGTTGTGGGCAGAAACGGCTCCGGAAAAACAACCTTTATAAAACTCCTTTACAGGCTTTACGATGTTGACGAGGGTGAAATAACCTTAAACGGAATTAACATAAAAAAATATGACCTTAAAGAATATATGAGCCTGTTTTCAGTTGTTTTTCAGGACTTTAAGCTGTTTTCGGTGCCTCTTTCACAAAATGTTACAACTTCTCTTGAATATGACGAAGAAAAGCTTTTCCGCTGTCTTGATAAAGCGGGAATACTCGGCAGAGTGGAGGAAATGCCCTTAAAGGAAAACAGCGTGCTGTATAAGAATTTTGACGACAGGGGAATTGAGATTTCAGGAGGAGAAGCTCAAAAGTTAGCTCTTGCAAGAGCTTTGTATAAGGACGCGCCTTTTGTAATTCTTGACGAGCCTACGGCGGCTCTTGACCCTGTTTCGGAATTTGAAATTTATAAGAGGTTCAATTCTCTTGTGGAAGACAAAACGGCGGTTTATATTTCCCACAGACTTTCTTCCTGCCGCTTCTGCAATGAAATTTATGTTTTCGACGGGGGCAGACTTGTTCAAAAGGGAAGTCATGAGGAGCTTGTCAATATGCCGGGCAAATACAGAGAGCTTTGGACTGCCCAGTCCGTATATTATAACGCTGAATAAAGCGAATATAATGCAAATACGCCTTCCGTATCGGAAAGCGTATTTTTCCATTTTCAAAATGTTTCATTATTTCAAATATTATATATTTAGCAATGCTATTCTTTTTTATCACTATTATTACTTTTGCTTAGCATATCACTAATGTAATTGAGCTTTTTTATAACGGTAATCAATCCGGTAATAACTGAGGCGGTCAAACCGGACAGTATTGCAAAAATTAACTGAATCATATTAGCATCGGAAATAAAAGATGATATTATAAGGGCGAGCCATGCAGCCGCAAAGAAAACAACAATTGGTATTATAATCATTTTCGCAGTCTCAGTTAAACTGAACCTCCTGTATTATTTTTTTGTAAACTTATATACAATTTCACAAAACAACCCAATTTGATTATAAATCGAATTATCAATTAATTAAAGAAAATAATATGAATACAGTAAATTTCTCTGTTTTAAATAATTTTTTATTTTGTATTTTGGTGATATATACTAATGCTTTGAGCAATTTTGAAAGTTATATTAAGTGACAGTAACGGATAGGCTGAAGCGAATAGTATGCCGGAAACCTATGCTGTAATTTATAATATTCATATTAAAAACCGTTATTATCAAAGTTTAGGCTCTGATAATAACGGCTGAATTTTTATAATGCAGTTATTTATTGCAGCTTACTCAGTCAAGAATTTTTCCGTCAACGGAAAGTGTCACAACCTGCCATGGAATAAACTTTCCGCTGTTTTGAAGGGCTTTTTTCGCGGCGGCTTCAATTCCTCCGCAGCAGGGCACTTCCATTCTTACTACCGTTACGCTTTTTATATCGTTGTTTTTGATTATTTCCGTAAGCTTTTCGCTGTAATCCGTGTCGTCCAATTTGGGACAGCCGATAAGGGTTATTTTGCCTTTCATAAAATCCTCATGAAGCCTTGCGTAGGCGTAGGCTGAACAGTCTGCCGCTATTAAAAGCTTTGCAGAGTCAAAATAAGGAGCGTTTACAGGTACAAGCTTTATTTGGCAGGGCCATTGGGCAAGCTGTGATACGGAACTGCTTTTTTGTAAAGCGGGTTCTTCCGTTTGATTTCGGTTAAATCTTCGCATCTGATGTCCCGGACAGCCGGAATGAGCAGTTTGTTTTTCTTTTTTGTTTTTTAATACGGCTTCCTCGTTATAGGCTTCTGCTTCTCTTTCAACAAAGGAAATGGCTCCCGTGGGACAGGCAGGCAGACAATCACCCAGACCGTCGCAGTAGTCGTCCCTTAAAAGCTTGGCCTTGCCGTTTATCATTCCTATTGCGCCTTCGTGGCAGGCTTCGGCACAGGCTCCGCAGCCGTTGCATTTTTCTTCGTCTATATTTATTATTTTTCTTATCATTCTTTTATCCTCCTTGATTTGTTGATTTGATTATAGTACAATGAAAAAAATAATTCTGTTGTTATAACCACAAAACAGGAGGAAATTTTATGCTTTTTAATCAGTGTCCCATATTTGCCGGGTTAAATCAGGAAGAGTATCGTGATATGATGCGGGTTTGCTGCAGCCGAAGAGCCGTGTATAAAAAGGGCGATGTTATATCCTGCTCGGGAACTGTTACAAGGGAGTTCGGAATAGTGGAGGAGGGAAGCGTCAATATTGAAAGGTGCGATCTTTGGGGAAACAGAATGATTCTTCATAATATCGGCGAAAATCAGATTTTCGGTGAGACCTACGCCTTCAGCGGTTCGCCCATGATGGCAGATGTTACAGCCGCCGCCCACTGCAAAATAGTTTTTTTAAATGTCAATATGCTTCTTAACTCTTCAGAAACCGAAAAATCATGGTATCCCAAGGCTGTATATAATTTAATGGTAATATCTTCAAATAAGAATTTGCAGTGGTCGGAGCGGATGCTGTGCATTACGTCAAAAAGCATAAGGGGAAGAGTTATGAATTATCTTTCGGCACAGGCGGTTAAAACAGGAAGCAGAAATATAACAGTTCCTTTTGACAGACAGCAGATGGCGGATTATCTGAATGTTGAGAGGAGCGCATTGTCAAAAGAGCTTGGAAAAATGAAAAGGGAAGGGCTTATAGTCTTCAGTAAAAATAACTTCAGTCTTTTAACGGAAAAGCAGGAGGATTATTAAAAAATTGCTTCAATGTTAAAATTCGTTGCTTGAAGCAACGGCAAGCATATATTATAATTTTCTAAAAAAGGAGAAATTTAATGATTGGCGGCAATATAAAAAAATTCAGAGAGTTAAAAGGAATGTCACAGCAGGAGCTGGCTTCAGAGGTGGGCGTTGTAAGACAGACTGTTTCAAAATGGGAAAAGGGGCTGTCAGTCCCGGATTCTGAAACGCTTTTAAAAATTGCCGTGGTTTTCAATGTATCCGTGTCCGATTTGGTTTGCCTTGCTTCATCATCGTTACAGAATAATAATGATAATGAAAAAATTGCAGTCTTGGTAAATAAAATAGAAGAAATCGACGGCAGCTTAAAAAGAGAAAAGGAAATAAAGAGAAAAAGACTTCGGATTATCTGCGTTATTATTGCTTTTGCGGCTTTAATATTGCTTCTTTCCGAAATAGGACAGGCGGCATATCCCTTAATGCAAAAATTTGTTTTGGAGATTTTCTATGATACGGCGTACATAGGAGGCTGTGACAAACCTGCTCAGATTTATATTGAAAGCAGTTCCCTTGATATTTTAAAAATGTTCATTTTTGCAGTAACCGCCTTGTTTGCAGGCTTCGGAATTTATAAAACAAAAAAAGGAAAAGGTATCGGTAATGAAAAAATTTAAGCTGTTAAGCGTAACGCTTATTGTATGCCTTTGCCTGCTGTTTTCCGGCTGCAGGGCTGCAAATACACCTGAGATTGAAGATTACACATGGAAATTAACCTCGGTGCAAAGCGGGGAAAAGCAGGGACAGGTTATAGCCTACGGCAAGGGTACGGAAAATGTGTGGGAAAACGCTTCGGAAATCAGCATGGAGCTTAAAGCCGCTGACGGGAAAGCGTATTTGACGAATACGGAAACAGGCGAGGTTTACAGCGGAGAATATTCTGTTTATGACAAAAGTCCCGGTTCCGTAACATATACGGTGTCCCTGGAAGATAAACAGGGAATGGCAGTATGCGCAATGACAACATATAATGACGGAAGCCGGAAGCCTTCATTTATCATTAATGCCGGTGATTATGTGCTTAATTTTTATTCAGAATAAGAAAAACGCTCTCAAAAGGTTTTGAATCCCTGATGAGAGCGTAATTTTTTTATTAATAAATTCCATTATAAAGCGTATTTTTCAATTGCCTGAGCAACTCCGTCCTGACCGTTTGAAGGGGTTATGAATTTTGCCGCCTTTTTACAGGCATCGTCGCCGTTTTCCATTGCGAAGGAGTTTTCGGCAAAGCTCAGCATGGAGCAGTCGTTTAAGGCGTCTCCGAATGCCATGGCTTCTTTTGCTGTACAGCCGATTTTATTGCAGATTGCATTAAGCGCCGAGCCTTTTGAAGCTTTTGAAGCGGTTATCTCAATATTGTTCATTACAGAGGATACATAGTCAAGACCGCCCAATTCATTCATAAGGTCAAGAATTTGTTCCCTGCAATTTTCATCGGCGCCGTAAATTATTATCATTTCGCACTCTTTATCGGCCGCAAAGCTTACCATATCTTCTTCCTGTATTGAAAGCTGAGAAAAATGCTCTAAAAATTCCTTTGAAAATTCTTTGCCGCCGCTGAATACGCCGCCGTTCTTTTTATAGTACATATTGCCGTTATAGTATACATTATAAAAAACAGGCATTTTGTCAATAAGCCTTACGATTTTTTCCGCTTTACTGCCGGAAATATGCTCTTTGAATATGGTTTTGTTTTCACCGCAGTCAAAAACCGAGGCTCCGTTTGAATAAATTATATAATCTGCCGCCGGTATCTGAGCTGCAACTTCCTTAATAAGAGAAAGCGTCCTTCCTGTGGCAATGGCAATTTTTATGCCTTTTTCATGAGCCTTTAAAAGAGCGGCCTTTGTTCTTTCTGTTACAGTCTGATGATCGGGAGCCATCAGTGTGCCGTCCAAATCGGAGGCTATTATTTTAATATCCATAAATGTTTGTCCTTTTCATTTTTTATAATATTATCTGCTGTTTTCTCTTTTATCTGCAAACAGAGAGTCCCTGCCGGGACTCTCTCTTGATTCAGTTTTTAAGACTCTGCATGGGAGCGGGTATTCTTCCGCCTCGGTTAATAAATTTAGCAGGGGAAACATTATTTATTTCCATTACGGGGCCGCTTCCCAGAAGACCTCCGAAGGAAAGCTCTTCTCCGACTTTCTTTCCTATTGCCGGAATAACTCTTACCGCCGTGGTTTTGGAGTTTACCATGCCGATTGCGGCTTCGTCGGCGATTATTGCAGATATTGTGGCGGCTGAGGTGTCTCCGGGAATTACTATCATGTCAAGGCCTACGGAGCATACCGCAGTCATGGCTTCAAGCTTTTCTATTTTAAGACAGCCGTTTCTTGCGGCGTCAATCATTCCGGCGTCCTCCGAAACGGGAATAAAGGCGCCTGAAAGACCGCCTACATGAGATGAAGCCATTACACCGCCTTTTTTTACGGCGTCGTTGAGCATGGCGAGAGCGGCAGTGGTTCCGGGAGCGCCGCAGCAGTCCAGACCGATTTCCTCAAGAATATGAGCTACAGAGTCTCCTACGGCGGGAGTAGGGGCAAGGGATAAGTCCACAATGCCGAAAGGAACCCCCAGACGCTTTGAAGCCTCGGTGCCAACAAGCTGTCCCATTCTTGTTATTTTAAAAGCGGTACGCTTAATAAGATCGGCAACTCCCGTAAGGTCGAGATTTTTTGATTTTGCCAAGGCGGCTCTTACAACGCCGGGACCGGAAACGCCTACATTTATAACGCAGTCGGGTTCTCCCGCTCCGTGGAAAGCGCCTGCCATAAAGGGATTGTCCTCGGGAGCGTTGCAGAAAACCACAAGCTTCGCCGGACCTATGCAGTTTTTGTCCTTTGTAGCCAGCGCGGATTTTACAACCGTTTCGCCCATAAGCTTTACAGCGTCCATATTTATGCCGGTTTTTGTGGAGCCTATGTTTACGCTGGAGCAAACGTGCTCGGTAACTGCCAGTGCTTCGGGAATTGCGTCAATAAGCTCCTTGTCACCGTTGGCGAAGCCCTTTTGCACAAGAGCGGAAAAGCCCCCCAAAAAGTTTACTCCGCAGGCAACGGCGGCTTTTTCAAGAGTAACTGCGATTTTAACCGCGTCCCTGTTGTCACACGCGGCAAGAATCATTGCAACGGGTGTTACCGAAATTCTTTTATTTATAATGGGTATACCGTATTCCTTTTCAATCTGTTCCCCTGTTTTAACAAGGTTTTCAGCATATTTAGTAATTTTGTCGTAAATCTTGCGGCAGACAACATCAATATCGCTGTGACAGCAGTCAAGAAGCGATATTCCCATTGTTGTTGTTCTGATGTCAAGATGTTCGTCCTGAATCATTGTAATAGTTTCAAGAATGTCCTTAGTGTTTATCAACCGATGTCACCTCATATATTATGCATAGCGTTAAAAATATCTTCGTGCATTACCTTGACGGAAAGATTTTTTTCTTTTCCCAGCTCGGAAAGCTCGTCCACGAAATCAGCAAAAGCGATATTTATTTTAGATATATCCGTCATCATGACCATAACGAACATATCCTGCAAAACAGACTGAGTAACATCCATAACATTAATATTGTACTGAGCGCATTTCGCGGAAACGGCAGCCAGAATTCCTACCGTATCTTTGCCTATAACCGATATAACAGCTCTCATAAATTTTCCTCCTGCATATAAATATTTTATTTTAAAAAAAATTATAAAACCGGCTTACGGTTTTGTCAAGTACAGCTTAAACGCCTATAAACAGCATTGAAAATGCCAGAAGCGTCTGGGCAGTGAAATAAGTGTCTATGTTAAAGTCTTTAAGGGAGTGGTTGTGCCTGTCGGGCTTATGGAACATAAGAGGGGCAAGGGAGGTATCCGAAAGGAAAAACATTACTCCTCCTCCCAGAAGACACAAGGCGGCGGAAATTCCGTCGGGCTTTCCGAGCTTTAAATACTCCATGGAAAAAACAAAGGATTTTACAAGCATAGTCTGAAGAACGATGCCGTAAAAGGCGCAGGCAATCATGGGAGGGCTTTTCATGTCCATTTTTTTGATAAACTTGTAGACGATGAACATGATAAACTCAAGACACGCCACGGCTATGATTTCATAAAGGGATAAAAATGCTTTTTCATGGAAATAAAGAGACGAAGCCTTTGAATACGCTATAATGTAAAAAACATGAGCCGCTGAAAAGCTTATAAAGCCCACGATAAAATATTTTTTCCCGTCGATATGAAGAAAAAGGTCTCCTATCCATGAAAGTCCCAGTCCTATAAGCATAAAAACGGCAAATTCCGATTTGTTTCCCGAATAAACGCAGGATAGTATGCCTATAAGCACAAACATGGTGGCGCATATCATTTTGTAAAGCCTTGAAGTTTTGCTTATGCCCGGTCTCTGAGCTTTAAGGAACAGAGGAACGAATATAAGCTCCACTACTATTGCCAGTGTCATGAGAATCGCTGTAATCGGAGCTTTCATGTAAGCATCTCCTTTATTTTATTTTATTTTTATTCTGTTTTATTTTATGATTTTCTTTTCTTTTTGTATACAAAAATCTCGGCAGCCGCCACAGCCGCCACAGCCGCTGCGGCAAAAACCACTCTGGCAGGCGTTACCGTTATTCCTGCTGTGCCGTTTTTAAGCTCTCCGTAATCCTTTATTATGTCGTCATAGGCCTTCTGAAGCTCAAAAATCGCCGTGCTTATATCGCCATTGGAGCTGCTTTTGTCCTTTATAAGGCTTTCGGAAAATGCGGCGGCGTTGTTGTAGGCTCTTTTATAGTCATAATATCTGTCGGTGTTTAAATCAGGAAGTGTCCAGTTTTCAACAAGCCGGGTGTATAATTCTTTCAGCTTTTCTCTTTTTTCAAGACCTCTGTCTATATATTCTCTCAGCTCCGGAACATAGTCCGTTAGAATTATGCTGTAGCCCCTTGAAATAATGTCTTCCCACCATACCTCCGTATCCTGACGGAGCTTTCCGCAAAGCTCGCTTTCGGCTGTGTTTGCCATGGCTCTGATTTTTCCCTGAGCCTTTCCCATTACCGTTTTTCCAAATACAACGCCGTAGGGCACCTTTGTTGCAAGATATATGCCCTGACATCCGGCTTCTGAAGAATTGTTTACGGCTGAAACGGCGCTGAAAATAACATTTCCCTTAAAATACGCCATTGTGTTTAAATCCTTGCCTGTTTCCTCTTTCCACTGTCCTATGTCTTCGGCGTCAGCATCGCAGAACATGAATATTAATTTGTCGGTAATACGGTATTTTTCCCCAAGGCTTAAAACATCATCTCTGTATTCCCATTTAAGGTCGAGAAGAAGCATACAGTTTAAATCTTTTTTGAATATATCCTCAAGAGCAGGGACCTTTTCGTCTGTTGCCTTGCTGAGAGAACCGCCTTCACCCTCAAGCAGCTTAAGCTCAGAAATCTCGCTGAAGGTAAGCTCGCTTACAAGAGTTTTTTCTCCGGTGCCGCAGCAGGTTCTCGTTACCGTTTCGTCAGCCATCAGCACATATATGTTATCAGCAGTTTTTTTTATGTCGATTTCAACGATATCCGCGCCTTTATTGACAGCAGCCTCAACTGCTTTTTCCGAATTTTCGGGGTATTCCTTCCAGTATCCCTTTCTTGAAGCGCAGAGTGTCCGTTCGTACGGGTCACGGTAAAGCTCCGGCAGGCTTTTGTCTTCGGCGAAGCCGCTGAACGAAAATAAGGAAATAAGTATTAATGCCGAAAGCACGGCTGCCGCTGATTTTTTTAATAATTCCATTTTCTCACCTGTCTTGACTAAACTTCTTTAAATGAATTTTTTTTATTTTAACATAAATAAGGTATTATAACAAGTCCAAAATAAATTTATATCTTAGTATAGACATTTAATTTGACTTGTGTATAATTGTAATAACAAAATCCTCGGAAAGGATGATTGCATGAAAAATAAAAACGACGCCGCAAAAACACCACCTATGGGCTGGAACAGCTGGGACTGCTTCGGAGCCGGAGTAACGGAAAAGGATCTGCTTTTAAATGCGGAGTATATAAGAGATAATTTAAAGGAATACGGCTGGGAATATGTCGTATGCGATATTCAGTGGTACGAGCCTACGGCTGATTCTGTACGGTATCATAAATTCGCTCCGTTGTGCATGGATGAGTTTTCAAGGCTTATTCCCGCGGAAAACAGGTTCCCCTCTTCAAAGGGAGGCAAAGGCTTTTCCGTGACAGCAGAAAAAATTCACGGTATGGGGCTTAAATTCGGAATACATATTATGCGTGGAATACCAAGACAGGCGGTATATGAAAGACGCAGAATAATAAAGGACGGAGTTTTCGCAGGAGATATTGCGGCGGAGTATTCCGTCTGTTCATGGAATACGGATATGTACGGCGTGGATGCAAACGCTCCCGGCGCCCTGGAATATTATCAGTCCCTTTTTGATATGTACGCTCAGTGGGGAGTTGACTTTGTAAAGGTTGACGATATATGCAACACGGAATTCAGACCCGATAATCCCTATTCCGCAAAAAAAGAAATTGAGCTTATAAGAAAAGCAATTGATAACTGCGGCAGGGATATGGTTTTAAGCCTTTCTCCGGGACCTGCCGTTATAGAACACGGACACCATCTTTCCCGGAACGCAAATATGTGGCGTCTTACGGGGGACTTCTGGGACGACTGGGACAAGCTTAAAAAGATGTTCCGTAAATGCGAGATGTGGTATAAGTTTACCGGCGGGGGCTGCTGGCCGGATTGTGATATGCTGCCCCTGGGACATTTGAATGTTAACGACCCCGGCGAAACACGCTTTACCCGGTTTACAAAGGACGAACAGATTACTCTGATGACGCTGTGGTCAATATTCAGGTCGCCTCTTATTTTCGGAGGTCATCTGCCGGATAACGACGGGTTTACTCTTTCTCTGCTGACAAACAGGGATATCATAGACATAAATCAAAGTTCTTCCAATAACAGACCCCTGATAAGCGAAGACGACAGAGCCGTGTGGGTATGCGATGATAAAAACGGCTTTAAAACGATAGCTTTTTTTAATCTTTCCGAAGACGAAATATCGTTTAAAATCCCGCAGGAGCTTATTGAGGACAATGAAATCCACTCTTTAAAGGATTTGTGGAAAGGTGATATAATTAATTGCAGATTGTGTGATTATTGTGTGAAACTTTGCGGACATTGTTCCAAAATACTAAGAATTTATTAACAAATATAGACTCTTTGTCATTGTGCTTTAAAATGTCGTTAAAAGTTTGTTTACTTTTTGCGTTGACTTTAATTGGAAAAAGCTTTAAAATTAAATATGTGGAAAAATTCATGATTTAATTTTGAAAGGGGCTTTTCTAAATGAAAAAAGCAATTTCCGTTTTCCTGGCAATTTTAATGTGTTTATCGATTATGCCCGTTGCGGTATTTGCAGCTGAAGAGCCTGCCGAAGAAACCGAAATAGAAGCTTCGGCGGAAGATACTCTCGCAGCGTGGGATGCTAATTACGGCATACTTCTTGAAACACTTATGAACGGTGAAAACTACGCTCATTACAAGTATGTTATCGACAACAACGAAGAGATCCGTCAGATGATGGATGTTTACACCGCTTTCGGACTTTATGACAACGCATGGAAAAACTACTTTACAAAGGACGCTAATATTGACACCTGCAAGCAGATACTTATGGCAATGATCGAAGAGTATTCCGTTGAAATGGGCGACAGCTATGTTGACGCTATCGTAGACGGACTTCAGACAGCCAAGGACGCTGCCGAGTTTGTTGAAAAGCTTAACGGTTATCTCTCTGATTATTCGGATGTTTTGGATTTCGTAAGCTCTCAGGAATGGAGCACTGTTTTCAGCGTAGTTGACGCCCTTATCAAAGTCGGAAACGCATGGCAGGATATAAGAGACGGACTTATCGAGGCTTACGCTCAGATTATGTCTGTTCAGCTTGCAAACGGTTATTATATAGAAATGCTTCAGTATGTAGCCGACAATACTGACTACGCTCCCATGAAAACAGCTGCCGCTCAGCTTATAAACGAAGCTACTACCGCTGTTGAGGAGCAGATAGCCTACTTCCTTGACAAGTCAACGGAGGATCTTCAGAACTACGGTATTGATTATCTTTTCAGCCTTGCTTTAAATTCAAATGTTTACACGGCTACCGCTTATAAAATATTCAACGGCGCGTCAAGCGTCGCCGATATTCTCTGGAACACAGGCGACCAGTACGCATTGTTTGACGCTCTTTCGGCTTCCTTCTACGCTGAGGATGTAATTGACGACTATGCCGCAGCGGCATTTGACAAGACAGCCGAAAATTATGACGCAGCCCGTACAATGTTTGCGGTTTATTCTCTTATTTCGGTAAGAAGCTTCGGTGAGAATTCACTTTACAATCTTCTTGTAGCACAGTCCGGCGGAATTATCAACAAGATAAAATCAAAGGTTTATAATTCTTCATTCACAGAGTATACAGCCAATATAGCCGCTCTTGAGCTTACAGAGGAAGCTCTCTTCAATACCGATGTCGCAAACATGATTCCCGTAGAAGCTGTCGCTTATGTATATTGTCCCGTAAGCCTTATGGTTTATGACGGCGATACAATGCTCTTCAGAGTTGCGGACGGCGAAGATGTAACTTATGACTCAAATCTCGGTATGGCAAAGGCTTCCTACTGTGAATACAACAAGGAATATATCAAGGTCGTATTCCTTAAGGACGAAGCTTATAAGCTTGTGCTTTTCGGCACTGACGACGGATACGTTACATTTGTAAAGGATGTAATGGAAAACGGCGTGCTTAACGATTATTCCTTTACCGAGGTTGCGGTTACTCCTTCAACAAAGATTTCAATCGAAGGACTTAAATACACCGTAACAAAGGACGGCACCGCAGCAGAGTATGCTCTTAACGATGTATTTGTTCAGCCTGAGGGCAAAGAGGTAACATGGGAAACGGTTACCGACGCAACTCAGGAGGTTATCGAAGAGGAAACAACAAACTTCTTCGCTAAAATCAAAGCTTTCTTTGAAAAGCTTTTCGCAATGATCAAAGAGCTGTTCTCTTTCGGAAAGTAATAAAAATTTAACCTGATTATGCCGGCTTAACAGCCGGCATTTTTGTGTCTTCCGTTATAATCTTTCCTATTTAAAAATATATATTAAGGATGAATTCAAAAAGGGGAGATTATAAAATGTTCGTAATACTGAACCCGGAGTTTACAGGAAAAAGCAGAGTGAAAAAAGGACGGACGGTAAGCAGGATAAACGAGGTTATGACAGGCGGCGGAGAGAGGTTTTATATTGCAGATATAGCGGCATCGGAAAAGGGTATAAACTGGGATGAGGTTGAGTATTTTCTGGGGAGATACGGAAAAAATATTCTTCTTGACAGCAGAATCAAGCTTCCGGATTTTACGGGGCTTAAAAGATTTTCAAGCGATGAATTTAAAAATATCCTGCTGTTTAATACTCTGTCTTCGCTTTTTAAGGGGATGTATCTTGAAGGACTTAAAATTTCCTGTTTTATAAATGATCCGGAGGGACTTTACTCTTCGTTTTTATCTCTTATAGTAAAATTCGCTTCGGAAACTGTCGTGTTTACAAAGCGTGGCTTCAGATATCATTCGGAGGTTTCAAGGCTTTATTCATATATGGGAGCCGGGGTAAGGATTACCGATAAGGAAATTAAAGAGCAGGAGGGCGTCTTTGTTTTGGATACTGCCGGCTCTTTTAAATATTCAGGCAGGGGACTTGTTTTTTCACCCCGGGGACAGGGGCTTAATCCTTGGGGAGTCCGTGGCTTCAGCGATATTAAAAGTCTTTGCCCTGAGTATATAGATATAACCGAATTTTTTGGGGCAATGTATAAGCTTAACCGTGAATACAGGCTGAAGGACGCCTTTTGCGAATATTTCAGACAAGGAAAAGATATAAAAAGCGCAGGGGAAGTTTATGAAAAAATGAAGGGCAGCGCTCAAAAAGGAGCAAGGAAAAGGGAAAGCATAATTTTTTATGTATAACTTGACATGAGAAAAAATTAAAGCTATAATATATTTTAATTGTATAGAAACGCATACCTGAAAGGATGTAATAAAATGGCAGATGAATTTCTTTTAACACAATCGGCGGTAGACGAGCTTAAGGCGGAACTTAAGTATCTCCGCACAACAAGGAGAAATGAAGTCGCAGAAAAAATAAAAGAGGCAAAATCATTCGGAGACCTTTCCGAAAACAGCGAATATGACGAGGCAAAATCGGAGCAGGGCAAGCTTGAGGCTCAGATTACGGAAATGGAGTATACGCTCCAGCATGTAAAGATTATTGACGAGGCGGCTCTTGGAACTGATACGGTTCATATAGGCTCTTATGTTAAGGTATATGATCCGGAATTCAATGAAGAGGTTAAATATCAGATTGTAGGCTTTCCCCAGGCAGATCCTCTTGAAAATAAAATTTCCGACGAATCGCCTATCGGCAGAGGACTTTTGGGTCATAAGGTAGGAGAAACGGTAGAAATCGAAACACCCGGCGGAATGATGAAGCTTGAGATAAGAGAGATTTCAAGATAATCCGGAACAGGATTAAGGAGAGAAGAAAAGAATGGCAGACGAAATAAAGACGACTGAGAACGCCCAGGAGCCTGAACAGAATATAAACGAATTAAGACAGATAAGAGTTGATAAGCTTAAGGCGTTTCAGGAGGCGGGCAAGGATCCTTTTCAGATAACGGTAGGGGATCAGGAGTATCACAGCGTTGAGATAACGGAAAATTTTGAAAAGTTTGACGGCAGGGACGTATCCGTATGCGGAAGAATTATGACAAAGCGTCCTATGGGCAAGGCAAGCTTTATGAACATAAACGACCGGGACGGTAAAATTCAGGTTTATGTAAGACGGGACGATATAGGCGAAGAAGAATACGCGGATTTTAAGAAGTATGATATAGGTGATATTGTTGAGGTAAAAGGCTTTGTTTTTAAAACAAAGACGGGAGAAATTTCAATCCACGCAAAGGCTGTAAAGCTTCTTACAAAATCCCTTCTGCCTCTTCCTGAAAAGTATCACGGACTTACAAACACAGAAACAAGATACCGTCAGAGATACCTTGATTTAATTGTAAATCCCGATGTTAAGGACACTTTTATAAAAAGATCACTTATTATAAGAGCTATAAGAAGATATCTTGATTCTCAGGGCTTTATCGAGGTTGAAACTCCCATGCTTGTTTCCAATGCGGGAGGAGCCGCGGCAAGACCCTTTGAAACTCATTTTAACGCTTTAAACGAAGACCTTAAAATGAGAATTTCCCTTGAGCTTTACTTAAAGAGACTTATAGTAGGCGGCATGGAAAAGGTATACGAAATAGGAAGAGTATTCCGCAACGAGGGACTTGACACAAGACACAACCCGGAATTTACCCTTATGGAGCTTTATCAGGCGTATACCGATTATCACGGTATGATGGACCTTACGGAAAATCTTTACCGCTATGTTGCAAAAGAGGTTCTGGGAACAACTAAAATTGTATATAACGGCATTGAAATGGATTTGGGCAAGCCTTTCCAGCGAATAACGATGCTTGACGCCGTTAAAAAATACGCCGGCGTTGATTTTTCCGAAATAAAAACAGACGAGGAAGCCAAAGCCCTGGCAAAGGAAAAGGGAATAGAGTTTGAGGAGAGGCATAAAAAGGGCGACATACTTAACCTTTTCTTTGAAGAGTATGTTGAAGAGCATCTTATTCAGCCTACATTCTTAATGGATCACCCTGTTGAGATTTCACCTCTTACAAAGAAAAAGCCCGAAAATCCCGATTATGTAGAGCGTTTTGAGTTCTTTATGAACGGCTGGGAAATGGCAAACGCCTATTCCGAGCTTAATGACCCCATTGACCAGAGATCACGTTTTAAAGCACAGGACGAGCTTTTTGCAGCAGGAGATGAGGAAGCGAACCACACGGATGAGGATTTCCTTACCGCTCTTGAATACGGAATGGCTCCCACGGGCGGCATCGGCTTCGGAATCGACAGAATGGTAATGCTTCTTACCGGTTCTCCCGCTATCAGAGATGTTCTTTTGTTCCCCACAATGAAGCCCCTTGACAAGTAAATCACAATATATAGCGTCAAATTAGACGAGACAGCACTAAATAATGTAGTTAATTGCAAAAGTGCAAAAATATATACCACAAATTTACCACATTTGAAAGAGCGACATTAAGCACATAAACACTACTGCTATAACAGGCGGTAGTGTTTTTATTTTACCAACATAGATAAAAATAAGTTTACCATTTAAGAGTGATAGATTTATTTTTGTTTGTGTGCTTGCTCTATGTGTGGTTACAAAAGAATAAGGACTCTATTCTTTCTGTTGATAAGAGTCCTTACTACTTGTTGTTCTTTTTTCTAAGCGTTTCTATAGTGATTAGCAAAAATCGTATATCTTCTTCACTTAGGTCTGAAACGTCAATCATCTTCTTATGATTTATTCCTAAAAGATAATCTGTTGAGACGTGGAATATATCTGCTAACTTTATAAGAACATCCGGTGAAGGTGTTCTCTCTTGAAGTTCATAATAACTGACAACGGACTTTGTTATATTCAGCCTCTTTGCTAAATCTGTTTGAGTCATTCCAGCTTCTGTCCGTAATGTTCTAAGTTTATCTCCAAAGTTGACAATATTCACACCTCTGTTCTAAAATAGTTTACATAATAATCGTAGGTTTTAGGTTGAAATTAGTATCAATATAGTTGACAATATAATAAGAATATGCTAAACTATACTTACAATATGTGTTGAAATTGATTTTTCATTCTGGTAACGGAGGAATTATTGTGTCAGACGTAAAAGTTTATTTTTTAGGTGAAGAATACAATGTCCCCGAAGAACTAACAGAGTTTATCGGTTACTTACACGATTTTGAAGAAATCCATAATGAGATTATACCTCTGCTTACAAATCAGATTCCGAAGAAAGCGTTTACTGGTGGAGCGGATGTTGACTTTGAATATTTCAAAGCCCCTCTTTCTAAAACAGGCGAAAAGGTTATTGCCAAATTAGCAAAGAAAAACATATTTGATGTAACCCTGAATGATGTTGTGTATAATAACAAAGGTTATATCCAGTTGCATAATGTTTGTAAAGATACTATGCAGGGAATGTGTAATATCCTTATGAATGCTATGCAGACGTGGCTTGACGGATATAACAATGCCTATTCTTCTGCGGCATCGAACATTACCGGCTCCGGCGTTTCCATTTGGACGAATAGCCTTTCCTCTGCCTTAATATATTCTGCGCTTGAAGCAAGTACATTAAAAAAGCAAGCCGATAAAGCAGATATACAATATCGAGCGGCTATGCAGTCTTTGAACACAAATGTAAATGATACGCAGGAAAGACAAGAAACAGAATTGCTGGTTAATAAATATTATCCGGGAGCAGCGGAGGCATTAAGTTTATTTGTCTCTGAAATGATGGAATACTATGTTACCAAACTTGAACAGCACGGTATATTTGACTATTCAAAAGTAAAAGGATATGATTTACAGCGTTCCTCCGATTTGCTTAAAAACATAACACTTGTACCGGATAAAGCCGGATTACTCAAAGAAGCATTTACGTGTTGCCCCTATAATCCGGATATTTATAATGCTGCTATGGAGAATGGTTTGGCAGATGTTCCTACATTTGAAACAGCAAAATATTTTATGCAGGATGGCGTTTTAGTAGATGTTATTGACGAGTATGCTAAAAATAATGCTGGAAATATTGATGCTGTAAAAGTTCCGGTCAAAGTGTTAGCGTTGTATAAAGGACAAAGCGAATCATCAATCTGGAAATCTCTTTATTCAAGCGAATATCTGCAACTTCATAGATATTATGAAAAACTGAATAATGCTGTAAAAAATTGCAGTTCTCTTATTGTGTGGATTAAGGACAATATTACGGATGATGCCATTACCCTATGCACTATGGATAGTGACGATTTAACAAGCAAGGTGAAAACTGTCTTAAAGAATAAAGTCATTACTGATAAGCAGTTTTCTTTATTCAGTGAATTAGGAATGCTTGATAAAGAATTTTGTGTTTCTGCAACCGAATCTCTGGACGAAATCAACGCTGAATATGCTAATGCTATAATTGATGTTATCGGCAAGTTTATTCCAGAATTACAAGGTAATATAGACAAATATAGTGCAGATGCTAATTTGGCAAAGCAGAAATATGAAAATGCACAAAAGGTTTATAACGCCGGAATCAAAGAACTTCAAGATAGGGAATCCAATTTGAAGCAGCAAAGGGCGGCATTAGGCATTTTTGCTTTTTCAAAGAAGAAAGAATTAGATGCCAAAATTCTTGAATCTCAAAACGAAATATCAGCGTTCAAGAAATCTGATAATACTCAAAAATTAAAGAATGAATATGAGCAAATTATCTATAAGTTACATTCGCTTGATGTTTGTGAATGAGATTTTATGAAGAAGGAAAAAGATTATGAAATCAATCCATAAATCAGTGATTTGTGTTACTGTTGTGATACTTATGTTATTAACAGGTTGCCAAAATACCAACAGTGAGATTGAAGCATTAAAAAAAGAAAATGAGCAGTTAAGACAACAAATAGAGGAACTTATCAAAGAAGAATCAACGGAAGAACCAAATATAACCATTGAAAATTCTGATAATTCTTCATTTAATGTTGATTTTGATAATGATGGCTCTTCTATGATATTTGGAAATTCTGAACATATAGCAGAAATAAAAGGTGCATCTATTGTCTATTCTCCAAATCTAAACAAGAATTTATTAAAAATTGACTTTCATTTTACCAACAAGAACAGTGAGTCTGCTAATTTCATAAATGACTTATATTGTAATGTAATAGCATATCAAGAAGGAATAGAATTAGATACTCCGGGTATTACATCAGAAAAAGATATATATGATACAAATAACGCATATAAGAATATTAAAGAAGCAGAAATTGATGTGCAGTTAGCATTTGTATTAAATAACACAAGCTCAGATATTGAATTAGAATTAGGAAGCGATTATTACAGTTCTTTAATTACTAAAAAAATTGTGATTTCTGAAAGGTAATTGGATAAACAATATTATATTATAATGGAGCGTTAATGTTATGAAGAAAAAGATTTCAGTGTTGGTTATGGTAATTGGTTTAGTTCTGTTTATTGTTGGTCTATTCATAAAGATTCCGAGCAAAGAATTAACCACATATTCAAGTCTATCAGATAAATACAGTGTTATTGAAGAATATGTCGGAGGCGATGCATACAACTATATCATAGGAGCATCTCTTGTCGGTGGAGAAATTGCCGGTGCAAAAGCACAAAAAGCCGTATTTATATCTATGGGTTCATTGATTTTTGTTATAGGGCTATTGGCTTATTCGTTCTCAAAAGAAAATATTGAGAAAACAGCAAAAGTAAATGCTCCATTAAGTACGGAAAACAATATAGATGATGAAAATAATAATGATACAAATACCAATGAACCAACTGTTATTGATAACAATTTATAGTAGAAAAAGTTTATCCCAAAATACAACAATGTGAAATCGAGCCGTGTAGCTTTGTGCTATGCGGCTTTTTTTAATACGCAGAAAACAATGAAAGGAGCATTTTATTGATGCCTAAAAAGAAAGATACAATCTATTCCAGCGGAAACAACACAGAAAAGAGCATTCTTTCCGCATTAAAGGATATTACTCATTCCGATGCAGAGGCTTATTTTATCATCTGGAAGTATGCACCTGAGTTACTCCCTAACAGTGATACCATCAAATCGTATGAAGATTTGAAGAATACATATAAGAATTTTGAAAATCGTACTGAACAAAGTTTTGAGAAAGCATTATTCAAAGAAGATGTGCAAGCTGGTGTAAAATATCTGCTGAAACGCTTGGACGGTAAGCGTGATGTGGATTTGCTAAATAAGTATTATTCGCTTGCTATGAATGGAGATGTTCAGGCATTAAAGGCTTATATGGATTTCAAGAAAAATTTCTTTGCTGATAATGAAACAAGTGAACTGAAAGCCATCCTGAAAGGTGTAAATGTAACAAACGATGATGAAATAGATGATTTTGAAATGAAGCTATGAGGTGGTGGATGTTATGACTAATAAAGAAAAATTGAAAATTATAATGTCTAACCCCATTCTCTGGATTGAAACATTCGTAAATATCGTTGACAAAAAAGGAAGATTAGTTCCCTTTAAATTCAATCCACAGCAGAAATACATAATGCGAAATAAAGGAAAATTTAATATTTGTTTGAAGTCAAGGCAGCTTGGAATTACCTCTGTTGCCTTGGCTTATTCTTTATATTTGGCAATAACAAAGCCTTATTCCACTTGTATGATAATGTCTTATTCGCTTGATTCGGCGAACAACATTTTTGAAAAGTTAAAACAGATGTATAACGATTTGCCGGAATGCGTAAGTCTTGATACTATTGCAAATAACCGAAAAGAACTTAAATTCGTAAACCATAGCAGAATTATAGTCTGCACTTGCGGAAGTAAGGATAATGCCCGTGGTGCAACTCTGAATTTTGTACATTTGTCGGAAGTAGGTTTTATGAATGAATATCTCGATAAACAGTTGACCGCTATAGAACAGGCTCTTGTGCCTGACGGCTGTATGATTCTTGAATCTACTGCTAATGGATTAAATCGCTTTTCTGAACTATGGAATAAAGCTATATCAGGTGAATCACCTATGTGGAAACCATTCTTTTTTTCGTGGGTGCAAGATAAACTAATGTTTGCTGATGAATATAAAGAATATAAAAAACGATATAAGATTATACACGGTGAATATCTACAAGATAGTGAACTTGACGAAAAAGAAATCTCTTTGATGAATAGCGGAGCAACCCTTGAACAGCTTATGTGGCGTAGGCTGAAAATCTCAAACGGTAGTGAAGAATCATTCTGTCAGGAGTTCCCCTCTAATCCCATTGAAGCATTTATTTCAACTGGTTCAAATATTTTTAGTTCCGCTATCATCCAGCAAAGATTGAACAATTTACACTTGACGGAAATAAGGAAACTTCCGACAAGCGGAATTGACCCCATAATCAAGAAATATAGCAAGTATTTGAGCATCTGGAAGTTGCCGGTTAAAAATGCAAGATACTATATCGGCGTGGATGTAGGTGAAGGACTTGGTGGCAGCAATGACTATTCCGTAATATCCATAGTCGATAAAGACGGATTTCAATGTGCAGAATGGAGAAGCAACAAGGTTAAACCCTATGAGTTTACAGATGTTGTATATCAAATGGCATTATTCTATAATCGAGGATTACTTGTTATAGAAAAAGCATCCGCAGGACATACAGTTATTGACCGAATCAGACACGATTACCGCTATGTTAATATGTTTAAGTATAAGGCATATGACCAGAAAAGCGGAAAAGCCCGTAGGCAAATCGGCTGGAATACAGACACTAAAAGCAAGCCGATGATGATTTCAGATATGCAAGAGCTATTTGAAACAGGTCAATGTTTGGTAAACTCAAAAGATTTACTGCAAGAAATGAAGTTGTTTCAATTAGTAGATAACAAAATGAAAGCCGCAAGCGGACACGATGATACAGTTATGGCATTTGCTATGGCATTACAAGGAATGAAATCAGGACAGTATTATTTTCCTATTGGAAAGTAATGCTGTTATTTTTATCCCCATAACTAAAACTTGAAAGGACACGATAAGATGTTTAATTTAAATAAAAGAAATATAGAAAATTATAATACCGAACCAGGATTAAGCTATTTCAAAAATCAAATTGGTTCGTCTGAACACACTTACAGACAAGGTAAAGTGAACACTATCCACAAACACCTATTGAGAGAACACAGCGTAAAACAGAGACTTATGAATACTTACAATTTCAAAGGCAAGGTATTTACTCCGGCTGCGATTGTTCTTCAAGGTATTAAATCCGTAATCAATTTCCATACAGCCTACCTTGTCGGAAATCCCGTAACAATCACAGGAACGCCCAAAGCTGTTGAACTCTTAAATAAGTATTACAGAAACGGTATTTATTCAAAGGTGGATTGGCAAATTCTGAATGACCTTATGACCTATGGAAACGCTTTTGAGTATGTGTATCTGGATGAAAACCAGAATATCAAATCGAAGGTTTTTCGTAATCAGGATTCTTACCCCATATACGATGACAATTTGAACTATTGCTATTTCGTAGAGTATTGGAAGAACAAGCAGGGCGGCGATGAGCATTTCACAATTTATTATCAAACACACGTTGATACATATTTTAATAACCGTCTGATTGAAAGTAAAACCAACTACACAGGATTACCGATTCACTATACAACAATGGATAAGGCGGAGTATGACCAATTCGGAGATAGTATGATGCTTGACCTTATTCCAATTCAAGATAAGATTGAAGGACTTTTGAGTAAGCTGGATGATGCTATTACTACATTGTCATTAAATCCAGTTGGTGTAGTAACCGGAGCAAAAATAACAGAATCAGATATGGTTGACTCTAATGTTTCCGGTGCCGTTCTCAATTTGGAAGAAGGAAATACATTCACTTACACTTCCGCTGAAATGGACTACAGATGTATCAAGTATGAGCTTGACCAGCTTTATCAGCAGTTCAATCTTGTTGCTGGAATCCCTTCTTCTATTCTCGGACAGAACAATATTGCTAATGTTTCAGAAAACTCAATGAGTATGGTTTACCAACTTACTGAAAACAGAGGAAAGCAGAATATGAATAGTCTTGTCGAGGGTTTTCGTGAGAGATGGGAGCGTATGCGTAGGCTTATGGCTCTTACAAATAACCCCATTTCCAATGAGGACTTTGACAGTTTGAATGTATCGTTTAATATCAGTAAGCCAATAGACACAAAGCAGAATATGGAAAATATGAAGATGCAATACGAGATGGGCGCACTCTCAAAGCGTACTATTATGGAACTTTCTCCATATACGACAGATTCCGCACAAGAATTACAGAGACTTGCAGACGAGGGAAAAAGCATTAGTTCAACCCCTGATAATGAGACTTCTACATCAGAGGAAACCAACGAATGAATAAAAACCATAGATGGAAATGCCCTATATGTAAAGCATTGAACTGTAGATATAATCAGAATGATGTTTGTATCAGAGATATAGCAAGTGAAATTCCCGGATATAGATGTCCGCACTTTGAGAATCGAGAAAACAAGAAATCTAATATAAGAAAAGTTTCGGCAATAAGGTATTAAGAATTAACCCCATATTTTAATATATAGGAATAGTATAGGGGTACACTTTTCTAATAAATACTCTATTAGAAATCTATACCCCTATATAAATTTTAAATCTATTATAATCTTGGATATGATGAACCATAATAAGAAGCCAACGGTAATAATATTCAGGTTCAACATAGACAAGGACAAAAGCAAATTTTAATTTGCTGCGTCAGTTTGATAAGATTCTTTCTGAAGGGGTAGGTTTTTCTATAAGTATTTATTATAGAGAATTACACCCCCTTTAATAATGTTTCGTATGTGTCTTGGCAGACTGCCTATATTTTCAACGCCAGAATAGAATTTCTCCCTTATGATTTTATGGCTTATGAAAATATGACTTCGCTTTTTATAACTTTAGGGGTACACTTTTTTAATAAATATTTTATAGAAAACTATACCCCTATATTATTACGATTAAATATATATCCAAAGATAAGAACAGATAATAATTTAGTATTGAATAATATTTGGGAATAAGGAATTGAAATGCTGAAAAGTGGGATTTTATGGTGCTTGTTTATTGTGATAACAAGAAATGTGGAGGATTTTAGGAATAGATTTTCAAACTTTCTTCTCTATTTCATAATTAACCCCATTTTGCGATATTTTTAAACAATTATTTATAGAATTTGCATAGTTATCAATCGAAAATAATATTTCTTATGTTGGTTACAAAATATAATAGGCTGATTATTTGAGATTGGACTGTCTGTCAAGACACATAAAAGTTTGATATATAGTAAAAATTGGGTATATATCAAATCTATTGCATTTTGGATTCTTTTTTAACTTGACAGCGAGTTATTAACCTGCGCTTTATGGCTTCGTGTTAATTCCTCTTGTCACTTAACCACAACGCTAATGCTTATTTGGTTAAGTATGTATTTGCTTTTTATTTAATCTAAAATATCAAGATTTCATCCCCATATTCTGTTATGTAATTGATGATTTGTGCTGCAAGATAATTTTTGTTTTGGTTTATTCCATAACCGTGTAATAGATTAGTGCCACCATCGGTTATTTAGAAGTTAAGTTATTTATGTGGTACAGATGTGTTCCTTGCATTAAATATTCGTCTTGGCAATAAATTATTTATCAAATATAAGTCAGAGCCTTCTAACCAGATGTAAAACTTATAATGGTTAATAATCAAAATTTTTATCCCCATATTTCATAATCATAGAGTTGGTTTTTATTCTGTTTTTTTCAAAATATGATTGTGAGAGAATTATCCCCATTTGTCTAATTATAGAAAACAAAAAGAAATGAGGAAACTTTCATAGCGGCATAGCGTTCTACAGTTTGCCATTTGAAAATATCCCCATTTTGAATATCTTGTGTTTTAGCTTTGGTTCTGTGATTATTAGCAGATGCACAGAAAAAAATATCCCCATTTTCGTATCACAGACAAAAGAAAAAAGCAAGTCAGATTTTCTCTAACTTGCCTTGTTCGCTATCTGTACTTTCGGAGAATTTTTCTGCATTCCCGTTTTGATTTTCCTATCATTTCATTTGACATTCTTTCCAACTTGCTATGGTCATATGTTGAAGAAGATTTATTGATATTATTGTGTATGCTTGTAGCTCCATATATAGCCGCAATTCCTAACAAAATTAGTATTGGCATAATTTATCCCCATTTCGTTATCTTTTGGATTGAGAATTGTTTCTCCGTCTTTTAGCATCCGCCTTAATAAATTTTCGGCGTTGTTGTTGATTGCTGCATTGCATAAGGTGTTTTAAATGTTCATCTATATTCTCTATTGGTGGGTCTGGTGGTGTTAGCTTTTGAATGATACTATATCCAGCCCATACAAGAAGAATGATAATAGTAATTGCAAGGCTCATAGGCTTACCTCCCCCATTAAAAGAACGTGAGTGATTCAACAGCATCCGTCTGTTCTTGTTTACTGGAATTAACATAGTATTTCATTGTCAATTCTGTGTTACTGTGTCCGGCTATTGATGAGATTGTTTTCAAGTCAACATCTGGATTTTTAGCCATTGCCGTAAAGCATTGATGGCGGAGCATATGAGGATATACATTCTTTCCGATTGATTTTTCGCCTAACTTATTGACTATTTTGTATATTGCACTTCTGGTTAGTGCGCCTCTTTGACCTATAAAAACCTTTTGTGATTCGGTATCAGTAGGACGGCAATTCTCTATATAGTCAATTATAGCATTTCGAGCATCTTTATTCAATGGTATTTGACGATATTTGTTACCTTTACCGCTGCGAATGGTCATTGTTCCTTTTCGTTCTGTTATTTCAATGTCGGTTAATTCAAGTTTACACATTTCTGACTCTCGTATTCCTGTATTCAGTAAAAGCGTAACCACAGCAATATTAAGTTTGTTTTCAGTGTTAATTACATAACGTAAAAATTTATATAATTCGTTTTTCTCCAGCACTTCAACATTCGGCTCGGTTGTTCCTTTCTTCTGTTCCACTTTCACCGATGGCATATAGCCCGATTCGGTTAGGTATTCGGCAAATTTCTGTAAAGCTGTCAATTTAGCTTTGATGCTATTCAGTGAATGCTTTTTCGTGTCGCTTAAATAGCGTGTATATTCGGTCACATCCATTCCAGTTATTTTCCCGTTGAACTTTTCGCCGGTGATATTTTCTAACCATTCAATAAATAATTCAGCGTTTCGGCTGTATGTCGTGATGGTGTTCCGGCTCTTGCCAGCCTCAAGCATAGATTTAGAAAACATTTCAATATATGTATTCATATAGTCCTCCTTTAGTTGTTTATCTTCGCATTGCTCAAAATGGTTTCTAAATCGTATTTTAATTATGCGTTACTATATTATAGATATAATATCATATATTTATTTGTTTGTCAACTGGCTACATATTATTAAATATGTTTCCAGTTGTAAAAGTTTTATGACCGTTTCGGCGGTGATATGGCTTGATTATCTCTTAAAAAACTGGCAACATATTTTTATTTTTTTGTTATGAGTATAAATAAAGAGCCTCGCACGATTGCAGGACTCTTTTATCATTTATATATTTTATTTGTATCTTTTGTTCGTACTTCTAATTCAGCATTTAGAGCAGCAACACATTTTTCAAATTCGGATAATGTGAAGCTGTTCCGGCTTAATTTGTTTCTTGCGCTTTGTGGTTGTATGCCCAGAGCATCGGCAAGTTGATTTATATTTATATCTCTTTCTATCATTAGTTGTTTTATAACTTTTGAACCATCCATATATAAAACCGCCTTTCATTACTGGGTGATAACATTATAACATAGTTATATCAAAAAATCAATATTGAGTTATTAAAAATCAAAAAAGAGTATTTATATATAGTAATATGAGTTTAGCAAAACGAAAAATTTTAAAAAAATAATCAAAAAAGAGTTGACATAACCTGAAAATGAGTATATAATAAGATTGTAAGATAAAGCAAGGCGGACAGCCTGGAAAACTTCAACCTTGCTTTAACTTGACAACAACCACAATATAAGCGGCTGTGCTTCTTATTATAGCATACGCCGCCGAAAAAAGAAAGGCGGTTTTTATAATGTTAAAAATCTATTTAACAAATTTAGGAAAGTACAATGAAGGTTATCTGATTGGCGAATGGGTGACATTGCCGGTTGATGATGACGAACTGGAAGAAGTCAAGAAACGAATCGGACTCAATGAACATTATGAAGAAATGTTCATAACTGATTATGAAAGCGACATTGACGGCGTAGAAGTCAACGAGTATAGCGACATTGACGAACTGAACGAGATAGCGGAGATGTTAGAAGAATTAGACAATGCCGACATTGAAATAATAGGGGCGTTAATGTCGGATGGTTATTCATTTGATGAAGCAATCGACAAGAAAGATGATGTTATAATTTTTATTGATTGTGAAGATATGGAAGATATAGCACGTAAGTACATAGAAGAAACCGGGATGCTTGATGATGTGCCGGAGCATTTAGCAAATTATTTTGATTATGAGTCTTTTGGTCGTGATATGTCTTTTGAAGGTCACTTTGTTTTTACAAATAACGGAAATTGCATTGAAATTTTATAATAGTAGAAAGGAAGTAAACACAATGATTAAGTTTAACAAGAATGAGGACAACAAGCAATTTATCAGTATTTCTATTGAGGACGGAAGCAACCCGGAGGAAGTTTTAACGGCTATAGCTGTTAATCATCCGGCAATCGTGTCAAATCTTTACAAGATGGACAACTCCGAAATTCTTTTAAAACTTGATAAATGCGGGCTATATGGTTTTTCTCTTAATGCTTTGCGTTCATTGGTTGCAAAAGTAGCAAATGCGGATGTATATGTATTTTGTGTTGATTTAGACGAATTGACTCAGCGTTATAGAGGATAACGAACAAAACAAAGTTAATAATCAACTATCAAAAGTCAGGTGTTAAACATCTGGCTTTTGTTTTGTCTGTTATTGTGTGGTGTGTTTGTTTTTGGTGTGGTTGCATCCGTGTTGCGGTGTTGTAGTTATTGCTGTTATTAGTATTATTTATAAGACAATGCAAGGCATAATATAGTTACATAATTGTATAGGCTGCTTGTGTCTGATATAGCTTTATACGGTGGTGTATTATGTGCTTTGTTTGCAAATAGGAAGATAACCACACATAAACAGAAATGTCATACAATCTCAATATTAAGATGGTAAATTATACTGATTTACTATTGACCGTCAGAACATAGCAAACACGAACACAGAACAAAGAACGCATAATAATATATATGGGCTTGCTGCTTGAATGTTCCAATAGCAACCGGAGCATATACCAGATACAGCACAAACAACACTATATTTTTTAGATTGTGGAGCTTGCGGAAGTGTGCAAAACTCCACTAAACACAATAAAGCAATGAAATATTAAACCGTCTTAAATGGCGCTACAATGCGATTTAAAGCGGTTTTTACATTAGATATATAAAAGCATTCCCGAAAACAAAATTGATTGTAGAGCGTTTCAAGGCATAACAGATGCCCCCCATTTTTGCCCTGAATCTCTAATGTAATCAAAAAAATTTACACCGAAAAAATAGGAGGTCACTATGACTAATAATGAAAAAATTGATTTTACAAAAGTTAATATCTCTAATTACGAGAGATTAAGAATGGAGTTAAACGGAAAAGATTACTTTGAAAATCCAAAGGAATTTTATAAGTCACAAGAAGTATATTGCGCTGTCTTGGAAGAAAACGGTCTTGACCCATATGATATATATGAGAAATCAAATGATAGAATAAAACTCTTAGAATCCGTTTATACAATATTACAAATGCTTGCAAACAACATAGAAATGTATATAAAAGTGGAAACTGAATTTACAACTACATCTGCTGCGTATCAGTATTTACAGAAACGATTAAAGGATTTGCGAGATGAAATTGATAGAGTAAAGTTAGTTACTCACTATGAAGATGAATCCGGTAATGTAAGTTCAATCACTTCATATTTGTTCTTTAATGACAGAGGGGTGACAGAATGAATATCCTAAATGATATATTCAGACAGTCAATGCAGCGTGAGCATAAGATGATTACGGTTCAGGAAACAGGCGAACAGTTTAAATGCTTTTTCCGTAAGAGTAATGATAACATTAACCGTCGTGACACAATGACAATGTTCTATGATGTGGATGCACCGGTAGAAGTAGGTGCATTGTTGTTATATGGTGATAATACTTATCTTACTCTAAACAAGGAAACCGCTGAAAACGATGTTTATTTCAAGTCAGCCATTATCCGTACAAATGGAGTTATCAATACTCATAGCTTATCCGTTGTTGGTCTGCCATTTTACGGCGATAATGTTAATAATGCTACGGTAACTAATACCACTAACTTTAATCTGATTGATGGCAATATCGAAGTAATGACGGAGGATAATGATGTTTCAAGAGCATTAAAGGTGGATGACCTATTCAATGAATGGGGGCGTACTTGGAAAATTAGTAATTTGTTTTACATTGACGGAATTTGCCACATTGTTTTAGAGGTCAATGCTAATGTCACTCCAAAATATAATTACAACTTGGTTCTTTCAACTCTGACTTCATTTAATGTTGCGCCAGAAGATACAGCATCAATCTCAGCAACAGCATATTGCAATGAAACTGAAATGACAAAAGCATCAATCGTATATTCCTCATCAAATAATGAGGTCGCAACGATTGATTCAAACGGAAATATCTCATATCTTGCTGATGGAGAGGTGTACTTTACTGCAACTTGGCAAGAGCAGAATATCAGTCAGTCAACAGGAACTGTAACGGTTGCCAGTGCACCGACAGATGATAGCGTGAGTATTTATGTTGAAAGATTGGAAGAAATATGCTATGATTTTCCTGAAACTTTACATTATTATGCTATTCGTGGCAGCGTAAGAGATGATACCATACCAGTATCTTTTAAAATAGAGAATATCAACGTTACCAATAACTATAACACTTATTTGAAGAAAATTACGATTACTGACAATGGAGATAATACGATTGAACTTTCTGTTAGTGGTTCAGTTATGCGTAGTAAAACTTTTGATTTGGTAGCTTATAATGAAGAATATGAGGTTGAGAACAGGCAGAATATTAAGGTCGTTTCTCTGTTCTGATACTTGATTTTAAGAGAGAAATATGATATAATAATATTAACCTATAGGGAGTGCGTGAGAGACAAGCTCGTTGACCGCACAGCAACCGCCGGAATGGTATGGTGCTAATGCTTGTATGATGGGTGCTTATATCAGGATTTTCTGCATCCATCTGACGATGGGTGCTTTTTCTATGCCTCTTTATGGGAATATATCATTAAGGAGGCATTTAATTATGTCAAAAACAATGAGAGGTTTAAGTGAACAGGACGGTAGAGTATATGTCTATCTTGCTAATTCTGTTATTGGAGAGAAGTTTCTCCAGAAAGCAGAACAAGAAGGATTTACATTCGCAGATGGTGTAAAACCCACCGAAAGATGTTATGCCGAAATTATGGCGGTCAACCGTGATATTACAATTAACTTTGTCGGAATGAACGGAAGAATTGCATTCGGCAGCGGAGCAAAAACGGTCGGCAATGAAGAACTGATTAGAATTGATTTTGAGAAATATATAAGCTAAAATAAAAATGAGGCTATTGCCTTGAACAATAGTCTCATAGCTTATGGGTATAATCAAGATTTTTTCTCTGGTTCAGGTTCAAATTCAAGAATATCCTCCGGTTGGCAGTCAAGATAAATGCAGATTTTGTTAATCGTATCGGTAGTTACAATTTCATTTTTACGCAATTTATTGACAGTTGCCGGACTGAGGATTTCTTTCAAATCTTTCTGTTTCATACCAGAACGATTTAGCTTATCCCAGAGTCTATAAAAAGTAATCATTACGATTCCTCCGTGTATGGTTTACTATATTATTCATTATATCACAAGAGAAATTGAATGTCAAACTATAACGGAGATATGCTTTAGCAATAAAAAATATAAAAGATTAGTGAGGTACATTGTAATGCAGATCATTTTAAGAAATGGCGGTAAAACGTCTGAATTTGAGTGCAAGTTTAAAGAAACTGAAACCATCTACTATCCGAATGGAAAAGTAGAGTACAAATTAAGCAAAGATGATGTCAATAGTCATTTCCGCTGTTGTGCCGATTTGGAATATCAGAAAAAATACAAGAATGTGGATGCCAAACTACTTGAATACTATCTACACTTTGAAAATAGCAAACCAAATCTTATTGTCCGCAACAAGAATGATGATACATCTATCCAGCGTGGATTGGTTATTACTCCGTCAGAGATGGAAATAATCGAAAAAATCACAAATAGAATGTTTAGATAACACTTGAACTTAAAAATGAAAATTCTCAAAAATATTTTTCAAAAATGTATGTGTTAAAATGATGTGACCCAAAAAAGAAGAGAAGTAACTTCAAAATATGGTATAATGAATTAGCTA
>CALYBJ010000023.1 GCA_944412445.1 uncultured Clostridia bacterium
TTATATTGCAGATTCTTTATAAAACATCGTCTCTTTTCCTAACCTATCTTAGGAATGTTGACAGAAAAAGCGAAAATGTTGAAAACGAGCTTCATAAATCTCAGAAAAATCAGGAGCTTATCGAGCTTTTAAAGCTTGAAAAATCTCTGGTTTACTTTACAACTGCTCTCCGTTCAAACGAAGTAGTTCTCGAAAAGCTTTTAAGGCTTGAAATTATCAAAAAATATCCGGAAGACAACGAGCTTCTTGAGGATGTTATCGTTGAAAACAAGCAGGCTATTGAAATGGCTAACATTTACAGCGGAATTTTAAGCGGAATGATGGACGCTTTCGCTTCGGTTATTTCAAACAACCTTAATATAGTAATGAAAACACTGGCTGTTATTACTATTGTCTTATCCATTCCCACAATTATTTTCAGCGCCTACGGAATGAATACCAACATTGCCGGAATGCCCTTTGCAGACAGCAGCTGGGGATTTCTAATCGTAGTTGTAATTTCGGTTGTTGTGTCGGCTCTGGCTCTCATTATATTCACAAAATCAAAAACTTTTAAATAATGTATTAATCTAAACAAACACGGGACGGATTAAAAATCCGTCCCGCAATTTTTATTCTTTATCAGTAAAGATATTCCTTTGCGTACTGAATAAGCAGATCTGTTGTTTCCTGTGATTTATCCGGGTCGTTTGCAAGGGAGTGATCCGAATTGGGGAATACCACAAAATCGTGCTTTACTCCGTATTCCGTAAGCTTTGCGTCAAGGTTCTGGGCATTTGTAAAGGGAACAATTGTATCCTTCACTCCGTGAGCTATAACGGTAGGAACCGTATTCTCATTCACGTAAGTTATGGGAGATACAGCCGCAAGAGCCGCATCAGCCTGTTCCTTTGTGTCAATGGTAAACGACTGTCCGCAGGCGTAGGACGCAAGCAGACATACAAATTCGGTGTCTCCCAAGGCGTTGTTGTAATAGAAATTAATATCAGCAAGATCCGTAGGTCCGCTGTTGCTTACTACCGCCACAGGCTCAATGGGCGCAGTAGCTTTTCTTGAATACGCGTAAAACAGCGAAAGATGCGCTCCCGCAGAAAAGCCCGTTAAAAGAACCTTGTTAATATTTACATTGTGATCCGCGCCTTTCTCCTTAATAAACTGAAGTGCGGCGCCTACATCATCGGCAATATCGTTCAAGTCAACATTCTCGCTTAAATAACGATAGCTGATTGAAGCGCAGGCAAGTCCCATATTTTCACTTACATCTCTTAATGTGCTTTCGGGATAATCATCCTTGCTTCCGGCTATCCATGCGCCTCCGTGTATCAGAAGCACAAGCCCTACGGTTCCGTCGTTATCCTTTGGAATATACAGATTCAGTACCTGTCTTTCATCTGAGCCGTAGGAAGCGTCCATGTAAATGTAGCTTTTGTCCGAGTTCAGATTTATGCCGAACAAGCTTGCAAAAAAAGATATGATCGCCATTATAAATGCAATAAATTTCTGTAGCATCGTAACACAATCTCCTTTGTTTTTTATATAATGCCTAAATATTTTAAAGCAGACATTACTTTTCTATTAAATATTAAACAATAACAATTGTGTTTTGTTTGTCGATTTATGAATTTTTTATTAACAATTTATTTACTGTCGGAAATCGTAATTACATATTCCTTTATCTGATTTAAAAAGGAACCGTCTAAAACCGCCTCCATAAACAATCCGTCATCCCTGTATTCTTCCTTTAAAACAGCCCCTTCCTTTCTTACCCTTGCCGCCGTGGCTCCGTCCGTATAAGGTATAAGAAGCTTTGCTTTTCTTCTTGTGTTGTCAAGCTGACTGCATATTCCCTTAAGCAGATTGTCAAGCCCGAAGCCTGTTAACGCGGAAATCCTCACATCGCTTCCGGCTTCTCCGAAAAATCTTAAATTCGGAACAAGGTCGCATTTGTTATACACGGTTAGGACAGGTCTGTCACCTGCTCCCAAGTCCTTGATAACATCTCTTGTTACCCTTAAATGACTGTCGTATTCAGGGTCGGAGCCGTCGCAGATATTAAGTATCAGATCTGCGTATTTTACCTCTTCAAGGGTGGATTTAAAGGCTTCTACAAGCTCGTGAGGCAGTCTTGATATAAAGCCTACTGTATCAACAAGCAGCACCGTTCTTCCGTCCGGCAGCTTTAAGCCTCTGGAAGTAGGGTCAAGTGTGGCAAAAAGCTTGTTTTCCGTTAAAACTCCGGCATTTGTAAGCGTATTCAAAAGCGTGGATTTGCCGGCATTTGTATAGCCTACTATGGCAACCGTGGTAACTGAATTTTTTATCCGCCTTTCGTGCATTAGACTGCGCCTTTTTTCAAGACCTTTAAGCTGCTGCTCAAGGGCGTTGATTCTACGCCTTATATGTCTTCTGTCTGACTCAAGCTTTGATTCACCGGGACCTCTCGTTCCGATTCCCCCGCCCAGCCTTGACAGCTCCGTTCCCTTGCCTCCAAGTCTCGGCAGTGAATACTTAAGCTGCGCCAGCTCAACCTGAAGCTTTCCCTCGCTTGTTCTGGCGTTCAGAGCGAAAATATCAATTATCAGCATCGTTCTGTCAATGGCTCTTACATCGGTTATCTTCTCGATATTTCTCTGCTGCGACGGCGTAAGCTCTCCGTCAAATATCAGCAGATCGACTTCGTTTCCCGAACAGATTTCCTTTAGCTCGTGAAGCTTGCCCTCTCCTATATATGTTGTGTTGTCCGGCTTCTCCCTGCGCTGTATAAGTTTCCCTATAACTTCAGCTCCCGCCGTTCCGGCAAGCTCACACAGCTCCTCCATCGACTCTTCCGCATTGAAATCTCCCGTGTCAACGCTTACAAGAACGCATTTTTCGGGAGTATTTATGTTTTCAAAATAAGAACTCATTTTATCACCGATTTTCTTTTATCATTAAGTTTAACATATTATTTTTACTCTTTCAAGCAAAATTCATCTAAAAAAATAAAACAAAAATATATGATTATACTCCTTTTTATGCTATAATAATATAATAAAACCGCAAATACAGTTTTATAAATTTATAAAGAGTGATTTTTATGAATAACAATCTTACCAATAAAAAAGTTTACGATGTTCTTATTGTAGGCAGCGGCGTTGCAGGTATGTACGGCTCTCTTCAGTTTGACAGCTCAACAAGCGTGCTTATGCTGGCGAAATACGAAACCAATGTTTCCAACAGCAATCTGGCACAGGGAGGCGTTGCCGCCGTGCTCGATCTTGAAAACGACAGCTACGACCTTCATATTAACGACACAATGATTGCCGGCGGTCAGGAAAACGACATTGAAGCCGTTGACACCTTGGTTCACGAGGGTCCCTCGGATGTTCTTAACATTATGAACAACATGGGCGTTGAATTTGACAGAAAGCCCGACGGCTCCCTTGACAAAACCCTTGAAGGCGGCCACAGCAGACGCCGTATCGTCCATTACAAGGACTCCACAGGTGCGGAGCTTGTAAGAAAGCTTCTGGCTGAGGTTCAGAAGCACGACAACATCGAGCTGAGCGCAAACACTGCACTTTATTCTCTTTCAAGAGTTAAAAGCGGCTTCAGGGCTGACATTATCAAAAACGGCAGGCTCTCAAGCGTTTTTTGCAGCTACTGTATACTCTGCACCGGAGGCATAGGCAGAATTTACAAATATACAACAAACCCGAAAACTGCTACCGGCGACGGCATCAGAATAGCTTATGAGCTGGGCGCAAAAATCAAGGATTTAAGCTATATTCAGTTCCACCCCACAGCTTTTAATTCGGACGACGGCGAACAGTTCCTTATAAGCGAATCAGTAAGAGGCGAAGGCGCCGTTCTTAAAAACTGCTACAAGGAAAGGTTTATGCACAGATATGACCAGCGGCTTGAGCTTGCTCCCAGAGATGTTGTTTCAAAATCAATTATTCTTGAAAGCAGAAGAACGGGAAGCAACAATTTTTATCTTGACATTACCCACGAGGACGCAGATTTTCTCAAATGGAGATTTCCCGGAATTTATGAGGGCTGTTTAAAATACGGCGTTGACATGACAAAGGATCTTATTCCGATTTTCCCATGCCAGCATTATTTAATGGGCGGAATCGAAACTGACATTGACGCGAAAACAACGGTTCCCCGTTTATACGCCGCAGGCGAATGTGCCAACACCGGCGTTCACGGACACAACAGACTTGCCAGCAACTCACTTCTTGAAGCCCTTGTTTTTTCAAGAAGAGCCGCTCAGGATATAAAACGCTGTATGGCGGCTAATTTCCCCGCTGTCAGCGAATATCCCAGTCCCGTTGAAAATATCACGGGCGGTGCTCCTGTTCCCAAGGGAATAAAAACAGAAATAAGAAGTATTCTTCAACGAGGCTACTTCGTACTGCCTGACTACGGTGCGGTGCGCTCAGGTCTTAAACAGATTGACAACATTTTAAAGAGGCTTAAAGGCGGAAGCTTTGCCATAACAACTGAGTTTTCCGAGGTTTTAAGCATGGCTACTGCCGCACACATAATTTTAAGCGAGGTTGATGAAAAGTGATACTCCCCGACTTTTATATTGATGATCTTATAAAAAGAGCAATATCCGAGGATATTAATTATATTGATGTTTCCTCAGCATACATTTTCAGTGATGAGGACAGAACCGACGCCTATTTTATATCAAAGGCTGACGGCGTTCTCTGCGGAATAGATATTGCCATGAGAGTTTTTCAGCTTCTTGACGATTCCTTCACCTATAAGCTGTATAAGCAGGACGGCGACGAGATAAAAAAGGGCGATTTAATCGCTGAATTCAGCGGAAAAACACTGAAGCTTCTCGAAGGCGAAAGAACTTCTCTTAATATTCTTCAGCATATGTCGGGAATAGCCACAATGACAAACGCTGCGGTAAAAGCCGTTGAAGGCACAAACACATCCATTGCCGATACAAGAAAAACACTGCCGGGACTCAGAGCCATTCAGAAATACGCTGTAACCTGCGGCGGCGGCAGAAATCACCGTTACAATCTTTCAGACGCCGCAATGCTCAAGGACAACCACATTGACGCCGGCGGCGGCATAACGAAAACCGTTGAAACCCTGAGAAAAAAAATCGGTCATACCGTTAAAATAGAGGTTGAAACAAGAAATCTTGACGAGGTTAAGGAAGCCTTAAGCGCCGGAGCCGATATTATAATGCTTGACAATATGTCACTTGAGGATATGAAAAAAGCTTCGGAAATAATCGGCGGAAAAGCTCTTACGGAAGCTTCGGGAAATGTTACTCTTGACAACATAAGAACCGTTGCACAGGCGGGCGTTGATATAATTTCCATGGGAGCGATAACACATTCCGTTAAGGCTTTTGATATTTCAATGCGTATAAAGTAAGATTTTTCAATCTGTCATTTTGTTTTGATTAAATTTTAAAAAGCATAAAAAACAGGGTGTCCGAAGACACCCTGAAATTTTTATATTCGAATCGTTAATTACTCGTCGATTTCAGTAACAACGCCTGAACCAACTGTACGTCCGCCTTCACGGATAGCGAAACGAAGTCCCTGCTCAATAGCGATGGGAGTGATAAGCTCAACAGCCATAACAACGTTATCGCCGGGCATACACATCTCTACGCCTTCGGGAAGAGAAATAACGCCTGTAACGTCAGTTGTTCTGAAGTAGAACTGAGGTCTGTAATTGTTGAAGAAAGGAGTATGACGTCCGCCTTCATCCTTTGTTAATACGTAAACCTGGCCCTTGAACTTTGTGTGAGGATGAATTGAGCCGGGCTTTGCGATAACCTGTCCACGCTCGATTTCAGTTCTCTGGATACCACGAAGAAGAGCGCCTACGTTGTCGCCGGCCTCTGCGAAATCAAGAGTCTTTCTGAACATTTCAAGACCTGTACAAACAGTCTTTCTCTTTTCGTCCTTAAGACCAACGATTTCAACTTCTTCGTTAACGTTAAGACGGCCACGCTCAACTCTGCCTGTAGCAACTGTACCACGGCCTGTGATTGTGAATACGTCCTCAACGGGCATAAGGAAGGGCTGGTCAGCCTTACGGTCGGGAGTGGGAATGTAGCTGTCAACGGCAGCCATAAGCTCCCAGATGCAAGCAAGCTCAGGAGCGTTTACGTCGTCGCCGGCATACTCAAGAGCCTTAAGAGCAGAACCCTTGATGATGGGAGTTTCATCGCCGGGGAACTCGTACTCGTCAAGAGTCTCACGAACTTCCATCTCAACAAGCTCAAGAAGCTCGGGATCGTCAACCTGGTCAACCTTGTTAAGGAAAACGATGATGTAGGGAACGCCAACCTGACGGGCAAGAAGAAGATGCTCTTTTGTCTGAGCCATGGGGCCGTCTGTTGCAGCGATAACAAGGATAGCACCGTCCATCTGAGCAGCACCGGTGATCATGTTCTTGATATAGTCGGCATGGCCGGGGCAGTCAACATGGGCATAGTGACGAGTTTCTGTTTCATATTCAACGTGAGCTGTGTTGATTGTGATACCACGCTCTCTCTCTTCGGGAGCCTTATCGATGTTAGCGTAATCAACGAATTCAGCCTCACCCTTCATAGCGAGTGTCTTAGTGATAGCAGCTGTCAATGTTGTCTTACCATGGTCAACGTGACCGATGGTTCCGATGTTAACATGGGGTTTATTTCTTTCAAATTTTGCTTTTGCCATTTGAATGTTCCTCCTTATATTGAATATTCAAAAGTTTACTTTTTTATTGTAACACAAAAATAAATAATTTCAATAGTTTTATTAAAATTTATTTATCAGTCTTTGGCTCTGCTGCCTATAACAGCGTCAGCGATTGACTTGGGAACCTGAGCATAGTGGCTGGGCTCCATTACATACTGACCGCGTCCCTGTGTCTTGGAACGAAGATCCGTTGCGTAGCCGAACATTGATGCAAGAGGTACGAATGCGTTAACCTGCATTGCGCCGGGACGGGTTTCCATCTCTCTCATTTCGCCGCGTCTTGCTGTGATATCGCCGATAACATCGCCCAGATAATCCTCGGGAACGATAACGGCAATCTTCATGATAGGCTCCATAAGAACGGGAGCTGCCTTCTGCATTGCCTCTTTGAACGCCATTGAACCAACCATCTTGAACGCCATTTCCGAAGAGTCAACCTCATGGTATGATCCGTCGAATACTACGCACTTAACGTCAACAACGTTGTAGCCTGCAAGAACGCCGTTCTGCATTGCGCCCTTAACACCGGCTTCGATAGCGGGTATATATTCCTTGGGAATAGCGCCGCCAACAACCTCGCTGACAAACTCAAAGCCTTTGCCGGGGTTGGGCTCGATACGCATCTTAACATGACCGTACTGACCGTGACCGCCTGACTGCTTTGCGTACTTGGTGTCAACAGAAGCCTCTTTCGTGATTGTCTCACGGTATGCAACCTGAGGATTACCTACGTTTGCCTCAACCTTGAACTCACGAAGCATTCTGTCTACAATTATTTCAAGGTGTAATTCACCCATACCTGCAATAATCGTCTGTCCTGTTTCTTTATCTGTATAGAACTTGAATGTGGGGTCCTCTTCCGCAAGCTTCTGAAGAGCTATACCCATCTTCTCCTGACCTGCTCTCGTCTTGGGCTCGATGGCTACACGGATAACAGGCTCGGGGAATTCCATTGATTCAAGAATAATGGGATGATCCTCATCGCAGAGAGTGTCGCCGGTTGTGGTGTACTTAACGCCAACAACAGCAGCGATATCGCCTGAATAACAGGTGTCGATTTCCTGTCTGTGATTTGAATGCATCTGAAGTATACGGCCTAAACGCTCATGCTTGCCCTTTGTTGAGTTGTAAACCGCGGTACCGGCTGTCGCCATACCTGAGTATACACGGAAGAAGCAAAGCTTTCCCACAAAGGGGTCTGTTGCGATCTTAAATGCAAGAGCTGAGAAAGGCTCGTTATCGGAAGAATGACGGACTTCGTTCTCGTTTGTTTCGGGATTTACGCCCTCAACGGGAGGAATGTCCGTGGGAGCCGGCATATAGTCTACGATAGCGTCAAGAAGCTTCTGAACGCCCTTGTTACGATATGATGTTCCGCATACAACGGGTACCATCTCGTTAGCGATTGTAGCTTTTCTTATGCAGCTCTTGATTTCTTCCTTTGTAAGCTCTTCGCCGCTGAAATATTTTTCAAGAAGAGCTTCGTCCTGCTCGGCAACGTGCTCTATCATTTCGTCATGATATTTCTGTGCCAGCTCTTTCATGTCGTCGGGGATCTCTTCAACTCTCATGTCGAGTCCCTTATCGTCATAATAGATATCAGCGTTCATTTCAACAAGGTCAATTATGCCTCTGAAATCCGCCTCAGCTCCTATGGGAAGCTGAATGGGAACAGCATTACATTTAAGTCTGTCCTTCATCATGTCAATAACTTTGTAGAAGTCTGCTCCCATGATATCCATTTTATTAATGTAGACCATTCTGGGTACATGATACTTATCTGCCTGTCTCCAAACAGTTTCGGACTGAGGCTCAACGCCGCCCTTTGCACAAAGAACAGTTACGGAACCGTCAAGAACTCTCAATGAACGCTCAACCTCAACTGTGAAGTCAACGTGTCCGGGAGTGTCGATGATGTTGATTCTGTACTTATTCTTTTTGGGATCGTCTTTCTTTGTCCAGAAGCAGGTTGTCGCAGCGGAAGTAATTGTAATACCTCTCTCCTGCTCCTGCTCCATCCAGTCCATTGTAGCTGTACCGTCATGTGTTTCACCGATTTTATGGTTAATACCGGTGTAGAACAATATACGCTCGGTGGTTGTCGTTTTACCGGCATCGATGTGTGCCATTATACCGATATTTCTTGTTAACTCAAGTGAGACCTGCCTTGGCATAATAACCTCCAAAAATGAATATGCGAATTAGCGATGGTATTACCAACGGAAATGTGAGAAAGCCTTGTTGGCTTCTGCCATCTTGTGTGTATCCTCACGCTTCTTGAATGCTGAGCCCTGCTCGTTCTTTGCATCCATGATTTCGCCTGCAAGTCTTTCCTTCATTGTCTTCTCTGAACGCTGACGAGCGTAGAGTGTAATCCATCTGAGACCTAAAGTCTGTCTTCTTTCGGGACGAACATCCATAGGTACCTGGTATGTTGAACCGCCTACGCGGCGAGCCTTTACCTCCAGCAAGGGCATTACATTCTCCATTGCTGCTTCAAATACCTCAAGGGGTTCCTCTCCTGTTTTTTCTCTGATGATGTCAAAAGCTTCGTATACGATCTTCTGAGCAACACCTTTTTTACCGTCGTACATAACACTGTTTATAAGACGTGTTACGAGTTTTGAGTTATAAAGCGGATCGGGCAAAACATCACGTTTTGCTACATTGCCTCTTCTTGGCACTTCGCTTCCCTCCTTCATAGTAATGATATCATAGGTACTCGAGTGACAAAATTCCCGTGGCGCCAATTACGAGGTTATAATATATATAAACTCGCATTGGTGAAAGTCAGTTATATTTTATACGGTTTTGTTTAAAATATCTTTCGCCTGCAAGAAGATTTGTCCTAAATACATTTCGCAAGAATATTACTTCTTGGCTGCTTTCGGAACTTTTGCTCCGTACTTTGAACGGCTCTGCATTCTGCCGTTAACGCCCTGTGTATCAAGAACGCCTCTGATGATGTGGTAACGCACACCGGGAAGATCCTTAACACGGCCGCCTCTGATAAGAACAACGCTGTGCTCCTGAAGATTGTGTCCGACGCCGGGAATATAAGCTGAAACTTCGATTCCGTTTGTCAAACGCACTCTGGCAAGCTTTCTTAACGCTGAGTTAGGCTTTTTGGGCGTGTCAGTCTTAACTACTGTGCATACGCCTCTCTTCTGAGGAGAATTGTGATCTGTTACGATATTCTTCTTAGAGTTGAGTCCTTTGCCCAGAGCAGGAGACTTTGACTTCTTCTGAATTGTCTGTCTGCCGTTTCTGACAAGCTGATTAAAGGTTGGCAAGCTTTACACCTCCTATTTTATTTCTATATCAAAGAGGAGAAAATATACAAATATTTCTCCTCCTGAACAGACTGCATTGGTAGTATTGTTTAAATTACTGTTTTTTACAGTTTACACCACTACACAAGTTTATATTGTAACTCATATTGACCTTTCTGTCAACACTTTTTACAAATTTTTTATCTTATATTCGTTTAAAATACCGAAACAGACATGGGCTCTTCATCTTCCTCAACATCGATGTTTACATCGCTGTAGCATTTCATGCCGGTTCCTGAGGGAAGAAGCTTACCGATGATTACATTTTCCTTAAGTCCGTGGAGCGGATCCTTCTTGCCCTTGATTGCCGCGTCGGTAAGAACTCTTGTGGTCTCCTGGAAGGACGCTGCCGAAAGGAATGAATCGGTGGCAAGAGACGCCTTTGTGATACCCAGAAGCACGGGCTCGCCCACTGCCTCGTGAAGCTCTTCGCCTGTTGCCTCGGCTTTCTCCCTGATTTCGTCGTTTGCAGTGATAAAATCGCTCTTTTCCACTGTTGAGCCGGGAAGAAGCTTTGTATCTCCGGGATCGGCAATTCTCATCTTGCGCATCATCTGACGGACAATAACCTCAATGTGCTTGTCGTTGATTTCAACACCCTGTAAACGGTATACAAGCTGAACTTCTCTGATAAGGTAATTGTGAACAGCGTCAACGCCGAGAACTTCGAGTACGTCATGGGGATTGATTGAACCGTCCGTTATGGGATCGCCCTTGCTTATTGTCTGTCCTTCTTTTACGCATATACGCAGATCATAAGGAATAAGATACTTTTTCTGGTCCTCCTGATTCGTAACAACTACATTTGTTACTATGCTGGAGCCTTTCTTTATCTCCTCAAAGGATACAACGCCGTCGATTTCCGAAAGCATGGCAAGAATTTTCGGCTTTCTTGCTTCAAACAGCTCTTCAACTCTGGGAAGACCCTGTGTAATATCGGCTGACGATGTAACGCCGCCTGTATGGAAGGTTCTCATTGTAAGCTGTGTACCGGGCTCGCCGATGGACTGAGCCGCTATAATACCTACGGCTTCGCCTATCTGAACCGTTGAGCCTGTTGCAAGGTTCTTTCCGTAACACTTGATACATACGCCCTCTTTTGAACGGCACGTAAGAAGAGATCTGATTTCAACGGATTCAACTCCCGTGGCAGCGATTCTCTTTGCGTCCTCGTCTGTTATCATGCGGTCCGTATCCATAATGATTTCGCCTGTTGCGGGATCGGCAAAGGGCTTGAGAAGATATCTGCCCGTAAGTCTTTCCTCAAGAGGCTCGATAATGCCGTTGTCCTCGCTTCTGATTGCGGATACGGTAAAGCCTTCCTTGCAGCCGCAGTCATACTCACGGATAATAACATCCTGAGAAACATCAACAAGTCGTCTTGTAAGGTAACCTGAGTCGGCTGTTCTGAGCGCCGTATCGGCAAGTCCCTTTCTGGCGCCTCGTGATGAGATGAAGTATTCCAGAACATTAAGGCCTTCACGGTAGTTAGCTCTGATGGGAATTTCGATTGTCTTACCTGCCGTATTTGCGATAAGTCCTCGCATACCTGCAAGCTGTCCCAGCTGGTTGGTGCTGCCTCGGGCTCCCGAGTCAACCATCATGAATATGGGGTTATCCTGTGAAAGTCCCACGGTGATTTCGTTCTGAACCTTGGCCGTGCATTTTTCCCATGCGCTGATTGTAAACTTTGAGCGGTCCTTTGCCGACGCAAGACCTCTTCTGTAAAGAGCGTTGATTTTATCAACCTGCTCCTGAGCCTCAGCAAGATATTTACTCTTGTTTTCGGGAATGATTGCGTCGAATACCGATACGGTAATACCGCTCTTTGTTGAATATTTGTAGCCCTGCGCCTTGATTTTATCAAGCATCTGAGAGGCTTCGAATATTCCCTTTACCTTTATGGCTTTATCAATGATTTTACCTAACTGCTTTTTATTAACAAGGTAATCTACTTCAAGGGCGAACATATTCTCCGGGTCGCTTCTGTCTACGATTCCAAGATCCTGAGGAATTGGGTCATTGAAAATAACTCTGCCCAGAGTCGTTTCAATAAGCTTTGAACGCTTTTCTCCGTCGATTTCCTTTGTCATTCTTATTTTGCACATTGCATGAAGGTCAAGATCTCCCTCGTCATAAGCCATAATGGCTTCGTTAACATCTCTGAAAACCTTGCCCTCGCCCTTTACTCCGGATTTTACAAGAGTAAGGTAGTATGAACCCAGAACCATGTCCTGTGTGGGAACGGTAACAGGCTTGCCGTCCGAAGGCTTCAGCAGGTTGTTTGCCGCAAGCATAAGGAATCTTGCCTCAGCCTGAGCCTCTGCCGAAAGAGGTACGTGAACAGCCATCTGGTCGCCGTCGAAGTCGGCGTTGAACGCCGTACAGGCAAGAGGATGAAGCTTAATGGCTCTGCCCTCTACAAGAACAGGCTCAAATGCCTGAATACCAAGTCTGTGAAGCGTAGGAGCACGGTTAAGCATTACGGGGTGATCCTTGATGGCTATTTCAAGAGCGTCCCAGACCTCTGTTCCCGCTCTGTCTACCATTTTTCTCGCGCTCTTTATATTCTTCGCTATATCCTGTTCAACAAGTCTCTTCATTACAAAGGGCTTAAACAGCTCCAGCGCCATTTCCTTGGGAAGTCCGCACTGGTACATTTTAAGCTCGGGTCCTACAACGATAACCGAACGGCCCGAATAGTCAACACGCTTACCCAGAAGGTTCTGACGGAAGCGTCCCTGCTTACCTTTAAGCATATCCGAAAGAGATTTGAGAGGACGGTTATTTGCTCCCGTTACGGGTCTGCCTCTTCTGCCGTTGTCTATAAGAGCGTCTACCGCTTCCTGAAGCATTCTCTTTTCGTTTCTTACGATTATCTCGGGAGCGCCCAACTCAAGAAGCTTTGCAAGACGGTTGTTTCTGTTTATAACTCTTCTGTAAAGGTCGTTAAGATCCGATGTCGCAAATCTTCCGCCGTCAAGCTGCACCATAGGTCTTAAATCGGGAGGAATTACCGGGATAACATCAAGAATCATCCATTCCGGTCTGTTTCCGGAAAGTCTGAAGGCTTCTACAACCTCAAGTCTCTTTAAAATCTTTGTTCTCTTCTGTCCGGAAGCGTCTGCGATTTCATCCTTAAGCTCATTGCTTAACTCATCCACATCAATGGCGCAGAGAAGCTCTTTTATGGCTTCGGCGCCCATTGCGGCTCTGAATGAATCGTCTCCGTATTTCTCAACATTGTCGTCGTATTCCTTATCGGAAATTACCTGACCCTTTACAAGAGGCACGCTGTCGTCCATAACCTCAAGTACTACATATTTTGCAAAATACAGTACATTTTCAAGATCTCTTGGTGATATGTCAAGGATAAGTCCCATTCTTGAGGGAATCCCCTTAAAATACCATATATGAGATACGGGACAGGCAAGCTCGATATGTCCCATTCTCTCTCTTCTTACCTTCGCCTTGGTGATTTTAACTCCGCAGCGCTCGCATACCTTGCCCTTATAACGGATTCTCTTATATCTACCGCAGTGACATTCCCAGTCCTTCTGGGGTCCGAAGATTCTCTCGCAGAAAAGTCCGTCTCTCTCAGGCTTTAAGGTTCTGTAATTTATTGTTTCGGGCTTCTTGACTTCACCGTATGACCATTCTCTCATAGTTTCCGGGGAAGCAAGTCCTATTTTTATGGATTCAAAGTTCAATTCATTGTAATTGCTTTCATTGAGCATGACAGATTCCTTCTTCCTTATTTAATAGTTTAGAGTAATGATCAATATTCATCGTCACCGGCGTCATCACTGTCAAGATACTGTCCTATTGCGTCGGAGAAATCTATGTCCATATCTCCGTCGGAATCTATTATACCTGCGCCGTAGTCGTCGCTGTCATCATCTTCTTTAAAAAGTCCGAAACCGTCCTCATCTTCCGAAGCCTCTTCTATTCCGTAGCCGTCAGCTCCCTCGGCGTCGTTCAATATCTCGCCTGCCGCCTCGGGTACATAGTCGGAGCCTTCATCGTCATAATCCTGTTTCAAATCTATCTCTTCGTCCTTCTCGTCAAGAACCTTTACATCAAGACAAAGGGACTGAAGCTCTTTTATAAGTACCTTGAATGATTCGGGTATACCCGGCTTCGGTACATTCTGTCCTTTTACTATCGACTCGTAGGTCTTTACTCGTCCTACAACATCGTCTGACTTGACAGTAAGGATTTCCTGAAGAGTATACGCAGCGCCGTAAGCCTCAAGCGCCCAAACTTCCATCTCACCGAAACGCTGTCCGCCGAACTGAGCTTTACCGCCCAGAGGCTGCTGTGTAACAAGAGAGTAGGGTCCTGTTGAACGGGCATGAATTTTATCGTCAACAAGGTGATGGAGCTTAAGGAAGTACATTATACCTACCGTAACTCTGTTGTCAAAGGGCTGACCGGTGCGTCCGTCGTAAAGAACCGTCTTTCCGTCCTCGCTGAGACCGGCTTCCTTAAGACATTCCACAATGTCCGCTTCGTGTGCGCCGTCAAATACGGGCGTCATTATCTTCCAGCCCAGCTTCTTTGCCGCATAGCCCAAAGTTACCTCAAGAACCTGTCCTATATTCATTCGTGAAGGTACGCCCAAGGGATTAAGAACTATATCGAGAGGCGTTCCGTCGGGAAGGAAAGGCATATCCTCCTGGGGAAGTATTCTTGATACAACACCCTTGTTTCCGTGACGGCCTGCCATCTTGTCGCCTACCGAAATCTTTCTCTTCTGGGCAATATAGCAGCGTACTACCTTATTTACTCCGGGACTCATCTCATCGCTGTTGGCTCTTGTGAACACTTCAACATCAACAACAATTCCGTATTCGCCGTGAGGCACTTTAAGAGACGTATCTCTTACCTCTCTTGCCTTTTCGCCGAAAATGGCTCTTAAAAGTCTTTCCTCGGAGGTAAGCTCTGTCTCTCCCTTGGGAGTTACTTTACCTACAAGTATATCTCCCGAGTGAACCTCTGCGCCTACTCTTATAATTCCGTTTTCGTCAAGGTCCTTAAGAGCGTCCTCGCCGACATTGGGAATATCTCTTGTGATTTCCTCGGCGCCCAGCTTGGTATCTCTCGCCTCGACTTCATATTCTTCTATATGGATTGATGTATATACATCGTCTCTTACAAGCTTTTCGTTAAGAAGAACCGCGTCCTCGTAGTTGTAGCCTTCCCATGTCATAAAGCCTATAAGGGCGTTTTTACCCAGTGAAATCTCACCGTCGCAGGTTGCGGGACCGTCGGCTATTACCTCGTCCTTTTCAACCTTCTGTCCTACGCTTACTACGGGTCTCTGGTTAATACAAGTACCCTGGTTGGAGCGCATGAACTTAATAAGCTCATAGAAATCAACCGAACCGTCCTCAGCAGTAATCTCAACGCTGTCTGCGCTTACCTTTGTTACGGTACCTGCTCTTTTTGCTATAACAGCAACGCCGGAGTCAACTGCGGCTTTATATTCCATACCTGTTCCAACTATGGGAGAGTCGGTTTTAAGAAGGGGAACCGCCTGCTTCTGCATGTTTGATCCCATCAGAGCGCGGTTTGCGTCGTCGTTTTCAAGGAAAGGAATCATGGCTGTGGCTACAGATACAAGCATCTTCGGGGAAACATCCATATAATCGGCTTCGGCAGAGGGAATCTCACGGAATTCGTCACGGAAACGAACTGTTACTCTGTCATTTTTGAAATGGCCTTCCTCGTCAAGAGGCTCGTTTGCCTGAGCTACCATGTACTCATCCTCAACATCAGCCGTCATGTATTCTACTTCATCAAGAACTCTTCCGGTAGCCTTGTCAACTCTGCGGAAGGGTGCTTCGATAAATCCGTATTTATTGATTCTCGCAAAGGTTGCAAGAGAAGAAATAAGTCCGATGTTGGGACCTTCGGGAGTTTCTATGGGGCACATTCTTCCGTAGTGAGAGTAATGTACGTCACGAACCTCGAATCCGGCACGGTCTCTTGAAAGTCCGCCGGGGCCCAATGCCGAAAGTCTTCTCTTATGAGTAAGCTCCGCAAGAGGATTGTTCTGATCCATGAACTGTGAAAGAGGCGAAGAACCGAAAAATTCCTTTATGGCTGCCACAACGGGTCTTATATTGATAAGAGCCTGAGGAGTAACCTTTTCCGATTCCTGAGTCTGAAGAGACATTCTCTCCTTTACAACTCTTTCCATTCTTGTAAAGCCTATACGAACCTGATTCTGAAGAAGCTCGCCTACCGAACGGATTCTTCTGTTGCCCAGGTGGTCGATATCGTCAAGAGAGCCTATGTCGCTGCCCAGGCAGTTAAGATAGTTGATTGAAGCTAAAATATCCTCAATTACTATGTGCTTGGGAATAAGAAGATCCGCATTCTTTGAAAGGGCTTCCATAACCTCGTCCACGCTGTCTCCGCAGTCTTCAAGAACGCTCATTAAGGCTTTGTAGCTTACCTTTTCGTTTATTCCGATATCCTCAAGCATTTCCGTTGTAATGCCCTCGGGCAGATAAGGAAGAATATCAACCATGCCCGTGGCAATTATTTTTACAACCTTGCCGTCAACATTTACAAACGCTGTGTCAACGCCTGCCTGCTCAATGGCAAAAGCCTTTTCCTTTGTGATTTTTTCCCCTTCCTCTGCAAGAATTTCTCCTGTTGAGGGATCGGCAACAGCCTCTGCAAGAACCTGATATTTAAGTCTGTCGGCAATGCCCAGCTTCTTATTGTATTTATATCTTCCTACTCTGGAAATGTCGTATCTGTGCTCGTCAAAGAACATATTTGAAAGGTGGGTCTTTGCGGAATCAAGTGTGGGAGGCTCGCCGGGACGGAGCTTTTTGTATACCTCAAGAAGCGCTTCCGCCGTATTCTGAGTGCTGTCCTTTTCAAGAGTTGCCTTTATTCTTTCGTCATATCCGAAAAATTCGTCGATCTGACTGTTGGTGTTAAGTATATTATCCTCAAGGAAGCAGCCTAACGCTCTTACAAAGGTTGTTATGCAGATCTTTCTTGTTTTATCAATTCTGACATAAAAAACATCGTTCTGGTCGGTTTCGTACTCAAGCCACGCGCCTCTGTTGGGAATAACTGTTGTGGCAAAAAGCTTTTTGCCTGTCTTGTCTCTGGACATATCAAAGTATACGCCGGGAGAACGGACAAGCTGTGAAATGATTACACGCTCGGCGCCGTTTATAACAAAGGTGCCGCTGTCGGTCATAAGAGGGAAATCTCCCATATAAACTTCATTTTCTTTTACTTCGCCGGATTCTTTGTTAATAAGTCTTGCCTTTACTCTGAGAGGCGCAGCATAAGTCGCGTCACGCTCCTTACACTCCTTCACCGTGTATTTGGGCTTGTCGTCCATTCTGTAATCAACAAATACCAGCGAAAGATTTCCCGAATAATCCGTAATCTCGTCGATATCTCTGAACACGTCTCTCAAGCCCTTGTCAAGAAACCAGCGGTATGAATTTTTCTGAACCTCGATAAGGTTAGGCATTTCCATAACCTCATTGATATGAGAAAAGCTCATCCTGGTTTTCTTTCCCCGCTTTACAGGTTTCACGTTGACCATACTTATCACTCCGTTCTTTATTTATCCCCGATCAGAAGAGCCTTAACGCTTAATTAGTTAAAACTGTTTCGGCTCCGCTGTTTTTGCTGTTCCCAAAACAAAAATACAACAAAAATCATGGTTGAAATTTTTGTTTTTTGTGTTATAATTTATCAGGTGTTTTTCGTCAATCGTATACAACTCCATTATAATACAGCTTATTATTTTACACGCAGTCAAGCAATAAGTCAATAGTTTTTATAATTTTTTTTACTATTTTTTGATTTTTATCATTTTAAATATTATTTTTATATTTTTCATGTATTTTTTTTGAAATTATTTTTACGGAAATTTTTTAAAACTGTTGAAGAAGCGCCTCTCTTGTAGTATAATATTTCTCAAAATATTATGAGAGGGGTTTTATTTTTGTTTGACAACAGAGTACTTGACAATGCCTCGGCAAAATTTGCCAAGGAAGGACTTACTTTTGACGACGTACTGCTTATTCCCGCAAAATCCGATGTTTTGCCTGCCGACATTGATCTTAAAACAAAGCTGACTTCAAAAATCACGCTTAATACGCCTATTATGACCGCCGCAATGGATACGGTTACAGAATCCAGAATGGCTATTGCCATAGCCCGTGAAGGCGGTATCGGCGTTATCCATAAAAATATGTCCATACAGCAGCAGAAGGATGAAATAGATAAGGTTAAAAGAAGTGAAAACGGCGTTATCAAAAATCCGTTTTTCCTTTCTCCAGACAACTATGTTTACGAAGCCAATGAGCTTATGCACAACTACCGCATTTCAGGCGTTCCCGTCTGCGACGGCGAAGGCAAGCTTGTAGGCATACTTACAAACCGCGATCTTCGCTTTATGACCGACTTCAATGTGCCCATCAAGGACGTTATGACAAGAGAAAACCTTGTTACTTCTCATATCGGCACAACTCTGGCGGAAGCCAAGGAAATCCTTATGCGCCACAAAATCGAAAAGCTTCCTCTTGTTGACGAAAACGGATACCTTAAAGGTCTTATTACTATTAAGGATATCGAAAAAGCCGTTCAGTATCCCAACTCCGCAAGAGACTCCTTCGGAAGACTTCTCTGCGCCGCGGCAATAGGCGTTACAGGCGATGTTCTTGAAAGAGCCTCCGCTCTTGTTGAAGCAAATGTTGACGTACTTGTTCTTGACTCTGCTCACGGACATTCAAGAAATATTCTTAATACGGTATCAAAGGTAAAGGCTGCGTTCCCCAATGTTTCGCTTATTGCCGGCAATGTAGCAACTGCCGAAGCTACAAAGGCTCTTATTGACGCAGGCGCTGACGCCGTTAAGGTAGGTATCGGCCCCGGTTCAATCTGTACAACCCGTATCGTTGCAGGTATCGGCGTTCCTCAGGTTACAGCCATTTACGATTCAGCCTGCGAAGCCGCAAAGCACGGTATTCCCGTTATCGCCGACGGAGGTATAAAATATTCCGGCGAAATCGTTAAGGCTCTTGCCGCAGGCGCTAACTGCGTAATGCTCGGCTCTCTTGTTGCAGGCTGCGAAGAGGCTCCCGGAGACACTGAAATTTATCAGGGCCGCCAGTTCAAGGTTTACAGAGGTATGGGAAGCATTGCCGCAATGAACTGCGGAAGCCGTGACAGATACTTCCAGCAGAACAACAAAAAGCTCGTTCCCGAAGGCGTTGAAGGCCGTGTTCCTTATAAGGGACTTGTTTCCGATACTGTTTATCAGCTTGTGGGCGGCGTTAAAGCAGGTATGGGCTACTGCGGAAGCCCCGATATTGAAACTCTTCAGAACACTGCGAAATTTATCCGTATTACGGGAGCAGGTCTTATCGAAAGCCATCCCCATGATGTTTTCATTACCAAGGAGGCTCCCAACTATTCGGCTAAAGAGTAATAACCGACTGACGGTTTTTGCGTAATTTAATGAGGTGATTTTATGGCAAAAAAAAGCAACATTCCCGACGCCGTTTACGGTACCCGGATTTCTCATAAGGGAATCAGAAGCAACCACCCGATAAGAAGCAGATATATGGCTGCCGTTCTGGCAATTATCTTAGGCGTTATAGGCGCTAATCAGTTTTATTTAAGAAACATTGCAAGAGGCGTTCTTAAAATTATTTTTACCGCTGTATGCGTAATAATCGGCGTCTTTATGAACGCTCCCCTTATTCTCATTCCCGTTATACTTTCTGTGCTTACGGGTATTATGTATCTTTGCCGGTCTGACGAAAGCTTCAGAAAAAGAAATCATGTAAGAACCATTTAATGTAATAAAATATTATAAATCAATAAAAATAACGGTTTCGGAAAAATCCGGAACCGTTATTTTTTATAATGAAATTTAAAGAAGCTTTACGCAGTCCTCAAAACCGCCCTTTACCGTTTCCGCAGCTTCGCACAGCATAAGATTCAGCGGATATCCGAAATCCTCCACCGCTCTGCCTTCGCTGTCCTCAGAACCGTATTTTTCTTTAAGCTCTCTTGTATCCATTAAATATATATAAATTTTTTTGCCCTTTGCCGCTCCGTAGCCTATTTCAAATGCCGTTCCCGCGTCCATCTCTCCTCTGAACGGATTTCCGTTGGCAATTATCACATCGCTCTCGTCAATAAGCTTAATATTCCCCTTATAAATTTCTTCCGATGAATCACACTCGTTATCAAGGGGGTAAAGTCCCGTATGACCGTATCTGCGGCAAATCTCCTTATATTTTTCCCCTATTTCAGCGGCGTTTTTTTCAAACACATCGGGGCCTGCTATATATATTTTCATAAACTCTGTCCTTTAATAAAATGTCGCCACCTGCTCCTGGGGAGGCTCAGCTTTTTCAACGGCAACCGCATTCAGAACAGGTCCTTTTCTTCCGTAAAGCTTATTAAACCTTACCTCAACTCTCGCCGTAAGCCAAACCCAGTCCCTGTTGGACACGGTATCGCTTCCCTGCCATTTTACAATCAGTCCGCAGTAGGAAATATCCTCAACACAGCAGGTCATTATATGTCTGCCGCAGATAAATATTCCGTCGGGCAGTCTTTTGTTTACGGCGCATATACCCTTAAACTTAACGGTTTTGCCGTTATAAGTATCCATGTTTTCCGTAATATCTCTGTACAGCAGGGCAAAATCCCTGTCGGCAACCTCAATAACATCGGCGTTTACATCAAAGGGAAGAGGGTCTTCAATATCATCAAATTCCGATGTGCCGTCGTCATAGTCGTATACGATTTCACACCTTCTGGATATTCCCCTTACTATCTTATGAAACTCCGTTTTGTCTGCGTTTTTCGGGAATCTGTTAAACGCCGCAAGCTCGCATACGCTGATTTTGTCGTATATAAGGCTTCTCATATTGGCATTGTAAGCTGAAAAGGTATCGGAATCGGCTATAAATATTACCTGATATACAACCCAGTTTTCCGGCATGGCGTCAAACAGCTCGTTCATAAGCCACATTCCGTTATACTCGATCATTACCCTTTCGCCGTGAATCTCCTTAACCCATTTGTCAAGATTTTCACTTGTCATTTCGCTTTTGTCTTCAATGGTCTTTATATGAACATTCTGTCCGTAAAAGGCTGAGGGATTATATTCTTCCTCTCCCTCCTCACAGACCAGAAGCAAGGTTTTTTCCCCCGTATTAAATCTGTCGTCCTCAAGGGTGCCCTGAATAAACCTTGTTTTGCCGCTTTCAAGCATCCCCGTAAAAACATATACCGGTATTTGTCTGTTTTTCATTTTTTACACTCCGAATAACTCTTTTAATGCTTCCTCGTTAAGCTTTGAGCCTATTACGCAAAGTCTTCCCGTAAGCCCTGCCGTTCCGTATCTTACATTGCTTTCATCGGGTACATAATCAAAATGTATCCATTTTCCCTCTGCGGAAGGCACTATTCCTTTTGCTCTGAGTATTACGCCGTATCTGTTCATGTCCTCAAGGCTTTCAAGCATCTTTTCTATTTCTTCACTTTCAAACTTTTTTGTGGTTTCCGTTCCCCAGCTTGAAAATACCTCGTCTGCATGATGGTGATGATGCTCATGCTCATGGTCATGACATCCGCAGCCGCACTCTTCTCCGTGTTCGTGATGATGATGCTCATGGCCGTGACAGTGTTCATGCTCATGGTCATGATGATGACATTCATGTTCGTGGTCGTGATGATGACATTCGTGGTCATGATGATGACAGTGCTCCTCCAGAAGCTCGTTAAGCTCGTTGGAAAGAGTGTCCTTTCTCTCAATTGCCGCCGCTATCTGCTTACCCTCAAGCTGCTCCCAGGGCGTCGTAATAATTACCGCCTTGTCGTTATGAGCCTTTATAAGCTCAACGCAGGTTTTAAGCTTTTCCTCGGAAACATCTCCGGAACGGCTTAATATTATCGTTCCTGCGTGCTCTATCTGGTCGTTGAAAAACTCCCCGAAGTTTTTCATATACATTTTACATTTTCCGGCGTCAACTACTGCCGTAAAGCCGTCAAGCTCCGTTTCGTGAGAATCAATTTTAAGAACAGCTTTTATAACATCGCTTAATTTGCCTACTCCCGAAGGCTCGATAAGTATTCTGTCCGGCTCGTACTCATGAAGCACCTTTTCCAGCGCCTTTCCGAAATCTCCTACAAGACTGCAGCATATACAGCCGGAATTCATTTCCGTAATCTCTATGCCGGCGTCCTTTAAAAATCCTCCGTCTATGCCTATCTCGCCGAATTCGTTTTCAATAAGCACTATTTTTTCGCCTGCATAAGCTTCCTTTATAAGCTTTTTAATAAGAGTGGTTTTGCCCGCTCCCAAAAATCCTGAAAAAATATCTATTTTCGTCATATTTTCGCCTTCCGTTAAAATTTTTTGCGTTTTTATCTTATGTTATTATTTTAACACCCTTGTCAAGTGCCGAACATTATTTTTTTAACACAAAACCGGAAGAAAATCAAGATTTTTTTACTCTCCGTCAAAGCTTTTGAAAACCGCGGCGGCTCCGCTTCTGTAATATATGCACTCATAATCTCCGCCGAAATATTTTTGAGCTCTTTCCTCTCCATCTTCACTCCTTAAATCTACGGCGATATAATCCGTTTCATGCTTTGTGGTTTCAAGCTCGTAAACCTCTCTTCTCTGAGAAAGGTTAGCCACAAAAAATGTCGAAGCTGCCACCTCAGCGTCATCGGGAATCATTTCAAGTCCTTCGGCTATTGCTTCTCTCTGAGCCTTCGCGGCGCTGAAAGTATTAATATAGCTTATTTTGCTTAAATATCCTCCGGAAAAAATTATCAGCGAGGACAAAAGTCCGCAGAGAAGAATTTTCTTTGAGTGTTTACCTGCCTCGGCTGCGTTCCCGGCTGCAAGATAAAAGAGTATGCTTCCCGTGCCGAATGTATACTGAAAGCCTATATCATACTGATACACATAATCCGTCATAAGGTTAATTAAGACAAAGGGAATTAAAAGTATAAGCTTTTGGGGCTTTTTAATAAGCAGCGGCAGAAAGCACAGGGGAACAAGCATCTGAAGAATAAAAAGAAGCTTATCCTGCCTGAAAACGTTATACACGGCGTAAACCGGATTCCCGATAACGGATTTTATAACGGTCAGCAGACCGCCTCCGTCATATATGTAAATGCCGTAGCGGCTTTGGGACATTATACCCTCTCCGTAAATCGACATAAGCTTTGTAACCGCACAGAAATACAATACAGATACGGCAAAAACAGATAAATTACATTTGTAGTTTTTGTTCGCAAAAAGAAAGTACAGTGCGATAACAGCCGTATAAACAGCGGCGTCCTCTTTAACCGAGAGAGTGAGAAAAACAAAAATAAACGCAGGAAGAGTTTTTTCCTTTTCCATAAAATATATAAGAAATAATATAAAAACGCCTAAAAAGCAGTTTTCATGAAGATACCAGAAACAGCCGCCCATAAAGGAGGGAAAAAGAATATAACAGCAGGCGAAAACCGCCGCCGAAGCATTTGAAAGACCGTATTTTCTGCAAATAAGAGTCAGAGGAATTATTCCCGAAGCTACAACAAAAGCCTGAGCTATAAGAAGCGTGCAGGGCGAGGGAAAAACAAAATAAACAGGCAGAAGCAAATAGTAAACAGGTGAAAAATGAACGGCAAAATGGCTTAAAAGGCCGTCTCTTTCACAGGTGACAAGACATTCTCCCGTTTCCTTCATATAATAAAACATCTGGGAAAACAGACCGAAGTCATAACAGGGCGTTTTATAGTTTAAATAGTAAAGACAGCAGATGCCCCCTATAAAAACCGTATAGCAGACAATAAGCGTTACACAAAAGAAAGCGAGAGTATTTTTTTTGATGCTGATTTTAATTTCATCAATATCTGCAAAGGCGGCGGCAATACAGATAATAAGGCACAGCCCGAAAGAAAACATATATTCTCCCGTTAAGGCGGAAGCCAGGGCAAAATACATTTCTGCGAAGGCTATTAAAGCTCCGTTTATTATTTTTTCGCTTTTTATAAAGCATGACAAAACAAAAACAGCAGCCGTAAAAAACACAAAAAGAGGCAGGTTAATTCCGTAAAAAAAGCTTTTTTGCGTACATTCTTCTCCGGAAGCAAGCAGTGAGCAAAGAAGCGAAAACGCATACGACATTAACACTCTCATTACATATTGCTTTAATTTAAAGGTTTTTATTTTATTTATAAGGTTTTCTTTTAAAGTCATTTTTTTCGCTCCTTTAACTACTTTTGTAGTTTTTGTGTTTATGCTTTTTCATTTTTACAAGCGTTAATATGTTTTTAACTACTTTTGTAGTTTTTAAATATTAAGCTTAAGGCGGCAAGCCGCCTTAAAATTGTTATTTTCTGCGTACGGCGTTTCCTTTAACCTCCGTCATTTAACGGGTCATAGGGCCGAGAAGTAAAAACCGTGGTTTCGTAAACTGCCGCAGTTGTAGTTTCCGCAAGGTACATATTGCCGCCGTCATATACCGCCGTTGTTGTATAATCATAAAAGTTTCCGTCAGCCTGCGGCTCCTGTGCCTGTACTGTGTTAACTGCCGCCGGGTTCCTGTCGTCTTCCTTCTGCTTTTCATATTCATGGGCAAAGGTTGTTGTTTCATACAGCTTATCTTCACTGTTATATTCTGTTTCAACGGTAACGGCAAACACTGTTCCGGAAAGCGCCGTAAGCAAAACCAATACTGCCGAAACAACAAAAAGCTTTTTCCTTCTTTTTTCGTAAATTATCATTTTCAGCCTGTTTTTCAAATCGCATCTGCCGTCTCCGAAATTGCTTGACACTGCCGGAATCAGTTTTTTTGCGGCGTCACTTTGAGCCTTTACTGTATCAAGCACCGAATTGCAGTATATTTTCCTGTTTTCCATGCTTTCGTTTGCTACCACAGCTTCATCGCAGGCAAGCTCACATTCCTGCTCTATATGCCTTACAAGAAATCCCATAAAGGGATTGAACCAGTGCACCGTTCTGCATACGATTATGAAAAGCTTATATAACAGATCATTTCTTTTAAAATGGCAAAGCTCGTGCTTTATTATAAGGCGGAGCTGAGAATAGGTATAGGTTTTACAGGGAAGAATTACGGTGGGATTTTTAAAGCCCGTCATCATGGGCGTTACGGCTTCCGGCAGCACCACAACCGAAAAGCCTTTTTTTATTTTAAGCTCCTCTGCCGCTTCCGCAGCTATATCCAAAACCTGCCGCGACGGCGAAACTGCGTGTCTTTTAACATAATCGGAAAAGCTTTTCTGCTTTAAAGCATATTTTACAAGGAAAAAAATTATTCCCGAAAGCCAAACCGCCGCAAATATAAAGCTTATATTTACTGCTCCTCCGTAAGCAGCCGAGGACCGGGGCAAGGTACCGGCAACAGCCGCCGGTATTCCCGTACTGTTTAACGACACACTGTAAACAGGCTCTCCGAAAGAGGGCTTGAAAGGCGTCATAAAGCCTGCCAAGATGACCGCCCACAAAAAGCTTCTTGTTTTTGCCGACCATACATTCATAAAAACACGGGACAATCCGATATATATAAAGGAAATAACGCTCATTGCCGCCGAGCAGAAAACAAGCTCCAATAATAACTTTTCCATAAATTTGCTCCTAAATCTTATTAATCCAGTCCCGAAGCTCTTCTATATCCTTATCGGAAACATCGCCTCCGCTGTAAAGCGCCTTTACAAGTCCGCTGAAGGAACGGTCCGAAAATCTTTTTCTGAAGCTCTCCTGCTCTATCTTTAAATATTCCTGCTGTGATATTACCGCGTAATAGCTTCTCTCCTTATTGATTTTCTCGGAACGGAGAAAGCCTTTTTTTTCAAGCCTTACAAGCATTGTCAGCACCGTCTGGGCTTTCCAGTCCCTTTGGGGCAGCAGCTTCTGAAGCTGCCTTGTAAGCTCAGGTGAGGTTACCGGCTCCTGTGAATGCCATACGGCGTTCATTATTTCAAACTCTCCGTCCGGCAGTTTTTTTACTGACACTTTTACCGCCTCCTTTGCTGTTTTTATTTTACTACAAGTGTAGTTATTTGTCAATGATATTAAAAAAAGAACAGAGCTTTTTGTTCTCTGTTCCGTGTAAATATTTAATTATGCAAGCCAGGGAATCATTGCCTGAATTGACTCGGAAGAGCTTACCACAACATATCCTGCGTATACAATAAGCAGAAGTATTCCCTGCCATCTTGAAAATTTCTTCTGAATAAGCATGGGGAAAACGGCAATACATCCTACTATAAGACACGCCGGCAAATCTATTGCCGCAACGGTTGCGGTAAAATTAAGCGCGCCGCCCTTTAAGTTTGAAATCAGAGCGCAGACGGGAAGAATAAGCGTCATATCAAGAATATTCGCTCCGATGATATTTCCCGCGGAAAGTGACATTTCCTTTTTAACTATGGCTGTAAGAGTTGTTACAAGCTCGGGAAGAGATGTTCCTATTGCTATAACGGTCACTGCTATTACTCTTTCAGGGATTCCTATGTATTCGGCAATAAACTGACCGCTGCTTACCATAAAGTTCGCGCCTAAGGCTATTGCCGCCGCGCCTACGATAAACAGCGTAACATTTTTCGCGATCTCTTTTCCCTCAGCCTTCTCCTTTGCGCCTTCGGCTTCGTCTATCTGAGTTGCAAGCACCGCTTTTTTTGCGTTTCTTATGTTTTCGGTCCAGGCTACGGCACAAATAAGAAGAAGTATAATACAGCCTACAATATTAAGCTTTCCGAATATTCCGAAAATAACGATTACTACTGCCGCGGTGAGCATAAGTATTGACTTGAGAAGATATTCTTTCCTGTTTATGGGAGAGGGCATACATATAAGCGACAGAGCCATTATAAGTCCTATATTAGCCGTTACGCTTCCCACCGCGTTTCCTATCGCCATATCTCCGCTGCCGCCGAACGCCGCAATAGCCGATACAAGCATCTCCGGCAAGGTTGTGGCAATGCTTACAACTGTGGCGCCTACAATAATCTTCGGTATGCCCGTAGCCTCAGCCATCCATGAAGCCGCGTCAACAAAAACATCGCCGCCCTTTACAACAGCGGCAATGGCAACAGTCATTATAATTACCTGAACAAAAATATTATCCATTTAATTCACCGTTCTTTTTACCCTTTCTTAACAAAACTTTTTATATATTATAATAACATAATACGGACATCAAGAAGCTGTTATGAAAAATCCGAAAAATTTTATGTTTATTTCCTGTTTATTTTCTTTTATTCGCATACGGCACAATAAAAAAAAGGGAAGACCTTAATCTTCCCTTTTATACATAAGCTTTTAAAATCAGCCGATTCTCTCAACGGCTATGTTTACTTTTTCGCCGTTAATATCCCATTCCTTGAGGCTGCTTTCTCCGCCGGCGTTTACAATGCTGTCTGACAGTACAACTGCGGAAATGGCTTCCTCGTTTTTCCTTGCTATATCGTAGACCTTATCGTTTCCGGATATAACAACATTTATCCTGTCGGTAACGTTAAAGCCCGAATCCTTTCTCATTGTCTGAATCTTGCTTATAAGCTCCTTAACAAATCCCTCTTCTACAAGCTCCGGAGTAAGCTCCGTGTCAAGAGCTACCGTAAAGCCTTTATCCGATACGGTAAATACGCCCTCCTTCTGCTTTGTTTCAATAAGAATATCCTCAGGGGCAAGCTCAATTTCTCCGGAAGCAAGCTTCAATGCAATTTTTCCGTTTTTGTCAAGCTCCTGCTTTGCGAAAGACGGCAGCTGACTTAAAGCGTTTCTGATTTCACCCAGCTGCTTGCCGTATTTCGGTCCGAGAGTTCTCAGCTGCGGCTTAAAGGCGTAGGTTACAAAGGATTCCGCATCTGCGTCAAAATCTACATTCTTAACATTAAGCTCGTCCTTTATTATGTCGATATAATAATCCTCAACCTTTTTGTCGCACTGAACATACATTGTGTTTAACGGCTGACGGTTTTTAATATTTGAGCCGTTTCTTGCGGCTCTTCCCAGTACAACGATATTTACAACCTCGTCCATATCGCTTTCAAGCTGCTTATCAATAAGCTTTTCGTCAGCCTGGGGGAAATCGCAGAGATGTACGCTTTCCGGCGCGTTTTTGTCTACGCTGCATACAAGATTGCGGTAAATCGACTCCGCCATAAAGGGAATCATGGGCGCCGCTGTTTTAGCCGTTGTAACAAGGGCTGTATAAAGCGTCATATATGCCGCCGTTTTGTCCTCGGTCATGCCCTGCACCCAGTAACGCTCTCTGCCTCTGCGGACATACCAGTTGCTCATTTCATCAACAAAGCTCTGAAGCGCCTTTGCCGCTTCCGGTATACGGTAATTGCCTAAATTTTCGTCAACTGCCTTTACCGTGGAATTAAGCTTTGAAAGAAGCCATTTATCCATTACGGTAAGCTTGCAGCTGTTAATATCGTATTTCGTGGGGTCAAATTCGTCTATATTGGCGTAAAGCACATAAAACGCGTAGGTGTTCCACAATGTGCCCATAAACTTGCGCTGACCCTCGGTTACCGCCTTGTCGTGGAACCTGTTGGGAAGCCAGGGAGCAGAATTTGTATAGAAATACCATCTGATAGCGTCGGCTCCGTGCTTTTCAAGAGCGTCAAAGGGGTCTACCGCGTTGCCCTTGGATTTACTCATTTTCTGTCCGTTCTCGTCCTGAACATGACCCAGAACTATAACATTTTTATAGGGCGCTTTATTGAATATAAGAGTAGAGATCGCAAGAAGAGAATAGAACCAGCCTCTTGTCTGGTCAACTGCCTCGGAAATAAAGTCCGCAGGGAACTGAGCCTCGAAAAGCTCCTTGTTCTCGAAGGGATAATGATGCTGCGCGAAAGGCATGGAGCCGCTGTCGAACCAGCAGTCTATTACCTCGGGAACTCTCTTCATCTCTTTGCCGCACTTGGGACACTTGATTGTAACATTGTCAATATAAGGTCTGTGAAGCTCTATGTCATCGGGACAGTTATCACTCATGCTCTTAAGCTCTTCTATGGAGCCTACGGAATGTCTTTCTCCGCATTCGCATTCCCAGATATTAAGAGGCGTTCCCCAGTATCTGTTACGGCTTATACCCCAGTCCTGAACATTCAGAAGCCAGTCGCCGAATCTGCCCTTGCCGATGCTTTCGGGGATCCAGTTAATTGTGTTGTTGTTTCTTATAAGGTCGTCCCTTACATCCGTCATCTTTATGAACCATGACTCTCTGGCATAGTAAATAAGCGGCGTTGAGCATCTCCAGCAGTGGGGATACTCATGCTCGAACTTGGGAGCGTCAAAAAGAAGCCCTGCCTTGTCAAGGTCAACTAAAACCATGGGGTCGGCTTTCTTTACAAATACTCCGGCGTAGGGAGTTTCCTCTGTAAGATTTCCCTTGCCGTCTACAAGCTGAACAAAGGGAAGGTCGTATCTTCTGCCCACTCTTGCGTCGTCTTCACCGAAGGCAGGTGCGCAGTGAACTATTCCCGTACCGTCGGTCATTGTTACATAGCTGTCGCACATTACGAAAAAGGCTTTTTTATGCTGTTTGTCGCAAATAGGCTGAACATAATCGAACAGCGGCTCATATTCCTTATACTCAAGGCTCTGACCCGGGAAGCTTTCAAGGATTTCGTATGCGGGCTTATCCTCGGAAGCAAGCTTTCCCAAAACCTTGTCAAGAAGCGCTTCCGCCATATAATAAGTATATCCGTCCGCAGCCTTTACCTTGCAGTAGGTATCCTTGGGATTTACGCAGAGAGCTACGTTTGAGGGAAGAGTCCAGGGAGTTGTCGTCCATGCAAGGAAATAAGCGTCCTCGCCCTTAACCTTGAAGCGGACTACTGCCGAACGCTCTTTTACAAGCTTATAGCCCTGGGCAACTTCATGTGAGGACAAAGGCGTTCCGCATCTAGGGCAATAGGGAACAATTTTAAAGCCCTTATAGAGAAGTCCTCTTTCATAAATCTTTTTAAGCGCCCACCACTCGGATTCGATGAAATTATTGTCGTATGTTACATAAGGGTTGTCCATGTCTGCCCAGAAGCCTACCGTACGGGAGAAATCCTCCCACATTCCCTTATACTTCCACACGCTTTCCTTACAGTGCTTTATAAAAGGCTCAAGACCGTATTCCTCGATCTGCTCCTTGCCGTCAAGTCCCAGCATTTTCTCAACCTCAAGCTCAACGGGAAGTCCGTGAGTGTCCCAGCCGGCTTTTCTCGGCACCATATAGCCTTTCATTGTGCGGTAACGGGGTATCATATCCTTAATAACACGCGTAAGAACATGGCCTATATGTGGCTTTCCGTTTGCCGTAGGGGGTCCGTCATAAAATACATAAGGCGTTCCGTGTTCTCTGTCTTCGATGCTTTTTTGGAAAATGTTCTCTTCACGCCAGAAGTTTTCAATTTTCTTTTCCTGCTCAACAAAATTTACATTGGGCGAAATAGGTTCATACATTGCCTATTGCTCCTTTCTTTTATAATCAATAATCGGCTGCCGGGCTGTAAATCAAAAAAGCCCTTGTCCCGTAATAACAGGACAAAGACCTTATCTTTGCAACCACCTGATGTTACAACATACTGTTATATGCGGCCGTTTTAACGGTGGGCAGCCGGAGAAATCTACTTTATTCTGCCTTAAACAACAAAAAATTTCAATCCTCAGCTCCGGAGTGATCTTCATTTTTTCCTCTGCTGTCCGCCTTGCACCGCCGCGGACTCGCTTAAAGCTCCGAAAAAACTACTGTCTCCATCTCAGCTTTTTTCATATTGGTTATATCTTATCACAATAAATTTTAAATTTCAAGACCTTTATAATTATTAATAACCTTATTTTTTTAACTAACAGAAAAAACGGTGCGGACAGCGTCTTTGCCCTCCGTACCGTTTTTAAAGCTTTTATTTTTTGTTTTTCTTATTCTTTTTGCCAGCCTTTAACTGAGCCGCATATTCTTTTTCCTTTATTTCAAGCTCGTGAAGTCTTTCTATCTCTTCTGCCTTTGCCTTATCGGCTCTCTCCTTGGCTTCATCGTACATGGCTTCTATCTCGTCAAAATGCTGATAATCCTCATATTGAGTTACTACCTTTTTAGCCTGATAATAAGATTTTATGGCTCTGTTAAACATGCACTCCTCTTCCATGTAGTCGTTTATGGATTTGTCAACAGCCTTCATCTGCTGTTTAAGTGCTTTAAGCTCTTCGGAATACTTTTTAACACCGTCTTTGTCTTTTGCTTTTGCGGCGTCGCTCTTTAACACATAAAGCTCGGCAATCTTATTTTCTATATCGTCATAGGCTTTTACATCTTCCGTGAACTTTGCGCTGTCGGGAGCCTGAGGTATATTGCCCTTAAAATATTTGTCCATATATTTCTTTGACAATATTTTATTTTTGGCGGTTTCAATCTCAAACTTTCTGTATTCTTTTTCCTCGGCAGTGCTTTTGGGAAGCTTTCTTGCCTCTGCGAGCTTTTCTCTCCATTCAGCCGGGTTAATATTGATAATTCCCTCATAGCCCTCCGCTACAATCTGTCTGCTTACTTCGTATTTGTGCATTCCCAGGGGATTATCAAACTTATCAAGCTCGTCTACAACGAATTTTGAAATATATATGCTTTCATTAAAAGTCTTATTTTCTTTTAACTCGTTTTTAACAGCCTTATACTCTTCTTTTGCCTTCTTTTTATCGGAAGCAGCTTTCATCTTTTTCTTTGCTTTCTTAAGAATTTCCTTGCTTACAGGCTTCTCCTGCTCCTGAGCCATAGCTCTTGAATATCTTACAAGCTCTATGGTTTCAACAAGCTCCTCATCTTTTAAAGCGTTGTTGCCGAAGTCCTCAAACAGCGCTCTTACTTTAAGAACCTTTACTATAGCTTGCTGTTTAAGCTCACTTAAGTCATAGAAGAAATAAGGTATAACGTTAAGAGCGGCGCCTATTATCGACGCGAATATCAATATGCCGATAACGTTATTGAATATATCCGGTATATACAAAACGTCGTATGTATTAGTAAGAACATCGGGAACTTCCAGCCCTCTTGAAGCCATTATTTCCTTTATCTGAGGGGCATACTGATTAAGCATCTCGCTGTTAATACCGCCTCTTGTATAAAGGTCAGGAAGAATACTTCCCGTTAAAAGAGCAATAACACTGCTGATAAGTCCTACTGCCGCGAACATTCCGTCTATACGCTCTCCGGAAACATACTGCTGGAAATCTCGTATATCGCCGTTAAGGCTGGGCGTCAGAATATGTGCAAACGCACCTACAACGCCGTTTAAGAACAGGAATAAAAGTATAAACCATATTACCGTTTCTTTTCCCGCATACATTACCGACGGCCAGAGGGCGGCAATAAAAATTATATTAAGAAAGTTTGTAAAAATCAGAACCTTTTTCTTTCCGTACCGTTTTATGAAGAAGGGTGACGCTACCATTCCCCAGAAGGACGCGTTGCCGTAAATTGTGGTAACTAATGTATACTCTCCGGCGCTGCATACATCCTGATAAGAATATATCCACTGAAGTATAACATAATATGCCGCCTCAAGGAACGCTACCCAGCCGGCGCAGGCAATTATCCAGAAATACTTGTTTTTGCCTACCTCTCTTACGGCGTCCACGAACTTCATCTGGGCAACATGAGTTTTCGCCTGAACGATTTTTTCTCTCGTATTGGCATAAACTACTACCGCAAGAAGCATTCCTCCTATTATCATGGGAGGCACGGCGTATCTGTAAATTCTTATATCCGTTAAAGTATTCGTACCGGTGATCGCTTTTGCGATAAGAGGTATAACAATATTGTAAATCGACGGCGCAAGGGAGTCTGTTACATTTTTAATCGCAAGGACATTTGTCCTTTCCTGTGTATTTGGCGAAAGAACGACAATATAGTTGTCATAAGCGTCGTAAAGGAAATTATAAAAAAACTGGAATCCTATGTTTATTACAAGCACGATTGCGCATTTTATAAGCATGGCAAGAGTTAAATCGTAGCCGAAGAAATCAAAATGCGTTCCGCTGTAAGCCTTGTCTATAAGCTCATACGGTGCCCATACATACAGTATCGCAAGTATACTGGTGGGTATGCCCATTGAAATAAGATAAGGTCTGTACTTACCCTTTTTGCTTCTTGTATTGTCGATTATCTTTGCCCTGACCATTGTAAGGGGAAATCCCGCTATAATGCTTATCATGTATATAACATACATGGGCGTCGGATCAATTCCTATTACATTTCCTACAATAAAGTTACTGGCGGACAATAAAAACAGCGCCACTATTGTCGTTATCATTTTTATGCCTATGCCGCCGCCGGCAAGAGCCGTTATTTCCTTAAATGTCATGTAATTTCCCAAGGGCGGCGTTTTCCAATAGGTTTTGACTTTATCTACAAGATTTACCGCTTTTTCTTTTAAGTTTGTCATCATCATACCTCCATTAGTATAATATTGTAACACAAACATTCCATTTTGTCATCATTTTTTAGAAAAAAAAACTAAAAATTTTATTAAAACAAATATTAAATTTTCTTTAACAAATTATCAGTTATTTTATTTGCGAATTTATCTCCGTGTTTGCAAACATATTGACCTTTATACGGCAATATGTTATATTTACAATATTAATGAAGAAGGAAGTATAAAAATGCTGCGTTTTATTATCGCTTTTTTAGTAGGAAAAGCCGCGAAGTTCGTTTTAAAGCTCTCGGGCAGAAGAGCCACTCATTTTCCCGGTAAGCTCGCAAGAAAAATCTGTCCCGATTTTCTTAAATATGTGGGAAAGCCGAAGGATATAATATGCGTTACAGGAACAAACGGAAAAACAAGCACAAGCAATATGATAGAGGACTGTCTCAGGCAGGCAGGAGTCAGGCTTCTTGACAACAGCTTCGGCTCGAATACCCTTTCCGGAATCTGCGCCACCTTTATTGACGGAGTAAGCATCTTCAACAAGCCGAAGTATGATGTTTATGTCTTGGAGGTTGACGAGAGAAGCTCTCTTCATATTTACAAGCATATAACGCCCACTTATTTTATCTGCACAAACCTGTTCCGTGATTCCGTTACAAGAAACGCTCACACCGAGTACATTTTCAGCATTATCAACGACTGTCTTCCGGCCGAAACAATGCTTATCCTCAACGGCGACGATATAATAAGCTCAAGACTGGGTAAAGGCAAAAACAAGGAGAGAATATTTTTCGGCGTAAACAGGCTTGAAGGCGAGGAAACCGAAGATTATAACATTATAAACGACGGCAGAACCTGTCCCGAATGCGGAGCCAAAATGATTTTTGACTTTAAAAGGTATCACCATATCGGCAGAGCCCACTGTTCAGTCTGCTCAATGAAATCACCGGAGCCTGACTATGCGGTTACCTGCGCCGATTATAAAAACAGAACGATTACGGTAAAGCATAAAGGTGAAGAAAATATTTATCCCATGGTAAATGAAGCCGTTTTCAACATTTATAACGAATGTGCCGTTATTGCACTGCTTGCGGAATACGGTTTTGAGCCGGAAAAAACAGCAGGATTTATAAAAAATATCAAAATAACTGAAACCCGTCACAGCGAAATCACCGCAGGCGGCGTCAAAATTGACTGCACCATGCTTAAAGGACTTAATCCCATAGCCTGCTCCAGAAACTGCCACACCGCAAAAATAACAAAAGGCAGAAAAGCTGTTTTCTTTATGGTTGACGATATTCACAACGAAAAGGACGACAGCGAAAACATAACATGGCATTACGAAGCCGATTACGAAGCTCTTAACGACGATTCAATCAAAATGATTTATATTTCAGGTCCCAGAGCCGAGGATTTAAAATACCGGCTTCTTCTGGGAGATATTCCTCAGGAAAAAATCATAACCGGCAGATATGAAAAGGATATAATCGAAAAAATTGATTTTTCCCAAATCGACACGCTCCTTATTTTTTACGATATGTACCGGTATGATATGCTTGAAAAAGAGATAAAGCCGGCTATTATCAGCGCTGCCGAAAACAAATAACCTCTAAACGCAGACCGAATTTCAGTCTGCGTTTTTTGCGGTCTCACGGTTCAAGAAACCTTGCGTATCAGAATAAACGGCGTGCACTGTCTGCCCTGTCCCGCAGGATTGTCTCTTATTATTTGCACAAGCTCCGCATCATTAAGCGTTATATCCGAGGACTTTCCTAAAATCTCCTGACCTATGTCGTTAGCGTCAACAAGAATCATGCTTATTCCGAAACGCTCATAAATTTCATTGCATACCTTTTCCGGATTTTCGGGAAGAAGTATTCCTATATCCCTGTACTCCTCCCATACATGGTCGTAAAAGCCGTCCAGTCCGCTTACCTCCTGTCCCACGATTTCATAAAAAACGCCTTTTTTCCCGAAAAGCTTGGTGACAGCGCTTGCCGCGGCGGCATACAAAACCTTCGGCAAGCCCACCTGATCTATTGCGAACTGCATCTTTATGGCTTCGCCTACACCTATTCCGTGAGACGGATGAGAGGCGAATTTTGATAAAAAGCCGGCAACGGCTGACACATGAATGTCTTCTCTTTTTACAATTCTGTTCTGACACAAAGCAATAATTTTTTCACTGCTTGAAAGAATGTCGCCTTGCTCATAATAAGGAAGGACATATTTTTCAACTAAATCAATATAGCTTTCTCCTGCCTTTACAAAATGCGTTTTCAGAGCGTATCGCTCATATTCTCCCGTATCTGTCCTGATTTTTAATTCTTTTTTGTCATTTGCGTTCATTAAATATCACCCATATATAACTTTGCGATTAACTGTATTTTTCTTAGTCAAAAAACAGCTTAAGGCTATAATCGGCCGTGTTGCTTAAATACAGTTAAAATATTTTTATCTTTTCTCCCTCGGAGCATTTTCTCCTGTTGACATACCTCCGCCGGCTGTGTTAATATTTTTATGTATTACTTTGAGCCGGAAGCATA
>CALYBJ010000024.1 GCA_944412445.1 uncultured Clostridia bacterium
AAGGCGTTCAAAAACATTGTACCGTATCTTGACTTTATTTTTATCAAAAATGGGTCACATCTATTTACAACGCAGACCTGTTTTATAAAAAAATTATAATTTACTCTTTATTTTTGCTGCAATGTATGTTAAAATAGCTTATACATATAGCTAAATGTTTTATCGGAAGGAAATTGTTATGTCTTCACCTCTTGCAGACAGAATAAGACCGCTGTCCTTGGAAGAAGCGGTAGGACAAAAGCATCTTCTTTCCCGGGGAGCACCTTTAAGAAACATTATCGAAACCGGAATTATTCCCAACCTTATATTTTACGGTCCCTCGGGAACGGGAAAAACTACTGTGGCAAATATCATCGCCGCATCAACAAACAAAAAGCTCTGCAAGCTTAACGGCACAAACGCTTCCATAAGCGACATAAGAAATATTGTGGCTCAGATTGACACGGTAGCGGCTCCAAACGGAATACTCCTATATCTCGATGAAATTCAGTACTTTAACAAGAAACAGCAGCAGTCCCTTCTTGAATATATCGAAAACGGCTCCATTACATTAATAGCTTCAACAACCGAAAACCCTTACTTTTATATATACAGCGCCGTATTAAGCCGTTCAACGGTTTTTGAGTTTAAGCCTGTTGCTCCGGAAGAGGTAATCCCGGCAATAGAACGGGCTTTCCGCTTTATGGCTGAAGATATGAAATGCGGCTTTGATATTGAGGAGGGCGTAATAAAACATATTGCATACGCCTGCGGAGGAGACGTAAGAAAATCAATAAACACTGTAGAGCTTTTATGCCTCAGCTCCGTAATGCCCCGGGACGGCGAAAAAAGAAAAATCACTCTGGAAAACGCAAAACAGCTTTCTCAGAAAACCTCATTAAAATATGATAAGGACGGGGACGAGCATTACGACCTGCTTTCCGCCTTTCAGAAATCCATGAGAGGCTCCGACCCTGACGCCGCTGTTCATTATCTGGGAAGAATTCTTGGGGCGGGAGATCTGCCCTCGGCGTGCAGACGGCTTATGGTATGCGCCTGCGAAGATGTGGGACTTGCTTACCCCATGATAATCCCCATTGTGAAAGCGGCTGTTGACATAGCCTTGCAGGTAGGGCTTCCCGAAGCCAGAATACCTCTTGCGGACGCGGTTATACTGGTCTGCAATTCACCTAAATCAAACTCAGCCTACAACGCCGTAAACGACGCCATGGCGGATATTGAGAAAGGTAATTACGGTCCCATACCCAGACAGCTTCAGAATATGCACTACGACGGCGACGATGTAAAAAACAAGGGACAGTTTTATTTATACCCTCATTCCTACGGCAATCACTGGATACGCCAGCAGTATCTGCCGGATATACTTAAAAATACACGCTATTATGTTTACGGCGACAACAAAAACGAACAGGCCGCAAAGGAATACTGGGATAAAATCAAGAGAAAAGAGGATAAAAAATGAAATTTTCAGTCAGCGCTTACAGTTATGATAAATATTTGAGAACAGGGGAAAAAAGTCTTTTTGACTGCATTGATATTGCTAAGGAAACAGGCTTCGACGGTATTGAGTTTATCGATCTGAATCCTCCGGAAAATATGACCAAGGCGGAATACGCTTCTGCATTAAAGGAAAAATGCTGCAATGCCGGACTTGAAATCGTAAGCTATACGATAGCCGCGGATTTTATTTACGGATGCGGCGGAAATATTGACGATGAAACGGAAAGACTTAAAAAAGAAGTTGACATCGCCCAAATTTTAGGCGTAAAAAAGATGCGCCATGACGCAACGAGAGGCTACGACTGCTGCGACAGAGGCTTTAAGGGCTTTGACGACGCCCTTCCGCTGATTATAAAGGGATGCAGAGCCGTTACGGAATACGCAGCAACAAAAGGCATTAAAACAATGGTTGAAAATCACGGCACCTTTTCCCAGGAAAGCCTCCGTGTTGAAAAAATAGTAAACGGAGTAAAAAACTCCAACTTCGGACTTTTGGTTGACATAGGCAATTTTATGTGCGCCGATGAAAACCCCGTGGAAGCGGTAGGCAGGCTTGCGCCTTACGCTTTCCATGTTCACGCAAAGGATTTCCACAAAAAAAGCGGAAACGGTCCCTTTTTCTGCGACGGCTTCTTTAAAACAAGAGGCGGCACATATTTAAGGGGCGCCGTTATAGGTCACGGAGATGTTCCCGTTTATCAGTGCCTTTCAACGGTTATCGCAGCAGGCTACGACGACTATATTACAGTTGAGTTTGAAGGCATAGAGGATCCCGTCACCGGAACCTCATACGGCCTTAACACACTGAAAAGAATGGTGGCTTCAATCGGTTAAACTGCCCTTGCGGTTTACATAAATCAATAAATAATTTTAAGGAGTGTTTCTCTTATGAAGAAAAAAATTTTTGCAGCGATTATTAGTATTATTCTCTGCTTTTCTCTTTCCGCTTCCGCTTTTGCCCTTGATTTAGGCGGCATTTTCGGCGGCAGCTCAGATGACACGGCATCGGGAGACAGCGACAGCTCCAACATACTGAACGACATTCTTTCATCAGAAATTTTTCAGGAAATCATTGCTTCCGAAGGTGTTGTTGATATTACAAACCTTGTTATGGAAATAATGATGAAGTACAATCCCGACAGCATTAAGGAAATGGGAAAAGAACAGGCTTCTCTGTTTATTCAGAGCACAATCAATACCATTGCCGACGCTATAATGCAGGTTGCTGACAACAAGGACCTCATCATCAAATATGATCCTCTTGAGGTTTTAGGCAATTTCTTTGATTTGGAGCTTGACGAGGTAACCTCCGAAAAACCCGAAGAGGATACAACAAAGGATCCCGATGAGCTTGAAATCGGTATGGGCGATGTTGACGGCGACGGAAAAATCACTGCTGCCGACGCAAGACTTATATTAAGAAGAGCCGCAAAGCTTATTACATTGTCAATGGAGCAGGAAGCTCGCGCTGATGTTGACAAGGACGGAAAAATCACAGCCGCTGACGCAAGAAAAGTATTAAGAGTTTCCGCAGGACTTGAAACTTTTGACTGATACTCAGCTTAAAACAGCATAATAAAGGAGAAGCTTTTCGGCTTCTCCTTTTTGCATTTTATGAAAGCTTATGTATAAACAGTCCGCTTAAGAGCTTGGGCTCAAACCATGTTGATTTCGGCGGCATGATTTTCGAGGCGTCCGCAATGCTCATTAAATCATCAAGAGTTGTTGGATACATGGAAAAAGCTATTTTCATATCAATTCCGCATCTTCTCTCAAGCTCTCCCAGTCCTCTGATTCCTCCTACAAAATCAATTCTCTTATCGGTTCTGGGATCTTCAATTCCGAATATGGGCGTAATAACATTTGTCTGAAGAATTGAAACATCAAGACGGGCAACAGGATCCCTTTCATCAAAGGTTCCCTCCTTAGCCTCAAGCTTGTACCACTCTTTGTCAATATACATTCCGAATGTATGCTTTTTTTCCGGACGATATACGGAATCGGTTTTTTCAACAAGGAAAAGCTCCGATATTTTTTCCATAATCTCTTCCTTTGTCATTCCGTTGTAATCCGCTATAAGGCGGTTATAATCCATTATTGCCAAATCTTCGCTTTTAAAATAAACCGCAAGGAAAAAGTTAAACTCCTCCGTTCCGTCGTAACCGGGATGAGCTTTTCTTCTCATTTCCCCTACCTTTACAGCGGAAGCCGCTCTGTGATGTCCGTCGGCAATATAAAGACTTTCAATTTTTTCAAATTCTTTTACGATATGTTCTATATCGTTTTTATCTTTTATTACCCAAACAGTGTTTCTGACTCCGTCTTCCGTTGTAAAATCATACTCAGGCTCTGTTTTCGTGTATTTCAATACAGTTTTATCTATGCTTTCATTGCCTCTGTATGTTAAAAATATGGGGCCTGTATTTGCGTCACAGTAATCAACATGATTGATTCTGTCGGCTTCCTTGTCTGCTCTCGTAAGCTCATGCTTTTTTATTACATTATTAATGTAATCATCAATTGAAGCGCAGCCTACTATTCCCGTCTGTGTTCTGCCGTTCATTATCTGTCTGTATATGTAAAGGCACGGCTCACTGTCCTGAACACATATTCCGTCCTCTGACAGCTTATCAAGATTTTCTCTTGCCTTTAAATAAACCTTTTCATCATATATATATGTTTCCTCGGGCAAATCCACTTCAGCCTTGTCCACATGCAAAAAGGAGTAAGGCTTTCCTTTTACCATTTCTCTCGCCTCATCGCTGTTCATTACATCGTAAGGCAGTGCCGCAACCTGTGCGGCGTACTCTTTTTTAGGTCTTATTCCCTTAAAGGGTCTTATTACTGACATCTTTCTTCCTCACCTTTATATTATTATTCCGTTTCTGAAATATACTTCGCCCTCTGACAGCTCGTAAATTCCGGAAACATCTTTTCCCGTTACAAAATATGACGCTTCGGTATACAAGGGCACCGTAAGTCCGTCGCTTATGAGCATCTGCTCGCAGCTCTTATAAATTTCATTTTTTTCGCTGTCGCTCATGGACGATGTTACCGTTTTCACCTTTCCGTCATACTCGGTATTTGAATATCCCGTTATATTTTCCGAAAATCCTGTTGTAAAGCTTCTTAAAAAATCAAGAACTTTTGAAGATTCTATGTCAAAGGGTATAAACGCAATCTCATATTTGCCCGAATTAAAAAGCTTTACCGCGTTTTCTCTTGTTTCCGTCTGAATTTTAACATCAATTCCGAAAACTCTCTGCCAAATCTGTATCTGCTTTATAACGCTGTCTGCAAAGTCCTCGGTTGTAAGCACCGTAACGGTCATTGAAGCTGATATGTTTTCATTCTCAGCCAGCGCCTTTTTATAATATTCGTCCGCCTTGCTTTCATCATATTCAATGGGCGACGGCGAATACTCAAAATACGGCGACAATGCGTTTGTTAAAATTCTGTCCGTTTCCTTTTCAATATATGCCGGCGGTTCTATAACCGACTTGTCTGCCGCCGAAGCAAACGCCTTCCTCATATCGCTTACAGAAAATACATCCGACTTGCAGTTGAACCAGTAGCCCCAAATCACATTGCTTCTTGACTTTATATCATAGCCCTCTTTGTTTTCAAAGGAGGAAACTTCATTTGCTGATACATAGCCGGCGTCATAGGTTCCGTTTTTGATTTTATCCGGAACGGATGAAGCGTCTTCAACAAAATATACCCACACTCTGTCATTCTGAGCCTTGTCCTCTCCCGTATAAAGAGCGTTTTTTTCAAGTCTTATAAGTGACTGGGGCGTCCATCTGTATACGATATATGCTCCGTTGCAGAGAAGATATTCCATCGCCAGCCCGTATCTTCCACGGCAGGCTTCAAAAAATGTTTTATTGCAGGGCATGGCAGGCAGTCTTGTAAGGCTGTAAAGAAAATCAGGATTTTCATAAGCCAGGGTTATTTCCAGAGTATAGTCGTTTACAGCCTTTACACCCAGCTGATCCGCCGTTTTCTTGCCCGATATTATATCCGCCGCATTTTCTATGGCACTGTAATTTTCACTTTCAGTACAGCCTGTGGCAGGGTCAACCGCTCTTTGAAGACCGTACACATAATCATTTGCCGTCACTCTGCTGTCGAAATCTGCGGGCAGAGGAGATTTTTCGGGATCTGTTTCGCTGAGCTCTTCCTTCGCCGTGTTTGTAAGATACCACTCTGCGTCTTCCCTGAGATAAAAAGTATATTTTTTTCCGTCCTGAGAGATGTCCCATCTCACAGCTCCGCCGGCAGTGATTTCCCCATTTTCATTCAGCCGCACAAGCCCCTCATAACAGTTATAAGCCACGGTCTCGGAAGATACTCCGCTTACGATTTGCGGGTCAAGGCTTGTAAAATCCTCCGTAACGGGATAATATATCTCCATTGATTCTTCTCCGCCGCAGGACGAAAAAGTAAGTGTTATTAAAATCAGCGCAAAAATAAATGATAAAGCTCTTTTCATTTATTTTACCTCTCACTAAATTATTAAAAATAAAATACATTTAAAGTATAACAGATTATTTTGTTTTTTTCTACACTGTCTCTGATTTTTTTATAAAAATTACTTAACATTTTATTTTAAAGCTGATATAATTATTTTATTACATAATCGGAGGCAGAAATGGATATTGCAATTATAACTATTCTGATAATCACAGCCGTCATATCGGTTATTTCTCTGGCGGCAGTAATGAATTTAAAGGCTAAGGCAGACGAGAAAGGCAACAACAGAGAGTTAACCGCTGTTTCAGGAAAAATTGATTCTCTTCAGAATTTGGTTTCAACAGAGCTTTCCGGCAACAGGCAGGAGCTTTCAAAATCTCTTGAAAACATGAACGGCAGACTTTCGGAGCTTACAAAAAGCAGTCTTGAACAGCAGCATAAGCTGACCGTTACAATTTCCGACGCTTTGGGAGAAATAAGAGAAAAAAATATTCAGCAAAACGAGAAAATGACGGCGGCAATGCAGGCTTCCATGGAGAAAATAACCCAGAGCAACGAAAAGAAGCTTGAGGAAATGAGAGCCACCGTTGACGAAAAGCTTACCTCCACCTTAACCACAAGGCTTGATTCCTCCTTTAAAACAGTATCGGAACAGCTTGAAAAGCTTTATAAATCTTTAGGGGAAATGAAGGAGCTGTCAGGAGGTATTACAACAAATGTAACATCTCTTAACAGAATACTTACGAATGTAAAGGCAAGAGGAACATGGGCGGAATATCAGCTTGAAGGGATACTTGACCAGACCATTCCCAATATGTATGTAAAAAACTTCAAGCCTTCAAGCTCAAATTCCTTTGTTGAATTTGCGGTAAAAATACCCTCCGGGGACAATTCAAAGCAGATAACATATCTTCCCATAGACTCAAAGTTTCCCATGGAAGACTACGCAAGGCTTTGCAGCGCCGCAGATTCTGCGGACAGCGAGGCTGTCGAGGAAGCCAGAAAGGCTCTTGAAAAGAGAGTTACGGAGGAAGCAAAAGCTGTTGCGAAATACATAAATGTTCCGGAAACTACGCCTTTTGCAATAATGTATCTTGCAACGGAAGGACTTTATGCGGAAATCGCCGCTTCAAAAACAGGCATTACGGAAAAAATTCAAAACGAATACAGCATAATGATAGCAGGCCCCACAACCATAACCGCTCTTTTAAATTCAATAGCGATGGGCTTTAAGACTCTTGCTATAAACGAAAAGGCAAACGAAATCAAGCTTCTTCTGGGAGCGATTAAAAAGCAGTATGATATGTTTGACACTGTGCTTACAAAGGTTAAAAGGAAAATTAACGAAGCTGACCAATCCCTTGACGAGGCAACAAAACGAAACAATTTGATAAAGAAAAAACTTAAAGACATTGACGCCGCCGACAGCATTGCGGCAGATAATATATTAGGAATATCCGAGAACTCGGAAAATTAACAGTTTTGTTAAACATTTATATAAATAATGTTGTATAATTATTATGTTTAAGTAAATTTAATGCAGGAGGCAATAAATGAATAACGCAGAAATCATTTCAAAAATGACCTTGCAGGAAAAGGCTGATTTTTGTTCCGGCGCGGACTTCTGGCATCTTCAGAGTCTTGAAAGACTGGGCATCCCCAGAATAATGGTAACAGACGGCCCTCACGGCTTGAGAAAGCAAAAGGATAAAAAGGACAAGGGCGAGCTTATGAGCTCATACCCGGCAGTATGCTTCCCCACAGCCGTTACAACAGCAAGCTCATGGGACCCTGAGCTTATTGAAAAAATGGGTGAAGCCCTGGGCGAAGAATGTCTTGAGGAAAAGGTTTCGGTTTTGCTGGGTCCCGGAATCAATATAAAAAGATCTCCTCTCTGCGGCAGAAACTTTGAATATTTTTCGGAGGATCCTTATCTTGCCGGTTCAATGGGCGCAGCGTTCGTAAAGGGCGTTCAGTCAAGAGGCGTAGGAACATCCCTTAAGCACTATGCCGCAAACAGTCAGGAAACAAGAAGAATGACCGTTGACTCGGTAGTTGACGAAAGAACTCTCAGAGAAATTTATCTTGCCGCCTTTGAAAAAACCGTTAAGGAAGCTCAGCCCTGGACGGTCATGAACGCATACAACCGCTTAAACGGCGAGTACTGCGCTGAAAACAAGTGGCTTTTAAACGATGTTTTAAGAGAGGAATGGGGCTTTAAAGGCTTAGTTGTAACGGACTGGGGTGCAAACAATGACAAGGTTGCCGGACTTAAAGCGGGTCAGGACCTTGAAATGCCTACCTCCAGCGGAATGGCAGCAGCAAAGGTTGTCGCAGCGGTACAGAACGGAGAGCTTGATGAGGCTGTACTTGACAAAGCCGTTGACAATATACTTACTCTTATCTTTAAATCCGCCGAAAATCTTAAGGATTATAAATGCGACAAAAAAGAGCATCACGAGCTTGCAAGAAAAATCGCTTCGGAATCAATGGTGCTTCTTAAAAACAACGATAATATTCTTCCTCTTGACAAGTCGAAGAAAATCGCACTTATCGGTGAAATGGCAAAGTCCCCAAGATACCAGGGAGCGGGAAGCTCGCTTATCAACGCCACTCAAATCGACAATTCCTTTGACGAATTTCAGAAGCAGGGCATCAGCGTAACATTTGCCCAGGGCTACGATAAGAAATCAGACAAGCCCGATGAAAATCTTATTGCCGAGGCTGTTGAAGCGGCAAAGAACGCCGGCTGCGCCGTTATTTTTGCGGGACTTACCGAAACATACGAAGCCGAAGGCTTTGACAGAAAGCATATCAATATGCCGGAAAGCCACAACAAGCTTATTGAAGCCGTTGCGGATGCCTGCGAAAACACAGTAGTTGTTCTCTCCGGCGGTTCACCTGTTGCAATGCCCTGGCTCGGTAAGGTAAAAGCCGTTCTCAACGGTTATCTCGGCGGACAGGCAGGTGGCGGCGCCATTGTGGATTTGCTTTACGGCAATATAAACCCCTCAGGCAAGCTTGCCGAAACATATCCCTTATGTCTTGAAGACAACCCCTCATACAATAACTTCCCCGGCTCAACCGTAACCGTTGAGTACAGAGAAAGCATTTATGTTGGCTACAGATATTACGACACTGCTAAAAAAGATGTTTTATTCCCCTTCGGCTATGGCTTGTCCTATACCGATTTTCAGTATTCGGACCTTAAGCTTTCCGCAGACAGCATAAAAGATACCGACACTCTTACAGTTTCCTTTAAAATCAAAAACACCGGCTCAAAAGCAGGCGCCGAAATCGCTCAGCTTTATGTAAAAGACAGCGAAAGCACTATTTTCCGTCCCGAAAAAGAATTAAAGGGCTTTAAAAAGGTATTCCTTAATCCCGGAGAGGAAAAAGAGGTTACATTAACTCTTGATAAACGCGCCTTTGCCTTCTACAATGTAAACATTCACGACTGGCAGGTAGAAAGCGGCGACTTCCAGATCCTTATTGGAGCTTCAAGCAGGGATATAAAGCTTACCGCATCTGTTGCTGTAGCATCAACCTGCGATGCAGCCGTGCCCGATTACAGAGAAACGGCTCCCTCATACTACGGCGCAAATATTATGAGCGTTCCCGACAGGGAGTTTGAAACGGTTCTCGGCAGACCCATTCCCTCAAACGTAAGAGACGAATCAAAGCCTCTTGATTTCAACAGCACCCTTGAAGATTCAAAATCAGGCAAAGCCGGTGCATTTATCTGCAAATTAATCAACAAGGCAATGAGCAAAATGTCCGATGACGACGCAAACAAGGGCATGATGGAAGCAATGGCTCTCCAGATACCCATAAGATGTATGATGTCAATGAGCATGGGCGTTTTCTCAGAGAAAATGGCGCTGGGACTTCTTGATATTCTTAACGGAAACGGCGTAATGAAAGGCATCGGAAAGATTCTTTCAGGCATCGGAAACGCCTTAAAGAATATGAAAAACCTGTTTAACTCAATTTAAAAGAAGCAAACATTTAAGCATACCGCACAAATGCGGTATGCTTTTTTTGTTTGTTTGCACATATTGACAATGAAAAATTTTTATGCTACTGTATAACTGTGATAGCTGATATATCACAGTTATTTTTTTGTCGAAAAGAGGGCTGATAAAATACATGATAATAATTGATCTTTACAGCCGCACCCCAATTTACGAGCAAATAAAGGAGCAGATTATAGAGCTTATTAACAAGGGAGTATACAAGCCTCTTGACAAACTGCCGTCAATAAGGACAATGGCGGCGGATCTTGAGCTTAACGTCAACACGGTAAAAAGAGCTTTTCAGGATTTAGAGGCGGAAGGAGTTGTATACTCCCTTCAGGGAAGAGGCGTGTTTGTAAGCGGCAACGCGGTAAACAACGAAGGAGTAAAAGCAAAAGCCGCAGAGTCACTTACGACCGCCATAGCTTCCGCAAAGGCAAAAGGCCTTACGAAAGATGAGATAATCGCTCTTACAAAAAAAATTTTTGAAGAAGGTGACAATCATGATTGAAGTTAAAAACGTTACAAAGAAATACGGAGATTTTACAGCTGTTGAAAATATCGGCTTTAGTGTAGACGATTCCTCCATATACGGCATAATAGGCTACAACGGAGCCGGAAAAACAACTCTTCTAAAAACATGCGCAGGAATATACAAAAGCGAAAACGGAGAGGTATTGTTAGACGGTGAAAGCTCCTTTAACAGCAATCATAACAGAAGAAATTTATTTTACATTCCCGACGACTTGTACTTTCTGCCTAACGCCGCGCTGAAAAACATGGCGAAATTTTATAAGGGATATTATCCCTCATTCAGCGAAAAAACCTTTGAAAATTTAATAAAGCTTTTTGACCTTGACCCTTCAAAACGTCTTCACGGATTTTCAAAGGGTATGCAGCGTCAGGCTGAAATCATATTGGCCCTTTCCTGCCGTCCCAAGTACATGCTTCTTGACGAGTGCTTCGACGGACTTGACCCGCAAAAAAGAAATATAAGCAAACAGCTTCTTCTTGAATACATGGCAGAAAGCGGCTGTTCCATGATAATTTCCAGTCACAATCTTTCTGAAATATCAAATATGTGCGATCATGTGGGACTTATAAACGGGAAAAAGCTTACCCTTAATTACTGTATAGACGACCTGACGGCAAATTATAAAAAATACAGACTTATTTTTGAAATCGAGCCTAACAAGAGCCTTTTTGATTTCCCTGAAATAAAAAAGGTAAAAATACAAAACAATGCCGTTATACTTACTGCCATGGGAGATTCAAAGGAAATCATGAATAAATTAAAGGCTCTGCATCCCGTATCGGCGGAGGTTTTCGGAATGACACTTGAAGAAATATTTTTAAGCGAAATGGAGGATGAAAGCTATGACATCAAAACTATCTTTGAACAATAATAAAAGCTTTAAATACGATTTAAGACGAAGCTTTAAAACAAATTTTCCTGTTCCTGTTTTGGCTTTCGCTTTTGTGTCATTGATTTTTATATTTTTAAATTTTTCATTTGACCCTCATTCATTAAGCAATTATTTTTATGATGATTACGCCGCCGCGGCGCAGTCTGACTTTGTTACAAACTGCCGAAAAAGCTTTATTTGTCTTCTTGCTCCCACATTCGCCGGCTCCGGAAACTGGATTATCAGCATTATTCTTACGGCGATAGGAGCCTTGTCGGCGATTACCGCATTCTCCTTTGTCTATAAGAAAAAATCAGTAAATGTTTACTATTCTCTTGGAATAACAAGAGGGCAAATGTTTTTTAACAGAACCTTCGCCTGTCTTTCAATGCTTACAGCCGCCGCTCTTATTCCCCTTTTAATCGATCTGGGAATAAACATTTATCTCTTCGGCTTTGGCTCAACTCTTTTTTCCTATTGGATTCTTCTTGTTTTAACCGTTTTAACTAACCTTTTTATCGGCTTCGGCTTTACTGCCGTTGCGTTAAGTATATGCGGAACATTTTTTGAAACAGCCTTTACGGGAGCATTATTCATCTTTACTCCTACAATAATTCTTTCCTCGGCTCAGTGGATTTTAGACTATCTTCTTAAGGGCTATGCCTCAAGCAACACTTTTTTTTGGAAATACGATATTGAAAAAGCGTTCTGCAATCAAAATATTCTTAAAAAGCTTTCTTTTCTTAATCCCTTTTTATTTACTGATGTAAACAACGATATATATAATGAAACAAATATTTTTGAAAATATGTTTTACTTACTGCCCGTTAATGCTGACAGCAACACAAAACTTCCCGCTTTAGAAATTAAAACAATTTTACCCGTTGCCGCCTGGTTCATAATAAGTATTCTTGCACTTGTTCTCGCAGGAAAGCTTTTTGACAAAAAGAAAACGGAAAACGCCGGAATGAGAGGCCTGAACAAATTCGTAAATATTTATTTGCCTTTAATACTTGCTGTTGAAATTTCCTGTCTTTTACCTTTGTTCGTAAATTCAAAAGCTCTTGCGGTTATACTTATAATTTTATCCTTTGCTGTTATTGCTTTCGGTCTTATTGCAATTATGACTAAAAAAATTAAGGGCAACAAACAGCTTTATAAAATAACAGGAGTCGTATTCGCCGTTTTCAGCGCAACAATCCTCCTTACCGGCTTTGATGTTTCCGGCTACTCAAAATATATCCCCGAAAAAGAGGAAATAGAAAAAGCCTATGTTGCAATTAACTTTCATGATTTTACCTTAAATTCGGACGACTTCTACGTAGGCAATTTAATGTACCATAACGACTTTAACAATATGGGACCCTTTGAAACCGATGATGATTTAAGTAAGTTTATAGAGGTTAATCAAAAAGTAATCGAAAAAAATAACAGTAAAACCAAAAAATACGTTTTAGTAAAATACGTTTTGAAAAACGGCAGAACGGTAACAAGATGTTATCAGAATGTGTCCGCCGAAGCTGAATTTAATGTGCTTTCACTTAAAGACTCCGACTATAACGACAAGCTTATCGACACGGTCTTCGGCTCCGCATTAACAAAATATTATGAAGCGTATGAAAAAGATTCTCCGGAAAAAACCGTGTACTATCAAAACATAAAAATAAACAATTTCAATGTAAGAATATTTAATCCCTATACAAATGAAACAATTTATCAGTGGGAAAAAATGGACGAACAGCTGAAAGCCGCCCTTAAAAACGACCTGAAAAAGCTTTCATACAAGGAGCTTTACTCATCTGAAGCAAAACTGATAGGAGGTTTTTCTTATTTGCTAACGGAAACTCTTGACTATTATTCACAGGGCTTTTCGGCTTGCGATTTCATTCCCGTTTATGAAAATATGACGGAAACAGTTAAATATTTAAAAGACGCCGGCATTTATGAAAAACTGATAAAAAGTACCGGCAATAAGGAAATAAAAACTGTTGAGTATAAATCTTATCAAGAGGCTATCATAGATTACTGCGGCGGGGGAAACAGCATCGCAATGTTTTCCGGTATAATTACTCCGTACTATACCAAAGGTACATTGGAAAACCCTTATTATCCTATTGCTTTTAAATATTCACTTAATAATAAAGACCGGATGCAGGCAGCTCTTAACGCTTCGCAGCCTTACTACTTTGCAAAATATGACTCAGAGGGATATTTTATAGGTGTAACCTTTACGGACAACAGTTACAGCTTACTGTATATTCCCGAAAAAAAGGTTTCCGATTTTATGAAAAACGGCGGCTAAGCTAAATCTGATTTACGGTTTCACGCTGAAATTACATACACATAAAAACTCCCGTAAAGATTAAATCTTTACGGGAGCAAAATTTTTATTATGTTTATTATAAATCGTAATAGCCCTTGCTAACCATTTCACCCAGAGCTTTTACAACCTTTTCCTTATCCTCTTTATATGTGACGCCGTACCATTTATCCTCGGCTGTAAGCACCTTTACTTTCTTTGTGTCGCTGTCTATAAGCTCCGTTACTATTAAAGGAAGATAATATTCAGCCTTGGGTTTTTCAATATTTTCCTTTAAAAAGTTTTTAAAGCCCTCTTTTATATAGCCGAAAATATCAGGCTTAAAGCCCCACAAATTCATTGATACAACCGTATCAGGGGGAAGAGTGGTCCATGTTTTTCCGTCATCCTCCGTAAATTTGCAGTCAATTATCTTTGTTCGCTCCGTTACCTTTTTAAGGTATCCGCCTTCAACTTCACATACTCCCCTTGAAACATATCCGTTTTCAGTAAGAGTGTTTTCAAGTCTGAAGCCAACCATGCAATACTCGTCATTATCCTTTGTAAGCTCGTCATATATCTTTTTAAATGCCGTTCTGCCGTAATAGTCGTCGGCGTTTACAACGGCAAAAGGCTCCTTTACAACATCCTTACAGCAAAGTATTGCGTGAGCAGTTCCCCAGGGCTTTGTTCTTTCAGACGGACAAGAAAAGCCTTCCGGCAAATCGTCAAGCTCCTGATATACATACTCAACTTTTATCATTTTTTCTATTCTTTTGCCTACGATCTCAATAAAATCATCGGCAATTTCATTTTTTATTACAAATACAACCTTTGTAAATCCAGCCTTTTTAGCGTCGTATACGGAGAAATCAAGAAGAACTCTTCCATCCGCCGTAATAGGCTCCATCTGTTTAAGTCCGCCGAATCGGCTTCCCATTCCTGCCGCCATTACTACAAGTGTCGCGTCTTTTCCCATAGTGATACCTTCCGTTAAATTTTATAGGATTCTATTTTTTTAGTATTATATCACAGATGTATAAAAACAGCAATAGAATATAAAAAAAGTTTATAATAATATGAAAATTACGCAAAAAAAAAATTTTACGCCTGCTATGTTTTTACATAACAGGCGTATTTTTGCATTAAATTATTTAATTTCTGTTCTTATTCAAGACCCGCAGCAATTCTTAAAATTATTCTTGCGTCCGCCGCGGTTATTTTCGTGTCGCCGTTAGCGTCCGCAACCTGCTGCTGAGAAGCGGTAAGAAGCTCCATTTTCGCCGCAGATCTTAACACAAGCCTTGCGTCCGCCGCAGTAACTTTTCCGTCGAAGTTAACATCTCCTATAAGGGTGGCGCCCTTCTTTATTGAAATCTTATCAACTCTTGTGGCTCTGTTGCCCTCAAGGGTATAGGTTGTAAGATAAAGAGTATCGCCCTCTACCTCAACGGCAGTAAACATGGGAAGATCAGGATTGAGCTTTTTGCCTGATTCTGCGAAAATTTTTGAAACATTATTGATTTCATGGCTTTCGTATGCCATAGCTCCGGAAGAACCCAATGCAGAATACAGCGTTCCCGAAGGATCGGAAATTGTCTGATAATACAGCGTTTCATCCTTATAATAAGGATATGAAACCGTGGGAGAATCCGAAACCGCACCCGCCTTCATGCCGTCCGTTCTGTAATAAATGCAGTCCTGACCTGAGAAAACAAGATCAACATCGTACTCGTCCATAAGAGCCGTCAAATTATTCATATAATTCTTATAGTTTTCGTCCTGAGAGCTTGCTCCGTTAGTATAAACTGGATTATGTATGGCAACAAACTTCCATTTTGCTCCGGTTTTGCTCATATCGTCCTTAAACCATTCAAGCTGTTCATCGGAAAGAGTTCCGTCCTCTTTTATATCGTTTGAATCAAGCACCGCAACATGGATTATATTGTAATCAAAGGAATAATAAGCTCCTGACTGTTCCTTATCGCTTAAAAACGAGCCTATGGCAAAATTGTTTGTTATAGTGTCAACGCTTTCTCCCTCTCCTGCAACAGGCACAAAGTAGGACTCCAGCAGCTCCTGGGATACCCCGTCAAGAAGCATCTGCCACTGATTTACATTTGAAGCATCGCTTACATAGCCTCCCGTGTGAAGAACAAAGCTTGTTTCCGGATAAAGAGAATTGGCGCAGCTCAATATATTGTCAAATATGTCAAAATCATCTGATATATTGCCCTGGGTATCCGATACATGAATAAAGGTTACATTTTCATTGTCCGCAGCCGTTGTTATGGACGCCGTATCGCTCCACCAGTTTTTGCTGCCGTCTCCAACCCTGAAGTAATAGGTCTTTCCGGCTGAAAGTCCTGTTATTTTTATTATATGCTTCGTAAGCTGTACCGTTGTTTCGCCTAAAGACATAAAGCCCAGATCAAGCTTATAAGAGGTTCTCTCTATATCCTCGGAGGATTTTACGATATTTGCTCCCTCTACGCCTATAAAATGCTTTCCGTAAAATACCGCGTTTTCATCGTCATATATTTCAATATCGGAATTTTCAACAGTTGATTTTGTGTACCAGGTTACATAGGCTTCCGTCTTTGTATCGTTTCCGAAGGTAATATTCATCATCGTGGGAAGTCTGTAATTTTCCTTTGAAGCATAAGACTGGGCACCCTTTGAGCCGTCATAGGTTACGCCGAAATCTCCCCCAGTCAGGGGATCGCTGTCATAAGTATAGGAAAGAAGTATATCGTTTAACTGGCTTCCTACATTTATTCCGTCCTTGCCGGAATAATATTGATTTATAAAATAGTCGATAACTTCGCTTATTGACCTTCCGTATTCCTTGAAAAAGCCGTCCTTTAAAATGCTGTTAACCGCTCCCGTAACGCTGGAATCCTCTCCGTGAAGCGCAATGTATGCTTTAAAGGCTATCTGAAGATAGGAGCCTATTGAATCCTCTGTATCATCAAGGAAAACAAGATACTGGGGCTTTAATTCCACCTGGGAAAGAATATCGTCAAAAAGAAGTCCCTCAATAAGGTTGTCGCCTATTGCTCCTGCAAGAGTTCTTACAAGCTCCCCTGTTTTAAGATTCTTGCTGATATCATTTATAAATGCGTCATCTGATGAATCCTCGTTTCCGTAATAGGAATAAGCAATCATCGAAAGAAGCAATTCCCCTACGGTGCCGCCCTTTTCATTGTTTCCGAAGCCGTATGTATCAGCAAACACAGTACATTTTTCCTCAGATATAACCGTATCAAAAAGCGCCTTGAACCTGTTGTAACAGAAATCGGAAATTGTATTCGGGTCCTTAAGAAGTGTTGACTGTGCCTGCTGGTAAACATCCTCAAGCATATTCATAATATTGGTGGCGTCAAATATAACAAGTATTCCCATTATATTAAGTCCGCCGCCTATAAGCTCATTTATCTTTTCAGTAAGCGAAAATCCGTACTGCTTTTTTACAAAAGCCTCAAGAGTTCCGTTCGCTTCTACGCCGGGAATCAGAATGGAGCTTAAATAATTTTTTACAATATCGGCACAGTACCTTGCCAAATCATAATCGGCATACTGAATCTTCAAGGAAGATGTTACTCTGTAAGGAGCTTCGTATTCAGTTCCGTCCCTTGATACTATATTTTTAACTTCATCAGCGTCTGCTATATCAAATGTTCCCGTGCTGCCCTTAAGCTCGCATACTCTGTATGTGTTAGGGAAGCTTACAAGACCGCTTGTTTCAACATCATATATAACATTGCCGTTATCGGAAATTACCGCGCTTATATCGTTTTTGCCTGAACCCGCAGTAAAAATAAAGTTCACTCCGGCGTCTGCAAGCACATTTGCCGCCATGTCAGCGTTCTGCAGCATATTTTCCGAATCAAATACGGAGCTGTCCGAAATATTCCAGTGACACATTGCAATAACTTTCTGACCGCTGTATTTGGCTATGGTACATTCGGATTTTATCCATTCAAAAAGACTGTCGGAAATATTTCCGTGAACAGCCGTATCGCCGCTGCCGTACTGTATTCCGTTTAAGTTGTATGAACAGGCGTCTATTACTATCAGTCTGTAGCCGCCCTCAAGCTCTACCGAATAGGATACATTTGAAGTGCTGAATGCAGAAGGTCTGTAAACATTCGCAGCAATATCGTAACCCAAATCCGCATATACGGTTTTAAAAAGTTCGGGTGATGTATAGCTTGCGTTTTCTCTCTCTCCGTTTTTAAAGGTCGAAGCGTTAACATTATAAATATCTTTGTTGCCGGGAGCAACTATAACCTGCACTCCTGTTTCCTCTTCAAGCTCTTTAAGCTTTTCGGCTATTGCAAGATGATTGTTATATTCGCCGTTATATGTAAGGTCTCCGTTTACAAGCAGATACTTAAGTCCGTCGTTCTCAACCCTCTGCTTAACGGATTCAAAGGCTGAATCAATAATGCCGTCAAGCTGTTCGTACTGAAGCGAGTTTGCCCTTGCGTCAAGAAGAAACGCCTCGTTATATCCGCCTCTGTTTTCCTGGGAAACAAAGGACAGTCCGGAAATTACCGCGAAAGTTTCTTCCCGGGAAGAACCTGCTTCCTGAGCAAATCCTACTGCCGGCACGGATGAAACTATCATTACAATGCTGACTATAAATGATAAAAACTTCAGCGCCCTGTTTTTATTCCTTTTCGATTTTAACATTTTTTGCTCCCTCCTCGGGTATATTCATGTTTATTATAACTCATTCCAAACTGAAATGTAAAGTAATCTTAAAAATTTCCCAAATTTTTATATATATTTTTTTAAATAATATTTAACATAAAAGCCATAAAATCAATTATATTGGGAAATAATCATAAAAATATAATTCAAATCATATATATAAATGAACAAATTTTTAATTTTCTTTGTATAAAAAATTGACTTCGTTCAAAATTTCTGGTATAATAACTTTAAATTATTGGAAAGGGCTGCTTTCTGTGATTACACTGTTAAGCATTTTACAGCAATTTGTTGCATTTTTTATTGCGATTATTGCTACCATCGTTAACCTTATCCCTCTGCAGTCCAACACAGTATCGGTTGAGCTTTACGCAAACCCGGATTCAGGTTATCAATGGGAATATGAATATGACAAAACTCAAATACTTACGCTGTCTTCCACATACTACACCCACGACACTTCATCAATTTTATCCAACAGCGGCGGCGGCATACAGCATTTTAACTTCCGTCCCGTAGGCGAAGGCACGGTAAACATTACTTTTTCTTATGTTAAATACAGCGGAAACAGAAAAATTGTAGCGTCCAGGTATGTATATACATATACGGTTTCAGGCTCAAAAGCCACTCTTTGTCAGGTAAGATAAAATACATATAATTTAAGACCGCCCTTGGGCGGTCTTTTTTTAGTTTATTCCTGAACCTTCCTGCTTAAATAGCTGAAGCCTTCGCCTTTGAATTTTATAAATATTCTCTGACTTCCCACTCCCGTTTTTATTTTTACAACAGAGGAGGTGTCGTCAACAGGCTCAATTGTGTACTCTCCCTGCGCTTCGATTTTTTCCACCGGCTTATGGACAAAAATTTCCGTGGGAGCCTCATATTCCTTGTCCTGCTCATATTTAAGAGTAAATGTATTAGCGTCCCTGTCATGCTTGTAGCTTGTTATTTTTCCTGTAACGGCTCTGGGATAAGGTCTTTTAAGGACTTCGTCAACAGGTGAGTTAAACATACCGTTCCAGTATGCCCAGTATGTACTGCTCCATTTATACTCGTCAAACAGGTTAAGCAAAAACTCTATATGGTGAAGCCAGCTTGTGCCTTCCGAATTTCCGCCCCATTCTCCTACCAAAACGGGAATATTCAGATTATTGTCCTGCTCATACTTCCTCCTGTCAAATATACCCTTAACCCTTCCGTTATTTGCGTATTTATATGCCGGAGTATCTACCATTAAATCATAAGCGTGAGGCGAGAAAACCTGATTGGGAACCTGTTTTTCGTTAACTTTAATAGGCTCTATTTCGCACTTTATTCCTAAATTGGAATAATAACTGTTTTCCATGAAAATTATCGGTTCAGCATTTACTTCTCTTATTTCTCCCGTTATTTTATTAAGAAACGGCATATATCTGCCTTTGTCGAATTTGTTTACAAGAGGCGCCGCCTTATTGACGATGCTGCTGAAAATATCAGGAGTATAAAGATCCAGTATATGTATCTGTCTTCCCTTTGTAAGGGCTTCCTTTAACAGCTTTTTCTTGCTGATTCTTTTGTCTGTAATAGTTGTTTTTACAAGACTTGCTATGACCTTTATAAAAATTTTGCCTCCGTCTTTTCCCATAAAAGGCTCGTTCATTACATCAAAGCCCAAAAGCGCCGGATGATCTTTAAGCTTTTCCGCAATATGCTTCCACATTTTTATATAATCATCCTGAACGCCGTAATTATTATCCCAGAAGTTATCAAAGGCTCTGTGAGTTGCTTTGCTGATAAAATAACTTTCAGCCCATACAAGTCTGGGATTTTTATATTTATACTTATCGGTGTATGTTGCCCAGGCAGGCGCTCCGTCACCGGGGCCGTCGCCGTAGCCGGAATATAAATCCTGGTGCATATCCACATAAGCGTAAATTCCCGCCTTTTCGCACTTGTCAAGGGTTTTTCTTACGGATTCTATATACTCCTCGTTATATTTTCCCTTTTCAGGCTCTACCGCGTCCCAGGTTATGCCCAGTCTTATTACATTGAAGCCGCGCTTTTTAAAATTTTCAAATATACTGTCGTCCCATTCGTATATATAATGTCTTTTATTATCCTTTTCGCTGTACTGCCCCTTGTCGCAAAGATTTACACCGAAAAAAATTCTTTCCCTGCCGTAGGAATCAACAAGGGATTTATTTTCCGTAAAGATTTTTTCCATTAATATCACCTCTTGGCAAATTATAAAAACCAACGATAGATTTTGATTTATTATATCACAATAAATTTCCGTTTTCAATAAAAATAGATAATAAAAAAAGTATGACACCGGCAATAATAACAAAAAAAAATAAAAATTTTCTTTGAAATCTTTGTTTTTTAATATTTTACACCTGTCTTATTTAACATATTATGCTATAATATACTATATTTTTTATTGATTCAGATAAATCATTAAATTCAACAAAGTGAATGAAGATGAAAAAATCCGCTGTTCGAGTTTTTATCGTAATAATTGAATTCTTCATTAAATACAGCCATAGCCGTTTCCCTTTCTTTTAAACAGTTAATTTTATTATACTTTAATTTTCAATATTTTCAAGGAGTCCTGACCGATGAACGGAGCTTCAAAAGTAAAATCATTTTTAACATCTTTCAAAAAATACTGGAAAACGCCTCCCGAAGGCAGATATATGCCCTATAAGGAGATTTTCTCTCTTTCCGTAGGAGGCATGGGCGTTAAGTTTACAGTATACTGCATAAGCCAGATGGTTATTACCGTAGGCAACACCCTTATAGGCAATACCATAGGCATCGACCCTTCCGCCATATATGTTATTTACATTATAAGTATTCTCGCAGGCTTCCCTCTTACGGCTGTCAGGGCGAGAATGATTGACAATACAAGAAGCATGAAGGGAAAATACAGACCTTACATACTTACTATGGGTATTCCCAGCGTGCTCCTTGGCATAAGCTTTATATGGATGCCTTACGAGCGTATGTCGCTTTTTATGAAATGCGCCGTAGTTCTCGCGTATAATATCGGCTTCCAGTTTTTTTATAACTTCCTCACGGACGCCTACGACAGCATCATCAATGTTCTCTCCCCCAATACCATTGAACGCTCCGATGTTTTGTCAATAAAATCCGTTGTTGAAAATTTCACTCCATCAATAGCCGGTATTTTTCTTCCTATTGCCGCAAGACTTATAACAGGCGAAAACACTCTTTACGATATAAAAATATACCGTGTGCTTTTTCCGCCCATGCTTATAATCGGCTTCCTTATTTCAATGCTTGTTTATGTCAACACGGAAGAAAAAATCATCAGAGCGAAAACCCATGTTATTCAAATTAAGTTTACAGACGCCTTCAGAGCTGTGGCAAAAAACAAATATTTCTGGATAATTTCACTGGCAGGCTGGCTGGGCTTCCTTGAAAGCTCCTTTAACGCCATTATCGGCTGGCTTTACAGCTACCAGAACGCCTGTTCCCCGGCTCAGTATGCCATTATTGTTGCAATCTCCGGAAACGCTTCCTTTTGGCCTAACCTTGTAGCTCCGTTTTTTGTAAGAAAATTCGGCAAAAGAAAAATACTTATTGTTACAAATCTTCTTAATATCTTTTTCATCGCCCTTATGCTGCCGGTTATAAGACTTACGGGAAGCCACTTTATAATTTGGGCGCTGCTGCTGTTTACGTTTATCAACACCTTTATTTCCGCCTTGGGACATCTTCTGGGCTTCAGCATCAACGCCGACATAAGAGACTATCAGCAGTATATTACGGGAGAAAGAATCGACGGTATGTTTTCCGCTGTCGCCCTTATCGGAAGCATAATTACTCTGGGCACAAGCTCCGTGCTTCCGGCAATATACGAAAAAGCCGGTCTTAACAGGGAGGTGGCGCTGTCCCTTGGCTACGACGGCTCCAATGTTTACGATGTTCTTTACAACACCGACTATTTTATACAGATTTGCAGCGTGTTGATTTTGGCTTCCGTGGCAGGCGCGGTTTTAAATGTTATACCTTTCTTTTTCTATGATTTAACGGAAATAAAACAGAAAGCAATGGTAAGAGTGCTTAAAATACGTGTAATGTTCGAGGACTTCGGCAACGGAGTAATCACCGACGAAAAGCTTGTGGAAGCTGTGGATATAATCAACAATGCCGAAAAATATTTCGGAAAAGAAAAGAGGACTGTGTCAAAAGAGAAAATCAAGGCCGCTAAAAAAACCAAAGACAAGGAAAAAATCAAAAAAGCTAAGGAAGAATACAAAAAAATAATTGAAGAAAATGAGGAAATCGAAATAGCCGGCGTAATAGCCGACGAATTAAAGCGTTTCGGCACACCGGGAGGCGCCGATGAAATCAGATACGCAAAAGAAATCGCTGCGGCGGGAATGAACTCATATTTTAACATAACCCTTCCCACAAAAAAAGAGGCAAAAAAGCTTCCTAAGACAACTCAGCAGGAAAAGGATCACAGGCGAAATACTCTTTCTCTTATAGAAAAAATGAAAACTGCGAAAAAAGCCGCGGCAAAATATTTTCCCGACGGAATCAGAGAATTTGACAGCTCCGTGTTTGAAGGGCTGTTCAAGGCTGAGGACAGCGCCGAAATGCGTATTTATTTAAAGCTTCGGGAGCTGAAAAACGCAAAGGAACAAAAGGATAACATAACGGCAAGGCGTATAAGAGATGAATTAAAGGAAATCCAAAGAGAGAAAAAGGAAATTCAGGCAAAAATCAAAAAAGCCACTGATGAAAACACCGTCTACTACAGAGCCGCCCGGCCTTATCTTGACGCGAAAAAGCTTTTGCTCCAGCAGGAAAACTACACGCATCTTGAAGAAATCAGAGGCGTTTATCTTGAAGCGAAAGAAAGGCTCAAAAAAGCAGCAGCGGCAGTTTCAGCGGACTGATTATATATATAAAATACGATACCCGGTTTCGTACTGTACGGAACCGGGCTTATTTTATTAAGATTCGGCAGCATTAATATAAAATTTCTTTTCTGCCTTTTATTCGTAACGGTAATAATTATTTATGATTTCATTATCAAATGTGTAAATTATATCTCCGTTGGGAACCTCGAATTCCTCCGAAAGCATATCCCAATTATCTCTTTTGCTGTTCTCCGCATACTTTTGGGCGGCAGCGTCAAACTCCTCTCTGGAAATACCATACCTTTTTACAAAGGAAACAAGCAGCATTTCATTTTGAAATTCACCGTACCCGTTTTCCTCGGACACATTCTGAGTCCACTGCTGATAATCACTATATTCTTCTTCCGACAGCAGCTCCGAAAATTCGCCCCAAATACGGTAATACGCCATTCTGTATTTACGCTCAAAAGGATAGTTATCGCTGTTCTGAGAAACAAGCTTTACGGAGCCGGGCGTATATTCGGGCAAATTATTTTCCGCAGAATAATCACTGTTTTCCGTTCTGTTCTGTTCCGTTTCCGATGAAGAATTTTCCTCTTCAGCCGGCAGAACGCTTTCGCATGAAGAAAAACATACGGCGATTCCCAATAATACAGAAATAAGCAAAATAATTGTTTTTTTCATCACAATTTCCTCCTTTTTTAACAGTCGGGCTTAAAAATCCTTATTCTTATTTTTATTATACAACGCCTTGTAAGCTTTTGCAATATGTGACGATAAAAACACATGGGAATTATAAAGAAAAAAGCCTTGACGCTGCTGCCCCATGGTACAGCAGCCGTCAAAGCCTTAATATTAATGTTATTCGTAATTTTCAGTATACTTTAATATTGCAAATTTATTAACTATAATACTGACAAATTCATTATGGCGTCGTATATTACAGCAGCCCAAAACAGAACAAGATACACCACACCGGCAGGCCACCATGGCCAGATAATTAATGAAATAACTAATAAAAACAAAACAACAGCGCAGCATATAATAATTATTTTATGCTTTTTCTTCATAATACCAATCCTTTCAAAAATGAGAATTTTAATTTTCACACTGCAAAAAGTACGCCGTTTGATTTCCCGGCAAACCGCCTCGAAAAAAATCCGGGCTGTGAATGCCGAAAAAACCGTAATATTATTTTGCAATTATTTCCCTTTAAAAACAATCATCCTCATTTTGATTATATAACGGAAGAAAAGCTTTTGCAATGCACAAAATACATAAATCAGGAAAATCCGAGGCTGGATAAAAAACGAAAGCAAAAAAATAACGCAGAATCGGAAATAATCAGATTCTGCGTTACGCTGGTCCGAGTGGCGAGACTTGAACTCACGGCCTCTTGACCCCCAGTCAAGCGCGCTCCCAACTGCGCCACACCCGGATATTCAGAACGGTTATTATATTATCACACTTTTTTGTCTTTTGCAAGTGTTTTTTTAATTTTTTTCATTTTTCTTTTAATTTTCTTTTTATACCGCCTCTGAGTTTTCTTTTCTCAGAGACGGCATTTTTCTCTTTATTCAGATATCCGTATATATTTCCTTTTCCAAATCAAGGGAATATATTATCGTTTCCTTTACAGGCATCTCAAGAACCTGCTCCGCCGCCGTTTTGTATATTTTAAGCTGTCCCGAATACGCCCTTTTAAAATCCTCCGGACTTTTTCCCCTGTCGGTTTTATAGTCTACGACTACCGCCTGTCCGTTTTCCGTAAAAATAAGGTCGGCTTTTCCCAGAACAAGGATTTTTTCATCTCTGACATTTTCCACTGCGTCAGGATATATTTCACTGAGCTTTACCTGAACGGTAAATTCCTTTTCCCTGTATACGCTTTCGGCGTTCATTATCCTTTTAAACAGGGAGGAATTTAAAAACTTTTGAATTTTTTCAATTCTTATATACGGCGCCTGAATTTCCGTAAGAACTCCTTTTTCAACAAGTCTTTTCAGCTCCTCCTCGGGAGAGGTCATATTAAAATCACAGCATTGCAGGAAAATATGGTTTGCCGTACCCGCCTGAGCCGCCGAAAGCTTTCCGTCGTTTAAAAATGAAGGTCTGCTTTTCGCGAAATACAAAGGCTCAAAGTCCCTGCTTTCAAAATCCGAAGCTATTCTCTTAGGTCTTATATCATCTGGAATAATATACGGGTAGACATAATCCCCGATTTTTCTAAGCTCCCTTACAGTTTCCTCATCATAATCCTCTTCAACGGCTTCAAAAGTTTTTTCTTCGCTTTCACCCGGCTCATCAACAATCACCTTTAAAGGGCTTTCCGCTTTTTTATAATTTTTAAACATCATTCCCCCTATATCCGCAAGAGTTTTCATATCGGGATGCGACATAAAGCCCATAAGAAGCCACTGCATATAGGATTTAGCATTTAAAACCGCATAAGGAGAGGGTTTTCTTCCTGCCGCCGCGTCAACAGCTGTTTTTTCGATTTCTTTTCCAATGTCCTTTACGGTGGAAATCATTATGATTTTTTCCCTTGCCCTTGTCATAGCCACATAAAGTATTCTAAGCTCCTCGGACAGCATAGCTCGTTTTACTGCGATTTTTGACGCTGAGTGACAAACCGTAGAATACTTCTGAAGCTTGTCGTTATTGATTACAACCATACCGACTCCCGTAACGGGACTTATTATCATATCCTCCTTAATATCGCTGTCGTTAAAGCCCTTTGCGCAGTCGCAAAGCAGCACAAAGGGAAATTCAAGTCCCTTTGACTTATGTATGCTGTAAATTCTTACAACATCGGCGTTTTCCGACATATCAGAGGCGGCGGCAATTTCTCCGTTGTTTTCGGTAACTCTTCTTATATATCTTATAAAGCCTCCCAGACCCGAACCGCCGTTTTTCATGTAATTTCCCGCAATGGTGCAAAGCATTATAAGATTCATTCTGCGGTTTTCGCCGTTTTTAAGGGCGCTTACAACAGCTCCGCAGCCGCTTATATCAAGAAGCGTCCTTATAAATATATCAAGCTCCGTTACGGCAGACATTTTTCTGTACTCGTCAAGCTCATTTAAAAGCTTTTTAACCTTTTCGCTTTTCTCCTCGTATTCCCTGAGACAGGCGTATAGATTCACATTTTTGTTTAAAAGCCTTATATCGGAAACCTCATCCGGCGTAAAGCCGTATAAGGGAGAAAACATCACAGACAGCATTGATATATCGTCCGAGGGATTGTTTATGACTTTAAGCAGTGACATAAACATATTTATTTCCGTTGTGTCAAAAAGGCTGGTTTTCTTTTCACAGCTTACGCCTATTCCTGCTTCCTCAAGAGCTTTTTCATATATATCGGTCTTTCCCTTTGTGCTTCTTAACAGTATGCAGAAATCTCCCGGCCTTGCAGGCCTTTCTCCGTTTTTGTCCTGCACCGTAACGCCGCTGTCCAGCATTTCCTTAATAAGCCCCGCTGTATATTCCGCCTCGCTTTTTACTCCTCCGGCGCTTTGAAGAAATCTCAGCTCCGCCGCCGGCTCCTTATCCTCCGGATAACCGCCGCCGAAATATAATGCCTCTTTCTCGGTATATTCCATTTCTCCGGCGTAGTCCGACATCAAATTCTCAAAAAGAAAATTGATATTATCAAGAATGCCTTTTCTGCTTCTGAAATTCTTTCCCAGTATTATTTTGGCCGGATAATTTTCTCCGTCGTAATCATGATATTCCCTGTTCTTCTTCATGAATATTTCGGGCATCGCCAGTCTGAATCGGTATATGCTCTGTTTTACATCGCCTACGGTAAATATATTTTCTCCGTTTCTTGAAATAAGGCTGAACAGCATATCCTGTGCTTCGTTTGTATCCTGATACTCGTCAATAAGAATTTCACGGTACTGTCCGCTGAGACTTGCTGCAAGCTCCGTGGGCTTTATCTCTCCGTCTTCACAGGAAGCCAGAAGCTCCAGCGCCTTGTGCATTATATCGCTGAAGCCGTAGCTGTTTTTCAATTCCTTTTCCTCAATAAGATTTTTTCCGTAATCTTTTACGGCTTCAATAAGACTGTCTATAACAGGTCTGAGGTTTTCAAGATCCTCCCGGTTTTCCTCTGTTCCGGCACAGAAATATCCGGCGGCTGTGCTTATTATCTCTTTCGCTTTTTTATATTTTCCCTCTGCCGCCGTTTTTGCCGGGTCCTTGCCGAAGCCTCTCGGAGCTCTCGGCAAAGAGGGAAAACAAAAGCTTTTAATGGCTTTACAAGCTGTATCCCAGTCCTTATCACGCAGTATTTCCGAAAGCTTTTTTAATTTTTCCTGTTCCTCTTCAAAGGCTGTTTTATAGCCATCGTACACGGCTTCGCAGTAAGAGGCGTCGTTTATTCCGTCCTCCAAAAGCTTTAACGCAAAATCCACTGCGTATAAAGCGTTTTCGGCTATAATCTTTCCCCATACCGAGTTTTTAATATCTCCCTCAAAGGAATACATATCCCTTACACCGTCAAGCCACACTGACGGAAATGGATGAGAAAGAGAAAATTTATAAAGTCTTTTAATTTTTTCCGAAAGCTTTTCATCATCTCTGCCGTAGGAGGTCATGGAATTAAGCATATCGTATGTATCGGGAAAATTTTTACAGAGATTATCAAGAGTCTTCTCCATTGCCTGGGCTTCCGTTATCTTTTCCTCGCCGCCGTCAAGCAGTGTAAAATCAGGGGAAATATCCGCCTTATGAAAATTTTCTCTTACAAGCTTTATGCAGAAGGAATCCATTGTGCTTATCTGAGCCTCCGGCAGACGCATTTTTATGCTTCTTAAATAGCTGTCTGAGGGATTTTTCTCAATAAGGCTGTCAATTCCGGCGGTAACTCTCTGCTTCATCTCACCTGCCGCCGCATTTGTAAAGGTTACCACAAGCAGCTCAGAGGGCTGGACCGGGTTATTCTTCTGAGTAAGAAGCCCGATTATTCTCTCAACCAGCACTGCGGTTTTTCCTGAGCCTGCCGCCGCAGACAGCAGCAGCGAACCGCCTCTTGAGGTTATCGCCTGTTTTTGCTCAGTGGTCCATTCTCTCTCAGCCATTGCTTTCTCCCTCCATTTCTTCCCACGGATCTCCGGAAAACAGCGTTCTGTATTCGTCGCCCTCTTCATAACAACAGACGGCTTTATATTCGCAGTAATCACAGGTGTTCTTATAATTTCCGTCACGAATGGGAAGAACCTGTACGCTTCCCCTGTGAAGCTCCTTTGCCATGTTTACAACAATATCGTCAATGGTTTTATGGAGAAGCTTAAACCTGCCCATATCAAATACGCTTCCCTTGACTTTTCCCTTTGAGTCGTATGAAATTCCGGAAATAAAGCCTCCCTCATCTCCTTCCATACCCTCTATAACCTCAGGGTCATCAAGAATTATTCCGTTCATTCTGCCCTGCTTCTTACGCTTTTTTTCAATCTCTTCAACTGTAGCGTCTCTGGGCAGCTCGTTACTGCCTTTTTTCGCCGGCACATACAGAATTCCCGCCGGAACTACATTTCCGTATTTATCCTTTCCGTTTTCAAAAAGGCACATTAAATACACAAGCATCTGCAAATTAAGCCCCGACAAAACATCTTTCAGATTAAATTCCTTTCCCCCTGTTTTATAGTCTATTACCCTTAAATATGTTTTTTCCCCGTTTTCCGAATCCATTGTGTCAACTCTGTCCACAACGCCGCTTAAATACACGCTTCCCCCGTCTCCGATATTCAGAATATAGGGCTTTACCTCTTCCTCGAAGCCTATTTTCAGCTCTACATCACGGGTTTTGAATTTTCCCTGGGAAAACTCCATTACAAGCCTTTCCAGTATTTCATTAACCGTCTTTTCGCTTCTCCTTATGGCGTAAAGCTCCCTTTCCCTGATTACGGCAGCTCCTCCCATGTGATTTTCTATATAGTTGTCCGTTTCCTCTTTAACGGCTTTTCTGCGCTCTTCCTCCGTCAGCTTAACTATTCCAGAGCTTCCGAATCTTGCAAATATTCTTTCAAGAACATAATGCACATAAAGTCCCGTCTGTCTGTTGTCAAAAGAGGCTTTTTCCACCGGCTTTGCCTTTACGCCGTATCTGCAAAAATATTTAAAGGGACATTTATAAAATTCCTCGACTCTTGAGGGAGTTATAAACATATCATTTCCGAAAAGATTTTCGGCTTTTTTCGGTTCGCTGAATTTTATCTCCTTTTTTTCTGCCGCCCTGCTTACGCTTTCCATCATATCGGAATAAAGACTTTCCTCCGACAGATATTTTTTTACGGAACGGGCAAACACTGTATCATCAGAATAATGAGCCGCTCCCCATTCAAAAGCCGACTGTCTGCTTTCAATCCTGTACATAGGCTCCAAAAGCGATATTTCCGTTTTATTGCACATAGGCACTATTTTTTCAGTCATTGTTACTATTTCCGAGGGAATCAGGTTTTGTCCTCCGAAATCACTCATGGAATATGATACAAACAGCATCTCTCCCGGAATACTTACTGTGCTGTATACTCTGAGCCGCTCCTTCTGGGCTGTTTCCACACTGTCTCCGTTAAGCTCAAGCCCCAAAAGCTTGAGGATTCTTCTCTCGCTGTCGTTAAGCACAAAATCATGAGCCGCCGCCATTGGAAAAATTCCGTCGTTTGCGCCTACTATAAACAGCACCTTCTTATCGGTAACCCTTATTCTGTCTGCGTCGCCTATCGTGATTCTGTCAAGACCTCCCGGAAGCTCTCCCGTATCCGATGAGGTCATCATAATTTTAAACAGCTCGTAATATCTTAACGGCGTTATATTTCTTTCTCCCACGGTATCGCCAAGCAATGAAAGAGCGTTCATAAATTCATCCCAAGAACGCTGAAGCTCGCCCGCAAGCTTATTTTCAAGGCTTCCCGCAAGATTTAAAAGTCCCTTGTCGGCTTTCGTATATATAAGAAAATCGTATACCGCCTTTGTGCAGCCGAAGCCGTCCTTATCCTTAAGCTCCTCTTTAAGCCTTTCCAGGGGAGAAACCACCCTTACTCTCAATTCATTTATTTTTTCAAGAGTTTTTCTGTCATCATCAGTAATTTCCCTGCCTAAGCCTCCGGGATGGCCTGTCCACTCCTTAAGCCAGCCGCCCCGGTCAATCTGCCACACAAGAACATAATTTTCCAAAAGAGAAATATCATCCTTGTCAATATCAAATATATATGTTTTCAGCATTTTCATTACCGTATCGGTGGAAAAGCCCTCGGCGGCGGCAGAAAGAGCCGCATGAGCATATTTTACGATAAGCTCCTTTTCAAGGCTTTTTCTTTTGTCCTCAAAAACAGGTATATCGTATTTTTTAAAAGAAAAGGGAAGATATTTTGCATAATCCGCGCTTCTGCTGACAACTACCATATCCCTGTACCGAAATCCCTTTTCCCTTACAAGCTTTTTAGCCGTCATAGCCGCGAAATCACATTCATCATAGGGATTTTTCGCCGCCGCAACTGTAATTTCAGGCGCCGGCTTATTATAAATTTCAGGCTCGGTTTCATAAACGCCCTTTTCAATAAAGGACAAGCTCTCATTTGCATAACCGCCGCTGCCCTTCAAAACTACGGGCTCGGCAATACTAACGCCGCATTTTTTAGCAAGGGCAAAAAGCTTTCCTATATTTTTTATTGAATACGAAAAAGCCCCCGTGCCGTTGGTATAATCTTTTATTCCGTCTGCACAGTGAGCTACATATACATCCTCCGCCTGCTTTAAAATTTCACCTAAAACAAGCTGCTCCTGAGCCGTAAAGCCCGTGAACTCGTCAAAAAATACAAGTCTGCCTGCAAAAAGCTTTTTTTCCCTTATAATTTCTGCCGCCCTGTTAAGAGTATATCTGTCGTCGGAAAACTTCCCCGTTAAGAGAGTTTTATACATTTCCGAAATCAGCTCAAGCTCCTTCGCTTTCTGAATAAGTATGCTGTTTTCCGATTTTACGGCGGCTTCATTAATGCTTTCGGCTGTTACTCCGCACTGTATAAGCTCCTTTGTAATTCCGATAAGACCTTTTACGAAGTTAATATTCTCAGCGCATTTTCCGAAAATCTCAAGCTTTTCGGAAAGAGCCTCAAGAGCCATGCTCATTATAACCGCCTCGGAAGCCTCCGTTACAGAAGGCTTTCCGGCAGGAGCGTATAAATCAAGTATTTTTTTTCCCAGAGAAGTAAAGCTTAAAATTTTTACTTCTCCCGCTTTTTTCGCGCCCAGTATTTCAATTACAGCCTTTTCACTTTCAAATGAAAACTGCTCCGGCACAATAAGAACGGGACTGTTCCCCTTCAAAACCTCTTGGGCGATGAGTTTCCTTAAATACGATGTTTTCCCGGAAGAGGCTCTGCCTGTTACAAGCTTCAGCATTTTTTTCACAGCCTTTATGCTAAATTAATTACATCATTTATTATATAACATTTTTTATGCCTTTTAAAGTATATATTTATTTATGGGATAATTTTTTCTCGTCACCGTTCATTATTCCGTTCAATAAATAAGGCATATCTCCTATCTGGGCAAACTTTACGCAGTTGTATCTGCAAAACATCTCATGAAGCTTTTCATAATCCCTGTTTTCATCTTCAATTCCCCAGACCTGGGCGTTTCTGTCCTCGCCGAATATATTCAGCCTTTCAACGGCATAGCCTATTCTGCCGGCATTTTCCCTGTCGCTTCCGTTTAACGGCAGAAGTATCACGCTTTTATATTTTCTTTTTGGTTTTGTAAAAAGAAGAAACACTATATAGCATAACACAGTCGCTCCTATTAAACTCAGCAGTACAAACATACATACGCAAAATGTATAAAGCATAAAAAAATCACCCCATAACATTGTATGCGGTGAAAAAAAGCAAGTGAGTCTGTAAGCCGGGTTTTGTCATTTAAGGCAATCATCTGTCTTGACCGCAGGTTGCCCTGCGGTTCGCGCCACCCGTCGGAGTTATGGCCGAGCAAGCCACTCCATGTCGGTGTTGCTTCGGATAGGGTTTACAGGGCCGCGCAGTCTCCTGCGCGCCGGTGAGCTCTTACCTCGCCTTTCCATCCTTACCCTTTCGGGCGGTATATCTCTGTTGCACTTTCCCTAAGGTCACCCTCGGCGGCCGTTAGCCGTTATCCTGCTCTGCGAAGCCCGGACTTTCCTCGTACTCGGTACGCAATTGCCCAACTCACTTGCATATATTTGACTTATGATTATATTGCATAAGTACCAATGTATTATATCATAAAATTTAGTTTTGTCAACGATTGAAAAAAGCGTCTTATTATGATATTATATAATGGTTGTAAAATTGATATTTTTTGAAAAGGATTCGGCTTATGGGAAAGTTATATGATAATTATGTTAAATCCTACGCTTTAACCGAAAGCAACGCAGAGGAGTTTTTCGATATCGTAAAGGATATTTATTCCACTCCCGAATTTCAGAGCATGGGAGATTACATACAGCACGCCGATATTACAAGGCTTCAGCATATTATGAGCGTGGCGTATTTAAGCTATTTAAAAGCTAAGGAAAAAAACAAGAATTATGTTTCCGCCGCAAGAGGCGCCATGCTTCATGACCTTTTTTACTACGACTGGCACACTGCCGGAGACGGCTCCCACAGGCTTCACGGCTACCGTCATCCCGGATTTGCTCTTAAAAACGCAAGAAAGCTGTTTTCCCTTTCTCCTTTAGAGGAAAATATCATTATCCGTCATATGTGGCCACTTACTCCTACGCCTCCCAAATATTCCGAAAGCTTCATTGTCAGTATGTCTGATAAATACTGCGCCTTTCAGGAAATCATTATAAAAAAATTCCCCTCTTACAGATTAAAATTCAAAAACAGCGTAAAAAAAGCGGGTGCTTCAAATGGATAATTTTTTAAACTATGTTTTGTACTTCTTCCTTTACAGCGCAATAGGCTGGGTAGGCGAAACAATTTACTGCTCCATAGGAGAAAAAAAATTCGTAAACAGAGGCTTTTTAACAGGCCCGCTGTGTCCCATATACGGCACCGGCGCCACTGTTTTCGGCGTTTGCCTTATGCCCTTCTATGAAAAATACGGCTATTCAAAATGGTATATTATTCTCCTTGTAATAGTATTGGGAATGATTCTTGCGGATATTGTGGAGTTTCTTACAAGCCTTATTATGGAAAAGCTCTTTAACGCCAGATGGTGGGACTATTCAAACGAAAAGTTCAACATTCAGGGAAGAATATGCTTAAAGCATACCCTCTACTGGGGAATCGCCACCGGAATTTTCATTTATATCGTTCACCCCTTTGTTACAAGTCAGGTTCAGAAGCTTATTACTCCTCACCAGCGGAATCAGATTTTAATAATGATTCTTATTGTTTTTGCATTTGATTTGTTTTTCGCCGTAAAGGGAGCCTTTGATATCAGAAAATTCATGACGAAGCTTAATAAGCTTTACGACTCCGTATCGGAAACAGCTTCGGAAATCAAAAGCAACGTTCAGCAGAAATATGAAGATATACACGACAATGTGGAAAAAAGAGGCTATAAATTTGCCGTCTGGGCTGCTGATGTATCAAGGCAGATATCTGAATTTGAACAGCATTTAAAGGCGCTCGGCTCAAGCAAAAACGAAGAAGGAAAAACCGGAAACAAAAATGCAAAAAGACTTTACAGCAATATGGACAGCATCGGAAGAACAGCAAAAGAAAAAATGGATTCGGTCAAAAGCATAATAAGCGAACTTCAAAATTCCGCAGTCATTAAGAACGAAAGCAATGATGAGGAACAGTCCGATTCCGAAAAAAACAACGGAGAAAATTAAAAAAATAAATGAAAAAAGGAATTTTAAGTTACAAACACACCCTTGCAGCAGGCTACATAAGCTTTATTACTCAGGCGATTATAAACAACTTCGCGCCCCTGCTGTTTGTCACATTTCAAAAGGACTACGGCATAACGCTGAGCCAGCTTGCGTTTATTTCTACATATAATTTCGCAATACAGCTTATTATAGATTTATTATCGGCTAAATATGTTGATAAAATCGGCGTCAGAAAATGCGTGATTTTCGCTCACATAAGCGCCGCCGCAGGCATTGCAGGTCTCGGAACTCTGCCTTATATATTAAGCGAGCCTTATCACGGAATCATAATATCAATTACCCTTTACGCTGTCGGAGGCGGACTTATAGAGGTTCTGGCAAGCCCCATTATTGAAGCCTGTCCCACGGAAAACAAGGAAGCCAACATGAGCCTTCTTCATTCCTTCTACTGCTGGGGTCAGGTTTTCACTATTCTCGGCTCTACGGTATTCTTCTACCTTTTCAATATTGAAAACTGGAGAATTATGGCGTATATCTGGGCTTTGATACCTCTTTTTAACGGAATATATTTTTCCCGTGTGCCAATAACCTTTGAAAGCGACATAACAAAGGAAAAACAAAAAATTTCACTTTTGTTTAAAAATAAGCTTTTTTATATTTTAGCCCTTATGATGATATGCGCCGGAGCTTCGGAAATCGCAGTAAGCCAGTGGGCTTCGGCTTTT
>CALYBJ010000025.1 GCA_944412445.1 uncultured Clostridia bacterium
TCATCCATTTTAATCACCACACTTATTTTTATTTTCCCACTCCACCGCAGCCGAAGCCGTCTTGTTGTCTCAGTGCAGTTTATTAACGCTCCGGCCGGGTAAGTGTGGATTGTAATCATTCAAATGAATGTTTACAACAAGATAATAACATTCAAATAAATGTTTGTCAATACATCCAAACGAATGTATGATATTTTGATTAAAAGTGACAAAATCACTTTATAATTAAAAATAAAGGGAATGATAATTTATTATGCACTATTACCAAAGACTAAAAAGTTTAAGAGAAGATAACGACAAATATCAAAAAGAAATAGCAGGATTTTTAAAAATAACATCACAACAATATCAACTTTACGAATGCGGAAAAAGAGCACTTCCAATAGACCTGTTAAAAGAGCTGTGCATTTACTACGATGTAACCGCCGACTACATTCTCGAGCTGACGGACACGCCGTATAAGCTGACCGACAGGAAGTAACAGAAAAACGACAGTGCCGGAGCTGAAACCGGAAGTAACAGAACAGACGGAAGCCAGAGCGGAACGACAGTGCCGGAGCTGAACCGGAAGCAACAGCAAAGCCGAAAACACGATTTATACATAATGCACAAAGGTGCAGTGAAAAAATGAGCTGCTGCGGAACTCATCGGGAGCAGATCCAAGCTGATGAGACACGCAGCAGCCTTGTTTTTTACAGGGAGAATATACAAAATGCACAAAACGGAAGTTTTTTGCCGTGCTTTTTCTTAACGGAAAAAAGGTTAACGCAGATAGCTATAAAAGCAACTGACACCAGTCGAACCGATAAGTAAAACCAATATTTTAAAACAACATAAACGAATTACTTTTTTCCTAAAAAAGCAGGAAAGAAACATAAAACAAAAACTTTTTCAGTCGATTAGAGGAGAATAAAAAAAATACTTTAATTCACAAAATGCGAAAAAAAGTATTTTTGCTAAGCATAGATTAATTTTGTATAATTATATCAAAAAACAGTATGCCTGTCAATACGCTTTTATATTTGACTTTTACCGCACTTTCCATTAAAATTAGCCTGTAAGGACTGATAATATGAAGTTTTATAAAAGCAAAACTATTAAGGCAGTTTCAGTATTCTCCGCTTTATTGATTATTTATTTTATTTCCTGCGGTATTTTATATCTTTTTGAACCGGGAAATTTTATAAGCGCAGATCTTGATAAATTTGAATATTCCTTTGACGGTTATAATATTTACAATAAAAATGAGAATTCTGATTTTTATATAAAGCAAATAAACAAATCAGATGTAACCTCGGCAGATGATGTCAGATTAAAATATGTTAACAACACCGTCATTGCCGTATCTGCCGATAATATCAGTTATGAAAAAATAAATGAATTTGTTTCCTCCTCCGGAGGGAAAATTTGCGGTTATATTAAATGGGCAGATTTCTACCAAATTGAATTTGCTGATATTGCTTACGATGAGTCGTTAAACAAATGTTCTGTTTTGGAAGCTTCGGGGCTTTTTATTGAGGCAATTCCCGACTATTTTGAGGAAACTCCCGGAACAGCCTGCACGAATTCTGAAACATTCAGTTTAAACACAGAAGAAAATTATGCTTACTCTTCCGTTAATTTAACAGAGGCTCTGAAATATCTTAATTCCATGAATAATATAAATGTTGGTTTAATAGACACGCCTGTGGATTACACCAACAGCTTATTAAGCGTTTCAAACAGTTCTGAATATTCTGCCGACTGCCTATACTCCGGTATATTAGGTTCAAGCTCATCTCACGGCACCCATGTTGCCGGTATAATAAATTCACAGACTGACGCAAGCGGCGACGGCGGCATATTCTCCAAAGCCTGCCTGTACTCCTACAACGGCATCAACACTTCCCTGTCATACTGGATCGCAAATATTTGCAGAATGATTTGCGAGCAAAATATAAAAGTAATCAACATAAGCATGGGATATAACTCATACATACCTGTTTCCGCATCTTTAGGCAGCGCTGAAGCAATAGAGTTTATAAAATCTGAAAGTGAGCTGTTTTCGGCAGCTTTGGAAAAACTTATTGACAGAGGTTTTGAGTTCGTTATCTGTGCCGCCGCCGGAAACGATTATAATAAAACTTTATATAAAGATAATTCATCCTATTTTAAATATTCTGATAAGAAAATTTTAAATTCTCTTGATATATTCGGAATTTTTGACTCAGGAAAAGTTAAAACAAACGCTCAGTATAATTTTATATTTACTTACATACAGAACAAAGAAGTAAAAAACAGAATCATAGTAGTCGGCTCTTACGGAGAATCAAATAACTATACTTCAATAGCGAACACCGGTTCGAGAATTGATATTGCCGCTCCCGGTGAAAATATTTTTAGCTGCGGCATAAATGACAAAAAAATTTATATGAGCGGGACATCCATGTCAACAGCGTTTGTATCCGCAACAGCTGCAATGATTTTCGGAATTGACGAGAATATCACCGGAGAAAATGTTAAAAATATTATAATTTCATCAGCTTCTGAATTTGTACAGGCAGATGGATTTGAATATCCTAAACTTAATACAGGAAAAGCTGTGAGTTTTGCTGTTTCACACACAGCCAATCAATAAGGAGTCCGAAAAACGGACTCCCCTTTTTATTTCTTGGCTTCATATACATTATCACTGTTTTCGTCCTCAGAAAGATTATCCTGCCTTTTAATCTTTTGAGTTGTCGTTTTTATAAACTCGCTGTCACGTATTGCAAAGTTCTTAATTCTTTTATATTTCGGAAGCTTCTTGTTAACTTCCTTAACAGCTTCTGAAATCATTTTTGATATTTGGTCTTTTGTAGGCTGCGCCTTATCCTTAAGCTTTTCCATAATATTTCCTATGTCGGGAAATATTTTTGCCTCAACCCTTGTTCCCTCTTCGGCTTCATCACAGTCTGAACCGAAAACAAGACTTTCGGAAACATAAGGATTTGAGTTCAGGTAATACTCAAGCTCTTCGGGATAAATATTTTTTCCGTTTTTAGTGACAATGACATTTTTAAAGCGTCCTACAACCTTAAAGCATCCGTTTTCATCAACTGAGCCCATATCTCCCGTATGGAACCAGCCTTCATCGTCAAAAACTTCAGCTGTTGCCTCTTCATTTTCATAGTAACCCATCATTACCATGGGACCTTTTACAAATATTTCTCCCACATTGTTGTCATCGGGTTTATTAATTTTTGCTTCAACCCCAGGAAGAGGAACGCCTACCCCGTCGTACATTTTAAGCTTATCATTATTACCTATTACAAGGGGTGCACATTCAGTCAATCCGTATCCAATATAAACAGGTATGCCGAACATATCAAAATCTTTGGCAACAACAGGGTTAAGCGGCGCCGCGCCCACAATTATAAGCCTTAATTTTCCGCCGAACTGTTTTCTTATTTCAGCAAAAGCCTTGTCAGCAATACTTGCAATAAATCCTTCGGAACCAGCCGCAAGCTTTCCGATGGATAAAGCGAGTTTACCCATCTTCTTTTCGGAAACCTTTTTTATTATTCTGTCGTGGAATTTTTCCAGCATAAGAGGAACCGTAACAAATAATGTTGGCTCAAATGTCTGCATATCTCTCTGAATATACCTTAATCCCTGACAGAAGCATAAGCAGCCGCCGCAGTAAAGAAGCATTAAAAAGCTTAAGGAACATTCATATGTATGATGCAGAGGAAGAACCGATAAAATTACATCTTCATCGGTAACCTTAACAACTTTTGAAACTGCCATAATATCTGAACATATATTCTTTTGCGAAAGCATTACTCCTTTTGCGCTGCCGGTTGTACCCGAAGTAAAAATGAGACTTCCCAAGCCTTCAGGATTTATTTCGGCATCAAGGAATACAGAATTTCCTTCATTAAGAAGCTTTTTGCCTTCTTCTAAAAGATCGTCAAAATGCAACAGTTTTTCCTCAGAAATCTCAGCCTCAAAAATTACATAAACAATGTCCTCAGGCGGCTCAGCAATCACCTGAGAAAGCTTTTTCCATGCCTTTTCATCACAGAAAACAGCTTTGCAGTCAGCTGTTGATATTAAATTCCTGATATCATCAGGCATAAGCTCCTTGTCAATAGGCACGATAACGCCTGTACCGCAGGTTACGGCAAAATACGAACAGCACCATTTCCATGAATTATTGCCGATTACCGCAATTTTCGCATCTTTCAGCCCCAGATTACACAGTGCGGTACCAAGATACTGAACATTTTCTTTTAATTCTTTAAATGTAATTTCCTGTATATTGCCGTCCTTGTTATAATATTTAAAAGCAGGCCGTGAAGAAAAAAGCTCCTCGCTTTGCCAAAGCAAATCCCTGAAATCCCTTATTTCACGAACAGAATAAAATCCGTCTGTATTCATTAATTTTCTCACCACGATTTAAGCTTATTTAGAATAATTATAACACAGACATTAAAAAACAGCAATAGATTTATTTTAACAAATTTCAAATTCCGTTCCAGAATTTTCGGTCAAGACTTCTGTACTGTATAGCCTCTGATATATGCTTGACTTCAATTAATTCAGATGAATCCAGATCAGCTATCGTTCTTGATACTCTTAAAATTTTATCATAAGCTCTTGCAGATAATCCGAGATTGTCAAAGGCTGCTTTTAAAATTCTTTCCGCACCGTCTGTTAAAATACAAAATCTTCTTGTCTGCTCCGGCGTCATGTGGGCATTTGATTTGACATCGGAACCGGCAAACCGCTCCTGCTGTATGCGTCTGGCCGCATTTACTCGTTTTTTGATTTCAGCGGATGCCTCGCTTTTTTCTCTGTCTGCAAGAGCATTAAAATCTATCTGAGGAACTTCTATATGGATATCAAGCCTGTCAAGAAGAGGTCCCGATACCTTCGCTAAATACCTTGCCGGAGCCCCTGACGGACAAGTGCATTTTCTTGTGGGATGGCCGAAGTAACCGCACGGACATGGATTCATTGCGCAAACCAGCATAATCGAACAGGGATATGTAAGCGTTCCTGCGACTCTTGAAATGGATACAACACCGTCCTCTATAGGCTGACGAAGAGATTCCATCGCAGCTCTTGTAAATTCCGGCAATTCATCAAGAAACAATACTCCGTTATGAGCAAGTGAAATTTCACCGGGCTTCGGTATTGAGCCGCCTCCTGAAAGTCCAGGTGCCGAAATTGTATGATGAGGGGATCTGAAAGGTCTTTTTCTTATCATTGAAGTTCCTTTCGGAAGATTGCCTCCTACAGAATAAATTTGAGTGGTTTCAAGAGATTCATCAAAGGTCATGTCAGGCAGAATTGTCGGAAGGCGTTTTGCAAGCATGCTTTTGCCTGAACCGGGAGGACCTATCATCATAATGTTATGACCGCCTGCAGCCGCAACCTCGAGTGCTCTCTTTGCCTGATACTGTCCCTTAACATCAGAAAAATCTATGTCAAAAACCGTTTCGCTTTCAAAATCCTCATTATCTGCCTTTACAGGCGTCAAAATATTTTTACCTGTTAAATGAGACATTAGCTCTTTTATATTTTTAACCGCAAAAACATTAATTCCGTCCACAACCGAAGCCTCCGCACCGTTGTCAAAAGGCACAAATATCTCATCTATCCCGTTATTTTTCGCTTCAATAACCATTGGAAGAACACCGTTAATATGATGAATTTCACCGCTTAAGGAAAGTTCTCCGATAAAAGCTTTGTTTACCAGTGAGCAATTAAGCTGTTTAGACGCCGACATCAATGCCACAAGTATAGGAAGATCATAAATCGGACCTTCTTTTTTTATATCAGCCGGGGCAAGGTTAACCGTTATATGAACATACGGAAAATCAAAACCGCTGTTTTTCATTGCCGCTCTTACTCTCTCGCGTGATTCGGTCACGGCAGCATCCGGAAGTCCCACAATATCAAATTTTGCTTTTCCCATCGATATATCAGCTTCTATATCCACAATATATGAGTGCATTCCGAAAACACCGAGACTTTTCACTGCCGCAAACATTAAAACAACACCTCTTAGAACATTTGTTTTCATAATATGATACAATATTTCGAAAATTCTGTCAATAAAAAAATTATATTAGATTAAAAAAATATTTGCAATTATTTTCGTTTGGTATATAATATAGTTATTATAAATAATTGTAAAGGACTGGCTACAATGACTGACTACAATCTGCTTTATGAATTATGGCTTAAAAATGCGAAAAACGATCCGGACATACAAAAAGAATTGGAATCAATTAAAGGCAACGATGATGAAATCCTTGACAGATTTTACAGAAGCCTCGAATTCGGTACAGGCGGCTTGAGAGGCGTTATAGGCGCAGGTACAAACAGAATGAATGTTTATACCGTAGCACAGGCAACTCAGGGACTTGCAAACTTTCTGAACGATACTTACGAAGAGCCGAGTGTTGCCATTGCTTATGATTCCCGTATCAAATCTGATTTGTTTGCAAAAACAGCTGCCGGCGTGCTTGCAGCTAACGGAATCAGGGTTTATATCTATTCCGAGCTTATGCCGACCCCAATGCTTTCCTATGCAGTAAGAAAGCTGCACTGCAGCTCAGGTATTGTTATTACCGCAAGCCACAATCCGTCAAAATACAACGGTTACAAATGCTACGACTCCAAAGGCTATCAGATGACTGATGAAGCGGCTAAAAAGACTTATGAATATATAAGTAAGGTTGACATCTTTAATGATGTAAAGCTGATGAATTTCGATGACGCTCTTGCAGAAGATAAAATTGACTTTATTGAGGACTGGCTTATAGAGGACTTTTATTCAGATGTTCTTTCAAGACAGATTGAAAAAGATGTATGCAAAAAAGCTGATTTGAAAGTTATATATTCACCTCTTAACGGAACAGGAAACAAGCCTGTTAAGCATATCCTTAAAAAAATCGGCGTCAAAGACTTAAAAATCGTTTTAACTCAGGAAAAACCCGACGGCACATTCCCCACCTGTCCATTCCCCAATCCTGAAATCAAGCAGGTTTTTGAGGAAGGCATAAAAATGACTGAGGACTTCCCTGCTGATATTCTTCTTGCAACCGACCCCGATTGTGACCGCGTAGGAATTGCTGTCCGTCACAACGGAGAATACAAGCTTATGAGCGGCAATGAAGTAGGCTGTATGCTTACGGAATATATACTTTCGAGAAAACAGGCCAAAGGCGAATTAACCAAAAAGCCGGCTATTGTTAAAACAATTGTTACATCTGAGCTTATCAGAGCGATAGCTAACGACTACAACGCTGAAGTTTATGATTTGCTTACAGGCTTTAAATACATCGGCGAGCTTATTGAACAGCTTAAGGACAAAGGTGAAGAAGCTCGCTTTGAGCTTGGTCTTGAGGAGAGCTACGGATACCTGTCAGGAACTCATGTCAGAGAAAAGGACGCTGTCAACGCTTCTATGATCATAATAGAAATGGCAGCTTACTACAAAACTCAGGGAAAAACCCTTGTGGATGTTATGAACGGCCTTTACGAAAAATACGGAATGTATCTTAACAGTCTTCTCAACTTCGGATTTGAAGGCGCTGACGGTATGAAAAAAATGTCCGATATGATGACTTCGCTTCGCACGAACGCTCCGGCGGAAATAGGCGGCATGAAGGTAATAAAGACAGCTGACTATCTTACAAGCTGCGCTACAGATACCGTCACCGGAGAAACAGAAAAGATCACGCTTCCTGTATCAAATGTTCTTTCCTATTCTCTACCCGATGATAACAAGGTAATCATCAGACCTTCGGGAACTGAGCCTAAAATTAAAATTTATATAACTTCTCACGCTGCAAGCAGAGCTGAAGCTGAAAAACAGACGGATGTTATTGCCGAAAGCATTGAAAAAATTATGGGTATTAAATAACAAGGAGTTTATTTTATGAGTAAAAATACAGTAAGAGTCATTTCAATAATACTTGCCGTGCTTATGATTCTCAGCGTAATTTCAGTAATGATTTATGCGTTGGCGATGTCGTTATGAGCAACACAAACGGAAGCATTTTTGAAGGTTGCGAATTACTGTGTCCGGCAGGAAGCCGGGAAAGCTTAGAGACTGCATTATATTTCGGGGCTGACGCCGTTTATGTGGGAGGTCCCATAATGCAGCTCAGAGCAGAAAATGCAGGATTTGACAATAAGCAGCTGTCTGATGCAATAAACTTTGTTCACAGTAAAAATAAAATAATATATGTTACGGTTAATTGTTTTGCAACAAATTCAGAAATATCACAAATAGGTGATTATGCTAAGTTTTTATACGAAGCAGGTGCCGACGGTGTTATCGTTTCGGATTTAGGAACAATTGCCGAAATAAAATCAGCAGCCCCTGAGCTTCCCGTGCATATAAGCACTCAGGCAAACATTCAAAACTACAAAACAGCTGAAGTTTATTATAACATGGGGGCTGAAAGAGTTGTTTTAGGCAGAGAAATGACTCTTGACGAGATTGCTGAATTAAGAGCCAAGACACCGAAATCCCTCGAAATAGAATGTTTCGTTCACGGAGCCATGTGTATGTCCTATTCGGGAAGATGCCTTATCAGTTCCTATTTAACGGGAAAAAGCGGCAACCGCGGAGACTGCACTCAGCCCTGCAGATGGATGTACAGTATTGTTGAAGAAAAGCGCCCGGAACAGCATTTCACTGTTATTGAGGAAAACGGCGCTTCCGCAATACTCAGTTCTCACGATTTATGCTGTATTGACGTTCTTGACGAAATTGCAAGGGCCGGCGTTATTTCTTTTAAAATTGAAGGCAGAATGAAATCTCCTTACTATGTTGCTACGGTTACAAATGCGTACAGAAAAAGAATTGACGGAACTGCAAACCTTGCTGAGCTTCATAACGAGCTTGAATGTGCAAGCCACAGACCTTATTCTTCAGGCTTTTATTTCGGCGCGCTTAAATATGATCACAGTAATGACGGGCTGTATCGTCAGTCCTGTAAATTCATAGGCATTGTTTTAGGAAAAGATTCCGACAACCGCTATTTAATTGAAATGAGAAATAAATTTTCCGTAGGAGACAATCTTGAAATTCTTTCTCCTTATACAACAGGAAAGAGCTTTACTGTAGAAAGCATAATTGATGCGAACGGAAATCCAAGGGAATGTGCGCATATTCCGAGAGAAATATTAAGCGTGTATTCTCCGGAAGAGCTTCACGAAGGAGATATTTTAAGAATACGGCTGTAAAAAATCAGGCAGGCTTATCGCCTGCCTTAATTTTTATTACACAAAAAAAAGTCACCTTTCGGTGACTTTTTTTCGTTTAGATCAAATTCTAATCTTATTTCTCGTCGTTTTTTGATCTGATTTCAGCAACGAAAGCCTTGATCTTCTCAATGATGCCCATGATGAAATCAATGATTTTCTGAATAAACTCCATGAATCTGCACTCCCCTGTACATATATTGAGAAAAGAATCAACTTTCCTCAATAAAATAATAACATAAAATATAATTTTTGCAAGACATATTTTTAAATTTTATACCAAATCAAAAAAAATTAACATTTACATAATAAAAACACAACATTTAAAATATATGTATGCAAAAAGCTTTAGTTCCCAAAACATCAGCTGTCGGTATACCGTATTGAACAACAGCCTGCGGAAGAATATTTATATTGCTTTCAATTCTCCCTAAAATACTTCCGGCAAAATCGCAATGTATGCCAAGAGATACAAAATATCTTTTTTCAGGCGTTCTCTTAATATATTTTACGGCAGTTTCAGCAAATTTTGTAAACTTAACAGCGTCAACTGAATCGGAAATTTCTATTTCGGATAATCTTGTCCCTTTAATCAAATAGGCCTTGTACTCGGAGTCTTTTAACATAAATATTAATGTCCGTGATTTATCGCATTTTGACTTTATCAGCCCTGCGATATATTCAGATGAACAGCTTCTGTCTGCATATAATCTTGCGCCGAGTATTCCGTACAGCATTGCTCCTGCGGCAAAGGACTTGGTATCAATAACATATATTTTAAAATTTTCGGAAGAATACTTTTTATGTCTTGAAAACATCTGCTGCGCAGCTTTCGCTTCATTATAAAATCCGTACCATTTCCTGTGGGGACACAAAACAATTACAGCCATATAGCCTGATCTGAATGCTTTTTTATAAACTTCCAAAAAGACCTTTGACGGAACACAAGGCCTTTGTTCAATAGTATTCTCAAAAAGAAGCTCCTCATATTTTTCACTGTCAGAGTTTATTCCGTCTATATATATTTTTCCTGAAGCCTTAAAGCTTGACGGCAGAACATTAACTTCATAAAGTCTGGTTGTTTTCTCCGAAACAATCATGTTTTCCTCGTCATCATAAATACAAATAAATTTTGCAAGTCCCATTTTACTTATTCCAGCTATACTCTCTCAAATTTCCTGTTTCCTGCAATGCGGGAAAATTCCACTGTCTCAAAACTTCATACACGCCTATAGCCACCGAATTGGAAAGATTCAGGCTTCTTGCATCACTTATCATCGGTATCCTTACGGTAGTCTCCGGATTATCATACAAAAGCTTTTCCGGAAGCCCCTTTGTTTCCTTTCCGAACACAAGATAAGCGTTATCGGAATATGTTATATCTGAATAAACATGATTAGCTTTGGTTGAAAAATAATAGAATTTTCCGTCTTTATTCTTATTGAAAAAGTCATTAAGATTTTCGTAGTATGTTATATCAAGCAAGTACCAGTAATCAAGTCCTGCTCTTTTCAGCTTTTTATCATCCACCTTAAAACCCATGGGCTCAACCAAATGAAGCCTCGCCCCTGTTGCGGCACAAGTTCTTGCTATATTTCCTGTATTCTGAGGAATTTCAGGCTCAACTAAAACAATATTAAGACTGCTCATTATATCAACTCCAAGCTTTTAATAAAATCAGGCAGGCACTTTTCAAAGCAAAGTCCGAATCGTGAATCACCGTTTTGTATAACAGTCTCATTTATTGCCCTGACAGTAAAATCAATAGCAATTTCACATGACTTATCAATGGTGAATCCGTTCAGTACCGCTCCCAGCAAAGCGCTTGCAAAAACATCTCCTGTTGAATGAAACATTCCTTCGGTTTTAGGACGAGAAACAAAAAAAGTTTTGCTGTTTCTGACATCAAAAGCGGCAACGCCTATTTCACTGCTTTTTAAGCTGACACCTGTTAAAACTATATATTTAACACCGAACTCAGACGCCAAATTTCTGAGAATCTCTTCGGTTTGAGCAAAGCTGCAGCTTTCAATATCGTACTCCCCGTTAAGAAGCATACAGGCTTCGGTTAAATTTGGAACAATTATGTCGGCTTTTGAACACAGCTTTTTCATCTGAACAACAAAATCAGCATTAAATGTATTATAAAGGCTTCCGTTGTCACCCATAGCAGGATCACATAAAAACAGACCGTCTTTTTTCAAGAAATCGTCAACAAAATTACCTACAATGTCCACCTGCTCCTCTGAACCTAAAAAACCGCTGTACACGGCGTCAAATTTAACATTTAGCTTTTTCCAATGATTCATAACAGGATACAAGTCAGCCGTTAAGTCACGATATGTATATTCATTTAAGCCGCCTGTTTGCGTAGATAAAACAGCCGTAGGCAAAACTCCTACGGAAATCCCGGCGGCGGACAAGATAGGTATAGCGGCTGTCAAAGAACACTTTCCTAAACCGGATAAGTCGTGTACCGCCGCAATAGTCTTTTGATTCATAAAATCACCTTAATTAAATACAATGAAAATATTATACCACCGCATACAATATTTTTCAACAAAAACGGCACCGAAAATATCGGTGCCGAAAGCAAATCATAAAATTATTTATTATTTAAGGTTTGCCTTTAAGCTGTCAAGTTCAGCTTTAAGAGCTGCGGGAACCTTATCGCCGAATTTTCCGTAGAATTCTTCGATTCCTTTTGTTTCATCAGCCCAAAGAGTATTGTCAACCTCAAGGATGCTCTCAAGCGTTTCCTTTGTTATCTCATCTTCGATACCGCTGATGTTGATATCCTCTGAATAAGGAACATAACCGATAGCTGTTTCTTTTGCGTCAACCTTGCCCTCGCATCTCTTGATAATCCATTCAAGAACACGAAGATTGTCGCCGAAGCCGGGCCACAGGAAGTTGCCCTCATCATCTTTACGGAACCAGTTAACATTAAAGAATTTAGGTGCTTTGTCTTCATCAAGACCGGCGCCGATATCAATCCAATGCTGCCAGTAATCAGCCATGTTGTAGCCGCAGAAAGGAAGCATTGCCATGGGATCACGGCGAACAACACCTACTGCGCCGGCAGCTGCAGCTGTTGTTTCGGAAGCCATAATGGAGCCTACGAAAACACCATTGTTCCAGCTCTTTGACTGATATACAAGGGGAGCAAGCTTAGCTCTTCTGCCGCCGAATACGAATGCAGAAATGGGTACACCCTGAGGATTCTCAAATTCTTTGCTGAGACAAGGACAGTTAACAGCAGGAGCTGTAAATCTTGAGTTGGGATGAGCGCCCTTCTCTGTTGAAGTCTTTCCGTTCCAGTCGTTTCCTAACCAGTCATGTGCATTCTCGGGAGGATTCTTGTCAAGACCTTCCCACCAAACTGTATTGTTATCAAGGTTATGAGCAACATTTGTGAAGATTGTGCCTTTCTTTGTTGAAAGAAGAGCGTTGGGATTTGATTTCATGTTTGTTCCGGGAGCAACGCCGAAGAAACCGTTTTCGGGATTGATGGCGTAAAGTCTTCCGTCTTCACCCTTGCGGATCCAAGCGATATCATCGCCTACGCACCAAACCTTATATCCGGCCTTCTGATATCCCTCGGGAGGAATAAGCATAGCAAGGTTTGTTTTTCCGCAAGCTGAGGGGAACGCCGCACAGATGTACTTAACTTCGCCCTGAGGATTCTCAACGCCCAAAATAAGCATATGCTCAGCCTGCCAGCCCTCTTTCCAGCCCTGATAAGAAGCAATACGAAGAGCAAAGCATTTTTTACCGAGAAGAACGTTTCCGCCGTAACCTGAGTTAACTGAAATGATCGTGTTGTCCTGAGGGAACTGACAAATCCAGCGCTTCTCAGCATCAATATCGCATTTACAGTGAAGTCCTCTTACCCAGTCATTGCTGTCGCCTAAAACTTCAAGGACTTTCTTTCCAACTCTTGTCATGATAGACATATTAAGAACAACGTAAATTGAATCTGTAAGCTCGATGCCGACCTTTGAGAAAGGTGAACCAACAGGACCCATTGAATAAGGTATAACATACATTGTTCTGCCCTTATAGCTGTCCTTAGCTATTTCATAAAGCATTTCGTAGCACTTTGAAGGCTCCATCCAGTGGTTTGTAGGACCTGCCTCCTCTTCGGTGGGAGTACAAATAAGAGTTCTGTCCTCAACGCGGGCAACATCGTTGGGCTTTGTTCTGTGAAGATAGCAGTCAGGTAAAAGTTCTTCGTTAAGCTTTATCATTTCACCTGTTTTGCAAGCTTCTGCATGAAGAGCATCAAGCTGTTCCTTTGAGCCGTCAATCCATACAATATTGTCGGGTTTTACAAGCTCAGCTTTTTCCTTAATCCAATCGAGGACTGACTTGTTAGTAGTAAGTTCCATCTATTTTTCTCTCCTTTTTAGGATATTTTACAAATTTATTGTTTTTCTGATTTCGACATTTGTATACAATTTTCTTCATGTTAAAAAAATATCAAAATCATAAATAATATAACACTAAAAGCTGTTTTTGTCAATACCTAAAGATGCTATTGCGTTAAGATTTTCCTTTGCAAAATGACCGGCTTTAAATTCATAAAATGCCTGCGAACCAACCATAGCACCGTTATCACCGCAGTATTTAAGCGCAGGCATATATAATTTAAGATTTCTTATGCTGCAAATGCTCTCTAACTGTTCCCTTAAAACAGAATTAGCGGAAACACCGCCTGCGGTTACTATTGTTTTCGCACCTGTTATTTCAGCGGCTTTCATCAGATTGTCTGTTAAACATTTAACAACCGCTTTAATATATGAAGCGCCTAAATCCTGAATATTTATATTTTCTCCCTTTTGGGAAGCGTTATGAATAATGTTGATAACAGATGTTTTCAGACCTGAAAAGCTGAAATCAAGCGGTGCATTTTCAACATGGGGATGAGGAAACATATAGGCAGAAGCATTTCCGCCTTTTGCCATTCTGTCAAGATTCGCGCCGCCGGGATAAGGTATCCCCATTGCCCTTGCCGCTTTGTCAAGACACTCTCCTGCCGCGTCATCGCGTGTTTTTCCCAGCACCTCAAATTCTGTATAGCTTTTTACATTTACAATATGACTGTGCCCGCCTGATACCACCAATGCGAGAAAAGGAGGTTCAAGGTCGTTATACGATATGTAATTTGCCGCAATATGGGATCTTAAATGATGAACCGGAACAAGTGGTTTGCCGGCAGCAAAAGAAAGCCCTTTTGCGAAATTTACGCCTACAAGCAATGCGCCAATAAGTCCCGGCGCATAGGTTACACCTATTGCTTCAATGTCATCATATCCGCAGTTTGCGTCTTCAAGCGCCTTTTTTACAACACGGGCAATATTTTCGGTATGCCGCCTTGACGCAATCTCAGGCACTACCCCTCCGTATATTTTATGCTCCTCAACCTGTGATGATATAACATTTGACAAAACTCTGCGTCCGTCTTCAACAACAGCCGCAGCTGTTTCATCACATGAGGATTCAATTGCAAGTATTTTCATCTTTATCACCGTCAAAAAATTTTGTCATAATATATGCGTCTTCCGAAGGCTGCCTGTAAAAATTTTTTCTTTTTCCAACAACCTTAAATCCGTGTTTACCGTATAGATTCAGAGCCGGTATGTTCGACACACGAACCTCAAGAGTAATCAGAGAAGATTTGTTTTTATCTGCAAAGCCATCAAGAGCTTCTAAAAGCCTGTCTGCGGCTCCCCTTCTTCGCATACTGTTTTCAACAGCTACCGTGCCTATGTAAATTTCACCGGAAATATTATCGGCACAGATATATCCCACCGGTTTACCCAAATATTTTTCAGTAAAGCAAAGTGCGTAGTTCTTTTTTATCTGAGAAACAAAGCTGTCCTTGCTCCAGGGTTCGGAAAAGTTTGATTTTTCGATTTCAGAAACAATCTCAATATCGTTAATGCTCATAGCTTCTGTTCTGAAAAAAATATCCGACATCAGAATATTATTTATTTCTTTTTCTATTTCATCGGCGCATTTTGTATATACATCGCTGTTTCCGCCGTAAGGGTCTGATATTCCATTTCCCAGAAGATACACTTTATTTTCAGCAAATGGACGCAATGCGTTATAATGAGACAATCCCATACAAAAAATATAATCAGCTTCTTCAATTAAATATCTGTTTATTTGTCTGGCTCTGTGAGATGTAATATCTATACCTCTGTCAGCCATGGCTTTTACGGCGCCGTCGCTTGCGGTATCACCCGGCATTGCGCCCAGTCCGCAGCTTAAAACATTGCAATAGTTTTCATATTCTTTTGTTTTGCTTTTAAATATTGCCTCGGCCATAGGACTTCGGCATGTGTTCCCTGAGCAAACAAACAATATATTCATTTAATTTTCATCCCTTTGCTTCGTACCAGGTTTTACCTATATTAGCGTCAACGGAAAGCTTTACGCTGAGATTAACGGCATTTTCCATTTCCTCTGTTAAAATCTTCATAGCCCTTTCCTTTTCATTTTCCGGAGACTCAATTATAAGCTCGTCGTGAACCTGAAGAATTAATTTTGACTTCATATTTTCCTTTTTCAGTCTGCCGTAAACCTTGACCATGGCAATTTTTATAATATCAGCTGCTGTGCCCTGAATAGGCATATTCCTTGCAACTCTTTCGCCGAACGCACGCTGAATACCGTTTGAAGAAGATAATTCCGGTAAGTATCTCCTTCTGTTGAACAGCGTTTTTACATAGCCGTCTTCTTTTGCCTGTTTTACAACATTTTCCATATATTTATTAACGCCGGAATAATGGTTCAGATAGTTTTCAATATATTTTTTTGCCTCATATACGGGAACGCCTATATCTTTTCCAAGAGAAAAAGCGCCTATTCCGTATACAATTCCGAAATTTACGGCTTTTGCACGGCTTCTCATAATAGGCGTCACCATAGACAGCGGCATATTGAAAACCTGTGACGCTGTTATAGCGTGAATGTCATCACCACGGTTAAAGGCTTCGATCATGTTTTTGTCATCAGCCACAACCGCTAAAACTCTTAGCTCAATTTGAGAATAGTCGGCGTCGATTAATACATTCCCTTCTTCCCCGGTAAAAAACTTCCGCAGCTCTCGGCCCAGCTCCTGTCTTACGGGAATGTTCTGAAGATTAGGCTCGGCAGAAGAAAGCCTGCCTGTTCTTGTTTCTGTCTGCTGAAAGGTTGAGTGAATTCTTCCGTCAGGCGCTATTACTTTAAGCAGTCCGTCACAATAAGTAGACTTCAGTTTCTGAAGAGTTCTGTATTCAAGAATAAGCGGAATTATAGGATGCTCTTCCGTAAGACTTTCAAGCACTTCGGCGTTTGTTGAATATCCCGTTTTCGTTTTTTTCTTTACTGGAAGCTTTAATTTTTCAAACAGAACCGAACCGAGCTGTTTCGGCGAATTTATATTGAATTCGCAATCGGCGTAACCGTAAATTGAAGTAATCAGCTCTTCTATTTTTTTATCAAGGGACAAACCGAATTCATGAATACCGTTAAAATCAACCTTAAAGCCGATATTTTCCATGGAAGCCAATACTTCTGACAGCGGGATTTCAATTTCACTAAGCAGCTTATCTTCACCGTTGCTTTCAATATTTTCTTTGAGCTTATCACAAAGCGAGCGAAGAGCTGCTGCGTCTTTGTTTATTTGTTCAGCAGAATCCGTAACAACAGAAACTCTGAAAGTATCGCACAATGCACCTACAGAATAATCAGATGAATTAGGATTTAAAAGATATCCTGCCAAAAGAGTGTCAAACTTAATATTTCTGACTTCAATATTATGTTTTTGACAGAAGAAAAACAGTGATTTGCAGTCGGAAGTGTATTTGTCTACAGATTCATCTGTTAAAACATCTGTAATATCATTAAAATTACAGCTTGTAATTTCACTGCCGAGGTTTATATATACGGTTTTAAATTCCTTGTCACAGACAAAATAAAGCTTTTTCTCATTATTTACACATTTTTTTATTTCATCTGCGCGGTAATCTTTATAATTAATTTCCACCACAGTATTTTCTGCGCCGGTAACTACAACATCACGAAGACCGAGTTTTTCAATGAATTTCGCCATTTCAAGATCCGATAAAACAGCCTTGGTTTTCTGCTCGTCCATTTTTTCCGGAATATATTTTTTATAGTCGGTATCAATCGGAGCCTGGGTGCTGATTGTTCCCAGCTTTCTGCTTAAATAAGCCATATCTTTTCCGTCAGTCAGCTTCTTTCTGACAAGAGGCTTTATTTCTATAGAATCAAGATTTTCGTAAATATAATCAACCGAACCGTAATTCTTTATTAGTTCGGTTGCTGTTTTTTCACCGATTCCCTGAACGCCGGGTATATTATCCGAAGCGTCTCCCATCAGCGCCTTGACATCAATAAGCTGCAGAGGCTTTACACCTTTATCCTCAATAATTTTATTTACATCATAGACAACCGTTTCAGTTTTTCCTCCTCTGGGAGCGGCAAGAAGCACATTGACCTTATTGTCAACAAGCTGAAGGGAATCACGGTCTCCTGTTGCGATATAACAAAAATCGTCATCTGAGCAGCTTTTCGCAAGAGTACCGATAATATCATCGGCTTCCCATCCTTCACATTCCAAAAGCTTATAGCCCAAAGCTTTTAAAAGCTCCTTCAAAACGGGCATCTGTTCTGCAAGCTCCCGGGGCATTCCCTTTCTGTTGCCTTTGTACCCATCGTACATTTTATGTCTGAAAGTCGGAGCTTTCATATCAAAAGCTATTGCAACAGCCTCCGGCTTATATGTTTCTCTTAAAGAAAATAAAATATTAAGAAAACCGAAAATTCCGTTTGTATATCTTCCGTCGGCAGTAGTAAGCATTTTGATTCCGTAAAATGCTCTGTTTAAAATACTGTTACCGTCAAGTACAAGCAATTTCATAATATGGTTACAGGAAAACTTAATTTAAAACCTGTACTCCTTTCCGTAATTTATGCGCACACAATACCATTATAAATTAGTATAACATATTTTTCAAAAAAAGTAATGCAATTCTTAAAAAAATATGATAAAATCTTTTTATAACAATCAGAGGTATTAAATATGAAAATAGGAAACATCGAAATTGAAAAAACAGCGGCACTGGCGCCTATGGCAGGAGTAGCCGACAGAGCCTTCAGGGAATTATGCAAAAGCTACGGCGCCGCATATACGGTAAGCGAGATGGTAAGCTCCAAAGGCGTTACCATGGGTGACAGAAAATCGGGACAGCTTATGGAAATATCGAGTTGGGAGCATCCCGCCGCAGTGCAGATTTTCGGCAATGACCCTGAAACTATGGCTAAAGCCGCAGAGACCGCTATGGAAAATAATCCTGATATTATTGACATCAATATGGGCTGTCCTGCGCCTAAAATAGTGAAAAACGGCGGCGGAAGCTGTCTTATGAAAGATCCTGTGCTTGCAGGAAAAATAATAAAAGCCGTTTGCGGCGCAGTAAATATTCCCGTTACAGTAAAATTCAGAACCGGTTGGGACAGCGATAATTTAAACGCTGTTGAATTTGCGAAAACCGCTGAAGAAAACGGAGCTGCTGCAATAACAATTCACGGCAGAACAAAAGAACAGATGTACGCTCCTCCCGTTAATATAAATATGATAAAAATGGTAAAGGAGGCAGTCTCCATACCTGTAATAGGCAACGGCGATATAACTGATCCGTTTTCTGCGGCAAAGATGTATGAGGAAACAAACTGCGACCTTGTAATGGTAGGCAGAGGTGCTTTGGGAAGGCCATGGGTTTTCCAGCAAATTTCCGCATACATGAAAACCGGAAGCATCATTCCGGAGCCGTCCATAACTCAGCGAATGATTATAATGCTTAAGCATATTGATAAGATCTGCGAATACAGAGGTGAACGAATCGGCATCAGAGAAGCCAGAAAGCACGCGTTATGGTATACAAAAGGAATAAGAAACGGAGCCGAATACAGAAGGAGATTATCAGTAATAGAAAGTCTTGATGAGCTTAAAAAAATCGCCTTTGAAATATCTAACACCAACTGAGGAAAACAACACCGCCGGAAATCCGACGGTGTTGTTTCAATCATGATTTTTAATTTTTTTAATTGCGCCTTTTTCAAGGCGTGAAACCTGTGCCTGAGAAATACCAACCTCGTTAGCGACCTCCATTTGCGTCATTCCTCGCATAAAACGCATTGACAATATCTTTTTTTCTCTCGGCGACAGATTTTTTAATGATTCTTTTATTAAAATTTCGTCTATCCAGTCTGTTTCCGTTGTTGTATCTCCCACCTGATCCATTACAAAAATTGTGTCGCCGCCGTCTGAATAAACAGGCTCATACAGTGAAACCGGGTCTACAATAGCCTCAAGAGACAAAACAACCTGTTCTTTCGGGATGTTAAGTTGCTGTGCGATTTCCTCTACTGTTGCTTCCCTGTTATATTTATTTTGAATCTCCTCTTTTATCTGCATTGCGTGATATGCCGTATCTCTCATTGATCTGCTTACTCTTACGCTGTTGTTGTCCCTAAGATATCTTCTGATTTCTCCAATTATCATGGGCACAGCATAGGTTGAAAATTTTACCTTTTGTGATACATCGAAGTTGTCGATTGCCTTTATCAGCCCTATACATCCTACCTGAAAGAGGTCGTCAAGATTTTCTCCCCTGTTTGTAAATCTCTGTATAACAGACAATACAAGCCTCAAATTTCCCTTGATAAGCTCTTCCCTTGCGGTTTTATCGCCGTCCTTTATTTTCTTTAAAAGCTCCGTCTTTTCCTTTTCCTTTAAAACTTTAAGCTCTGAGGTGTTTATTCCGCATATCTCAACTTTTCCCCACTGCATCGCAAAATCCTCCGTATACTGATTATGTATACAGAGGATTTATTAGTATTATTAACCGTACACTAAAAAATTAAACAGTTAATATTTCCCTTTAAGCTTAATAACTTCATGAGGATTTTTACAGGTTATATTGTCAGGCTGCATTTTCAAATACTTTACGGCTGTTTTTTCATCTGTTATTGTCCATACGGACACAAGCATTTTCTTTTTATGAAAAGCCCTTATTAATTTTTTTGAGCAGTTGCTTTTGGTCAGATTAATTCCCACTGCCCCTGCCGCCGCTGTTTTTTTCAGCCATTTATCAATATACAGTGATGTGAAAGAAAATATGTTGGGTATCCGGCAGTTAAGATAATATGATATATCAGGACAGCTTTTTCTTACAGCGTCCACAAAAGCTTCCTCAACTCCCGTAAAAAATATTTGTTTTATAACATCTTTTTCATAGGCAAGACTTTGTATCCTGCTTAAGTTTTTTGTTTCCTTAATATCAAGGTTGACTTTTTTATCGGGATACTGTCTGATAAAGTCAAAAGCTTCCGAAAGCTTTACCGCGCTCTTTTCTTCATCCAATGACAATGTGTTATGGGTAAGTATAGGCTCCCCTGCTGAATCAAATCTTATATCAATTTCCGCAATGTCCGCTCCGGCATCAAATCCTTTTTTAATAGATTCGATTGTATTCACTTCTGTGTTCATACAGCCTGTATGAGCCGTTACCGTAAAATTTTCTCTCAAAGTTATCATCTCTTAAAAATTATTCTTTCTCTTTCGGAATTAAAAATCTCTTTTCTTCTTCCTTAAGATCAAGGCCGATTGTTCCGCCCGGATTCATATTATACTTCGGATCAAAGTAATTTTTCAAGACCTTAAATATCTGATATTCTCTCGCACCTATATATCCCTCAAGCCACGGCGCAAACATTTTTCCTATTCCGTGATGATGGCTTATTGCCGCTCCGGATTTCTGGATAGCGTCAAGTATACTTGTATGGTAAGCTTTGAATTCATCAGCGCTGCTCATCTTTGTTATAAATATGAAGTAAAGATTTGCTCCCTGGGGATAGCAGTGGGACATATGAGTGGTAACTATTGTGTCGGGAAGAGCATGACAGACTTTTCTTACATCTCTGTGAACCTGCGCCATATTTGACCAGTTTACCGTACATTCAAGGGTATCTGTCGTTACGCCGAAATCCATTAGAGTGTCCCTTAAATACGGATCGTTAAATCTTCCTTTTTCCCAGCTTTTGCATACGAATGAGGTTAAGCTCATTCCACCGTAACGCTTTGCAATTCTTTTTATATTCTTTGCAATATTTGCTGAAAATCCTTTTTCGCCGTCTGTAAATCCAAGGAAAAGACAGCGCTCCATATCTTTAAAGCCTCTGGCGTCAAGGAGCTTCCAGAGAGGCGTTTCATCTACATTGTAAAGACGAAGCATAAGGTTTGTTTCTTCCGGGTCGGAAAGACGGAATACAGATGAAAAACCACATTCGCACTGCATCATCTCTCTTGCGGCTTCCATTGCCGTAGGCCAGTCCTTGAAAATATACGAAAAACGCTTTCTGTTTTCAGGCATCCAGCGGAATACCTTTAATGTAACTTCCGTTAAAACTCCGAATGTTCCCTCAGAACCCATCATTATCTGATTAAGGTCAGGTCCTGTCGCTTCTCTCGGATAATGGCTTGTAACTATTTTTCCGATTGGTGTTGCATATTTTTGCTGAAGCACAATATCAGCTATCGTTCCGTAGTATGTACTGTTCTGACCTGCGCCTCTCGTAACTACCCAGCCGCCGACAGAGCTGTATTCAAATGACTGAGGAAAATGTCCGCAGGTATAAGGTCTTTTCGCACCGAACAGCGTCTGAGCGTTCTGAAGGGTTTCTTCAAGCTTTGGTCCCGACATTCCTGCCTGAACGGTTATTGTCTGGTCAATTTCATTAAAAGAAATTACTTTATTGAATCTTTTCCTCATGTCAAGGGAAATGCCGCCCTTGGTAGGTTCAACGCCTCTTGTAACCGACGAGCCGCCGCCGTAAACATAGAGAGGTATATTTTTGTCGGTGCAGTATTTTACTATTTCCTCTACCTGTTCGGATGTATCAGGATAAACAACAGCATCGGGAAGTGCGTCAAATTTTCTTTCGCGTATTCTTAAAAGGTCGTATGCCGTTTTTCCGTAAGCCACTGCAAGTCTGTCGTAATCAGCTGTTGAAACAAACTCATCTCCGACTATTTTCTTTAATGCGTCAAGATGCTTTTTATCAATTTTACTGGGTATATTAAGATCTACCGTATCCATACCGATATCAATTGCGTAATGGTCAAAATCGCTGTCTGTCATGTGAAAAATGGATTTCATCATTTTATACAGAGATTCCTTCGGATATTTTACAAAATCCGGATCTCCCCAGCGGAAAATAGAGCGGTAACTGTCAGCAGGAGCCGCTGTTTTCACCCATTTCGGCTCAAAGCCTTTGTATGGTTTCGTACTCATTGTTGTCTCTCCTTTATAAGTTTTTTGTTGATATATTTAATTTTATTAAATATCGGGCTTAATCTGGGATATATTTTCGTATATACGGAGTTAAAAAGCTGCAAATATATTTGATGTGTTTTCTCGTCTGGGTAAAAGGTATCCTTAACTTTTACCATTGACTTTAAAGCCTCGTCATAATCCTTGAAAATGCCCATCGCAACAAACCCTACAACCGAAGAACCCAGTCCGCAGGCCTCGTGTGTCTGTATTCGTTTTGTGGGCAGACCGAACATATCCGCTGTAATCTGACATATTTCATCGCTTTGAGAACCGCCGCCTCCTACATAAAGCTCAGTTATCGGCGTTTTCGTTCTCTTTTCAAGAGTCTTTGCAGCTTCATAAAGGGCAAATCCTACACCTTCTATAATAGCTCTGTATAAATGATATTTTGTGTGAATATAACTGAAGCCGATAATCGAGCCTTTTGCATTGGGAATTGTTATTCCCGGTGTCCAGTAGGGCTGAAGAAACAGCCCGTTGCAGCCAGGCGGAACATTTTTCAGATGTCCGTTCAAAATATCCTCCGGAGAGCTGTTCTGGTATTCGGCAATATATCTTTCCTCATGTCCGAACTCTCTTATATACCATGACAAAAGCCAGTAACCTGAAAAAATCTGAATTTCCGGATTAAATTTTCCGCTTATTATTGCCGGATACGCAGGCATATATTTTTGCGGTTCAATATATTTGTCGGTGGTTATCTGAACAGTTGCGGTTGTGCCGAAGGATAACGCCGCTTTTCCCTTGTGAATAACAGAAAGTCCCAGTGTTTCGCATCCCTTGTCTGAGCCTGTGGCTATCAGCGGCAGCCCTTCAGGAATACCGCTGAGAAGCGCCGCCTCCTTTGATATTTTGCCGACCGTGTCCCCGGGATTGCATAACTCACAAAGCTTTTTTAAGGGGATGTCATAAACGCACCTTGTTAATTTGCCCTCTTTCATCCATTTGTTTGTTTTGCTTTCAAAGGGTACATGACCGATAATATTCGCTACGGAATCAATAAGATTTCCTGTAAGCTTAAAATTCAGATATGCAGAAAGCATAACATATTTATCGGTTTTTTTCCAAATTTCAGGCTCGTTATCCATTATCCAGTTGGATACTGTGGCCTTATACTGCATTTCTCCCGTATCATACATTCCAACAAGCTTAAATGCAAAAGTTGAAAACGGTGAGAAGCCTTTAAAATCCGCTTCCCGCTTATCAAGCCACAAAATAATATCTCTCAGGGGCTTGCAGTCTTTATCAAGGCATAAAGTCGTGTCCCGTATTGTTGTAACGGTAACGGCGATTACGCTTTTCATGGCATCGGGATTTTTCTCACTGATTGCCTTGCCGGCTTTGCATAAATTTTCAAAATAAAAGTCGGGTGTTTGCTCTGCCCAGTCGGGCTTTTTTGAAAAATACGGCTCATCATATTTAATCTGAACCACATCTTCAAAACTGCCGTCAGGATAAACCAAAAGCGCTCTTGTGCTTTGGGTTCCCACATCAAAAGTAAGTATAAGCGGTGTGTTTTGCAAATTAACCCCTCCTTTATGTAATCAATGAGAGAATATCGCTTGTGGCAATTACATCTGCGCCCAGCCCAAGCACATCCTGAATAACAACATCTCCTCTTTTTAATTTATCTTTTACGGTTATTTTATTAATTTCATTCATTACATCAAATATTCTATCCTTCGGAATATCCGAAGATACTCTGACGGGCAGAACAGGAGCGTTCTTAAAAACAGTTTTTACTGTAGTGCATATTGTTCTTTTCGGGCAGGTAAGCTCAGCAACGGCAAAATCACTGCCTTTTTTGCATTTGCCGCCGGTTACCTTTATTTCGTCTCCGCTGTCATCAATATTAAGCGTACAGCCGTTAGGACAGACTATACATACAAGCTGTTTCATATTTTTTCACCCTCCGCGTTAAAAATCAAACGGGAATTTTTATGCAGATTATATTTTGAAAAATCCAAAACTATTCTTTCCATTTCCGGCGGTCTTAAGAACATATATTTTTTTTCTTTTACAACTCCGCCGTCCAAAGTAATACTTAACTTACAATTTTTTAATATGTCCCGGCTTCTGAAGTAAAAAACAACTTTTGAAAGATCACCTTTTAAATCTATTTTTTGAGGAACAATATAAGATATATTGCTGTTTGTTTCTGCGTCTATACATTCTCTCGCAGAAGCGTTAAACTCAGCCGCCGCCTTTCCGGCAGTTTCCCCGCTTTCGGAAACATAATCAACAAGGTCGTTTACATGAAGGGCGTTGCCGCAGCTGAAGATTCCGTCAGCGGAGGTCATAAGCGACTGATCGCATACAGGTCCCTTTGTTTTCGGGTCGATTTTAACTCCGAGAGTTTCAGCAAGCTCATTTTCGGGAATAAGCCCTACGGACAATATAAGCCCGTCACATTCGATTATTTCTTCCGTTCCCTTAACAGGCTTCATGCTTTTATCAACAGAAGATATTTCAACAGCCGTAAGCCTGTCCTCACCGAAAACTCTTGTAACGGTTTTCGATAAATACAGAGGAATATTATAATCATGAAGACACTGATGAATATTTCTTGTAAGTCCCGAAGGCGTTGATTTCGCTTCATACACACCTATTACCTGCGCACCTTCAAGGGTAAGTCTTCGCGCCATTATAAGCCCTATGTCGCCGCTGCCTAAAATAACGCATTTCCTGCATGGCAGCTGTCCCAAAAGATTTGTAAAATTCTGCGCTGTGCCTGCCGTAAATACTCCTGCGGGCCGGGTTCCGTGAATAAAAACCTGCTTTGCCGTTCTTTCTCGGCAGCCTGTGGCAAGTATTATTGTTTTTGAAACAACAGAAGCAACTCCGTCTCTGCTGACCATAGTTATTCTATATCCCCCGGAAGTTTTAACTATTTTTGTAACAAATGTTAATACAGTTATGTCTGCGTCGGTTTCATTAAGTAAATCTATAAATCTTTCGGCATATTCGGGGCCAGAAAGCTTTTCCTTAAATCTTACAAGGCCGAAGCCGTCGTGTATACACTGTTTTAAAATACCGCCCAGTCGCGCTTCCCTTTCAATTACAAGTACGGACGCATGATTTCTCGCCGCCTCAGCCGCAGCCGCAATTCCTGCCGGTCCGCCGCCTATAACGGTTACATCATAGTAATTTTTCATATTTCCGCACCCTCCTTCGTATCGCCGTAAACTATTACTGATTTGTCGGAGCTTTTCCTTACATCCGACAGCTTCTCGTTCATAAAATCGGCTATTATCTGGGTTACTATCGGGGAACAGAAACCTCCCTGACACCTTCCCATACCCGGTCTTACCCGTTTTTTTATGCCGTCAACAGTCGGAACGCATATAGGAGATCTTAATGCGTCAAGAATCTCCCCTTTGCTGATTTCTTCGCATCTGCATACAATCTCTCCGTAATCGGGATTTTTCTTTATATATTCGTTTCTTTCCTCATCGCTCATTTCCCTTAAAACAGGAATGGGCTTTCTTACCGGGTTGAACTCCTCATTTCTCTTTACCGTGCAGCCTTTTTCTCTCAGCATATCCACAGTCATTTTTTCAATATCAAGGGCTACGGCAGGAGCCGTGGTAAGCCCCGGAGACTGAATTCCCGCACAGTGAATAAGATTTTTTGTGTTTCTTCCTTTTTCGATTATAAAATCCTCTTCAAAGGTAGGCGCTCTTACGCCGGTAAAATATGTAATAATGCTTCCCTTATTAAGCTTTTCCGCTGTGTTTTTCTGTTTGTCAAACACATTGTCTATACTTTCCGCCCGTGTTTCAAAGTTTTCTTTTTCAAAAGTTTCCACTGCGTCGGGACCGGCTAAAATATTGTCATGGACAGTATGCAGAAGTCCGCCGCCTTTTGAATGTGATGAATTTTTTTCAAGCTTTTTAATTGAAGCTATTGAAGACAGCAGTCCGCCTGCCTTTTTGTCCAAAATTGAATTTGTTCCTCTTCTGGGATGTATGGAATAAAACTTGTCGTGAGCCATCTGTGCAATATCGTCCGCATAAACACCGGCGGCGTTTATAACAATTTTAGGATATATCGTTCCTCTGTTTGTTTCAACCTCATAAATCTTATTATCCTTCACCTTCATACCTAAAACCGCAGTATTAAGGCTTATCTGCGCTCCGTTTTCGGCGGCATTTTCGCCGTATGCAATTGTAAGACCGTAAGGACACACACAGCCTGCCGAAGGATTATAAATTGCGAACTTGAAATCCTTATTAAGGTTGGGTTCTCTCCTGTGAAGCTCCTCACCTGAAATAATATATGTATCTGTTACCCCGTCAACTTTTATTCTCTTTAATACATACGCCTCAATAAGGGGTTTCAGCTCTTCCTGGGTAAATCCTACATACTGGCCGCATCTTTTGAAAGGAACTCCAAGGTCAGAACAAACCCTGTCAAACATTTTGTTTCCTATTAAAACATAGTGCTGCTTCAGGGTTCCTTTGCTTAAATCGATACCCGGATGAACTTCACCGTCATTTCTGCCTGAAGCCTGCATTGCCAAATCAGATTCTTTTTCAACAAGCAAAATATCTATTTTCCATTTTGAAAGCTCTCTTGCTATCGACGCGCCGGAGATGCCTCCTCCGATTATAAGAACATCCGGAGTCCTTTTATCAAGAAATTTATCCTTAAGGGACGGTATGCGCATCGGTTTATCACTGCCCCCAGTAAATTTAACATTATTTACCACATGAACATTTTTATCTTCGCTTACAGCTATCTGACAAGCTTTTATTATTTCATTCCAGTCGCTTGATTTTCCGGACACAATCCGCATATTGTCAATTTCCTTAACAGCATAGCTGCCGTTCTGAAGCTTTTTCAGTTTTCTATTAACGGAACTGATTTTCACAACCATACCCCCTGAACCAAACATAATACAACTTGATTATATAACAATATGCGACATTTGTCAAATAAATTTTTATGCTGTTTTAATAAAATTTTTATGAATATATTGATAAATATATTAAAATTAAATTTCTGTCAGCTCAAAAAAATATTAACAGAAATTAGTTGTTTCGCATTGAATAAATAAATTCATATCATATTTTTTCTCGTTATTATAGCAAAGGCGGTTCGGAATTTTTTATTTTCCGAACCGCTGAAGCTTTTTTATTTGACGGTTGTTCCGTCAGAGCGTTTTTCGATTTTCGCCTTTGGCTGAGCAAATATTATTTTTCCTAACTTAATTTTAATCCTGTCTGATATGCTGAAATTGTTTTTAAACACTTTCTTTTCAGCTCTGTCATACATTGGATAGCTTAAAACAGCATCGGGAACGCCTTTTGCAAAAACTGCCGATAAAACAACAATATCTTTATTGTCCGGCAGCTGAATTTCCTCAGCGTTCTTAATGTCAAATTCATAACAGAATACAAATGTCTGCTTCGCAATTACATCTGCACCGCTTTCGCTGTGTGCATGAGTAAATTCATAAGCAAGATTACATTCCTTAATATTGGCTGTATCTTTCATTCCGTACAAATCCCATACGCCTATGCGCTCATGGCCGCTGTGTATAGTTTTTGTTATCGGCTTTCCGTCTATCCTGAATTCTGCTTCTGTATCACCCTTTTCGGAAAAAGCAAGAATATAAAGCTTTTCAAAACCTTTGTCAATTTTAATTTCCTGTTTTTCGCATTTAACGGCTTTGTCTGTATTTAAAATGAATTCAATTCCCTTGTAATTTATTTCCGCCGGCTTCAATTCAAGAGGCAAATACAGCTCCTTATAATCTGTTATAACTTTCTGAACCCCTTTTCTGTTTGCCGTAAACAAAGTAAAATTGCCTTCAAGCTCAGCGCTTTGTTGAACGGCTCCGTCTATTTTGTTTCCATACGGCTTTAATTTAATGGCGAACGACTTAACCTCAAATTTATCAAGCTCGAAAATCAGCTCGCCGTTTTCAACAACAGCCGGCCCTTTGTCTTCTTCACTTGCGAAAACTTCCCTTGCCCTTTCAATTCCGTTTCCGATGCTGAAACGGATATTATCAGTATACTTATTTGCACACTCATTAAAGCGGACTATTATTTCATCGGAATCCTCAGCCTTTTTCAGCGCTCTCAGTATTACATTTTCCTTGTTAAGAGAAACGAAAGAGTATTCATCCTCAAGTATTCCGGTATGTTTATCGGTAAATACGCCGAATAATGGTTTATTAAAAACTGCCGCGCTTTTTTGCGTTGACACAAGTCCGTTGTCATGTGAATGTATACCTACGGAATATCTGTTCAAACCTATTTCCATTAAGCTCTGCATACTCTGCCTTTTATAATTGTGCACCGGAGTATGAAGAACGGTAAGTCTTAAATTATTGTCTGTCGGCTTGTCCCAGCCGTATTTGCTGTCGCTGAGAACCGACACTCCGAAATCACCGTCGGTAATATCAGCCCATTTCTGGGCGGGAACTTCAAAAAGCTTACTGCTGTTATTTTTCCTTGATATAGCTCCCAATCCCAGATCGTATGAAGCGTATTCATTTGAACAGGTAAGCTCAAACGAATCCTTTATCAGCGTTTTTTGTCCCCACCAGTCAATCTCGTTTTCAATCTTTACTGTATCTCCGTAAGCATCAAGTGAAATAACAGATTTAAAGGTCGATTTTCCCGATGTCTGCACTACCTCAATAGCGCCGGTTACCGCTCCGCCGTATAAAACCCTGATGCTTTTAAGCTTAGGATATTTAATTTTATCGGAACAGATGCTTTTATATGTAAGCTCCCACGCAGGCCAGTTTTTGCTGCCGAAATAATCTATAAGCTCATGTCTTATCGGTTCCTTTAACAGCTCTTTTCCTCTTATTTTATCTCTTATTCCCGCAATATCGCCGTTATCATTTAAAAGTACCTGATAATTTTCATTTGCTATTGTATAAGGAGTAACGACAACTTCAGAATCAAGCTTTAATTCGCGATCTGTTTCTCTTATATCGAAAGCCTTATAGCTTACAGGCTTTAATTTACAGAACATTACGGCTGTAACAGTTTTTCCGTTTCTCTCAATAATCTGAACAGGCCAGGATTTTCCCTTTTTATCATAAGCGGTTAAATATTTGCCGTTTTCAAGCTTTACTCTGAATTTTACTGTATCTGTTCTTTCAAATTCAAGAGGATTATTTACAACAAAGCATTTACCCTTTACCCATGAAGTATCAAGGGCTTTTGCCAAAACACCCATGCTGTGAACATATTCATTTTCAAACTGATTAAGAGAAAGAACATAATCATTCCACGACCTTCTGTATGCTCTCTGAACCGAAGTCCCCGGCAAATCATCGTGAAACTGATGTGCAATAACCCTTTTCCATGCAGCTTCAATCTGCTTTTCAGGGTATTCCTGTCCTAAAAAATACGCGGTTACCGCTGTACGCTCCGTTATGTCCGCCAACTCTTCATTTCTTCTGTTCCATCTTTTGCCTATAGCTCGCGATGTATATCCGCCGGCTCCGTGATCACGCATAACCAGCTCATTGTTCCATGCCGGCAGCTTGTTCTGCATATCTTCCGGCAAAGCGGCAAGATCTTCGTATATTTCATCGCTTCGGCTGCTTATGACCTTTACATCACTGTTCTTATTTTCACCGATTTCCTTTTCCAGTACCTGAACGGAGCTTTCCTTGGGAGCTCCTCCCTGATCCCCGGCACCGTGAAAAGAAAATGTCCACGGAAGTCCGTACTTTTCTTCATTAGTTTTAAGCTTTTCCGCTATATCCTTTTTTTCACGGATATTTTTGTAAGTTGCCACATATTCATTGGGTTTCATGCAGGAATAACACCATTTTCCGTCAACCCCGTACCATTTTCCTATATCAAAAGGCGTTCCGTAAGCGGAACCCCATGTAAGCTTTTGTGTTGTAAAACCCGAAAGGTTTGCGTGTCTGATAACCGACGGCAGCGCGTATCCGAAGCCGAAGCAGTCCGGCAAATATATTTCCCTGCTTGTTTTTCCGAATGTCTTTTTAAAATAACCGTTGCCGTACAAAATGTTTCTGAATAATGCCTCAGGGGAAGGAACATTAACATCGCCGTTCTCATAGGCGCTTCCAGTAACATTCCATCTTCCCTTTTCAATGTATTCCTTAAGTTTTTCAAAAAGCTCAGGATAATATTCTTTTATCAGCTCATATCTGTACGAGCCTTCAAAATTAAATTTGTAATCGGGATACTTTTCAAACAGCCGGAAATTATCAATCAGCGTATTATAAATACAAACCGACACTGTATGTTCAAAATCCCAGTTCCATATTGTATCAAGATGAGCCGTAGCGCAGGTATAAATTTTCTTCTCCATAATAATTCTCCTTTACCCTTGAGCATTATTTATGTTATTATAGCTATAATAAAACATTATTGTCAACTGATAATTTGTTAATTATTATTAAAAAAATAAAACCAAAAAAATATTAAAAATTATTATTAAAATTATTGCAATGTACTTATTTTATTGTATAATATATTTATTATACTGTTGAGGAGGTTATCTATGGCAGCTCCGTATTCTGTTTCTCTTCAAAAAATCATCAACGACAACAGCTATGAGGTGCTTTTTTCGCCCAAATCGCCTTCGGATATTTATATTTCCGCTAAGGATGTTAACAGACCGGGGCTTATTCTTGCAGGTTTTGAAGACTACTTCGACCCGGAAAGAATACAGATATTCGGTCTTACCGAAATCGGATACTTGGGCGGTTTATCGGAAAAAGACAGAAGTCTGTGCTTTGACAGGTTTTTCAAAACTCATCCGGCGGCTGTTCTCATTACAAGAAATCTTTCTCCCGGAGAAGATTTTTTGGAATTTGCTAAAAAATATTCCGTACCGGTTATAAGAACTTCTGACCCGACATCAAGTAATATGTCAACTCTGATAGCTTACCTCGCGGTAGAGCTTGCCGAGAGAATTACCAGACACGGCGTTTTGGTTGAAGTTTCGGGAGAAGGCGTTTTAATTGTCGGCGACAGCGGCGTAGGTAAAAGCGAAACTGCCGTCGAGCTTATAAAAAGAGGCCACAGACTTATTGCCGACGATGCTGTTGAGCTTAGAAAGGCTTCGTCAAAAACTATTGTTGGGCAGGCTCCTGACAACATCAGACATTATATTGAGGTCAGAGGCATAGGAATAATTAATGCCCGTCAGATTTTCGGTCTGGGAGCGGTAAAGCTTTCCGAAAAAATTGATATGGTAATACGGCTTGAGCCATGGGATCCCCAAAAGGTTTACGACAGAATGGGACTTGAGGAAAATTATATTAATATTTTAGGCGTAAGGGTTCCCGCTACTGTTGTTCCGGTTACTCCCGGACGAAACCTTGCGGTTATTATTGAAACGGCGGCTATAAGCAACCGCCAGAAAAAGATGGGCTACAACGCCGCTCAGGAGCTTATGAAGAGTCTCGGAATGGATGACTTTGAACCTGTTAAACAGGAAATTGAAGTATGGGAAAGCTCTCCCGATAAAAATAATCCTATATAATTTTGAATTTATTTTTCAGCTTGGAGGAAAATATATATGTATAGAATAGGCGTAGATTTGGGCGGCACAAATATCGTTTCCGCCGTTGTAGACAGCAATAACAAAATTATTGCTAAAGCTTCCGAAAAAACCAATTCACCGAGACCTGCCAATGAAATTTTTGACGATATTGCTTTGACAATAAAAGAAGCAGTCAACAATGCAGGTCTTACAATGGCCAACATCGATTCCATCGGAGTAGGAACTCCGGGATCTGTCAACAAGGATAAGGAAGTTATTGAGTTTGCCAATAATTTAGGCTTTGAAAATGTTCCTGCTTACGAAATGCTCAGAGAAAGAACAGGATGCAAAAAGGTATTTTTTGAAAACGATGCAAACTGCGCTGCCTTAGGCGAAGCCATTGAGGGCGCAGGAAAAGGCAGCAAAAATTTCGTTGCTGTTACTTTGGGAACAGGCGTCGGAAGCGGAATTGTAGTTGACGGCAAGCTTGTTTCCGGCGTTAACTACGCCGGCGGTGAAATGGGTCACACGGTAATAATAATGAACGGCGAGCAGTGCAGCTGCGGAAGAAGAGGCTGCTGGGAAAGATATGCTTCGGCAACAGCTTTGATTCAGCAGACAAAGGACGCAATGCTTCTTGACCCGTTTTCAAAAATGTGGGATATCGTTGAAAACGGCGATATAAAAAAGGCAAACGGCAGAACGGCTTTTGACGCAATGCGCGCCGGAGACAAAACCGCCGAAGGCGTTGTAAAAAAATATATGAACTACCTTGCCTGCGGCCTTGTAAATATTATAAGTATTTTTCAGCCTGAGATTCTCTGCATCGGCGGAGGAATAGGCAACGAAAAGGAATATCTCCTGGCACCGGTAAGAAAACTTGTATCTGCACAGGTTTACAGTATTCATTCAGAAAAACAGACTCAAATATGCTCTGCGACACTTGGCAATGACGCCGGAATTATCGGTGCGGCGCTGTTGTCCGAATAAACGAAAGAACGATTTTTATGTACGATTTCAAAGCTTTTGCAGCAGAACTAAGAAGCAGTGACTGCGATGTTATAACTGACGCTCCCATGAGGGAACATACAACATTTAGAGCCGGCGGTTCAGCTCCCGTTATTGTTATGCCCAAAACACTTGAGGCTCTGCAAAAAACGGCTGAAAAAATCAGGAAAAACGGCCTTGGTTTTATTGTTATCGGCAACGGCAGCAACATTTTGGTGAAGGATTCAGGCATTGATAAAATTGTTATAAAAACAACATCACTTAATAATGAAATTAATGTAGACGGCGATAAAATAAGCTGCACAGCCGGCACATCGCTTGCAAAACTCTGTATGGCGGCTTATGAAAATTCCCTTTCCGGTCTTGAATTTGCATACGGAATACCGGGAACCGTCGGAGGCGCCGTATACATGAACGCCGGAGCATACGGCGGCGAAATAAAAGATGTTCTGTGCGCATCTTATCATATTTCTCCCGGCTGCTCCATTGAAAAATTCTCCGGTGAGAAGCTTATGTTAAGCTACAGGAAAAGCTTTTATTCATTAAACGACGGCTATATAATAATAAAAGGCGAATTTAAGCTTGCCAGGGGAAATAAAGAGGAAATAAAAGCGAAAATGGACGATTTTATTTCCAGGCGAAAAGATAAACAGCCACTTGAATATCCCAGCGCAGGAAGCACATTCAAGAGACCCGAAGGTCACTTTGCAGGCGCTCTTATAGAACAGTGCGGGCTTAAGGGCTTTTCCGTAGGCGGCGCTGAGGTAAGCGAAAAGCATGCAGGCTTCATTATAAATAAAAATAACGGTTCCGCAGCCGATATTTTAGCTCTGATAGATTATGTTAAAAAAACCGTAAAGGAAAAAACAGGCGTCGATTTGGAGCCTGAAGTTAAAATTATACCTTAATGTCATTTTCCTCAGATGTTAAAAAAGAGCTTAGTGAAATTACTGCCGAAAAGGACTGCTGTCAGCGTGCGGAGGCTTACGGTCTGCTGTATTTCGGCAGAGCTTTCGGCAAAAGCGATATAAGCATTATGACCGATTATCCGTTTGTAGCCGAAAAATACAGGGATGCAGTCATAAGCTTAATAAACTCCGAACCTTCTGTTATGGTATCAAAATCAGGAAAAACTACGGTAAGCATTGAAAACAAGGAAGACAGACTTGCAGTACTGAATGAACTCGGATACTCTGCCGCGGAATTCTCCCTTCACATACTTACCACAAATATTGAAAATGAGTGCTGCTTCGGCGCGTTCCTGAGAGGCGCGTTTTTATCCTGCGGCATAATAACCGACCCGAAACGAGAATATCATTTGGAGTTTGATATAGCTTTCAAAAATAAAACGAAAGA
>CALYBJ010000026.1 GCA_944412445.1 uncultured Clostridia bacterium
TTGAAAAAATATAGTTTTTATAATAAAATATGATTAAGTATAGTAAATCGTAACAGGAGGCAGTGAAATGAAGACAAAATTAAAAAAAGTGTTAAGTGTTATAATGACGGTTGTAATGCTTATTTCAGTTTTCGGCGGGATGAATATTTCCTTTGCGGCAACAAGCGGAGATTTCAAGTATAGTGTTTTAAGCGACGGCACAGCTGAAATTACAGACTATACAGGCTCAGACTCAGTCCTTACAATCCCAGTCACTATCGACGGATATACCGTTACAAGTATAGGTAAAGAGGCATTTTATGAGTGCGACAGCTTAACATCAGTAACAATCCCTGACAGCGTTACAAGTATAGGCGATTTTGCATTCTCTGATTGCGGGAGATTAACATCAATAACAATCCCCGACAGCGTTACAAGCATAGGTAGTTCTGCATTCGATGGCACAGGCTTTTATAATAATGAAAGCAACTGGGAAAATAATGTGCTTTATATAGGAAATTATCTTATAGAAGCAAACGATGAAATATCAGGAGAATATACAATAAAAGACGATACAAAAGTAATTGCAGATGGTGCATTCTTTTATTGTGAAAGTTTAACATCGGTAACAATCGGTAATAGCGTTAATAGTATAGGTGATTGGGCTTTCTCCGATTGCAACAGCTTAACATCAGTAACAGTAAATAAAAATAATCCATCATATACTTCCGATGAATACGGAGTATTATTTAATAAGGATAAAACAGAACTTATGCAATATCCTGTCGGTAATACAAGAACTGAATATTCAATACCAGACAGCGTTACAAGTATTGATGTTTATGCATTCTCTAGTTGCGACAGCTTAACATCTATTAATGTAGATAAAAAAAATCAGTCTTATTCATCAGATGAATACGGCGTATTATTTAATAAGGACAAAACAGAACTTGTAAAATATCCTGTCGGTAATACAAGAACTGAATATTCAATACCAGACAGCGTTACAAGTATTGGTGAGAGGGCATTCGCCATGTGCAACAGCTTAACAGGTATAACAATTCCCGACAGTGTTACAAGTATAGGTATATATGCATTCGAGTGTTGCTTCAGCTTATCATCAGTAACAATTCCCGACAGCGTTACAAATATTGGTGATAGTGTATTCATATGGTGCGGTGACTTAACAGAGATTACAATCCCATACAGTGTTACAAATATAGGTATATATGCATTCTACGGTTGCGACAGCTTGGAAAATGTATATTATACAGGCAGTGAGGAACAGTGGAATAATATCTCTATAGGCAATTATAATGATGATTTAACTAACGCAAATATAATTTTTAATTATGTGTCTGACGCAGAAAATCCCGAAAATCCGGAAGCCTCAGACGGATTGCAAATTTATATTGACAATTCAACATTTAATTATTACAAGGGGGAAACAATCGGAATTTCCATTTATCAGATAAAAGACGGTGAGAAGGTGGTTCCCGAAGATGTAAAAATTTCTGTTCTGAATAATAATATTGTTGAGCTTTTAAATGTTGTTTCTTCTGAGCAGATTGAGAATAATTCTCTTATCAGAATGGAACGCCGCAGATCTTTTCTTGAAAATGATTATCATTCCGTAAATATACAGCCGCCTGTTGAATCCGACTGTTTGAAAATTGCAACGCTTAAGGCATTGAAGCCCGGTTCTACAATAATCGCAGTATCTTCCGAAATCACAGGAGAAACATACAAAATCCCAATTACAGTCACTTCAGATGAATATAATGCATTCAGAGCCGATAAGTTAAAGTCAACTGTATTTACTGATGAAGATTCCTGCTGGATATCAGGTGATTTGTATGTGGCTGATTTTAATTATGAAAAATTGGGAAACGACTGGCATTATACCATGAATGTTTATAACGGCAACTACAGCTGCGGAGCGTTAGAAGTTTATAACAGTGACGGTAAACTTATCAAAACCGAAAAAATCGCAAAAAATCAAAACAATAATACGAGTATTTATAAAACACTGGAAAACGGATGGCTGTTAATTTCCGCAATTTATAAAGGCGATACATTAACATTTAGAAATGAATCTTTATATAAGAAAACTCCTATTGATATAACCGTTCCCGACGGAGGATACATTAGTATTACAACAGATTCAATGAAGTCAATGACCTGTTATCTATATAATATTTTTGATATTGTTCTTTCAACATATAATTTTGCGGATGGTTTAATTTCTTCTTCAAAACTCAGTGATGAACAAATAGATCTTGTAAGCAAAGAGGCAATAAAAAAGTTTATTTCATCTGAATACTATTTAAATTTTGCAAAAAAATATGCAGATAGTATATCTGCAAGCGCAATGGAGGAAGTCAGCTTTGCCACATTGAATTCGATACTGCAAAGAGTTATTAATGATTCGGAAGCACTGCTGAATGACGTAGGTTTGAACTTAGACGATTTATGCAAAAATGTTTTAGGTACGGCATATTCCGTAGGGGAAGGAATATTTATTAAATTGTCAAATGTTTTCGGCGTGGCTTTGAACGCTATTTTTAAATCATCAGAAGGAGAAAATCTTGTTGTAGGCATATCCGATTGGTTAAAAACAATGAATAAAAATTATGGCTTTGCTGTGTTTACTCCATTAGAAAGCGATAATACAAAAACGCCGGTTTTAAAGAATAGAAATGTTTTTGTTTATACAAATAATAATGTGTCTTCTGATACTGTTCTGCAAACATATGAAATCGGTTCCGATTTAATCGGGAGTATTTCCGTTTCAGGTAAGCCCATAACGACGGACTATAAAGTAAAAGATATAACTCTTATTGAAAACGGGAAAATTGTTCAGCCTGACGGATTAGTTGACGTAAGTATAGAGCTTCCCGAGGAATTTAATAATAATTCTTATGTAATCCGTCAAAATGATGACGGTTCTTGGGATAAATTAAATTCAGAAATTGATAATGGTTGTATTAATTTTTCTGTTGACCATTTTTGCTTGTTTGCTGTGGTAAACGGTGAAGAAAATAATATTACAGATCCCACAACAAAACCTAATGAAACTACAACGGAAAAGCCTACGGAACCAAAGCCTTCATACACATTAGGAGATATTGACTGCAACGGAAAAATCACGGCGGCAGACGCAAGGCTGGCTCTCCGAATTTCCGCAAAGCTTGAAACCGGAACCGAAACTCAGCTTTTGGCGGCAGATACGGATAAAAACGGAAGAATTACAGCCTCCGACGCAAGAAAAATTTTAAGAGTTGCCGCAAATCTTGACCGATTTTAAAAATTAAAAGGCATAATCAAACGGGGCAGATATCTGTCCCGTTGTCTGTTCTTATATTAAAAAACAATAATATATAAGTCCGTAAATTGAGGCGGCGGTACAGCCGTAAACTATAACCGGGCCTGCGATTGTAAACATTTTAGCTCCCGTTCCGTAAATTTTTCCGTCTGTTGTATATTCAAGAGCCGAGGAGACAACGGCGTTGGCAAAGCCTGTTATAGGCACAAGAGTGCCTGCTCCCGCGTGCTTTCCTATTTTATCGAAAACGCCTATGCCTGTAAGAGTCGCCGTAATAACAATAAGTGTTACCGGAACCAGAAGCTTGACGGTTTCCTCGTTGATTCCTGAATTTTCATAAAGAACGAAAAAGCACTGCGCCAGGGCGCATATAAAGCCTCCCGAGAAAAAAGCTTTTAAAATGTTTTTTAAAATCGGCGAAGGCGGCGAAGCCTTTTTTGCCATTTGCTGATATTCTTTGTCCTGGGACATTCAAAATCTCTCCTTTTTTTATAGCTTTTTCAAAAAAATATTAATTATTCGTTTTACAAGAGAAATGCACAAAAAGTATAATTTTTATATGTAAAAATTAAAAAAGATACTGTAATTTGTTTAAAACAGACAAAAGTTAAAAATATTACAAAAAACGCTTTACAACTTTAGTTTGATAAAGTATAATAACTTCGTCAAGCGCAATAAGCGCTATCGAAAGGAGAAAAAACCATGAAAAAGTTTTTGGCAATTTTAATGGTATGCATACTTGCTGTTTTGACATTTGCAGGATGCACAAAAACAGAGAACGACGGTGAAACAACAGAAGAAAACGTATCCAACGAAGCTCAGACAGAGGAAGCAGAATCCGATTACGAGTACATAAAGAGCAAAGGCACTCTTGTTGTTGGTATTACAGATTATGCTCCCATGGATTATAAAGAAGAGGGCAGCGATGAATGGACCGGCTTTGACGCTGAGTTTGCAAGAGCTTTTGCTGAATCAATGGGCGTTGAGGTTGAGTTTATTGAAATCGACTGGGACAACAAATTCTTTGAGCTTGATTCAAAGAAAATTGACTGTATCTGGAACGGTATGACAATTACAGATGAAGTTACTCTTAACACAAGCTGTTCGAATCCTTATGTTCAGAATAAGCAGATAGTTGTTATGGCTGCCGATAAGATTGATCAGTATAAAGACGCTGCTTCTATGGCAGATTTAAGCTTTGCTGTTGAGTCAGGTTCTGCAGGAGAATCTGCTGCTGAAAGCAATAAGTTCAATTATACTGCAGTTCTTACTCAGGGCGACGCTCTTATGGAAGTTGCTGCCGGCAGATCAGACGCCTGCATTATTGACAGCACAATGGCTGACGCTATGACGGGCGAGGGCACAAGCTATGCGGAGCTTACTTCCGGCTTGGTTCTTACTGACGAAGAGTACGGCGTAGGCTTCAGAAAGGGCTCCGATATGACCGATAAGCTTAACAGCTTTATGACAGAAAAGAAAGCGGAAGTCCTTGAACCTCTTGCTGAGAAATACAACTTGGTTCTTGCGTTTTAATTAAAAAAACAGCTTAATCCGGGGCAGGAAAAATTTCTTGCCCCGTTTTTTATGGAAGAGAAGTGATAAAGAATGGATACCTTTTTATCAGTAACCCTTGACTTGCTTCAGGGCTTTTGGATGACCTTTAAAGTTTTCGGATTGACTCTTGTATTCGCTTTGCCCTTAGGGCTAATAATGAGCTTTTTGTCCATGAGCAAGGTTAAAATAGTAAGCGCCGCCATGAAAACTTTCATATGGATTATAAGAGGAACGCCTCTTATGCTTCAGCTTATTGTTGTATTTTACGGACCGGGACTTATTTTTAAAATTGATTCTCTTGACAGGTTCCCGTCGGTAATAGTGGCGTTTGTTATTAACTACGCCTGCTATTTTTCGGAAATTTACAGAGGCGGTATAGAGTCGATACCCAAAGGACAGTACGAAGCGGGACAGGTTCTGGGAATGACGAAAAGTCAGATATTTTTCAAGGTTATACTTCTCCAGGTAATTAAGAGAATAATACCTCCCATGAGCAACGAAATTATAACTCTTGTAAAGGATACTTCACTTGCGAGAATCATAGCGGTGTATGAGATTATCTGGAACGCTCAGTCATACATAAAAAGCGCAGGACTTATATGGCCTCTGTTCTATACGGGAGCGTTTTACCTTATATTCTGCGGACTGCTTACTGTATTTTTCAGAGCGATGGAAAAGAAACTTGATTATTTCAGGAGTTGATAAAGATGTCTGTGCTTGAAGTTAAAAATATACAAAAAAGCTTCGGAAAAACGGAGGTTTTAAAAAATATTTCTTTTTCTCTTGAAAAGGGAGAGGTTCTTTCAATAATCGGTTCTTCGGGAAGCGGCAAAACAACCCTTTTAAGATGTCTTAATTTTCTTGAATTTGCCGAGGGCGGCACTATATCCGTAAACGGTGAAAAAATTTATGACGGCTCGGAAAAGAGAAGCATGAAGGAAAATGAGATAAGAATGAAAAGACTTCATTTCGGACTTGTTTTTCAGGATTTTAATTTGTTCCCTCAGTACAATGTGCTTAAAAATGTAATGCTTGCACCGACCCTTTTAAAGCTGGGCACGGAAGAAGAAATCGAAGCCGGAGCAAGAGCTTTAATCGCAAGAGTAGGATTAAGCGACAAGACGGAAAGCTATCCCTGCGAGCTGTCGGGAGGACAGAAGCAGAGAGTTGCCATTGCGAGAGCTTTGGCATTAAATCCCGATATACTTTGTTTTGACGAGCCCACCTCAGCCCTTGACCCGGAGCTTACGGGAGAGGTTTTAAAGGTAATTAAAAGTCTTAAAAACGGCGACAGTACCATGATAGTCGTAACCCATGAAATGGGCTTTGCCAAGGAGGTTTCGGACAAGGTAATCTTTATGGCGGACGGAATTATTGAGGAGGAGGGTACTCCTGAGGATGTTTTCGGCAATCCCAAATCCGCAAAAATGAGAGCCTTTTTAAGTAAATCTTTTGAGAACATATAGGTGGTTTTATGACTGAAAAAAAAGCAGACAGGGGCATGATAAACGATTTATATCTGCTTATAGCGTCAATGGAAACGCCTGAGGACTGCCGTTTGCTGTTTGAGGACCTTTGCACGGTTAAGGAGATTGAGCAGATGGCTCAGAGAGTAAGGGCGGCAGGTCTTTTGATGGAAGGAAAAACATATAATCAGGTAACGGAGGAAACGGATATTTCATCGGCAACTTTAAGCAGAGTGTCAAGGTGCGTACAGTACGGAAAGGGATACAGCCGTTTTTTAAAAAAACACACCGAAAGCAATTAAATGTGTATATTTATTAAAAAATTCACATTAAAAAGAGCTATGACTGTATATTTATTTTGTAAAATCATGTTGAATTATGAATTAATATGTGGTATAATTTTAAAAACATTAAAATGAAAAAATACAAAGGAGCAATCATAATGAAAAAAGTTATTTCAATTTTAATGGCTGTTGTAATGGTATTTGCCGCATGTATGCTTTTCTCATCATGCACAAAAACCGAAGATGAGGAAGAAAATTCAACAAACGAAGCTGCTTCTCAGGAGAGCACTGCAATGACCGCAAAGGAAGGCGTTCTCGTTATGGCAACAAACGCTGCTTTCCCTCCCTATGAGTATAAGGAAGGCGATTCTTTTGCAGGTATCGATGTGGAAATCGCAACAAAAATTGCTGAGAAGCTTGGACTTACTCTTGAAATTCAGGATGTTGAATTCGGTTCAATTATCGGCGGTGTTCAGTCAGGCAAATTCGATATGGGCGTTGCCGGCATGACGGTAAACGAGGAAAGACTTCAGAGCGTAAACTTTACCGATTCTTACGCAACAGGCGTTCAGGTTGTTATAGTTAACGAGGGTTCCGCTATTGCCTCTCTTGACGATCTTAAAGCTGACGGCTCAATGAAATACGGCGTTCAGCAGGATACAACAGGAGATATTTATTCTTCATATTCAGTTGATGAAGGCGGCTTCGGCGAGGAAAATGTTATCCGCTACAAAACAGGCGCGGACGCTGTTCAGGCGCTTAAGTCAGGCAAGGTTGACGCAGTTATTATTGATAACGAGCCCGCAAAGTCATTTGTAGCAGCAAACGAAGGTCTTAAAATTCTTGACACAGAGTATGCTGTAGAAGATTATGCAATCTGCATCGCAAAGGAAAACACAGCTCTTCTCGACGCTGTAAACGAGGCGCTTGCCGAGCTTAAGGCTGACGGAACTTTACAGCAGATTATCAACAAATACATCCCTGCATCTTTAGAGGATTCATCAGCAGCGTAATTGAATTATAAACCCGCTTATTAAAACATAGGCAGTCAAAGGGCGGTTCATCCGTCCTTTGTTTTTTGAAAGGGGAATGGCTTTTGGACGGAATACAGGCATGGTTTGTTCAGCAGTTTACGGAGCTAAAGGATAAATTTATTCTTTGCTTTATTGACGGAGACCGTTGGCAGTGGATTTTTGACGGCTTGCTGAATACTCTTAAAATAACGCTTTTTGCGGGACTTATAGGCGTACTTATAGGAATCATAGTTGCTTCCGTAAGATCCTCCTACGATAAAAATTCCGAATCTTTGGCGTTGAGAGGCGGCTTCGGATATCATTTATTAAGATTTATAAACGGTATCTGCCAGCTTTATTTAACTGTTATAAGAGGAACTCCCGTTGTAGTTCAGCTTATGATAATGTACTTTATAATACTTAAAAGCTCAACAAACGGTGTTTTTGTTGCGGTTATAACCTTCGGCATAAATTCCGGCGCTTATGTTGCGGAAATTTTCAGAAGCGGCATAATGGCTGTTGACGCCGGACAGTTTGAAGCCGGAAGATCTTTAGGCTTTAACTATGTTCAGACAATGAGATATATAATAATTCCTCAGGCATTTAAAACTGTTCTGCCTACGCTCTGCAACGAGTTTATAGCGCTTTTAAAGGAAACATCTGTAGCAGGCTATGTAGGAATAAGCGATCTTACAAAAGCCGGCGACCTTATAAGAGGAAGAACCTTTGAAGCTTTTATGCCTCTTATTGCGGTAGCGATTATTTATCTTGTGCTTGTTGTTATTCTTACAAGGCTTGTAGGAGTTCTTGAAAGGAGGCTTCGCCGCAGTGAAAGATAAGCTTATTGAAATAACGGGACTTAAAAAACATTATAACGGCGGCGCCGTTAAGGCTCTTGACGGTATAAACGCAGAGATTGACAAGGGCGAGGTTGTGGTAATAATAGGACCCTCCGGCAGCGGAAAATCAACCTTTCTTCGTTCTCTTAATCTGCTTGAAATTCCTACTGAGGGAAGAATACTTTTTGACAATGTAGATATTACCGATCCCAATGTAAACATAAATCTTCACCGTCAGAAGATGGGAATGGTGTTTCAGCACTTCAACCTTTTCCCCAACATGAATATTCTTAAAAATATGACGATTGCTCCTATGACAATACTTAAAAAGAGCAAGGCTGAAGCCGAAGAAAAGGCAATGCAGCTTTTAAAAAGGGTAGGTCTTGAAGACAGGGCGGAGGCTTATCCCAGTCAGCTTTCAGGCGGTCAGAAGCAGAGAGTCGCAATTGTAAGGGCTCTTTGCATGGAACCTGAGGTAATGCTTTTCGACGAGCCCACCTCGGCTCTGGACCCTGAAATGGTAGGCGAGGTTCTTGAGGTTATGAAAACTCTTGCCTCCGAGGGAATGACCATGGCTGTTGTAACTCACGAGATGGGCTTTGCCCGCGAGGTTGCGGACAGGGTAATATTTATGGATGAGGGAAAAATAATAGAAGAGGGAACTCCGGAAGATATTTTCACAAATCCCGAAAGCGACAGGCTTAAAAGCTTTCTTGCTAAGGTTTTATAAGCAGACGCGGCAGTGCTTACTGCCGCTTTTTTGCTGTATTGGTATGTTGCTCTTGACTTTTAATTTAACATAAGATATAGTAAAATCAGGTGATTCAAATGAAAAAGCTTATTAAAATTATATCGGCGGTAATGTGCGTTTTATGTATTTGTTTGATTTTTGCTTCCTGTTCGGAGCAGAAGAGTGAAGACGAAAATACTCAGGACGGGGTAATGTCTTCTTTTAATGCAGAAGATATTAACGGAAATGCTGTTACTCAGGATATTTTTAAGGACTATAAAATAACCATGATAAATTTCTGGGGTACCTTCTGCGGACCGTGTATAAGCGAGATGCCTGATTTAGGAGAAATCAGCAGGGAATATAAAGATAAAGGCGTTGCGGTTGTGGGAATCCCCGTTGATGTTGCAATCGACGGAGGAAGCTCCGTAAGTGCGTCTCTTGTGGAGGATGCGAAGGAAATTATAAAAGAAACGGGAGCCGACTACACGCATATTTTGCCTTCAGAAAGCTTGTATGCCGCAAAAATTAAAGATGTGTATTCAATACCCGAAACGATTTTTGTTGACAGCAGCGGAAATCAAATCGGGAAATCCTATTTGGGCGCAAAAAGCAAGGAACAGTGGACAGCAATAATTGACGAACTTTTGGAGCAGGTATCATGACGGAAAGAAAGAAAAAAATTATCATCACAGCGGTTGTTATAGCTTTGGGGATAACTTTTGTTGCCGTAGGCATTTCAAGAGGAGAAAACCGCGAGGTTTTAAGAAAGGCCGTTAATATTTGTATGGAGTGTATAGGTATTGGGTAAGCTTTCGGCTAAAGTCAAAAACAACATAAGGCTTATTGTTCAGCTTGGCTTTTCTGCCGTTACCAACGGATATATAAAAGGCTGGACCGGCGGAAAAATCTATACCGGAAAAACAAAAATGTTCTGCGTGCCGGGACTTAACTGCTATTCATGTCCCGGCGCGCTTTTCTCCTGTCCCTTAGGCTCGCTTCAGTCAACCTTTTCAAGCCGCGACTATAAATTCGCTTTTTATGTTTTAGGAATACTTATGCTTTTCGGAGCAGTGTTCGGAAGGTTTATATGCGGTTTTCTTTGTCCGTTCGGGCTTATTCAGGATCTGCTTTACAAAATTCCGTTTTTTAAAAAATTGAAAAATCTTCCCGGTCATAAATATTTAAAATGGCTGAAATTTGTGCTTTTGGCTGTTCTTGCGGTGATACTTCCCATGTTCGCCGTGGATATTACGGGACAGGGTACACCCTGGTTCTGTAAGTATGTTTGTCCTTCCGGAACGGTGCTGGCAGGACTGCCTCTTATTTTTTCAAACGAAGGGTTAAGAGAAGCGGCGGGCTTTTTATTCGCATGGAAAACCGTAATTCTCGCCGCCGTTGTTATTTTATCAATTGTGTTTTACCGGCCCTTCTGCAAATATTTATGTCCTCTGGGAGCCGTGTACGGACTTTTCAATCCGATCGCATTGTATCGCTATAAAATAGACGAAAATAAATGCACATCCTGCGGAGTATGTCAAAGCAAATGCCCGGCGGATATACCTGTTTGGAAAAAGCCTAACAGTATTGAATGTATCAGATGCGGTCAGTGCAGAAAAGCTTGTCCCGGTGACGCAATAGACATTGTAAAGCTTGCAGGCAGTAAAAATAAAAAACAGGATAAATTTTATGAAAGTAATAAATAATTGTTAATTTTTATACGGAAATATTGACTTGCTTAAGAATATGCTATATAGTGAAATTAGAAAAAAATAGGAGGTAGAAACCAATGGTAACGCTTATCAAATTGCTTGTTGCAGTTATTAAATTCTTCATTATGGTAACAAAATTCGGATTCCTTGATGAAGTTCTCAGCAACCTTGAAGCAATGCTTCCTGAAACTGACGCAGAGGCTTAATTCTGAGTCTGACGGGCATCGAAAGATGCCCGTTTTTTTGTTTTTTGTGTTTTCTTGACATAAATACAATCAAATGTTATAATATTACATTGAAGATTGCGAGGTGATGCAGATGAAAAATGTATATTTTGTACAAGTTGATGTTTCTGCCTGTGCAGGAACTCAAAATGCGTATTTGCCTTATACGGCAGGAATTCTTGTTGCATCTGCATGGACAAGCAGTGTTGTTAAAGAAAACTGCCGATTTAAAGAATTTATTTTTTTAAGGGAAAAAATAGATGATGTTTTGAATCGAATGGAAGATCCGGCCTTCATCGGTTTTTCAAATTATTGCTGGAGTACCGAATACAATAAGCTTTTGGCAAAAGCTGTGAAAGATAAATATCCTGATTGTATTATTGATTTTGGCGGGCATAATGTTCCTGATGATTTTTCGTTTTTAGAGAATTACTCTTATATAGATATATTAAGTCACGGTGAGGGCGAAGATACCACAAGAGAGCTTTTGGAAGCGATAGCGCTGAACAAACCGTTAAATGATGTGCCAAATATTTCTTTCAGAAACGGTGACGGTACATATACGAGAACAAAAACAAAGCTTCAGGACAATTTAGATTATCCGTCACCGTATTTAGGCGGGTGGTTTGATGAAATAATTAAAAATCATCCTGAGATAACTTTTAACGCTATATTGGAAACAAGCCGAGGATGCCCTAACAAATGTGCATACTGCGACTGGGGTTTGTTAAAGTCAAAAACAAGACTGTTTCCCTTGGAAAGAGTTAAAAAAGAAATAAAATGGATGTCAGAACACAAGATAGCGTTTGTTTGGGGGGCAGACGCGAATTTCGGAATGTTCAAGAGAGATCTTGAAATAGCTGACGCTCTTGTGGACGCAAAAAATACAACAGGTTATCCTGAGCGTATGAGGATGAATTATGCAAAAAACAATTTTGAAAATGTTTTTCAAATTGTAAAAAAATTCAAATCCTGTGAGTTTGACAGAATCGGAGCAACATTGTCGTTTCAGAGTTTGTCTCCTGTTGTTCTTGAGAATATCGGAAGGCATAATTCCTCCGTAGATTTTTATAAAAAGCTTCTTACAAAATATAACTCAGAGAATATGAAAACATATTCTGAGCTTATTTTGGGATTGCCCGGTGAAACATACGAAAGCTTTATAAGAGGAATAGGAATTCTTTTTGAAATCGGACAGCATTTTGTTTTTGAAGTATACGGCTGTATTTTGCTTCCTAATTCGGATATGGGACAGCCGGAGTATATTAAAAAATTCGGTATAAAAACCGTTAATTCAGAAATAATAAGACCTCATTTTAACAATACCGCTTTTGATGTGCCTGAATATAACACAATTATTGTGGAAACAAACACATTAAGCCGGCAAGAATGGGTTAGAGCAACGGTATTTTATTATCTTGCCAAGGCTTTTCACGGAAACGGTTTATTAAGAGCTTTTGCCGTATATTTATATTGTGAAAAATATATTCCTTACGAGAAGTTTTATGACGGTATCATAGATTATTTTGAAGCAAAGCCTTTTATGTTTACATCAAAGCTTTATTTTGATATAAAGGACCGGGCAGAAGAGCTGTCTCTTGGAATAATAAATAAGAAGCTTATTTTTCCTCCCAGCGGCGACGGAATATGGGATGACCATGAATATGTTGTCCTTAATATTTTATCTAATCCGGATGAATTTTATAAGGATATGCTGCCGTATTTAAAAAGCTTTAACATTGAAGAAGATATTTTTAAAGATCTTCTTGAGTACCAGAAAAACATTATCAGAATTCCGGGACAGGAAACTGCTGTTGTAACTCTTAATTATGATGTTCACGGTTTTTTAAGCGATGTTTATGTAAATAACATTCATCATATTAATAAAAAAGAACATACTCTTATAATGAGAGACAGCAAGGTTATGAAAAATTGGAAGGACTTCGGAAAATATGTTATTTGGTACGGCCGTATGGGCTGGAGTTCATATAAAGATGATATAAAAGCTGAGTAGGGGAGAATTGCTTTTTGAAAAAAAATGTTTACATGGTGCAGGCAAACTATCTTCACGGCAACTCAACATACTTGCCGTTTGCGGTGGGAACGCTTGTAGCTTATGCAAAAGCAAACAAAAAAATAGATGAAACATATAATTTCGGAGAGATTTTCTTTTTGCGTGAAAACACTGATATTGTTGTGAAAAAAATGAAATCTCCGTTTATAGTGGCATTTTCAAATTATATATGGAATTATGAGTACAATAAGTTATTAGCAAAAAAAGTAAAACAAGCGTATCCTGATTGTATAATTATTTTTGGAGGGCATCATGTAGGCAGAGGTCAGGAGCTTTTTGATGAATGTCCTTTTGCCGATTATTTTATTTTCGGTGAGGGAGAGGAAGTTTTTGCCAAGCTTCTGCTTTCTTTTGAAGGCGGTTTTTCGGCAGATGAAGTACCGAATATTGCATACAGAAAAAACGGAAGGATTGTTTTCACTGAAAAAAAACATCTAACGGGAACTGATTATCCGTCTCCCTATCTTACAGGTTGTTTTGATGATATACTTAATAAAAATAAGAATTTAAACTTTTTTGCTGTTATTGAAACAAGCAGGGGCTGTCCCTATAACTGCAAGTATTGCGATTGGGGGAACCTTGATTCAAAAAAAGTGAAGTTTTTTCCTGTTGAAAGAATATACAGAGAAATAGAGTGGCTGGGAGAAAAGGGCATTGACGGTTTCGGCGGCGCTGACGCAAATTTTGGAATTTCAAAAAGAGACGAAGAAATTATAGATAAAATGATTGAGGTTCACAGCAAAACCGGACATCTTAAAAATTTTCAGACTTCTTATGCAAAAAACAGCAATGAAACCGTTTTCAATATGACATCAAAACTAAACAGCTGCGGAATGAATAAGGGTGTTACGTTGTCTTTTCAGTCTTTATGTCCGGAAGCCCTGAAAAATGTTGGCAGGGAAAATATACCTATTGATAATTATAAAATTCTGCTAAAAAAATACGCAGAGGCAGGTATAGCAACATATACGGAGCTTATTCTCGGACTTCCCGGCGAAACATATGAAAGCTTTGTTGAAGGCGTCAATGTTCTTCTGGAAGCCGGGCAGCATCATGCTATATATGTTCATAACTGTGAATACTTGCCCTGCGCCGGAATGAGCGACAAAGAATATACCTCAAAATTCCGTTTGGGAATATCAAAAATTCCTCTTAATCAGCCTCACAGAAGCGTAGACGAACATGATGAGGTCACGGAATATTCAAGAATTATTACATCCACATATTCCATGCCTGAAAAGTATTGGATAAAGGCAAATGTTTTTTCCGCAGGTGTTCAGTGCTTTCATCACGGAGGCTTTCTTCCGTTTATTGCAATATATTTGCATAGTGAGTACGGAATTAAATACAGTGATTTTTATACCGGTTTGCTTGATTATTTTAGTCCGATTGACGGCAGCCTTGTAAAAACAGTTTTTAAAAAAATCCAAAAGCGCTTTTCAGAAGTAATAAGCTTAAATAACCAACTTACATTTTATGATGAAAAATTCGGAAATGTGCTTTGGCCGGCAGAAGAGTACGGTATACTGTGTCTTGCCTATGAGCGGAAAAGGTTTTATAATGAAACAAAAAGTTACTGCGAAAAGTATTTTGATAACAAAGAGCTGTTTGATAATCTATTTTTCTTTCAGCAGGCAATGCTTAAAAAGCAGATATGCGAATATCGGGAGATATCCTTAAAATATGATTTTCCCGAATATTTTAAGGCTGTTATCGGCGATAAAAAAAGGGAATTGAAGAAAGGCTCGTTCAAGTACAAAATCAATAATGTAAAGCAGTACGATACATTTGAGGATTATGCCAGATGCTGCGTATGGTACGGCAGAAAAGAATACGGCAGCGTGTATATTAACGATTTGGAAAAATTATAAACCAGCGAATGCCGAAGCAAAATGAAAGAGAGAAAGTAAATGAAAAAGAAGTATTACCTTTTACAGATAGATGTATCATATTCATCGCCTTGTTTCCTGCCTTATTCTGTAGGCTGCATCGCGGCTTATTTGAAGAATGACAAAGAAATAACGGCAAATTATGAAATTCCCGATGTTCTGGTAATGAGAGAAAAGCCGGAAGATATTATAAAGCGCTTTGACAATCCGTCATTCGCTGCTTTTTCATGTTTTACTTGGAATATTGAATATAATAAGCGTGTAGCGCTGATGCTGAAAGAAAAGTATCCTGACGTGAAAATCATTTTCGGGGGTCGCAGCATATCAACAGACGGAGAATCTCTTAATGAGTATCCCTTTGTGGATTATCTTATGCACAACGAGGGAGAGGAAACCACAGCCATGTTTTTGAAGGCTCTGGCGAACGAAGATGATCTTAAAAATGTTCCGAATCTGTCATTCAGAACTGAACAAGGGATAGTTACAACAGAAAAATATCTCCCGGATGATATTTCAGGGTATCCTTCTCCATATACCGAAGGTATATTTGATAATATCATGAAAGAATTTCCGGATACTGAATTTCATGCTACTCTTGAAACTAACAGAGGCTGTCCTTATTCATGTTCTTACTGTGAATGGTGTTTTACAAAAAAGGTAAGACTTTTTCCCATGGAAAAGGTAAAGGCTGAAATTGAATGGATCGCAAAAAATAAAATTCAGTATTGTTATTGTGCAGACGCAAATTTCGGTATAGTAAAAAGAGATGTTGAAATAGCCGAATACGTTGTTGAACAGAAAAAGAAATACGGATATCCTCATGTCTTTAAGCCTTGTTACGCAAAGGAAAGCGATGATACAGTATTTGAAGCCGGATATATTTTAAACAGCAATAAGGCAGACAAAGGCGTTACTTTAACATATCAGTCGCTTGATCCTGTTACTCTTGAAAATATAGGAAGAAAAAATCTTACTCTTGAGCATTTCGCAGACCTTGGAGAAAGATACAACCGGGCGGGCATACCTACTTATACGGAATTAATTTTAGGCTTGCCCGGTGAAACTTATGAAAGCTTTGCAAAGGGAATATGCCGTCTTCTTGAAAACGGTCAAAATAATTCTATGCTTGTTTATGAGTGTCAGGTTTATCCGAATGCTTTGATGGGAAATAAAGAATACAGAGATAAATTCGGTATAAAAACTTCAAAAATACCGCTGTTCGGAATTCATTATAATCCTGAATTCAGCGGCGTAAACGAATATTTTGACATAATAACCGAAACAGCGTCAATGCCGAAATCGGATTGGGTAAAGGCTTATATGTTTGCTATCATTCTTCAGACATTTCAGCATTTGGGTCTGCTCCGCTATTTTTCTATATACTTAAGACAGGAAAAAAATATATCATACTTTGAGTTTTATACAAGGCTTTATAATTTTATTTACAGTGAAAACAAAGGCTATATAAACTCACTGTTTGAGGAGCTTTATAAGAGAAAGGAAGATACGGAAAATGCTCAATGGACATATCAGAAGGATATGTTCGGAACAACGGGCTGGTATTTTGAAGAGGGTGCTTTTTTAGAACTTGCCTGCAACAGTGAGAAATTCTGGACTGAAATAATTCCGTTTTTGAAATCTTTTGATATTGAAAATGAACTTTTTGAAGAGCTTTATAATTATCAGAAAACTCTTGTAAGACTGCCGGGAGTAAATGAAATTACAATCCATTCAAAATATAACTTTTACCGATATTTTGAAGACATAAGCAACAACGGAAAAGGGACTCTTAAAAAAGTAAACAGTGTTCTGCATATTGAATCTCTTAAAAATGTAACATCATGGAAAGAATATGCAAGGGAAATAATCTGGTTCGGCAAGCGTTACAGCGCAACACTTTTTGTAAACTCGAGAGATAAGATTACTTATTCCGAGGAAAAAGTATAGACAGTTTTATACATCAGCAAAAAAGAGAATTTCCTGGCAGGTGTTTTTATGTATTTTGGATCGGTTTCAATTATATTGGGAGCAACAGATGAAGATGAAGTTTTATATGAAACCGTTGATGCGCTTATGCAGTATTGCGACCGTAAAGATATTGATAAAATAATCATCGTAAAAGCAAAAGATGTGTCTGAAGGTACAGAAAAAGCAATATTAAAAGCTAAAGAAAAATATGCGGGATATATAGAAGATTTTTTTCAGGAGCTGCCTTATGTCGGCGGAGCTGTTCAGGACGCATTAAAAAGAGTGAAATCAACTCATGTTATGCTGTTCGCTTCGGATATGGCAATAAGCCTGGAATGTGCGCCGGTACTTATTGAAGGCGCAAAAAAGAATCCAGATATTATATATAAGGTTTCACGATGGATGAGAAAGGACAGCTTTCATAATTACAGTAAGTCAAGAAAAGTGTTGAATAAAGCAGCCCAGCACTGTTTAAAATTTATGTATGGAGCAAAAGTGTCAGATTTTACTAATCCCGTGCAAATCGCGCCTGCAAAGCTGTACAGGTCAATAAACTGGAAAGAACTGGGGTTTTCATTTCTTTTTGAAATGGTAATTGTGCCTTTAAGACTTGGTTGTAAGTTCGTTGAAATTCCGGGAAATTGCTATGGCAGACAGATCGGAAAATCAAAAAATTCAAGTTTGCAGACGGCAAAATACTTACTGACGGCATTCAGAGTAAGGTTTACTCCAAAAAACCGGCTGATGAAAAAAGAAACGGAGCTTCAGTAAGAAAGAAGCTCCGATATAATAATGTTTGATACGAGAAAGCCTTTCGGCGTAAGGGATATGTTATTATCATTAATATTTAAAAGTCCCTTGTCCTTAAACAAAATGGCTTTCTTTTTTAATTTTAAGGGAAAATCCTTTCCGAATTTTTCTTTAAATTTACTGATATCAACCCCTGCCGTAAGTCTCAGCCTAAGCATCAAGTATTCCTTTTCATCTCCGCCGAAATCTTCAAAAACAGCTTTTCCGCCGTTTACAAAAGCTTCCGTGTCAGATGAAAAATAAAATCTCCTGCCGCCTATAAAGGAATGAGCCGAAGGACCCAGTCCCAAATATTCCTTATCATTCCAGTATTTAAGGTTATGACGGCTTTCAAAAGACGGTTTTGCGAAATTGGAAATTTCATACTGAAAAATTCCGTTTTCTTTAAGTTTGTCAATCGTATGAAGATACATTTCACAGGTTTCCTCTTCCTTTGGAAGCGGAAGCTTTTTTTGAAGCTTATAAAAGGGAGTGTTTTCTTCTATTGTAAGCATATAGGCGCTTATATGAGTAACTCCGGATTCAATGCAGAAGTCGATTGTTTCGTCAAGAGACTTAATTGTTTGATTCGGAACACCTAACATAATGTCAAGAGAAATGTTTGTTATTCCGTTGTCCTTTGAATTTTTAATTGCCTCTTTCACTTTTTCTTTATCGGCGATTCTTCCCAAAGCTTTCCTTTCCCTGTCAACCGCCGACTGCATACCCAAAGAAATTCTGTTTACCCCTGCCTCTGCCGCTTTTCTGAAAAAATCAAAGCTCACGGAGGAGGGATTACATTCCGCTGTAATTTCCGCGTCAGCTGTTATTTTATAACAGCTTTTAACAGCTTTTAATATTTCTGAAATATTGTCTCCTCCGATAATTGAAGGAGTGCCTCCTCCGAAATAAACGGTGTCGAACTCAAAGTCCGTATTTTTCGTAAAGTCTCTTGTTCTTCCGCCGGATTTGATTTCATCAATTAATGCGCCGCAGTATCTTTTTGAAAAGTCTTCATTATATCTTAAGGAATAAAAATCGCAGTAGGGACATTTTGAGCGGCAGAAAGGAATATGAATGTATAAGCCTTTCATTACTGCTCGTCCAGCTTAAGTATTGCCATAAAGGCTTCCTGGGGAACCTCTACCGTGCCGAAGGATCTCATTCGCTTTTTGCCTTCCTTCTGTTTTTCAAGGAGCTTCTTCTTTCTTGTAATATCGCCGCCGTAGCATTTTGCAAGAACATCTTTCCTCAGAGCTTTAACAGTTTCTCTTGCAATGATTTTTCCGCCTATTGCTATTTGAACGGGAATTTCAAACATCTGTCTGGGAATGTTGTCTTTTAGCTTTTCAGCGATTTTTCTTGCTCTTCCGTATGCCTTGTCCGAGTGAATAATAAATGACAATGCGTCAACAGCCGAGCCGTTAAGAAGCACATCCAGCTTTACAAGGTTTGATCTGGCGTAGCCCTTTAATTCATAGTCAAAGGAAGCGTATCCCTTTGTGCGAGATTTTAAGGCGTCGAAGAAGTCGTAAATAATTTCGTTAAGAGGCAGATCGTAGGTTATTTCAACTCTGTCCGAGGAAATATAATTCATTCCTCTGTAAACTCCTCGTCTTTCCTGACAAAGATCCATAATTGTGCCTACATATTCCGGGGGAGAGAAAATATGAGCGTCCGTTACAGGCTCCTCGGAAAAATCAATTTCCGCCGGATCGGGATATTTTGTGGGATTGTCTATTTCAAGAACATCGCCGTTTCTCATGTGAATTTTATAAATAACACTGGGAACTGTTGAAACAAGGTCAAGATTATATTCTCTTTCAAGTCTTTCCTGAATTATTTCAAGATGCAGAAGTCCTAAAAATCCGCAGCGGAAGCCGAAGCCCAAAGCGCCTGATGTTTCAGGCTCAAAGGAAAGCGCCGCGTCGTTAAGCTGTAACTTTTCAAGGGCTTCCTTTAACGCCTCATAATCGGCTCCGTCCGCAGGATAAATTCCGCAGAAAACCATGGGATTAACTTTTTTATAGCCTTCCAGAGGCTCGGAAGCGGGATTTTCGGCAGTTGTAACAGTGTCGCCCACTCTGGCGTCCCTGACGGTTTTTATTGACGCGGTTATATATCCGACTTCTCCGGCGCAGAGCATTTTTGTGGGAGTCAGGGAAGTCGCAGCCATTTTGCCTACTTCCACAACGGTAAATTCAGCGCCTGTTGCCATCATTCTCATTGTGTCGCCGGGTTTTATTTTTCCGTCCATGATTCTTACATAAACGATGACGCCTTTGTAGTTGTCGTAAACCGAGTCAAAAACAAGAGCCTTCAGAGGAGCGTCGTCGTCACCTTCGGGACATGGAACAAGATTTATAATTTCCTCAAGCACGGCTTCAACATTTTTACCTGTTTTTGCGGAAACTCTCGGAGCGGAAGAGCCGTCAAGACCGATAATTTCCTCAATATCCTTAGCCACCGTATCCGGATCCGCCGCAGGCAGATCTATTTTATTAATAACGGGAACAAGCTCAAGGTCGTGGTCAAGAGCCAAATATGTATTGGCAAGAGTCTGAGCCTCAATTCCCTGGGTAGAGTCAACAATAAGCACGGCGCCTTCACAGGCAGCGAGAGAACGGGAAACCTCGTAGTTAAAGTCTACATGGCCGGGAGTGTCAATAAGATTAAGCTCATAATCCTTGCCGTCTAAACTGTAATTAAGAGTTACCGCATGAGCTTTTATGGTAATTCCTCTCTCTCTTTCCAAATCCATATCGTCAAGGATTTGCTGCTGCATATCTCTTTTAGCTACGGTATTTGTAATCTCAAGAAGCCTGTCCGCAAGAGTTGATTTACCGTGGTCGATATGGGCTATAATTGAAAAATTCCTTATGTTATCCTTTTTAACTTTCATTTAATCCTCCGAAAAGAATGTGAAATTTTATATTATATAATAATCAATAATAAACAAAATTGCAAGATGCAGGGGATAGTAAGCATAAAAGCCCCATTTGGTAAAAAAGTTTTTTCTGCCTCTTTTTCCGTTGTAAAGGAGCAGCAGGGGAACGCTCAGAAACAAACCTGTCATAAACATATTTTCAGGATTTTTATTTATATAAAAAGCGCAGGCAGAAAAAGAAATAAGGCAAAAGAAAATAATTTTATGTTTTAAATTTTCCCTGAAAATTCCGAAAGAAAGAATCCATAATACAGGGAAAAAGCTCCAGTCCGAGGTGTAGGATAAAAGGCAGAAAACAAAAATTAAAATAATTTTGCCTAAAAAGTCGGTATCTTGATTTTTGAAAACCGTCAAAGCGCAAAGCCCCAGAGTTAACGGAAGCATAACGCTTGTGCCGAGAGTCGTCAGGCTGATACCGTTATAAAGACAAAAGGGGAAATGGGAAACGGCAGTAAACACAAAAAGCCTTAAAATGTATTTTTTAAGGTCTTTTGTAAAAAAGAATCCTTCGGCAACAAAAAAACACATAACGGGAATTGTTATTCTTCCGAAGAAGTGAATGATCTGTCCTTCCGGCGATGTTGTTTCAACCCATTTCCGGCCAATATGGTCCACAGTCATGGCGATAACAGCAATAAGCTTTAATATGTTGCCGTTTAAGCCTTTTTTGCGATTCTGAGCTGCACGGGTGCTCATAAATCGTTGTCGGTAGGCTTAAAGCCAAGACCGAGTATTTCGGAAGCGTCGGAAATTATAATAAAGGGGTGCTCGTCAAAGCGTCTTACGATTTTTCTCATTTTGGCAACCTCATGAGGACGGACGACAGATAAAAGCATATGCTTTTTTTCTCCCGTATAAGCTCCCTGAACGGGAAGAATTGAAACGCCTCTGGGAGTTTCCTGAGTAATGGCTTTTGCGATTTCGTCGGACTTTGAGGTTATAATCATCATCATTTTTCCGCTTGAAGCGCCGTATAAAACAAAGTCGATGGCCTTGCTTGAAACAAGGAAAACAATAGTCGCATACAGGATGCTTTCAATATTTTTGTAAACCACGCCGGCAAGGAGAGCTATGCACATATCGCACATCATCATAAGTCTGCCCATAGAAATATGGGGAATTTTTTTTCTCAAAAGACGGCTTAAAATATCTGTGCCTCCGCTTGTGGAGCCTCTTGTAAATATAATTCCCAGACCTGCTCCCATAAGAGCTCCGCCGAAGAGAGCCGCAAGAAGCTTATCTCCGCTGTAAGCAGGCATAAAATAAACCCCTATGTCAATGAACAGTGAAGTAAGGAAGGTTGAAAAGAGAGTCTTTACAATAAATCGCCAGCCCAAAACCACAAAGGAAACAATAAACAGGGGAATGTTAAGGGCAAACATGGATGCGCCTATGGGCAGGTCCCACAGATAGTTAATAAGAATGGCAAGACCGGTAACGCCTCCGGAAGAAATATCATTCGGAGACACGAAGCAGTTTACTCCGGCGGCATAAATCATACTGCCGGCAATACAGATTACAATATCAAGGAAAATATCCTTAGCGCTTTCCTTTTGATGATTAGCCATAACCTCACCTCATAAATTATCTGAATTATTAACAATAACGGAAAATAGATACTTAAGCCTGCCGATGCTGCCTTTTATGTAAAGCCAGCCGAAAAGTACCTCAAGCGCCGTTGCCGCATGGTACTCGCTTTTTGATTTGTTTTTCGGCGTATGGGCGGTATGAGTATTCCTGCCTCTTATAAAAATATTTTTTTCCTCGTCGGTCAAAATATCAAATATGATTTTTGACGCCTCCGCCTGAAAGGTAGCGTTGACCATTTTTATGTTTTTTTCATGAAGCGTATTTGCCTTGCTTTTGTTTGCCAGGGTAAGATATTCACGCACCATTAAGCCGTAAACGCCGTCCCCCAAAAAGGCGTATGCGGAAACCGGAAGCTGATTTTCGGATATTTCCGCCGGTTCTTTTAAATCCTGAAGCTTTAGCTCTTCCGCATAATCAATGCTTTTATCAGGGTACATACTCAAACTCCAAATCATAAATATTTACAGTGTCTCCCTCCTGGATTCCTCTTCTTCTAAGTTCGTCAAGAATACCGCTTGTGCTTAAAACCTTCTGGAAATACTGGAGAGATTCATAGTCGTCAATATCTGTTTTATTAAGAATTTTAAGAAGCCATTCAGCCTCGACATAATAAGTGTCGTCAATAACAGATACCTTAAAGCCGGTTGATTTTTTCTTTTCCAGCATTTCCATTGGGATAGGCTCCGCTTCGTACTGCTTTATGGGAGGAAGCGTTGCAAGCATTGCCGCTGCGGCGTTGATAAGCTCCTTTGTGCCTTCAAGAATGGGAGCGCATATTTCAAAATACTGAAGTCCCTTGTCTTCTATATATTTTCTGAAAGTTTCTCTCTGCTCATCATCAGCCATGTCAATTTTATTTCCCGCAACTATCATGGGACGCTTTGAAAGCTCTTCGTTGAAAACTGCAAGCTCTTTGTTTATGGTTTCAAAATCTTCTATGGGGTTTCTTCCTTCGCTGCCGGATACATCTACTACATGGATTAACATTCTGCAACGCTCTACATGCCTTAAAAATTCATGACCAAGTCCGGCTCCTTCTCCTGCGCCCTCAATAAGTCCCGGTATGTCAGCCATAACAAAGCTGCTTTCCGGTCCCATTCTTACAACACCAAGCACGGGAGTTATCGTGGTAAAATGATAGTCGGCAATAATAGGCTTTGCCTCGCTTACAACAGATACGAGAGTGGATTTTCCTACATTGGGGAAGCCTATAAGTCCTACATCCGCAAGGAGCTTTAATTCAAGGATTACTTCCCATTCCTCTCCCGGTATGCCGTCTTTTGCGAATCTGGGAGTCTGTCTTGTAGGAGTGGCAAAATGACAGTTGCCCCAGCCGCCTTTTCCTCCTTTTGCGCCTACAAAAGGCTCTTCGCCCGACATATCGGCGATAATAACTCCGCTTTCTGCCTCTCTTATAATTGTGCCCTTAGGAACTTTTATAATAAGATCCTGACCCTTTCTTCCGTTTTTTCTTGAGCCCTGACCGTTCTGTCCGTTTTCGGCGGTGTATTTCCTTTTGTATCTGAAATCCGAGAGAGTTGAAAGATTTGTGTCAACCTTAAATACAATATCTCCGCCCTTGCCTCCGTCGCCGCCGTCGGGACCTCCAGACGCAACATATTTTTCTCTGTGAAACGCAACGGCACCGTTGCCGCCGTTGCCTGCTTTTATTTTGATTTTAGCTTTATCAACAAACATAAATAAACCTCATTACATAATAAATCATTATAATTATATCACATAAAGAATTGTTTATAAAGAGTTTATATATAAAAATAAGGAAAATAATTTTATTTATATTTTTATTTTTTTATTAAAAGGTTGCGGTTTTTTGCCAAAAGTGTTAAAATCTCAGTAAAGTTTTAGGGCTGTAAAGGAAATGTGATGTTATGAAAAAGCTTTTGATGTGTTTTTGTATGCTCACGGCGCTTGCTGCGCTTATGTCTTTTACCGTGTACGGCGAAGAAGTGTCAGGTGAAATATTTTCTGAAATTGAAAGCGGAACCGCTGATGAATACACAGAAAATGTTTCCGGGGAGGAAACAACCTTAAATGAAGAATCCTCAACACAGGAAATCCCTGTATATGAACAGGGTGATGTTAATTTTGACGGAAAAATCACCGCCGCAGACGCAAGGCTTGCTTTGAGAATGTCCGCAAAGCTGGAATATGCCGATGAGTTAACGGTGCTTGTAGCCGATATTACACAGGACGGTAAAGTTACTGCGGCTGACGCGAGGCTGATATTAAGGAAATCGGCAAAGCTTGACAACATTACACAGGATGATGACGGCGAAAAGCATATTATAAAAAATGTACCTGTTATAGGACAGTATCCTGATTATCCTGCCGGCTGCGAAACGGTGGCGGCAGTTATGAATCTTAATTACTTTGGTATGAATATAACTGTTGAAGATTTTATAGATTTTTATCTGCCGTTGGGAACGGCGCCTTACTGGGAAAACGGAGATTGGTACAGCAGCAGTCCTGAGGATTGTTTCTTAGGAGATCCGGAAAGTGAAAAGGGCTGGGGAATCTGGGCGAAAGGAATGTTGCCTGCAATAGAAAATTATTTACTGGATATTAATTCAAGATACACGGCAGCTACCGTATACGGAGAAACCATAAAGAGTCTTTGCGAAAAATATATAGTGAATGATATTCCCGTTATGGTATGGGTTACGGCATATATGGAAACGCCCTATGAAAATATTACAGCTAATATAATAGGCTCCGATGAAACATTTACATGGATAAGTCCCAATCATTGTATGCTTCTTGTGGGATATGACAAGGACGGGTATTTTTTTAATGATCCGATAACAGGGGAGCTTGAAATATACGGAAAGGAAGAATCGGAGGCGGCTTTCAGGGGCAACGGCTCCCAGGCGATAGTAATAACGAGAAAAGGCTGATAAAAACAAACGGACGGCAAAAGCCGTCCGTACTATTTTTCACCGCTGATTTGTATTGAAGCAAACATTTTTCTTGATACGATAATGTAGAAGGCAAGACACATTATAAAAGCCGCGCAGGCGGAAATGGCTACAGCGGAGCCTATAAGGGTAAGGGAGCCGTCGGGAACTCTGCTGAAAAAGTAGGAAAGGGGAACACGCACAAGGAAGGAGGTAAGAACGCCCTGGACCATAACGAAGGCAGTTTTTCCGATGCCGTTGAAGAAGCCAAGGAAACAGAAATTCATGGCGATTATAAGGTATTCAAAGGAGGTGCCTTTAAGATACGCAGCGGCGGCAGTTATAACAGCAGGATCGTCCGTAAAAATGCTTACGGGATATTTTCCGAAGAAGAATGCTAAAATAAATGTTAAAAATCCGCATATTAATGAAATTGAAAGAGTGAGCTTAAAGCCTTTTACTGCGCGGTCAGGCTGCTGAGCGCCGATGTTCTGGGCGGTAAAAACGGAAATTGAAGACATAAAGGAAACGGGAATAAGGGATAGGAATACGAAAAGCTTTTCCACAATTCCCACGCCGGCAGAATTTACAACGCCTAAAATATTTATAATGGAGGTTATTGCAAGGAAAGAGATTTGAAGGAGAAAATCCTGAACGGCTATGGGAGCGCCGATTTTCAGGATATTTTTAATTTCGCCCGAGGCTTTAAAATTATCCTTATTAAGGGAAAAGGGCAGCTTCATTTTTTTAAGATAGAAGAGAGAAAAAACAAAGCTCATGCCCTGGGCGGCAACGGTTGCAAGAGCGGCGCCTTTTGCGCCCATTCCGAAACCGGCAACAAAAAGAAGATCCAATACGATGTTAATGATGCAGGCAATAAAAACGAACAAAAAGGGAGTTTTAGAGTTGCCCATGCCTCTCAGGAAACCGCTTACGGCGTTGTAGCCGGTAATAAAAATCATGCCGGAGGCGCAGACGGTGATGTAGTCTTTTGCGGCGTCAACAGCTTCGGCAGGAACATTCATGACGCTGATAATCTGAGGGCAGAAGCAAAGAACAAAGCCGGTGATTATAGCGGCAACGGCGATAAAGAGCTTAATCTGGGAAGCGGCAATATCTCCGAGTCTTTTAAAGTTTTTGCTTCCCACAGCCTGACCTATGCAGACGGTAACGCCCATGGTAAGACCGGTAACGATTGTTGTAAAAGCCTGCATTGTCTGGCTTCCGGTAGCAACGGCTGAAATATCTCCCGTTGATGAAAAATAGCCTACCACCATAAGATCAACGGCGCCGTAAAGAGCCTGAAGCACAAGGGAAAGCATCAGAGGCACCGAAAATTTAATAATGGGAGAAAGAATATTGCCTTTTAAAAAATCCGAGCTGCTGTTCATAAAAACCTCTCAATATATAAAAATTTAATGTCAATTGAATTTTTATATGTTCAAAAAAATACGCCAACAAGATATACCCTTGTTAGCGATAGTGTACCAAACGAACATATTTAACTGCAAGAAAATAATAGCATAAGGGGGATTTCAAGTCAATATGTAAACAGATAAAACATTAATAAAAAATAAAATGAAATTTTAAGGAAAATTTAAGAAATGCAAAATAAAATAAAAATAATTATCGGAAAAAGCGACAGAAGATTGAATTTTTCAATTAACTGTGATATACTTATGAAGTTTTGATTTCAGAAAAAATTAACAAGGGGAAAAGTGTATGAAACAGCAAAAGCTTGACATGACGCCGGTAAGCCATCCTTATCCGCAGACCACAATGTTCGGAGCAATAAAAGAGGCGTCGGAGAGATTTCCCAAGGCTCACGCTCTTGATTTTATGGGAAAGATAACCACATTCAGTGAGCTTGTAAAGAAAATCGAGCTTGCGGCGGGAGCGTTTTACAAAGCGGGAATAAGGAAAAACGACGCCGTAACAATATGTATGCCAAACACTCCTCAGGCGGTAATATGTCTTTATGCCCTTAACAGAATCGGCGCCGTAGCAAACATGGTTCATCCTTTGTCCTCAAGAAGCAATATAACCTTTTATCTTAACTATTCGTCAAGCAAAATGATTTTGTGTCTTGACTCATTTTATGAGAATGTAAAAAATGCCGTTGAAGACACAAAAAGAGATATAAAAATAATCACAGCAAGAATACAGGAGGAGCTGAGTCCTGTTCTTGCGGCAGGCTACAGCCTTAAAACAGGTAAAAAGTTTTTGAAATATCCCGAAAAGGGAAAAGGCGTCGTATGGTCCGATTTTATAAAGGCAGGCAGAGGCGCGTCGCTTCCTGCCGTTGAATACGACAAGAAGAAAACTGCGGCAATACTTTACAGCGGCGGCACAAGCGGAATGCCTAAGGGGATTTGTCTTTCGGACTTTAACTTCAACGCTCTTGGTATGCAGATAGCGGAAATAGCCGGCTGCAATCTTACTGCCGGATGCAGATTCCTGTCTGTAATGCCGATTTTCCACGGCTTCGGACTTGGTATAGGAATACATACGGTGCTTGAAAACGGAGCGATGTGCATACTTATTCCCCAGTTTACAAAGGAAAGCTATGCAAAGGCTGTTTTAAAGAAAAAGCCTAATTTTATAGCCGGCGTTCCCACATTGTTTGAGGCGCTTTTAAAGGTGGATTTGTTTAACGGAGCTGATTTGTCCTTCCTGGTGGGAGTTTTCAGCGGCGGCGACGCTTTAAGCCCGGAGCTTAAAAAGAGAGCCGATAAATTCTTTAAGGAGCATAACGCCTCGGTGCAGATAAGAGAGGGCTACGGACTTACGGAATGTGTAACCGCAAGCTGTGTAACCCCTGTTGACAGGGCAAAAGAGGGAAGCATCGGACTGCCTTTAAGGGACACCGTTTATAAAATAGTCGAGCCGGGCACATTCAGCGAAAAGCCTCTGGGAGAAGCCGGAGAAATTATTTTAACCGGACCCACTCTTATGCTGGGCTACATGAAAAACGAAGAGGCAAACGAAAAAACTCTGAGAAAGGACGAAAACGGCACAACATGGCTTTTTACCGGAGACATGGGAAGCATGGATTCCGAGGGCTTCGTTTACTTTAAGCAGAGAATAAAAAGAATGATTGTGTCAAGCGGCTTTAATGTTTATCCCTCCCAGATTGAAAAGGTTCTTGACAAGCATCCGGACATAGACTACTCCTGCGCCATCGGAGTAAAGGACCCTTACAAAATGCAGAAGGTCAGGGCTTATATAGTATTAAACAGCGGAGTTGAGGAAACTCAGGAGGAAAAGGATAAAATCCTTGAATACTGCAAAACATATCTTGATATACACGCAAGACCCAAGGAAATCGTATTCAGGAAAGAGCTGCCCAGAACTCTTGTGGGCAAGGTAGCCTACCATGTGCTTGAAGAGGAAGCGGCTGCGGAGGAGAATAATGGAAAATAAGAATGTAAAAAAGGGATATATAAGAAATGTTATTGCCTTGAATACTGCAAGAGTGTTAATCGGAAAAGCGGTTGCAAAAGCAAACAACGCAGAGCTTGCATATTATAAGCCAAAGCACACCCCCTTTATACTTATAGCCAATCACAGCGACCCACTTGACCCGGGTTTTGAGATGATGGCGCTGAAGCGTTATATCAGGTTTATAGCAAGCGACCATTTAATGCGCTCAAGAATCGGCGGACTGATACTGACAAAGCTCGGGGGAGTAATAGTAAAGCACAGAGAAAAGCCCTCAAGTGTACTTAACGAAGAAATAATCGCCAATATAAAGGCAGGAATACCGGTTGGAATACACGCCGAGGGAGGCACCTCCACCAACGGAGAAACAGGATATATTTCCGTACATACGGGACAGCTTGTAAAGGATTCGGGGGCTGCACTTATAACCTTCAGATTTACGGGAGGATATTTAAGGACGCCCAGATGGGCAAAGAACAACAGAAAGGGACTTTTAAAGGGTCAGGTTGTAAACGAGTATTCACCTGAATTTTTAAAGGGAAAAACTGCTGAGGAAATAACACAGATTATAAGACGGGATACATATATAAATGTCTATGAGGAGCAGAAAAAGGAAACGCATCTTTATAAGGGAGCGGATCTGGCTGAATATGTTGAAAGAACTCTTTTTATGTGTCCCAAGTGCAGAGAAGTGGGCAGACTTCACAGCAAGGGAGATTATTTAAACTGTGACTGCGGTTACAGCGTTAGAATGGGAGAGGACGGCTTTTTCCATGAAAATTCCGGAGAGCTTGTTTTCGATAACATTCTTGAGTGGGATAAATGGCAGAGAAGCAAATGGAAAGAAAAAGTTTTAAAAGCCGAGGCTGAAGATGAGATTTTCAGCGAAGAGGGACAGATAATCGGAAAGGTAACGGGAAGTGACAGGGAGATTGTATCCGAAAACGGTACAATAAGACTGTTCGGAAACAGAATCGAGCTTATTTGGAGCGGAAACGGAAAGGAAGAAATCAAGGTTCTGTTTTTCAGCAAATTAAAGCAGGTTCAGACGGCTTCGAGAGAGGGTCTTATACTGATAACCGACAGCGAATATTACGATATAAGAAGCCGGATTCCCAGAGCCGCCACAAAATATGTTGCCGCCTGGCGTTACAGAACGGGAAAAGATTACCTTTAACAAATTGCACAAAAAAAGACTTTGCAGAGGTTTAAAAACCTCTGTTTTTGTTGTTAAAAATAGACAAATGAAAAACAATTGTAAACAGTTTGTGAACATTAAAATCAAGCCCTTGACGGCTTGATTTTTTGCTGTTATTCTGTGTTCTGGCAGGGGATAAAAAATTAAATTTCCCTAAAAAGTATCAATCGGAAAGTAAAGTGATTTTTTATATGGAAAAAATACTGATTGCCACTGATCTTGACGGAACGCTTATAGGCGATGATGAAAAGGTAAGTGAAAAAAATCTTGAAGCCATGAGAAAGGCTGTTGACATGGGAATATATGTAGTTCCCACAACAGGCAGAAGCTATTATGAGATGCCCGAGGTTTTAAGAAGCGTAAAGCCCTACACTCACTGCATTTGCTCTGACGGAGCGGTGCTTTTCCATAAGGACGGCGACAAGATAGCCCAGGAGCTTTTCAGCAGGGAAACAGCTCAGAGCATATATGAAATTTTATCCGATTATGATACAATGACAGAGCTTTATATAGACGGCGTACCGGTAACCGATGTTAAGTATCTCACCGACGAAGGCCTTGAATATTTCCGTGTTGAGGAAAATTACAAGTCGGTAATAAGAGATACTCACAGGGGAGTTGCCGATTCGCCGTTATTTTTTAAGGATAATTTCCACCGGGTTGAGATGTTCAACGTGTTTTTCCATGATTATGACGAAAGGGAAGAGGCGTTTAAAAGGCTGGGCGAAATAGAAGAAATCGAAACAACAACCTCCATGCGGAGCAATATAGAAATTCTCAGAAAAAGCGTAAACAAGGGAACGGGACTTACGGCTTTGTGCAGGATTCTGGGAGTAAAAAAAGAAAATGTATATGTTATGGGCGACAGCAGAAACGATATATCAATGTTTAAAGCTGCGGGAACGGGCTGTTCCGTTAAAAACGCCTGTCTTGAGCTTAAAGCCGCAGCGGACAGAATAATCTGCAGCAATAATGAAAACGCATTTGATTTTATTTTGAAGCTTGTAATGAAAGAAAGAAGACTTGTACCGGCAATGGGAGCATACCGTGCTTATGCGGGAAGCAGTGTCACTGCGCATATATAATAAATATTTTTAAATATAATTAAAATTTAATTAAAAAACTTCTGTTACAATATACTTGTATAAAGGTGATTTTGTAAAAAGGATCGAATATATGAGCAGAGATATAATCCATTTTTTGAACACGGGAATGTCGGACTGTATAATTCTTGAAAGCGGCGGCCGTTTTGCCATGATTGACGCAGGAGAGGACAGCGAATATCCTAAGCACAAGCCCTATCTTAAGTACCGAGGCTATGAAAAGGAGATTTTGGAGTATCTTCTTAAAAACTGCAAAGGCGCGGACGGAAGAGTTACCCTTGATTTCATAATGGGAACCCATGCTCATTCGGATCATCTGGGGGGCTTTGATACCGTAATAGACCATGATGAAATAATGGTGAAAAAAGCCTATTTAAAGCCGTATCATCATGATAAGGTGTTCATAACGGAGCGTATTTTTTGGGACAACCAGGAAGTTTATAAGGAGACGGTAGACGCTTTAAGACGGAAATGCGTGCCTGTTTCCGAGGTTTTCGACAGAGAAAAAATAACGCTTGGCAATTTTACAATAACCTTTTATAACGGTGAGCATAAAAAGAGAAAAATAAAATTCGGAGAAAATATAAATTCCGTAGTGACCCTTGTTGAAAAGAACGGAGTAAAAGTGCTTCTTGCGGGAGACATGAACTATAAAAACGGAGATGAAAAGCTAATTGCCCGTGAGGTGGGAAAGGTAAATCTTTTAAAGGTCGGTCACCACGGAACGGTAGGCTCCACATCGGTAAGGCTTTTAAAGGCGCTTATGCCTGAATACGCGGTGGTCACAAATAAAAAATCGGGGATTTTTCCCGACGTCAGATTAAAGCTGGAAAAAATATCAAAATCGGAAATAATGACAACTGTTGAAGCAAACGGAATAGCGGCGGTAATAGAAGATTCCGGGGAAATCAGATTTGAAAAAGAGATTATGTGAAATAATATATAACAAAAAAACAGCCTTTCGGGCTGTTTTTTTGTTTGCTCATTTTTCATTAAAATGTTTCAAGCTTTGCCGCGGCTCTTAAAATAGTCCTTGCGTCTGCTGCGGTAATTTTTCCGTCCCTGTTAACGTCAGCCCAAAGGACGGTATTTTTTAAATTAGGCTCAAGACCTGCCGCGACACGGAGAGCGGTTCTGGCGTCGGAAGCTGTAACGGCGCCTTCCGAAGCTTCTGCCTTGCCGGTGTAATATACTGTTTCGGTTCCGTCGGTTTTTACAACGGTAACCTTTTGTATTGATGTGCAGCCGGCGAGCATTGAGGAAGGATAAAGGGTTTCGGGAAGAGTAAGCTCCGTAAGGGATACGCAGTCCTTAAAAAGACTTTCGCCTAAAGTTACCGCGCTTGCGGGAAGATAAACGCTTTTAAGGCTTTTGCAGCCTAAAAACGCACAGTCGCCTATCCGGGTAAGATTGGAGCAGCTTCTTAAATCCGCCGTTACAAGGGCGCTTTGATAAAAGGCGTCCTTGCCTATTTCTTTAAGGCTTTTGGGAAAAATAACAGTTTTTACGGTTTTGTTTCCTATAAAAGCACCGTCGCTTATTTCGGTTACTGTTTCGGGAACAGTGAAAGAGGCTGCTTTAAAGGAGTCGGAACAGCTGACAAGCACGGTGCTGTCGTTTGAATAAAAAACTCCGTCAGCAGCGGCTTGGCCTTCGGCTGATGAAAACACGGCAAAAAGCGAAAAGATAACGGAAATACAAATAAAAACAGCAAATAATTTTTTCATTAAAATCATCTCCCCGGTACAGTAATATTTTAACAGAAAAATTAAATTAATACAAGTGTTGTAACGGTTCTGTAACTGAAAGTTACAAAATTGACTTAAAAAAGAGCTTTAACCGATGTCAAAGCTCTCCGTGGTATCAAACAATTTTTTTGTCAGGGTCCTTAAAGTCGGCAAGGCGGTTTTTATAGCATATCATTGCCGTATCCTCAAAGGGAAGTGTTATATCCTTTTTCTCAATCTGCGACAGAAGATATTTTGTAAACAGGGGATTCAAAATAAGGAACGGGCCTATAAGATAGGTTGCGAAAAGGTTATTTCTTTTGAAGCCTTCCCATTTACATTCCGGATTCAGTCCGGAGCCTCTTTCCACATCGAAAAATTTTTCATTGCAGGAATCGGGATATGCAATGCCGAACTGGCTTTTGAAGCCCACAATATCAATATCGTTAAATTTTCCCAGGGTCATGCCGTTAAAGCGGTTAAGCATTTTTCTGATAACATGAAAATCGAAAAGCCCCAGACACTGAGTTTTTTCATTTTTATCCAGGATATAATTTCCCAAAATATCGCAGGCGTTGCCGGTAAAGAGAATATATACGCCTTTTTCTATAAGCTCCGAAAGTCTGTCTTTCAGGGGCATAAGGGCGTTTACGGCTCTCAGCTGATTGCTTTCGGACATGGAGCCCATGTAGATAAGATCGGGAACATTGTCCTTAAAGTAGGGGGTTGAGTTAATATCTGTATAAATAAAGGTGCTGTCGGGAAGGCATTTTTTCATGTATTCTGCGTTGGCAGCGTCTCCGAAAAGAAAATAATCGCTGTATAAAATTTCTGCCGTCATAATAATTCCTCTCAAACTAATATAATAGAACATAAAAACGGTTCGTAAATAATGTGTGCCTGAAGTAATATATGCTTCCGGCTCAAAGTAATACATAAAAATATTAACACAGCCGGCGGAGGTATGTCAACAGGAGAAAATGCTCCG
>CALYBJ010000027.1 GCA_944412445.1 uncultured Clostridia bacterium
TGACATTTTAAAACCTCCATTGTGGTGCTTCTATTTTACACCACAACGGAGGTTTACACAATTTTTGGGACAGTCTCCTCTGTTTATTCCGTTGTAGTAAAGCTTGTTCTTACTGTTTCTCCGCCGCCGCTTATGGTAATATCATGGCTTCCGGCTTTTGTTCTTCCTCCGACTTTCCATGTCCATGTTACTTTTCCGTTTGAGTCCGACACTTTATTTTCCAAGCCGTCAGCTGTGCTTGCAGCCGTAGAATAAAATACAGAAATGCTGTACTCTGTATTCGGCTTGCCCTGAATTGTCAGGCTTGCTTTTTCATTTCTTCCAACCGGAGACGTTACATATAATACTTTAAGATTCTCCGATGATGTCTGAGTTTCCTGCGTTGTGGTTTCTGCTGTTGTCTGTGCAGTTGTTGATACAACTGTTGTCTGCTCTGTTACTGTGGTTTCCCCTGCAAGTATACCGCCTACAGCAAGGTTTTTATTTTCTGTTGTGTTTTCATTATAATTACCTAAAGCTTCCTCGGTTTCTTGCTCGTCAGGTTCGGTTAATAATTCGCCGTGACTTTCTGTTTCAGTTTCCTGAACGATAACCGCCTTATCTTCCGTAGAACTCTCATCGCCTGAATTTGAATCACCGTCAGTTAACAAGCTTACCAATAAAGCTATACAGCATAAAACCGTTACCGCAATTTTTACGTACTTGTTCCAGCCGGAATATTTAAACATAAGGTACAAGCCCACAGGGAAAAACAAAATAAGCATAAGAATAATTCCCCATGTTTGCTTATACCAAACACTGTCGGGATCTATTGCCTTTTGCTCCTGAGTTTTTTTATACGCCCATTTTGCGAATAGTACAATTAATGTTATCGGTAAAAACATAATAGCAAGCAGTATCAATAAACAGCCCGGTCCGTCTTTACTGCCTCCGCTTTTTCCGCCTATATACTTGCTTGCACCTATGTAAAAGCCGTCAATTCTTTTTCCGAATCCAATCCTAAGCCCCATAATTTTACTTTCACCTTCAATTTTCAACATTTACTTATAAATATTACCATATTATAAAATTATCTGCAAGTAAAAAATAGATAAAAAACACACCTTTTTGTGTTAACAAAGAGATGTGTTTTCCTTTTTTTATTAATATAATGCGGTTGAACTTTTTTACTGATTATCAGTCGATTTCAACCTGGATCTTCATGTCCTTGCGGTTTGCGGTTGCGCGCATTACAGTTCTGATTGCCTTTGCAATTCTTCCCTGCTTGCCGATTACTCTGCCCATGTCGTCTGCCGCTACATGAAGGTGGAATACTACGATTCCCTCTTCGTTTTCGGGATCTGTTGTTACGTTTACCGCTGAAGGATCGTCAACAAGTCCCTTCGCAATTGAAACAAGTAATTCTTCCATTTTATTTCCTCCTGTTTAATATTATTTTTCGATAACTCCCTGTTTCTTGAGAATATCTCTTACTGTATCAGTAGGCTGTGCGCCGTTTGATATCCATTTCTTTGCCGCTTCTGCGTCAATTTTTACCGTTGCAGGCTCTGTTGTAGGATTGTAGTATCCGATCTCCTCGATAAATCTGCCGTCACGGGGATATCTTGAATCCGCTACTACTACACGATAGAACGGAGCCTTTTTTGCGCCCATACGACGAAGTCTGATTTTTACTGCCATTTTAAGTTTACCTCCGAATTTGTTTTTTATTATATGTCCAAACACAGTTTTGTTTGTGTGTTCTGAAACCTTATTAAATTTTTACATGGGCATTCCCGGGAAGCCTCCGCCGCCCATCATTCCCTGCATTCTTCTCATTTTCTTTTTGCTGCCCTTGCCGGTCATCTGCTTGAACATTTTCTGCATCTGCCTGTACTGGCTTAACAGCTTGTTTACATCCTCAACCTGCATTCCGCAGCCTGCCGCAATTCTGCGCTTTCTTGAGGGATTTATTATATCGGGATTCTCTCTCTCCTTGGGAGTCATTGAATATATGATTGCCGCCGTCTTGTCAAGCTGTCTGTCGTCTATATCCGCGTCCTTTATTTTCTTTCCTACGCCGGGTATCATCGACAGTATATCCTTCATGGAACCCATCTTTTTAACTTCCGCAAGCTGTGACAAAAGGTCGTTTAAATCGAATTTGTTTCTTCTGAGCTTTTCCTCAAGCTCAAGAGCCTTTTTTTCATCAAGGGTCTGCTCCGCCTTTTCTATAAGGGACAAAACATCCCCCATACCCAGTATTCTCGACGCCATTCTCTCCGGGTGGAACACATCCAGATCGTCAAGCTTTTCACCGACACCCACAAACTTTATGGGCTTTCCTGTTATGGCTCTTGCGGAAAGCGCCGCACCGCCTCTTGTATCGCCGTCAAGCTTTGTTAAAACAAGTCCGTCTATTCCCAGTGCGTCGTTAAAGGTTGACGCTACATTTACCGCGTCCTGTCCCGTCATGGCGTCTACTACAAGGAGTATTTCATGGGGCTTTACTTCGGTTTTGATGTTTTTAAGCTCCTGCATAAGCTGCTCGTCTATATGAAGACGGCCGGCAGTATCAAGGAACACATAGTCATAGCCCTTGTCCTTAGCAAGCTTTACCGCTTCCTTGGCTATGGTTACGGGATTTGTATTTCCCATTTCAAACACGGGAACTCCCGCCTGTTCACCTACCACCTGCAGCTGTTTTATGGCGGCGGGTCTGTATACGTCGCAGGCTACCAAAAGAGGTCTGTGACCCTGCTTTTTAAGCATTTTTGTAATTTTCGCGCTGTGGGTTGTTTTACCTGAACCCTGAAGTCCGCACATCATTACTATTGTAGGCGGATGTGAAGCGCTTGCAAGCTTCGACTGGGTGCCTCCCATTAAAGCCGTCAGCTCTTCGTTTACTATTTTAATTACCATCTGAGCCGGCGTAAGAGATTCCATTACCTTTTCGCCTATGGCTTTGGCTGTTACCGAATTTGTAAAATCTTTAGCGACCTTGTAGCTTACGTCTGCTTCAAGAAGTGCCAGTCTTACTTCCCTCATGGCTTCCTTTACATCAGCCTCGGTAAGACTGCCCTTGTTCTTAAGCTTTTTAAACGCCGCCTCAAGTTTATCTGAAAGTCCTTCAAATGCCATGTGATTACCTCTTAACTTATACTGCTTCCGGATCGGAAAGCTCGGCGCAGATGGACTGGATTTCAACCGTCAAATCGTTAATCTCCCTGGATAAGCCGCATTTAAGGTTTTCCTCGTTGATAACGGACGCCTTTTTGCTTATTTTTTCCAAACCTGCGTTTACCTTCTCAAACCTTTTTACAAAGCCCAGCCGCTCTTCCATCTCTGTCAGCTGGCTCTCCGCTCTTTTAATGGCGTCTCTTACGCCCTGCCTTGTTATTCCTACATTCTCAGCTATTTCGGCAAGGGATAAGTCATCATTATAATAAAAATCAATAAAATCACGCTGTTTTTCCGTAAGCATATCGCCGTAAAAATCAAGCAGCATAATCATCTGTAGATTTTTTGCCATTATTCTCACCTTCGGAGCTGTAAAGTTTTTTTGGTTTACAGCTTGGTATTATACTAAATAAATCCGAAGTTGTCAATACTTTATTGTAATTTTTTCGACCTGATTTAATTATTTTAAAGTGGCTATGGTTACTCCGTTTTCGCCCTCTCCGAAGGTTCCCAGCCTGTAAGATTTTACCTGGGGATGCTTTTTTAAATGCTGCTGCACCGCCGCTCTCAAGGCTCCCGTGCCTTTTCCGTGAATAATGGTAACCTCCGGCAGTCCTGACATCACCATGCTGTCAAGGAACAAGTCAAGGGTCATTATGGCTTCCTCTACCGTAAGCCCTCTTAAATCGCATCTTGTATCCGACGCCGCAGTAAGCCTGCTTTCGGTGGATTTTCTCATAACGGCGTCTTTTTTCAGGGAAGCCTTTTTTTCAATAAGCCGCAAATCCTCGGTTTTTACCCTCATTTTCAGACCGCCCACCTGAATCTCCGCACTGCCGTTTTTATCGGCCAGGGACAGTACTGTGCCCTGACTGCTCATACCCTTTATTTTTACGCTGTCGCCCGGCTGAATAGGTCTTGACGGTTGATAGTCATCATCCTCCGCATTTACTCCGAATACGGGGTCCGAAGCGGCGTCTACGCTTCCCAGTCCTCTTCTTATCTTCGAGCGCATTTCGTTTAAGGCGTCGGCGTTTGAGCTTTTGGATTTTAGCTCTTTTTTCATTTTTTCTATCTCCGCCATCAGTGCGTTTGCTTCCCGTCTTGAATTTTCCACAAGCCGCATCGCTTCCGATTTCGCACGGTCGATTTCCTTTCTGCCCTGCTCCTCGATTTTGGCAAGCTTTATTTCGGACTGCTTTTTAAGATTTTCGTTTTCTATCCGAAGCTCTCTTGCGGCTTCCTTTTCTTTCTCCATTTCCAGCCTGCGCTGTTCCAGTGTATCAACAACATCCTCGAATCTTGTGTTTTCGGAGGATACAAGCTCCTTCGCCCTGTTTATTATATCCTCCCCTATTCCCAGCTTTTCGGAAATGGCAAAGGCGTTTGACCGTCCCGGAACTCCTATTAACAGTCTGTATGTGGGCTTTAATGTAGCCACATTAAATTCACAGCTGCCGTTTTCTACTCCCGGCGTCTGAAGGGCATAAGCTTTCAGCTCCGCATAGTGTGTGGTAGCTCCTATTTTTGCTCCGCAGGAATTTAACTTTTCCAGTATCGCCATGGCAAGAGCCGCTCCCTCAACCGGGTCCGTTCCCGCTCCCAGCTCGTCTATAAGCACAAGGCTCTCGCTGTCCGCTTCCTTTATAATATTAACTATATTAACCATGTGTGATGAAAATGTGGACAGCGACTGCTCTATGCTCTGCTCGTCGCCTATATCCGCGAAAACCTTTTTGAATACGCATACACGGCTTTCGTCTCCCGCAGGTATCATCAGTCCGCACATTGCCATTAAGGTAAGCAGTCCGATTGTTTTTATGGATACTGTTTTTCCTCCGGTGTTGGGTCCCGTTATTACAAGGGTATCAAAGCCCGTCCCCAGCTCAATATCCACGGGAACAACCTTTTTTCCGTCAAGAAGAGGGTGCCTTGCTTTTTTCAGAACGGTTACTCCCTCTTCATTGAGAACAGGAACACCGGCTTTCATTTTATACGCAAGCTGAGCCTTGGCGAATATTAAATTAAGCTCCAGCACACATTCATAGCTGTATTTCAGCTCGTCGGCATAGCTTCCCGCTTCCGCCGAAAGCTCCGTTAATATTCTTTCGATTTCGTCCTGCTCCTTGCCCTTTAAAACCCGTATTTCGTTATTCGCCTCAACTACCCCCATTGGCTCCACAAACACCGTGGCGCCGCTTGAGGAGGTGTCGTGCACAAGGCCCGCTATCTGGCTTCTGAACTCCGCTTTTACGGGCACTACATATCTGCCGTTTCTCTGGGTGACAATCGCGTCCTGAAGACATTTCTGATATGTCTGGGAGCGTATTATTCCGTCAAGCTTTTCCCTGATTCTCATTGACTGCTGACGCATTTTTCTTCTTATATCCGCAAGAGCCGGAGAAGCGTTGTCGGCGATTTCCTCTTCGGATATTATCGCGGAGGATATTTTTGTTTCAAAATATTTGTTGGGTCTGAGCCCCCCGAAATATACATCTATTGAAAGGCTTTTGTCATAGGACTGATTGCCTCTCCACTCGGAAAGGGATCTAATAACTCTTAAATCCTCACCTATATCAAGAAGCTCCCTTGGGGTAAGCACTCCTCCGGCTGCGGCTCTTGCCGCCGAATTGTTTACATTTTTAACAGAACCGAAGGACGGCCCTCCGAATTTGGCAAGCATTATATACGCTTCCTCAGTTTTAGCCAGCTCGCTTTTTGCCGTGGCAAAATCTGTCTGTGGCTCCAGCTTCAAAGCCATTTCCCTGCTGTCCGCGCAGGAAGTAAGCTCCGACAGCATTTCCAGCACCTTGTCAAGCTCCAAAGCCTTATAATGTCTGTTCAGCATTTTTCTCACCGCCGTTTTCCTTAACATTAAAAAAGGCGCGTCACGCCTTGACGCAACACGCCGTAAAGTTTTTTATTACTTAATCTCTGTTCCGCCTACGGGTCTTATATTGAGAACATAGCAGGCTCCGCTTCCGAACACGGACTCTATCGCCTGTTTGTATTCATCAAGAAGCTCATTGGGAACAAACGCCTGAATAGTTCCCGCAAAGCCGCCGCCGTGTACACGCCACGCTCCCTTGCCTCTCAATATGTAATCGCTTATGGCAAGCGCTACCGAAACAGGCTGGGACAAGGGCTGTTTTGCAGAGAAAACATTTTGATTATACATATATGAAGAAAAGCCGCTTTCCGTTATTATGCTCTTAAATTCTTCAAAATTGCCCTTTTCAAGAGCCGCAGCGGCCTTTGTTACTCTGTTGTTTTCTCCGTAGAAATGAAGTCCTCTGAGCAGGCATCTGTCTCCGGCTTTCTCTCTTACCGTGGGAAGATTCTTAACAAACTCTTCTTCGCTTACCTCTCTCAACGCTGACTTTCCGAAGCAGGACGCCGCCTTTTCCATTTCTATCCTGATAGCTGCGTATTCATCTGTTAAATCCGCATGATCAGCTCTTGTGTCAACGATGCAAAGCTTGTGTCCGCATGAGGAAAAATCAAACTCGACAGGCTCGATTACGGGCTTTTCGTTATCAGCGAAATCAATTTTTACAAAGCTTCCTACAGAACAAGCCATCTGATCCATAAGTCCGCAGGGCTTATCGAAAAATACATTTTCGGCGTACTGAGCGATCTGAGCTATCTCGACGGCGGACACTTTTCCGTCATTGTAAAGATAGTTCATTACGGTTCCCACAAGCACCTCAAATGCCGCAGAGGACGAAAGTCCCGAACCTGACAGTACCTGAGTCATTGTGGCGGCATCAAAGCCTCCTACATTATAGCCTCTGTTTTTGAAGCCTGCGCACACGCCTCTTATAAGTCCCTTTGACTTGCCGTATTCCTCCTGATGAGGCTCAAGGTCGGTTACATCGATTATATCAATTTTATCATACTCGGCAGACTTAACCCTTACAATATTTTCATCGTTTACTGCCGCCGCCGCAACAGCGTCAAGATTAATTGCCGCCGCCATAACCTTGCCTCTGTTATGATCCGTATGATTGCCGCATACCTCGGTTCTTCCGGGAGCAGAGAAAAATCTTATCTCTCTGTCCGGATTGTAAAGGGAGCAGAAAAGCTCGGCGATTTTAACATATCTCTCCTTCTGCTTTTCTACCTCTTCCGGAGTAAAATATATCTTACTCATTATCTCGTCATACTGGCCTGAATAAATTTTACTGATTGCTGATTCTTTGGACATTTGTCATTCTCCCTGCTTGTGTTCTTTTATTTTATCTATCGCATCCCATGCCGCTCTCATCATTAACAGTGTTATTCCCGATAACAAGGCGAGCAGTATAAGAGGTATTGAAAATTTAAGCGAAAACGGATTTGATACGTTTCTGCCGATTATAATGTAAAATGCCATTTTAGGAAGATAGCCTGCCGTGGATATCAATAAATACTTTATAAAGGGAAATTCCATGGCTCCGTAAAGCTGGCTTACGGAATTTACCGGGAAGCTGGGCAGAAGCCTGAAAATAAACAGCACCCAGGGATTCCCCTGTCCCTCGCTTTCAATAAGGCTTCTTGCTATCTGGCTTTTCCTTATAAGCTTCTGAGCGTTGCCGCCGCCGGTATTCGTCCCCATAACATATTTCACGGAAAACAGCAGTATCATTCCCAGAATATTGATTAAAAACGCCGCCGGTATCTTAAAAACCATTGCCGTTGCAACGCAGATAATTGAAATCGGGTATAACGGAAAGGCTGTTTTTACAAAATACAGCAGAAAAATTACAAGTATCAAAAGCCACAGATTGTCTATTGAAGCCACATTGTATTCAAGCTCCGTGAGCCATATTATATATTCCTGATATTTTTCCTCAAGATAATGTATCTTAGATATAAACGACCATATTATAAGCAGTGCGGCTACCGTAAAGCAGACCATGGAAGCAAAAAACAACAGCCTGCGCACAATTTTTTCTTTACTCACAAAATATCACCGATCATGCCTGATTTAAACCCCGACAAAAATTTTATCGGTGTATTCCAAAACAATTATAATTATTTTACCAAATAAATTGAAAAACTGCAAGGGCTTATGCTATAATATTTTAAAGAAAATAATTCTGAAGGGTGATTTTATTTTGAAAATAGTTATTCTTGACGGTTATACGACAAACCCCGGTGATTTGTCCTGGGATTTCCTTAATAAATACGGCGAAGCTGAAATCTATGACAGAACTCCGGCTGACAAAATTGTTGAAAGAGCAAAGGACGCCGATATTCTGGTAACAAACAAAACGCCTGTTACAAAAGAAGTTATCGACAGGCTTCCTAAGCTTAAATTCGTGGCGCTTCTCTCAACGGGCTACAACATCGCCGACTGCGATTACCTTAAAGAAAAAGGCATACCTGTTTCAAATATTCCCTCATACTCCACGGAAGCGGTTGCCCAGCTTGTTATGGCATTTCTCCTTGAGCTCAGCGTTAATGTCGGACTGCATACCCGGTCGGTAAAAAGCGGCGAATGGTCTGACAGTCTTGATTTCTGCTACTGGAAAGCTCCCATCTCCGAGCTTTACGGAAAAACCCTTGGAATTTTCGGCTTCGGCAGAATAGGAAACGCCGTAGCTGTAAGAGCCAAAGCCTTCGGAATGAATGTTGTTGCCTATACTCCCAGAATTCACAAGCATTATCCGGATTTCGTAAAATTTATTTCCCTTGACGATATGCTGTCATCTGCCGACGCCGTATCTTTCCACTGTCCGTTAACCCCTGAAACAACAGGCATTGTCAACAATGATTTTATATCAAAAATGAAAGACGGAGCATTTTTAATCAACACCTCCAGAGGCCCGGTGCTTAACGAAAAGGATGTGGCAGAGGCTCTTAACTCGGGAAAGCTTGGAGGAGCAGGTCTTGACGTGCTTTCAACGGAGCCCCCGAAAAAAGACAATCCCCTTTTAACCGCTGAAAACTGCTTTATTACTCCTCATATCGCATGGGCGGCTTTTGAAACAAGACAGAGACTTCTGGGAATTTTTGAATCCAACATAAAAGCTTTTATAATGGGTAATCCTCAGAATGTAGTTAACTTTTTATAATATCCCACAGCCATATTTTAACGGGAGATGTTCTGCTTAAAATATGGTCGGTAAAGTCATAATGAATATATACAGGTAAGCCCTCGGCGCTGTTTTTTTTAATATACAGCGCCGTTTTCCTTTTCCCGCCTTCTCCGTCAATATGAAAAACCCCTCCCTCATGAAGAGCTGCCACATTTTTTAAAAATCCCGCCGGACATTCTTTTCCTGAGCAGATTATCATATATCCGCTGTTTTCAAAAGCTCTTATATTAATTCCCCTGTATCCGACGCTGGAATAAATAAGCTCAAGAATCGCTGCGCTTAAATATTCCGGACAGCAGGATATTTCACTGCCGGAAAGACTGCTTTCATAATCAAACCCGTATCCTGCCTCTTTTAAAAGCATTGACGCAGAAAATAAAATTTCCTCTGTCATTTCACCTGCCCTGCATCTGTACTTTACTCCGGCAGTTCCTTTTTCCATTCTGCCGATTAAAAGCTCCTTCGCCTTTTTACAGGCTTCCGAAACATCCCTCTCCGTTAAAAACACCCTCTGAAGCCTCTCCCTTGTATATTCTTCTTCTTTCCTCTCCAACACTTTCTCCCCTTATTGTGAAAATTTTCATTTGTTTTCAGTTAATCATATTGTAGTTTTTGTAGGACTTAAACAAATATTATTAAATCCGGTTAAAATTTTAACAAAACACTTGAATATTATTAGAAATCGAGATAAAATATAAAAGCAAAAATATTTATGACTTTTGTCATGTTAAAAATTGGAGGAAATTTAAATGTCAGTTAAAGTTGCTATTAACGGATTCGGAAGAATCGGCCGTCTCGCTTTCAGACAGATGTTCGGCGCAGAAGGTTATGACGTTGTTGCTATCAACGACCTTACAGATCCTGCTATGCTTGCTAATCTTCTGAAATATGACACCGCTCAGGGCGGTTACTGCGGAAAGATCGGTGAAAACCTTCACACTGTTGAAGCCGGTGAGGATTCAATCACTGTTGACGGCAAAAAAATCACCATCTACGCTATCAAAGACGCTAAAGATCTTCCCTGGGGCGAAATCGGCGTTGACGTTGTTCTTGAGTGCACTGGTTTCTACTGCTCAAAGGAGAAATCTCAGGCTCACATCGACGCAGGCGCTAAGAAAGTTGTTATTTCTGCTCCCGCAGGCAACGACCTTAAAACTATCGTTTACAGCGTAAACGAGAAGACTCTTACAACTGATGATAAAATCATTTCAGCTGCTTCCTGCACAACTAACTGCCTCGCTCCCATGGCTAAGGCTCTTAACGATTACGCTCCCATCCAGAGCGGTATCATGGCTACTATCCACGCTTACACAGGCGACCAGATGATCCTTGACGGTCCTCACAGAAAGGGCGACAAGAGAAGAGCAAGAGCAGGCGCTGCAAACATCGTTCCCAACTCAACAGGCGCTGCAAAGGCTATCGGCCTTGTTATCCCCGAGCTTAACGGAAAGCTCATCGGTTCCGCTCAGCGTGTTCCCGTAACAACCGGTTCAACTACTATCCTTACCGCTGTTGTTAAGGGCGCAGATATCACAAAGGAAGGCATCAACGCTGCTATGAAGGCTGCCGCTTCCGAGAGCTTCGGCTACAACGAGGATCCCATCGTTTCTTCCGATGTTATCGGTATGAGATACGGCTCACTCTTTGATGCTACTCAGACCATGGTTGCTAAGATTGCCGACGATCTCTATGAGGTTCAGGTTGTTTCCTGGTACGACAACGAGAACAGCTACACCAGCCAGATGGTTCGTACAATCAAGTACTTTGCTGAACTCGGCTAATATTTAAAAAATAATTTTTTGCCGGCTGTTTCAAACAGCCGGTTTTATTTATATTTCTTTTTGCAAACTATTGATTAATTCCGCCTTTTATGATAATATTCTGATTGCATTTAATTGTAAAACTTCTTTTAAGGAAGGAAGATATATTATGAGCAAAAAACCTGTTACTGCCGTAATTGTAGGCGCCGGTCACAGAGCCATTATTTACGCCGACTACTCTCTTGAGCATCCGGACGAGCTTAAAATCGTCGGAATCGCCGAGCCTGACGAGGAAAGACGCACCGAAGCTGCCGAAAAATATTCCATTCCAAAGGAAAACTGTTTTTACGACTCCTACGAGCTTGCGAAAAAAGGCAGAATTGCCGACGTTATTATAAACGGTACTATGGACAAATATCATGTAGTCACTTCTCTGCCGCTTTTGGAGCTGGGATACGATATGCTTCTTGAAAAGCCCTTTGCCGTCAATAAGAACGAAATGAGGCTGCTTGTAAACACTGCAAAAAAATTCGGCAACAAGGTTATGGTATGTCATGTTTTAAGATATTCCGAATTCTACAAGAATATTAAAAAGACTCTTATGTCCGGGGAAATAGGAGATATTTTAAGCATACAGCTTTCGGAAAACGTCAGCTATCACCATTACGCCACCTCCTATGTAAGAGGCAAATGGGCAAACTCCGGCGAAAGCGGCACCTCAATGCTTCTTGCAAAATGCTGTCATGATATTGATATGATGATGTGGCTTATGGGGAATGTCAAGCCGGTTTATGCCTGCAGTACAGGCTCCCTTCAGTACTTCAAAAAAGAAAACGCTCCGGAAAATTCGGGAGAAAGATGCCTGCTTGACTGTCCGTTAACCGACACCTGTAATTTATCCGCAAAAAGAATGTATCTTGATATGCCCGGCTGCTGGGATTTTTATGTATGGCCGGAGCTTCACCACGCTCCGTATAACGAAAAATACGAATATCTTAAAAACATAAGCCCCTACGGCCGATGCGCATTTAAGTGCGGCAACAACGTTGCGGATCACCAGTCGGTTATAATCAAATTCAGCAGCGGCGCCACAGGCAGTCATAACCTTACCGGCGGCAGTGCTTTTTCCATGCGTTCAATACATATTATCGGAACAAAAGGCGAAATCGACGGAAGCTTTGAGGAGCAGAAGTTTACAGTTTCATATATCAACCCTCACGCCGACAGCGATCATGACGAAAAAGTCGTTGACCTTTCCGACAGATGCTCCGCAGGTATAGGACACGGCGGCGGCGACCACGCTCTCGTTGCCGACTTCATTAAATATGTAAGAAACGAGGAAACCTCTTTTTCCTGCACCTCTCTTTCCGATTCCGTAACAGGTCACCTTGTTGTTTTCGCCGCAGATGAGTCAATGGAAAAGGGCGGCGTTCCGGTTAAAACAAGATTGTAAAATTTAATGTAACACAATTTTTATCCTCCCATAAAATGATATTGAAGTTTAACGATTTCAATTCTTTTAAGGAGGATTTTTTTATGAGCGACAACCATGATGTTTCATGCAAAAAAATTAAAGAGGCTGTTTGCATTGACACATCGAGAGTTTACGATTCCTGCGCCGATAAAGACTGTCTTGCGGACATGAGGGTTTACTTTACCGACGCCGCCCAAAGCGTTATTGACAACGCCACAAGCATCAGATGCAGATGCTGCGAGGTTATTAACGTTTATTCCGAGGTTGAAAAAGTGCCCTTTAACAGGGGCTTTTACTCCGTTGACTTAACATTTTTCTTCTCGGTGACTCTTGATGTTTACACTTCCTCAAACTGCCCCCCTGAAACGGTCTGCGGTCTTACGGTATTTTCCAAAAAGTGCATCCTTTACGGCAGTGAGGGCAATGTCAAAATCTTTTCCTCCGAATATTCGGAGCATGAAGCCGACGAACAGCTTCCGGCAGTTTCAAGCAACCCCAGAGCCAAAATCCAGGTTGCGGAGCCTTTGTGCCTTGACGCAAAAATCTGCCGTCCCTGCGACTGCTGCAACAATTTAAGGGATATTTCCTGCGGCATACCTCACTGCGTTAAAAGACGCTTCAGCGGTCAGTTCTGTCATCAGAGCGACGAAAAGGCTGTAAGAGTTACTATCGGCATTTTCACTATCGTTCAGCTTGAACGGGATGTTCAGATGCTTATTCCCGCATACGACTTCTGTATGCCCTGCAAGGAATGTTCCTGCGATACGGAAGACCCCTGCGATTCCTTCAGAAAAATCAAGTTCCCCGTAGGCGAATTCTTTCCCCCCAGCGAACAGTGCGCCGACGATTATGACGACAAATTCTCAGGACCTCAGTGCTCCTGCGGCTGCGGAAAATAAATAACGGACAATAAAAACGGCTCCGCTTCAAACGGAGCCGCAGCGCGCATAAAAGTCAGTTTATAAATTTCCGCACGGCGGCAGACTGTGAGAAATGAGACTGAATCGAGGCTTCGGCGGCACGAGCCGCACAAAGTAACTGTCAGCCTTAAAAAATCACGGAAATCCTTGAATACAAGGATTTCCGCATTTTATTTTAAGTAAATTGTCACACCGGAACGGCTGTGATCTGACATTCGCTTTTTATTCTTTGCACATCAACGGCAGACAGCAGTTTCTTTTCCGCAAGTGCCTCGGCAAGCTTTTCAAAAAATATCCGGTTTTTTGACAAAATTTCTTTTGCTTTGCGGTAATATTTTTCTACTTCACCAGCAATCACCTCTTCCTGTGCTGACAACAGACGCTGCGAGTCATTGAAATCAGTCGAATGAAGATGCAGACCGCAGATGCCGATATCAACGATTAAATATCTTGTCATATTAAAAGCCTGATCCAAATCAGAACTGCATCCGATATCGTTAATTCCGAATTTCTGCTCTATGGCCGCGCACCCTCCCAGATGACTTATAATACGGCTTTTTTCCCAGTAAAGCGGTGTTTTTCTGTTATCATTATAATAATTTGTAAATCCGCCTTGCTTTCTGTCCGCGTTATACGCTGAAATAAGCGTTACGCTTCCCGGACAGAGCACTTCGGATATTACTGCGTGCCCTGCCTCGTGATACGCAATCTGCGAAACGATATTCTCAGGATCCGAAAGAGCACCGGAAAAATATTCCTGTTCATAAGCAAAGCCGGCTTCATCATCGGGAAAAGCATGGAACATCGTACGTACGCAGGCTTTCAGAAAATGCTCCATGGTGATGAATTCTGCACGCTCATATCCGGCGTACAGGCCTGCTTCATTAATTACCGTCTCCAGCTCGGCGCAGGAGCACCTGTCCATTATTTTCGCGATAACGGCAGGATCTATACTTTCGTCACAGCTTTTGGATTTAAGGTAATATGCTATTATTTCCTCGGCATCTTTTCCGCAGGGAGCATTTACCTCAATTGTTCGGTCAAACCGTCCGGCTCTGCGAAGTGAATAAGGAAGACTTTTCATATTGTTTACCGTTGCCAGGACAAATATCTGTTTATCCTTTGCCTCATCGATGCACGACTGTACCGTGACATATTCTTCCGCGTCCGGATGCAGCTCGTCTCCGTTTGCGAATTTATCCATGTCATCAAGATAGACTATGGACGGCGCATTTTCTACTGCATTTTCAAAGGTGGTTTTTATTTTTTTGACGAAATCTCCGTTGGGAGAATCCTTGCGGCAGCAAAATACCCTGCGCCCGCTGTCCTGTATGACGGCTCTTGCCATTAAAGATTTACCGACTCCCGGTTTCCCGTAAAGCAGAAGTCCTCTCGGCGCAGATACGCCCAATATGTCATAAGCCTCCCTGTTTTTCAGCGTATCGCTTATTTGCTGCAAATCCTTTTTTATAGAAGAATAACCGATGATCCTGTCAAATGCGTTCATAAAAAACATCCTTTCTTTTTCATCATTTCTGCTGTACTTAACAAATACCACAACTGATATACCTTTTTTGTCTCATCGCATCTTGTAAAATGCAGATGATGATAATATAATTGTATAGAGGTGAGAATATGTATACCGCACAGCCAAAAAAGCTGCTTATTATTAATATTCTGGATATTTTAAAGAAGTATACAGATGAAAATCATCGTCTGAGCCAGAAAGAAATTGCGGATATTTTAAAAAACGAGTATGATATGATCGCTGAACGAAAAGCAATAAAACGGAATTTGATGAATCTGATTGATTTCGGATATGACATTGAATACAGCGAATATGTAAGAAGGACGCCGAACAGAGTGACGGGCGAACAGGAAGAAAGCTATATTTTATCGGATTTTTATCTTGTTCGCGATTTCACGGACAGCGAGCTGCGGCTGCTCATTGACAGTCTGCTGTTTTCAAAACACATTCCGTACAGCCAGTGCAGGGAGCTTATCGGCAAGCTGGAAGGGCTGTCCAACCGTTATTTCCGTTCAAAGGTCAGGCATATTCAAACCATGCCGGATATGTCCATGCACAGTCAGCAGCTTTTTTACACCATCGATATTCTGGACGAAGCGATTGACAGGCACTGTCAGGTGTCTTTCACATACAACAGCTACGGAACTGATAAAAAGCTGCATCCGAGAAAGGACGGCAGCGGCAGAATCCGCCAATATACAGTAAATCCATATCAAATCGCAGCGGCAAACGGACGGTACTATCTGATCTGCAATTATGACAGATACGACAACATTGCCAATTACCGTCTGGACCGCATAACCGACATAAAACTGCTGCAAACACCCGCAAAGCCGATGGACAAGGTCAGGGGACTTGAAAACGGATTTGACCTGCCGAAGCATATGGCAGAGCATATATATATGTTTACGGGAGAAAGCGGCATTGTGACCTTCCGTGCAAAAAAATACCTGATTAATGATATTATCGACTGGTTCGGCGGCGGCGTCACCTTTTTTGACGAAACGGACGAGGAAGTAAGCGTTCGGGTACGCGTCAATTTTGCCGCCATGCGGCGCTGGGCTATGCAATATGCACTGCACACAAAAATACTGTCGCCTGAGCCGCTGGCGGAGCAGGTTAAAAACGATATTAAAAAGGCAATGGAGAATTATAGCATAACATAATGTAAATAAATTGTAAACTTTAGCTTAATAAGAACCTGTTTTCGATTTTAATACGATATTATATTTAAAAGGAGAAATGATTATGCATAAAGGTGTTTTTAAAGGAAACGACCTTTCAAAAAATTGTAATATTTTGATTCTCGGTGAATCACACCATCACTCAGAAATGTATGATATAAACTATACAACAGAAAATGTAGTGAAAAATTATTTCCGCAACCCGAAGGATCGAGCTTATAGATTTTTTGATAAAATTGCCGCGTGCTTTGGATATTCAGCAAATGAAAAAGAAGTATTTTGGAACAAAGTATATTTCGGAAATTATGTCGACGAATCCAACTGTGGTAGTAGAACCGACAGAGCAAAGCTTTTGGTGGAGAACAATAAAGATAAATACAATGAAGAACTTTTTGAATTTATAAATCAAAACGGAATAGATATTGTTTTGTGCTTCAGCAGACTTGTATATAATAATCTGCCTGAACAAACTTTATCTGAAAACAAATCGGTTAGATTTTATGTGGATAGCACAGGCGGTAAAAAAGACTGGATAGATAAATTTATTTATAAACCGGGCAAAAGAGCTAATGATGATTTGGATTTGTCTAAGAAGCTTACCGTATATGGGCTCAGACATCCTTCGGCTCGATGCGGATTCAGGCCGGAACATTATAAAGATTACTTGCAGAAAGAAATCCGGCTATAGCCCCTTTTTATCCCGGCATATGTGCTAAAATAAAATCAACTTTTAAAGGAGGTTGATTTTTATGAAATCAAAAAGAATAATAAAAAAATTTATTTGTATTCTTACGGCGGTGCTGTTCGTATCTCTTACGGCGTGCGAAAACAATTCACCATCCGACGGAAAAACCACAACTGCCGCAAGCAATTCAAACAGCCTGGAAAGCACGGCGCCTTTGGTAACTGAGGAAAAAACGCATTCAGCCGCAAATAATTATAACATTGATACTGAACCCCAAAATGAACCTGAGCCCGAGCCCGAACCTGAACCCGAACCTGAGCCTGAGCCTATATATTATCATTCGGCAATATCAGGAGCCGTCGTAACAGAGCAGGATGGTTCACCCCGTTTTACTTATGTAAAAAAATGTGAAAGCTGCGGCAAGGTTCAAAGCGGAAGCTGTACGGACAACGCTGTCGGCGGCGTTCTGAACGGAAGCTTTTTATGCTCCGGATGCGGAAAAACACAGCAGTTTAAGATTGAGACCACTCAAAACTGAAGCTTTATATAGGTCAAATACAGAATAAAATTCGGGAGTAGTTCAAATGTCGGTGTATGTAACATCTGATTTACACGGCTATCCTTTTGCGGAATTCAAAAAATTTCTTAAAAAAGCCGGATTTTCGGACAATGATTTTCTTTACATACTGGGAGATGTAATCGACCGCAACGGCGACGGCGGCGTTGAAATGCTCTGCCGGCTTTTAGAACAGTCGAATTCACAGCTGATCCTGGGCAATCACGAAGCAATGCTTTTATCCTGTGCCTTTGTTTTTGAGAAGATCACAAATGAAAGTCTGAAAAATATTACCTCAGAAAAGCTGGCGATTTTAAATACTTATATGCGAAACGGCGGCGATGTAACGCTGAATACACTGCGTGAGCTGAACAAATCATCCCCGGAAACAGTGTCATATATTCTGGATTACCTTCGCGGCGCCCCTTTGTATGAAACGGTTTGTGCCGGAGGAAAAGACTTTCTGCTTGTTCATGCAGGGCTCGGTCACTTTGACAGAAATAAAAAACTGCACTGCTATTCCGCCGATGATTTTCTGTGGACATGGCCGAAGCTTTCCGATGAATATTTCGACAATATCATTACCGTATTCGGACACACCCCCACCTTATCATACGGAAAGGAATATACGGGAAAAATTCTCAAAACACGGACATGGATTGATATTGATGTCGGCGCTGCCTACGGACAAAAACCGGCTTTGCTGCGGCTGGACGATTTAAAGGAATTTTATGCCGATTAGCGCCGCCATAAGCAATCACTTTTCAGATTATTCACGGAAAATCAAAATCTGAAAAACGGATTTCAAGCCGTATTTATAAAACAGCCTGACGGGCAGGGTACAAAATACCCTGCCCGTCTGTATTATACTTAAATTGCAGCTTACATCCGCAATTTCCATATTTAATTTTTATATCGTTTTACCATAAAACAGAGCCGTTATTTTACATTGACGCTTTAAGGATTTCCACTACGTCATCATGTGTCAGGACCTTATAGCCGCCCTCCATTATAAGAGTGCTGTCGGCTACGCCCTCAAGCATATTCTCAGTAACCCCCAAATCCTTTATATTCATTACAAGGCCTATTTCCCTCATGAATTTTTCCATTTCCTTCAGGCCTTCCAGAGCCGTTTCCTCATCGGTTTTGTTCTCGGGATTTACATTCCATACGTTTACGGCGTATCTCTTAAATTTCTGCAAGCCGTAGGGCATAATAAATTTATAATAGGGAATTGAAACTGCCGCAAGGGTCATGCCGTGTGTCGCGTCAGTGTGAGCGCCTATCGCCTGACCTATCATGTGTACTTCCCAGTCAGTAGTCTTTCCCTTTGCCACAAAGGTGTTAAGCGCCCATGTGGCTGTCCACATAATATTGCTTCTGGCTTCATAGTCTTTGGGATTCTTTACGGCGATTCTCGCGCTGTGTATAAGAGATTTTAAAAGTCCCTCCATTACATAGTCCGAGGTGTTGTCGTCCTCTCCGGAAAAATACTGCTCAAGTATATGGCTCATTATATCAAAAAAGCCTGCCACCATTTGCTTTTCGGGAAGAGTAAAGGTGTATTCCGGATTTAAAACAGCGAATTTCGGCATTACGTTATCCCCGAAAACATGACCGATTTTTAATTTCTGCTCATGGTTGGTGATTACGGAGCCGCCGTTCATTTCCGAACCTGTTCCCACCATTGTAAGAACACAGCCTACCGGAATGATTTTATTGTCAACATCCTCCATGCGGAGATAATATTTATCCCACGGGTCCTCATTGCAGAAAACAGATACCGAAACTGCCTTGGCGTAATCGCATACAGAACCTCCGCCTACTGCAAGTATTAAGTCAACGTTTCCCTTTTTCGCTCTCTCCACGCCCTCGTAAAGCTTTTCAACGGTAGGATTGGGCATTACTCCTCCGTCCTCGAAAATCTCCTTGCCGCAGTCCTTTAAAATTTTAACAATGTCGTCATATATTCCGTTCTTCTTTATTGAGCCTCCGCCGTATACAAGCAATACATTTTTGCCGTATTTGGGCAGTTCTTCTTTTAGACCCTTTAAAGCATCATTGCCGAAGTAAAGCTTTGTGGGATTGCAGTAAGTAAAATTGCCTAACATTACTATCTCTCCTTTTATTATTACAAGTTGTTATACTGTTCGTCGCTGACAGCTTCAAGCCATTCGTTTGAAGCGTTCTCCGCCGGTATCTCTATTGCAATATGCGTAAACCATTCGTCGGCTCCTGCTCCGTGCCAGTGCTTGACCTCGGGAGCTATATATACAACATCTCCGGGCATAAGCTTCCTTGCCTTCTGTCCCCATTCCTGATACCGGCCCTCTCCGTCGGTGCACAAAAGTATCTGTCCGCCTTTATGATGAATATGCCAGTTGTTGCGGCATTTCGGCTCAAAGGTAACATTATAAACTCCAACGCCTTTTACATTCAAGGGCTTTAAATAGCTGTTTCCCGTGAAAAATTCAGCAAACGCCGTATTCGGCTCGCCTTTTCCGAAAAGAGATTCCCCGTTTTCAATATTTTCATCGGCATAAATCTCCCTTACCATGGGAAATACTGCCCAGGCGTTCGGCCAGCCTGCATAAAACGCAATATGAGTAATTATTTCAACCATTTCGATTTTTGTTACCCCATGGTTTTTTGCGTTTTGTATGTGATACTTTAATGAATTGTCCGTTATTCCCTTTGAAACGAGGGCTGTTACGGTTATTATCGTCCTGTCACGCAGAGAAAGCTTATCTGTTCTTGACCATACCTCTCCGAACAGCACATCATCGTTAAGCTCCGCAAATTTAGGCGCTAAATCTCCCAGTCCGTTTCTTCCTGCTGTTTGCTTCATTGTTATCCCTCCTATGCACACTAATTATAAATCATATTTTATAAAATAGCAAATAGTTATATTAAATACATAGTCATAACAATTGTCTATAGCTCAGTCCCGTTATTTCTTCAATTCAATTGTTTCCCCCGGTTTGACTATTAACGCTCCCGGCGCCGTGAATTTTTTCGCTCTGCTTTCATCAAATAATTTTCCGGGACACATATGAACAGGAATCGTATGCTTTGCCCTGATTATTTCCGCACAGCGAATTGTTTCCGGAATGTCCATTGTATAGGTATAATCCATAGGCAGAACAGCATAGTCAAGCTTTCTTTCTGCAAGCCGCTGCATTTCCTGAGTTTCTCCCGTATCTCCCGCAAAATACACTGAAACACCGTCAGCCGTTACAATATAACCCACACATTCTTCCCTTTTGTGGTGATGATTATACGCTTCCACTGCCTCTACAACTGCAAAATCAAGGTTAAGCGTTTCATATTTTCCGTTTTTTAACCCGTCAAAGCTTTGAAAAATCACACAGCCGGGATTTTTTGGTGGCAGATCAATGCGATTATGGTCGTGATGCTGATGAGTTACAATAATTAAATCTGCGCCTTTTTCATACCCATCACCGGCAAAAGGGTCAATATAAATAACTTTGCCGCCGTCTGTTGTCATTCTCAGGCTTCCGTGTCCCTGATAAAGTAATTTTGCCATAGCCTTCTCCTTTTCCGTAATTTTTATTTAATTTGATTTTCAGTCTTTTATGCTTAAAACCCACCGTAAGCATATTTACGGTGGATTTTCTTTAATGATTACTGATTCTGACTTTTTCTGCTCTCAGAAAGCTTAATTATAAAGTTTACTACATTTAAAGCGCTTCTCTGTGCTTCTCCCATTGTAACTCCGTCAGGGTCTTTAAGGGATGGCACAAGAGTTCTTTCCGCTTCCTTGTTCCTTATGATTTCTCCCGGCATCAATACGTCAACCTGCGCTCTTACTCTATAAGCGTCGTTTCTGATATTCGGAAACTCCGGAGACGCTCCCTCTCTCATCCACCAGTCTGTTATAACTACTCCCTTATATCCCCACTCGTCTCTTAATACCGTTGTGGCAAGCTCATAGTTATAATGGTTCCATACTCCGTTTATCTTATTGTAGCTTGTCATTATGGACCAGGGATCCGCGTCCTCAACCGCAATCCGGAAGCCTTTTAAATATATCTCTCTCAAGGCTCTTTCGCTGACTCTGGAATCGTTGTAATTTCTGTTTATCTCCTGATTGTTGCAGGCAAAATGCTTCGGGCAGGCCGACACTCCCTGACTTTGCAGTCCGGATATTACTGCCGCAGCCGTTTTTCCCGTAAGAAGAGGATCTTCCGAAAAATACTCGAAATTTCTTCCGCATAACGGGTTCCTGTGTATATTCATTCCCGGCGCCAGCAGCATATCGGAACCGAAATGACGCATTTCTTTTCCAACAAGCCTGTAAAGCTCGTATACGCCCTTTGTATTAAAGGCTGACGCCAGCGCTGTTCCGCAGGGCAGAAGGCTTACGGTTCTTCTTATTCTTATTCCCGAAGGTCCGTCGGTGGTTATCACAGCCGGAAGTCCTCTTTTTCTGAGCTTTTCCGTTACGCCGCCGAAGGCTCCCGCATTTCCGCTTACTCCGTAGTTTGAATCCATTTTGCCCTGTCCGTGGGTAATTTCATCAAGCTCTTCCTTTGTAAGAAGAGATACAAACTCCTTCGCCGTATATTTTCCGTTTAACACTTCATCAAATTTAAACTCTTCCTTGGCTATAGGAAAATCCTCCGGCAGACGGCTTAAAATTATGTCCTTTAAATCTGTTTTTACTGTGGGAACGCTTTCATATTCGGCTTTTCCCTTTACATTCTTTATTCGCTTAAACGCATTTTCTGACTTAACAGCCATTACCTGACTGAGCTTTTCAACAGATTCGGTTTTATTCCTTTCAAAGGCAAGTACCGTTTGTGTGTCTCTTGAGCTTGTTCCCAAATCAACCTTATATGCACCCGCCTCAAGAACATAACAGCTTTCATTGCCTGTTATTCCGCTGTCATCGTACGGAGCAAATTTCCTTAAATCAAAGCTTAACTCAAGCTCCTGCTCCTGCTGAGGCTTTAAAAGCTCCGTTTTATCAAAGGCTGCCAGCACCTTTTCCGGATTCCCCAGCTTTCCCTGAGGCAGTCTTAAATAAACCTGAACTACCTCCTTGCCTTCATATTCTCCCGTGTTTTTTACTTTTACTTTAAGAGAAATTTTTCCGTCTTCCTCTTTTCCTTCTCCCTTTATCTCAAATGTCGTATATGACATTCCGAAGCCGAAAGGATACAAAACATCTTCCTTTTTAAAGGTTTCAAAGTAACGGTAGCCTACGTAAATATCCTCCGTATAGTTATTATACTCCTTGTTTCCGAAGTCGCCGCTTGACGGGTACGCTTCATAATTTACGGCTATTGTATCAGCAAGCTTTCCGCTGGGGCTCTTTTTGCCGGCAAGTATTTCTGCAAGAGCGTTTCCGCTTTCCATTCCTCCCTGCCAGGCGTACAATACAGCCCCGATTTTATCGCCGAACTCCACGGTCCAGCTCATGTCTATTACATTGCCGCAGTCAAGTATCACGCATACTCTTTTAAAATACTTCGTAACCTTATAAAGCATATCTTTTTCTTTGTCAGTTAAGTAGTAGCTGCCTTTTTTAAGGAGGTTCTCCCTGTCCTCTCCTGCCGCTCTGCCTATTACAACAAGAGCTATGCTGCTTTCCTTTGACGCCTTTTCCACAACAGCTTCCTTGAGAGGCATCTCCGGAAAACACATGGGCCAATGTCCCCAGTATCCCTCATCAGGCACATTTCTCGGCTTTCCGCACCATTTTGCGTATATATCGGCAAGCTCCCTGTTTACCTTTATATTTGAATTTTCAAGTCCTTCCATCAGTCCGATTTTATAAGGAGCCACTACATCTCCGCCGCTGCCGTAGCCTACCGTAAAATAATCAACAGCCGTTCTTCCGAATACTGCCGCTACATCATTTTCCTTTACAGGCAGTGTGCCGTTTATGTTTTTAAGCATTACTATGCCCTCTTCAGCCATCTGTCTTGCAGCGTCTGCTATTTCCGGAAAAACAAGCTTTCCGGTTATTTCAGACTGATTCGACTCCTGCGCAAGTCCGTTTCCGTCGAATTTCGCCGCAAAATAACGCACGCATTTATTAAAAAATCTGCCCATGTTTCTTCCTCCGTAAATTCAATCGTTTTCTTATATTAATTTTGATTATAATGTAATAAATATCGGAAATCAATAAGCTTTATGAATTTATTGGAAAAATAATAGTTTGTTAACTTTTTCTGCCTTTTCCCAAAGTTTTTTTACAATTAATTAATTTTTTTATAGTCCCTTTTTATTGACTTTATTAAATGAAAATTGTATATTATTTATAATAAATTTATCATAAAGGGAGATTTTTATGGCAGAAATTACAGCAACCCACGGCATTAAATTTAAAGATAGCTTCGGCTATGCTCTGGGTGATTTCGCAGGATGCTTAGGCTTTGCCCTTGTTTCCTCTTTCCTTCAGATGTTCTATACCGACTCTCTTCATATTCCTCTTCAGCAGATTACGGTTCTTATGCTTGTTGCCAGAATCTGGGACGCTGTCAACGACCCTATGTGGGGCGCTTTTGTAGACTCAAGAAAGCCGACCAAATACGGCAGATTTCGTCCTTACATTTACGGAGCCTCTTTCCCGTTTGCATTGTCAATGGTGCTGATGTTTGTTAAAATTCCCGGTCTTACTACAAATCAATACCTTATTTACGCCTATGTTACATACATTTTCTTCGGCATGATGTATACCGGTACAAACATCCCCTACGGTTCTCTTGCCTCAACTATTACCGACGACGATATGGAGCGCTCTTCCCTTTCCATGTGGCGTTCGGTAGGAGCCGGTCTGGGAGGGCTTCCCGCTCAGATTATTCTGCCTATGCTCGTCTATTCAGTTTCAGCCGCAGGAGAAAAAGTCCTTGACTCAAATAAGCTCACCATTGCCGTTGCCTGTCTGGCGTTTCTTTCATTAGTGGGCTTTTTCGGTCACTTTAAAATGACAAAGGAAAGAATTACCGTTTCCACAGCTCAGCAGCAGCAAAAATATTCACTTATTAAAGCCGTTAAAGCTCTCATTAAAAACAGGCCTTTTATTTCACTGTGTATCGTCTCAATGCTGTTAATCGCTTTCCAGATGTATACCCAGACAACATATAACTATCTCCTTAAAAACTTTTACGGAAGACCGGAGCTTTACAGCCTTGTTACCGTGTTTACCTATCTCCCCATGGCAATGTTCCTGCCCTTTATGTCCCGTCTTGTTAAAAAATTCGGAAAAAAAGAACTTTGCTGTGCCGGACTTCTTTTCTCGGCGGTGATAAATATCATTATGTACCTTATCGGATTTTCTCCGCTTGTAAGCAATCCCTACATTTTCCTGCTTCTCCTTTTCTTCAGCGGTGCAGGTCAGACATTTATTCTCCTTGAGGTCTGGGCTTTGGTTATGGATGTTATCGACTATCATCAGTATATTTCAGGCAGACGGGAAGAAGGCACAAGCTACGCCGTTTACTCCTTTACAAGAAAAATCGGACATACCCTTGCGGGAGCAGGCTCCTCCGCTGTTCTTCTCGCCATAGGCTACGATGTTAACGCCACCGATATAGGACAGTCCGCAGAGGTTTCCGCAAAGCTTTACGACATTTCAACTCTTGTTCCGGCAATCATTCTTACTCTTATGTTCCTTATTCTCACCTTCGGATACAAGCTTTCACGCTCAAAACTGGAAGAAATCAAATCTAAAATAGGAGAACAGAAATGAACCATAAAATTCACGTTGCATTCGGGTTTCATGTAAACTGCTACCACTCATACAGAGGCGACACAAACGATAATCTGGGCTTCGGCTCCGATATAAGAATTATACGCCATATTATAAGCGTGCTTGACGACTTCAACAAAAACGGCGTTCCGGCAAAGGCAACCTGGGACACGGAAAATTTCTTTTCCCTTGAAAAAATTCTTCCCGAATACGCTCCCGATATAATCGAATCCATGAAGAGAAGAGTCAGGGAAAACGGCGATGAAAACATTATTATGGGCTATAACAACGGCGCTCTTTCAGCAATGACGGATAAAGAGCTTGAAGCTTCAATCAATCTTGCAAGAACAAATTCTCAGGGCTCAGGACTTATTGATATTTTCGGAAAATGCGAGGATATCGTAAGACCTCAGGAGGTTATGTTTACGCCGTCTCAGGTTAGCGTATACAAAAAGCTGGGAATAAAGGCTTTATGTCTTTACTATTCCTGCGTGCCCTTTGACGCTTTCAGAACGATTATACCGCCTTTGTCCGATGAGGAAGCTTTTAACCCGGTTGAATACACTTACAAAGGCGAAAGCATAACCATTGTGCCTACTTATTCAAACGCCGATGTGTGCGACGCAGGCTGTCTGCGAAGCTGGGTAAAAGATTTAAGGCGTCAGCAGGAAACAGGTGAAATCAGCAGAGATGTTCTTATTTTTATAAACATGGACGCCGACGCGATTTTCTGGGAAACAATGTCCCTGCCCTTAGTTAAAAATAAAATTGCAAACACAGACGGCATACACGGTCTTATTAAAGAAATTGCCGACATGCCCTATGTTGTCTTCGATACGGTGGGCGGCTACTTGAAGAATCACGGGCCTGTAGGCAAAATAAACTTTACTCAGGACACTGCCGACGGAAATTTCACAGGCTACGCCTCATGGGCGGAAAAGCCCTATAACAGAAAAATATGGACTGCCGTTGACCGCTCAAGGCTTATGTCCCGTGCTGTTTCGGAAGATGAAAGCGCAGCTCCCTCATTTAACGACAGAATACTGTTGCTGTCAACAACACATTTCGGACTTGCAACTCCCGTTCTTAATATTCAGAGAGAAAGAAAGGCCGACGAGCTAGCGGCAAAAATAATCGAAAAGGAAAAAAACGCATTGCCGAAATCAGATAACATTACCGTTTTTAATATAAACGGCACAGGTTTTCAGTGTCTTCAGCTTTCCCTGCAAAATTCAGAGCATCCGGTATCTTCAATAAAGCTTTCCGGGGAAGATTTAAAGGAGTATGCCGTCATTGATGCGGAAGACGAAAGCAAAACTGTTTTTGTTTTTCTGCGCTTCGGCAAAGTCAGAAAGCAGTATAATATTAAGGCGTCCTTTGAAGATCAGGGCAAAAAGGAAAAGCTTAACAGCCTTGAAACAAAAAATTTTAAGGCGTATTTTTCAAAAAACGGCGATATAAGTTATATTGAGTATAAGGGAAAAAAGTTAGGGGGCTTTGATTTCCTTCAAAAATACATAACCTACGACGGCAAGGATTATCCCTTCGGAAAAGGCGTCCTGTCCTATCCTGACTGCTCCGGAAATGTACAGGCTTTAAACATAAAAGGCGGTATTCATCTGCCGGGAGAAACAGAAAGCGGTTATTATTCCTATACCTTCTTCACTTTTCCCTCATCAGACGCAATATTCGTAAAAACTACGGTAAAATATCCCTACACTCCCGAAACAACCTCCATTTCCACGGAAAATTCCGCTTTAGGCAGATACAGCGATATGAAATGGATTCAAGCTGCCCCATTCCAGATTACACCCTCCCTTAAAGGCGATATAAAGGTTGTAAAAAGAAATTTTGCCGATGACATTTCCTCTTTCAGGACGGCATCATTTAAGGAAAGCGATCCTGAAAACAAGACTCTTGACTCCTTTAACCATCAGCTTACCTGCGGAATGGTCGGACTTACAGACGGAGAACACGGCATAATTATTGCCAATTCACGGCAGGTTTCAGGCTCTATGGCTCATTGCCCCATGAGAACAGACAAGGACGGCAAGGTAAAAATGAATATGATGGGCACTTATTACGGCAGACAAAGACATCATTTCAGCCGTTCAAAATGTCAGGTCTTAAACGCATATAATCTTATAGCGGTTCAGGGAAAATCAATAGCACCTTCATACAACGGCGTCTGTGAAACAGCGCTTCTGGGAATTTTCGGATTCAGCGGCGACTCTCCATCGGAGGATATTTTAAAAGATATAAAGGCATTTTCCGACGGCGCGGCGGCAGTTTCACCTGAAAATTCGATTTTAACGCCTTTTTACGGCGACAACATTTCGTTTAAAAAAGCCAAACAGGACAATGTTAATGAAAACAGCCTTAAAAATCCCATAATGACCGGCTTTTCCGGCAATCTGGGAAAATACATTAAATACGGCTCAAAGGCAATTTATCATATTGTCAAAGAACAGATTAAATCAAAATAATCAAAATAACAAAAAAATTCTCCGAATAAAAAATTCGGAGATATTTTTATACAGGCTGTTTTAGCTCTTTTGCGTTAAGCTTTTTAATATACGGAACAAACAGGCAAAGAGATATAACAAGCGCCGTCCAGTCTGCCGCAGGCGACGCCCAGGCAACCCCTATGATTCCCGATATTCTGTTAAGCAGAAGCATTAAAACCACATCTATGGTGCCTTTTCTCAAAAGAGAAAGAATAAGAGGCTTTACCTTTTCTTTTGTAGCCTGAAATACTGTTATTATCATAAAATTAATTGCCGACGAGGGACAGACAAAACATATTATCCTCAAAAAAGTATGTCCGAAGCCGACGGTTTCCGGGTCTTTTATAAATATGTTCGGTATTATCCCCGCAAACAAAAACAAAAATACCGTTATAACACATGAAACGGAAAAGCTGTAAACAAGAGCCGTAAAAATCGACTGATTCATGCGTTTTTTATTTCCTGCGGCGTAATTATAGCCGATAAGGGGCAAAGTGCCCTGCGTCATTCCCTGAGATACAGCAAACGCCAGCATATCTATTTTTTTAGCGATTCCCATTCCCGCAACGGCGCAGGTTGAATATCCGGCTATAAGCTTATTTAAGACGCTGTTGGAAACAGAGCTCATCAGCATCATTATAAAACCGGGAAGACCTCCTAAAATCACATCGAAGGGTATTTTTTCCTTAACGGAATAATTTTTAGGATTAATATTAATTACGCTTGCTTTTCTTTTTCCGTAAATGAACATAAGAAAATACACTGCGGCGCATAAATTTGAAAGCATGGTTGCCAAAGCGGCTCCGGCTATTTCCATTTTAAATAAAAATATAAAAACCGGGTCAAGCAGAATGTTCAAAACTCCTCCGAAGGCTATTCCGAAGCCTGCTTCCTTTGAATATCCCTCGGAGCGTACAAGATGTCCCAGCTCCGCGTTTAAAACCGTCGGCACTGCACCTGCACCCACAGTCCAGAAAATATACTGTCTGCAAAATGTGTATGTATCGTTATCCGCTCCCAGTAAAGGCAGAAGAAACGGACAGAGAAAATAAACCCCTATGCCGTAAACAAAAGATACGGCGGCAGATGTCCAAAAAACAAAAAGAAGCGCATTTTTTTGCCGTTTCAATTTTCCCTTGCCCCAGACAATAGGAAATTTTGCTTGCTCCGCCGATTCCGAATAAATTTGCAAGGGCAGTAAGTATTATAAACAAAGGCATGGAAACGGTTGTTGCTGCAACCTGTCCCGGATCGTTAAGCTGTCCTATAAAAAATGTGTCTGCCATATTATAAATAACCGTTATAATCTGGCTGATTACCGTAGGCACAGCAAGTGAAATTACAGCTCTGCGCACAGGCATATTCTTAAAAACAAAAACGCTGTCCCTCATTTTAGCTCTCCGTTCAATTTTTTTGCAATTTAACCCCTCAGACAGAAAGTCATTCCTTTTGTCTGAGAGGTTTTCTTTACAGCTGATACTATATGACTATATTATAACTGTTAATATTGTGTTTTTCAACTTTTTTTGCAATATTGCATTGATTGCATTATTTTATATTGTATTACCGCACCTTAACCTCAAACAATGCTTAAGAACAGCAGTATATATATGTAGCCGACAAAAGCTGCGCGCTTAAAGTTGATTCACAGCGGGAGCAATGTACGGCTTTGTATTGATTTTTAAGGCAGCGGGGCTGTGTAGCTCTATCCTTATGTATTATGGTGCTGTAATAATAATCTTCTTCTTTATGACCGAATAAGTCACATAAAATATTGTATGTAGCTATACCCTGGTCGCCGCCGGTGTGCCACGCTATTATTGAGTTCTTTACGGCTTCAGGAGTATCATTTGAGAAAATAAAGGTTACTTCTCCCTCATTATGCTCCGCTTCAGACTCCTCACCGTTATCTGCAAAAACGGAAAAGGCTCCTGACATAAAAATCATCAACATAGCTAACATTACCGCAAAAATTCTTTTAATTCTCATTTTTACCACCCTTTTAAATTTTCAAGTATCAGCCGGAAATCCTGTTCATTTTCTGCCTGCAGCGTGTAACAGCTGCCGTTATATTCAAAAGTGCAATAAAACAGACCCGTATTTTCCATATCGAAGAAATATACGGTAACTCCGTACATTTCCCGGGTTTGCGCTGCGGCTTCTTTCATCTGAGGCACAACCGTGCCGTTTATATCAACCCGAAAAGTTGTTTCCACACTGTTGGAGACAAATTGTATGCTGCGTCTGCCTCCCGATTCACTGCACAATACACCGATAATTTTTATATCATCAGGTGTTTTTCCCGGATACAAAACATCTGCGTTTTCCTCTTCAAAAAATTCCTCCAAAGTGTCATAATATACAGAACCGCCGTCTAATATTAATTCATAATTTCCTGCAATGTAGCTTACAGGCTCTTTTTCTCCCGAATTGAAATATTCCTCCATCTCGTCCTTAAATACATAGGATATAAAATCGGAACCGCCTGATATTGTAAATATCAACAGCGCCCACATAAGCAGTGCTGCGATTACCGCCGCCAGGATTGATTTTTTACTGATTCTGCGCTTTTTTGCGTCTATGCCTTTTCCGCTGTCTTTTCCGGCTTTGCTTAAAATATCTTTTATCTGAACATCCTTTTCCTGCTCCGACAGCTCATAATCACTGCCGCAAAGGTTTTTTAAGCAGTCCACGCAGGCGTCTATTACATCGGAGTCGGTTTCTTCAAAAGGCTTTGAAAGCTCAGTATCAATAACCGCCTGCAATTTGCCTGTTAAAGATTTCTGTAAATCTTCGTTATTATTAACGCCCATGAAAAAACAACTCCTTTCTTCCAAACCGGATAAAATTACACCTTACATATATATATGTAATAAGTTTTAAAATCTCACACTATTTTCCGAATTTTTTTAGAATTTTTCAAATTTTTTAAAAATTTATTTTAAATATAAGAATATTTACAAATAAAGCCATGTACCCCATATATTTTCGTATCTTTTTTCTGAGTCTGTATATTTTCGTATATAAATTATTTTCGGTGATGTTCATCTCATCAGCCATTGCTTCCTTTTTCTCTCTTTTTACAAATACTCTGAAAAACAGCTCCCTCTCCTCTTTTGTCAGTATGCTTAATATCTTTTTTTCTGCTTCATCGTATTTGTCCCAGTCTGTTTTCGCATCTTCCTCAAAATCTTCGTCGCTTATTTTATAGCTGTATTCCGTTCTGTTAAAAATATTATGTCCGTTGTCATCGTCAATGGAAATGATTTTCTGCTCCTTTTTCCGCTCTCTGAATTTATCGTTAATTTTGTTCCGGGAAACGGAATAAAGCCATGCCTTCAGCTTATCGTCATCAAGAGTTTTCAGCTTTTCAAAAAACAGCAGAAAAACTTCCTGTGTAATATCTCTCGCTTCCTCCTTATCCTGAAGCTTCAGACAACAGAAGTAATATATATCGTCATAGTATTCCTTAACAATCTGCTCCGCTCTTTTTCGGTCTATCGCCAATATATATCACCTCTTTACATTTATATTTTTTCTTTAATTATTTGCTTTCCGACGGAACATACACTACCTCGTCCGTCATCTCCGTGCCGCAGGGTCTTCTCCGTGGAAGCGACAGATTATACAAATCCGTCCCCGTTGACTCAAGAGCGAATATTCTCTTTGCGTAATCGTCAAGATACTGAATATCGCTGTACTTCATAACTATCGGAAAGAAAAATTTCTTTTTCATTTCTTTCAGCATCAGTCTGCCGTTGTCGTTTAAGCCTATTACCCTTATATACGGAGGCAGTGACGATATATCATCGTTTGTAACACCCAAGAATGAATTGAGGATTATTCTCCTGATTCTCGCGTGAGTGTATCTTTTCGTTTTCACCTTGTCAAAAAGCTCCTCAAGGGACAATGATGTTTTTACCGCCTGTATTATTCTGTATTCGATTCCCTCGGATACATCGGGTACTCCCGAAAAATCCTTAGGCTGTTTTTTTCTTAAATCCGCAAGTATCGCCGTTTCAAGCCTTGAATAAAGAGAAGGAAATTTAAGCTCTCCCATTGCACTGTTCAATATTTCAAATGTGTTTTCAGGAATATAATTTCCGTATTCCCTGCCGGTTTTAACAAGATTCCTTATATTCATTGCCGATGAAAAATTGTCAAACGCCCTGCCGGAATCATGATCTCCTCCGTTCCTTTTTACCGCAAGAGGCTTTATGTCGGATTTAAAAGACATCAGCGCCTTTATATATTCTACTCCTAAAATATTGTTGGGTCTTGTTAAAAATTCGGAACAGTCTTCTCCCAGAACCTCTTTTATTACAGCTCCCCTTGCCTCCGGATAAGAACACATCTTTTCATCATAATAATTTTTTATTTCCCTGCTGTATACCTTATCGTTTAATATTCTCGCAATCTGCTGCATTTTTAATATATCGTCGTTCTCGCAGCCGAAGGACAGGTAATCGGTTATTCCCGACTGTGCCGCTATATATACGGCTCCTCTGGCAAATCTTTCGGCAGAGGCTGTCGCCCAGGGAAGAGGCAGCTCCACTACAAGATCCGCTCCGTTCAGAAGCGCCGCCTTTGCCCTTTCCCTTTTATCCAATAATGCCGGCTCGCCTCTCTGCACAAAATTTCCGCTCATAATCGCCAACACAAACGAATCGTCCGTCAGCCGCTTTGTCTCATCAATATGATACTTATGACCGTTGTGAAAAGGGTTATATTCGGCAATTATAGCTGAAACCTGCATATTTTTTAAATTTCCTTTCAAAAAATGTTGAAAATTTGTTTTTATAAGTATATAATATAACAATGTGAAAAAAGTATCAAGTTTTATTTTTTCCGGAGGTAGAATTTAATGAAAATTTTAGTTATCAATGCCGGCAGCTCTTCTCTTAAATATCAGCTTATCGACATGAACGGAGAAGTCGTTATCGCAAAGGGTATCTGCGAAAGAGTCGGCAGCGAAGACAGCTCATTTGAAGGCAAAGTAAACGGCGTTAAATACGAAAAGAAAGTTCCTATGAAAAATCATACCGAAGCTTTCCTCGTTGTTGAAAAAGAGCTTACTCAGGGGGAGCATAAGGTTATTAACAGCCTCAGCGAAATTTCCGCTATCGGACACAGAGTTGTTCAGGGCGGCTCACTCTTTAAAGAAAGCACTCTCGTTACCGACGAAGTAATCGCAGGAATCGAAAGTCTCTGCGACCTGGCTCCTCTTCATAACCCCGCTCACATTCAGGGAATCAATGCCTGCCGTGAGGTTTTCGGCAAGGATGTTCCCGAGGTTGTTGTTTTCGACAACGCTTTCCACAGCACTATGCCTCCCGAGGCTTATATGTACGGCGTTCCTTATGAATATTATCAGAAATACAAAATCCGCCGCTACGGCTTCCACGGCACTTCCCACAGATATGTAAGCGGAGAATGCGCCAAAATCATGGGCAAAGACATTAAGGATTTAAAGATTATCACTTGCCATCTCGGCAACGGCTCTTCAATTACCGCTGTTGAAGGCGGCAAAGTTGTAGACACTTCAATGGGTCTTACTCCTCTTGACGGCTTTATTATGGGTACCCGTTCAGGTAACCTTGACCCCTCCGTTGTTACCTACCTTCAGGAAAAGGAAGGCTGGACTCCCGAACAGACAAGCGAGATTCTTAACAAAAAATCCGGCGTTTACGGCATTTCAGGCGGCTTGAGCGACGACAGAGATATTTTAAAGGCAGCTTCCGAGGGCAACGAAAGAGCCGAGCTTGCAAAAGAAATGCTCTGGTATGAAATCCGTAAGTACATAGGCAGCTATATCGCTGTTATGCACGGCGTTGACGCTATTGTATTTACAGGCGGCATCGGCGAAAATTCTCAGCCGCTCCGTCAGAATATCTGCGAAAACTTCGCTTACATCGGCGTAACCTTTAACCCTGAGGAAAACAAAAAGGCAATAAGAGGTCAGGGCGGCGAAATTTCAGGTCCCGATTCAAAGATCAAGGTTTATGTTATCCCCACAAACGAAGAGCTTATGATAGCAAGAGATACTAAGGAAATCGCAGAAAAAATTCTCGGCTCCGATAAATAAGACTTATTATATTAAATATTAAAATTTCCTTTGCCTGCATTTTTATGCGGGCAAAGTTTTTT
>CALYBJ010000028.1 GCA_944412445.1 uncultured Clostridia bacterium
ACGATACATTATAGTTTGTGTTACAGTTTTCATTGACGAATAGCCTCCTTGCTGCTTTTGGTGTGCCAACTTAACTGCAACACAGGATTCGCTGTTCGTCACTTCTTTTTTTATTCTTTTGTAACACATCTATTATAAACCTACAATTGAATATAAATAATTGAGCCCATATGTATTGAATAAAAATAAAATTTGTTGTAATATTAAATAAATCTGATTATTGAAAGGATAAAACAATTATGCCTTTTAAAATTGTGCGTAATGATATTACAAAAATGAATTGTGACGCAATAGTAAATGCGGCAAGACCATCTTTGCTGGGCGGCGGCGGAGTTGACGGAGCTATACATAAAGCAGCCGGAAAAGGTATGCTTGCAGAATGTATGAAATTAAGAGGATGCAAAGCAGGCGAAGCTAAAATTACCGGCGGATACAATCTTCCCTGCAAATATGTAATTCATACTGTCGGGCCTGTTTACTGCGACGGAAAACACGGGGAAGAGGAGCTTTTGAGATCCTGTTACAGAAACTCACTGAATCTTGCGTTAAAATATAATTGTGAGACAGTTGCGTTTCCGCTTATTTCCTCAGGCGCTTACGGTTACCCTAAGGATGAAGCTTTAAGGGTAGCTATAAATGAGATAATAAATTTTCTTTTCGACAACGAAATGGAAGTATTTATTGTTGTTTTTGATAAAAGCAGTTTTAAAATTGCACAAAACCTTTCTGCGGATGTCAGAGAGTATATTGACGCAAATTATGTTGAAGAAAATTTACATGAAAGGCTATTTTGGACTACTGACATTCCCCTGCAAAATGAATATGCACCAGAATGTATTAAGGAAGAATCAAACAGTACCTATTTAGCTCTTGGAGATATTTTTAAGACAGAAGATGAAAGCTTCTCAGAAATGCTTTTAAGAAAAATAGATGAATCCGGTATGACCGATGTACAGTGTTATAAGAAAGCAAATATAAGCCGCAAGCTGTTTTCAAAAATACGAAGCGACAAGTATTACCGCCCGAGCAAGGTTACCGTACTAAGTTTTGCCATTGCATTGGAGCTGAGTTTTGATGAAACCAACGAAATGCTGAAAAAAGCAGGCTTTGCCCTTTCGCACAGCAACAAATTCGATATAATAATAGAGTTTTTTATAAAACGCGGCAATTATAATATTTATGAAATAAACGAAGCTCTTTTTGAATTTGACCAATGCCTGCTTGGCGGTTAATGTCGCCCGGCAGGTGACCAAACACATGGAAAAATCCTCTATAATGCAGTTGTAAGTAAAAAAACTTATAACTGCATTAAATTATTTGGAGGTTTTAAAATGCAAAACAATCATTCTACAGAGCTTGTATTTATTCTTGACAGAAGCGGATCAATGTCAGGCCTTGAGGCGGATACAATAGGAGGTTTTAATTCATTAATAAAAGAGCAGCGCAAAAAAACCGGGAAATGCTATGTTTCCACCATATTGTTCGATAGCTTCAGTGAAGTTCTTCATGACAGAATTGATTTGAATGATGTGCCCGAAATGACATCGGACGACTATGTTGTCAAAGGATGCACAGCGCTGATTGATGCATTGGGCGGCGCCATACGACACATCGGAGATATTCACAAATATGCAAGACCAGAAGATGTTCCCGAGCACACAATGTTTGTGATAATGACAGACGGAATGGAAAATGCAAGCAGGTTTTATACATCGAAAGATGTAAAAGGTCTTATAGACCGCTGTAAAACAAAATACGGCTGGGAATTTCTTTTTATCGGTGCAAATATTGACGCTGTTGAAACTGCGAAAAATTATGGCATTGACAGAACGAGAGCCGTTAACTATAATTCAGACAGCTTAGGCACAGCAATTGCTTTTCAGGCCGTATGTACTGCGGCGACAAATTTAAGAGAATCCGTAGGAGTCAGTGATGACTGGAGCGCAGCAATTGATAATGATTATAAAAAAAGAAAACGATAATTTGCAAGTAACTGGATTAATTTATGGTAAAACAAAAAATATAGCCCATGCTTCATGTAATTGGAGTTGACAGCTTAAACAGTTTTGATATAAAATATTCTAATTTTCCTTTTACCGTCCTTTAAGGGCGGTATTTTTATACCTGAAAAGAGGCGGCAACATAATCGATTTGTCAATCTGTTTAAAGCCTTTTCATATATACCTCAACAATAAAAAATGCAAAAAAACCTTGTAACCGAATAAGTTACAAGGTTTTAACTGGTTGCGGAGATGGGATTTGAACCACATGACCTCCGGGTTATGAGCCCGACGAGCTACCTAGCTGCTCTACTCCGCGATATCTGATTTCTGATTGCTTAAGTATTATACTATATTTAAAATTAAATTGCAATAGTTTTTTTAATTTTTTTTTGATTTTATTTTTGCGTAAACAGATTTTTTTTACAAATAATAAAGTTATCAAATAAAAGGAGTGATTATATGCAGAATATTACGGCAAAAGAGCTCTCAGCAATTGAAGATCAGCTTAACAGCGAGCAGCTTCTTATTAAGAAGTATAAAAATTATGCGGAAATGTGTCAGGATGCTCAGATTAAAACTACATGCCAGCAGCTTGCTGCTCAGCATAAAACCCATTATGACACGATAATGAACTATTTAAGCACAAATTAAAAGGGAAGTGTAATTTATATGAATCAGCAGCAAATGACGGATAAGGAAATTATGGACGACATTCTTTCCTCTCAGAAGCATATTACGGACTCTTACAATTCTTATTCCAATGAATGTGTAAACCAGCAACTGAGAACAGATTTTTTAAATATTTTAAGAGATGAACACAACATTCAGCAAAGCGTGTTCGATCAAATGAAAACAAGAGGCTGGTATAATCCGGCGAATGCAGATCAGCAGCAGGTTTCGGCTGCATATACAAAGTTCAGCAATATTCAGCAGACACTTTAATCAAAAAGATTCCGCATGAGCAAGCATATGCGGAATCCTTGTATATTTAATGATTTTTATAGGGCTTCATTAACGGCATCCTTATTATCTTTGCGGTTTTTCTTCATGATTTTCGCATAGGTTACGCGGTGAGAATCAGTTTGCGCAACGATAATATGATAATTATCAAAATCGAAGCAATCTCCCTCCGATGGCACTTTTCCAAGCATATCCATAATCCAGCCGCCCACTGAAACACTATCAGTTTCAGCGTCTATGCAGAGCTTCTTTTTAAAATCGTCAAAGCTCATAGAACAGTTTACCATACAGCTGTCATTGGAAAGCTTTTTAATGTCGTCAATTACTTCGTCGTGTTCGTCCCAAATTTCACCTACAAGCTCCTCTAAAATATCCTCCATTGAAACAAGTCCCATTGTTCCGCCGTACTCATCAACTACAACGGCGATATGAACCTTTTTCTTTTGAAGAAGCTTTAAAAGGTCCTTTACCAGCTCGGATTTGTGAATAAACAGGGGAGGAGTCATAATTTCCCTGATACTTTTGTTTGTTATGCCGCAGCCTACATAAAAATCTTTTTGGTGAATGATTCCTACCACATTGTCAATATTATCATCATATACAAGTATTCTTGAATATCCAGTTGAAGTGAATTTTTCAGCAACCTCGCTTTTTTCAGCATCTATGGATACAGCTTCGATATCAACTCTGTGGGTAAGAATATCCTCCGCTTTAAGCATGGAAAATTCAATTGCATTTCTTAACAGATTCTCCTGAGAATTATCAATAACACCTTCCTGATGTACTTCATCAACAATCATCAAAAGCTCTTCCTGCGACATTTTTGCCTCATTATCCGGCCTTAAAACCTTCGATAAGAGCTTTTTCCATGCAGAAAATATAAAATTCAAAGGAGTTAATAAAATTATAAAAAATTTAATTATTCTCGAAGAAAACATCGCAAACTTTTCCGGATAGTCTTTAGCAATGCTTTTCGGCGTAATTTCCCCGAATATAAGAACAACTACCGTAATCACAACGGTAGATACTGTTGCGCCGATACTTCCCAGCAAATCCACAAACAGCACGGTTCCTATGGAAGCGACCGCAATATTTACAATATTGTTTCCGATTAAAATTGTTGACAGAAGCTTATCGTAATTTTCGGATAAGGACAACGCAAGGGAGGCCTTCTTGTTGCCGGCTTCCGAAAGCGTTTTAAGCCTTATTTTGTTGATTGAAGAAAACGCGGTTTCTGTTGCCGAAAAATAAGCGGACATAATAATGCAAAAGATAATAACTAAAATATATGGTATTGCAGTATCATTCATAATTAACATATCACCTTAAAATAATAATAAAAAACAGAAAAACACATCCGCAAAAAAATTTGCAGATATGCTTTATTCAAATAATTAAATTCAATTTTATAAAATGCAAACAGAAACAATGCTTGCCGCTACTGTCAGTGTCCATATAGGACAAAATCCCTCCGATAAATATAATTTAACAAAATAATAACAGAGAATTACTGATTTGTCAAGAAGAAAGACTTCAAACTATAATTCCGCCGCCTAAAACAATTCCGTTATTATCATAGAGAACGGCGGACTGGCCTTTGGCAGGAGCTCTCTGAGGCTGATCAAATAAAATTTTTACTTCGTTATCACCTGTCTGAAAAGCCGCTGCAGGCTGTTCGGTGTGTCTGTATCTAATTTTTGCCGTACAGCGCACGCCGCCACTGAATTTATCCTTAGACACAAAGTTAAAATCTTCAATATTAACTTCGTTTTCATAGAGATTTTTGTCATCGGACAGCATTACGCTATTGTCTGAAATATTTTTGTTTTTTACATACATCGGCTGTCCCAAAGCAATACCGAGGCCTTTTCTCTGTCCTATAGTGTAATTGATTATTCCGTTATGCTGGCCCAAAACATCTCCGTCACAGCTGATAAACTTTCCCTTTGGATACATTTTGCCGGTAGCTTCACGGATAAACCTGCCGTAATCACCGTCATGAATAAAGCAGATATCTTGACTGTCGCTTTTCTTTGCGTTCACAAATCCGTTTTTTTCTGCTATGGCTCTGACCTCATCTTTCGACAATTCAGAAAGGGGAAAGACAGTCCTTTTTATTTGCTCCTGACTAAGACAGTAAAGAAAATAACTTTGATCTTTTTTTAAATCTTTTGCTTTTTTTATGTAATATCTGCCGTCTTCCTTATTAAATCCCCTTTCGGCATAATGTCCGGTAGCTATTGCTTCACATCCGTATTTATCCGCGAAATCAAGCAAAAGCTTAAATTTAATATGCTTATTGCATTGAACGCAGGGATTGGGAGTGCCGCCTTTTTCATAGGTTTTTATAAAATTATCAATTACATGTTTTCTAAAATGCAGTGAAGCGTCATGATAAATAAATGGCATATTCAATTTATCGCATACGCTTTGAGCGTCTTCAACATCGCTGTGATACTCATTTAAAGGATATCCGAAAAGGGCGTCTGACTTGTCAAACATTTTAAAATTAATTCCAATGCAATCATATCCTTTTTCCTGCATCAGCAGTGCGGTAACAGAGCTGTCAATACCGCCGCTCATGGCAATCAGAGCTTTTTTCATATTTCCACCGATTATCCTAACTCTATCATTTTATTAATGCACTTTACAGCCTTGTCCATTGTATCACGGCTTAAATTTATTTCAAAACCGCCTTTGCCGCTTACGGCATTATAAACATCAACGATAGTAGTAAGCTTCATGTCATCGCATATAAGAGCCTTTGACATAGGATAAAACTTTTTATCAGGGCACATTACCTGCAAATGCTGAACAATGCTGTTTTCTGTTCCGATAATAAATTCTTTATTGTCTGATACTTTAGCAAAATTCATTATATCGGCAGTTGAACCTGCAAAGTCAGCCAAGGCTGTAACTTCCTTTTTACATTCCGGATGAACAAGCAAAAGCGCCTCAGGGTGACTTTTTTTTGCGTTTTCCGCTTCTTCTTTTGTTATGGCAGCATGAACAGGACAGCCGCCGTCTAACAGAACAACATTTTTTTCCGGACATTTTTCTGCAACAAATGCACCCAAGTTGCAGTCAGGAATAAAAAGAATATTTTTATTGGGAAGTTTTTTTACGATTTTAACCGCAGATGATGATGTCACACAGACATCACAAACAGTTTTAAGCTCAGTCGTTGTATTTATATATGCTACAACCGTATAATCTTTATATTTTTCTTCTTTTAGCTTTTGAATATATTCCTTGGAGAACTGTTCCGCCATAGGGCAGCCTGCATCACCGTTAGCGATTAAAACTCTTTTTTCGGGAGATAAAAGCTTTGCCGTCTCAGCCATAAAGCGAACACCGCACATAAGAAGCGTTTTGTTAGACACTTTAGAAGCCTTTACGCTTAGTGCATAGGAGTCGCCGGAAAAATCCGCAACCTCAAGAATATCTTCACTCTGATAGCTGTGAGCAAGTATACAAATGTCATTTTCCTTTTTAAGTCTTATGATTTCATCCTGTATTTCTCTCAACATAAGCTATTCCACCTTAAATATCATTAAATTAATTATATAATTAACGCCCTGCAAAGTCAACAATATGCTTTATTTACCGTATTCCTCAAGACTTCTGAATTCATATCCCATATTCCTTACGGTATCAATTATATCACCTAAAGCCTGTGCATTATCCGAAGACACAGCGTGAAGAAGTATCACAGCTCCGGGATGAATCCTGTCAGTAACTGTTTTCAGTGCGTAATCAGCACCTTTTTGATTATTGATATCCCAGTCAGCATAAGCAAGAGACCAAAAAACGCTTAAATATCCCAGAGAACCTACAAGATCAAGAGCGCAGTCAGAATATTCGCCTTTGGGAAATCTGAAATAAGGAGAAGAATATCCGTAATTTGTTCTTATATAATCGTCAAACGCCTTTATTTCTGCTGTCATCTGACTTCTTGTAAGCTCGTCCATGGAAGGATGAGTATCTGTATGATTGCCTACAATATGACCCTCGTTAATCATTCTTGCGATGGATTCCGGGTCAGATTTCATTTCATCAACAGTGCAAAAAAAAGCCGCCGGCACATTTTTTTCTTTTAAAGCATCAAGTATTATTCCGGTGTATCCGTTATCATAACCCACATCAAAAGTCAAATATACAATTTTTTCTGTAGCTTTATTATCAAGAGTAAGAGCCTTAAAATTATTCTCATCAAAATATTTTTGGCTGTTTACTGAAATTGCATTAGCCGTTTCATTTTCGGCGACACCGAAGCTGTGAGCGATTTTTTCAGTGGAAAGTCCTTTTGTATTATCAGGGTCAGATGTTATAAAATCAATCAAGGGCAAAGGAGAAAGTCCTGTCAGAGTGCTTGCCGAGCTGCTTTTTTCTCCGTATTCAACATCCGTTACCGTTGTTTTTTGTGTCTGCGTCTCAGCAGTTGATTCTTCAGTTGTCTCATCATTTCTTGCATCTGCTTCGCTTCCCGTATTCAGCGACGCATTACTGGTTTTTCCGCCGCATGAAGCAAGGGATGCAAGCAAGCCCAACATCAATATAAAAGATATAAATTTTTTCATAGTATCACCGTACAAATTAATTATGTAAACAATTTTATGATAAAAATAAACCGGTGTCAATTGATTTTTTTAATGAAATAAGTTATAATTTAAAATATAAAAATGAAAGAGATGATACAATGGCTTTTTTTGATGACCTTGGAAAAACACTGTCTGAAACAGGCAGCTTCGCTGTAAAAAAAGCAAGGGAATTTGCAGGAACAGCAAAGTATGACGCTCAGATTCTTGCGGAACAGAAAGTTCTTGATTCACTACTGAAAAAACTGGCTCGCTTAAGCTATGATTCAGTAAAAGCTCTGGAAGACAAAAGCAATTCCGAAACATACATACAGGTAACAAGCGAAATGATGTCTCTTTGTAAGGATATTGAGGCGTCCGATATCAGAATAAGCAACCTGAAGAACGAAAAAAACAATGTTAAAAAAGAATTGACATAACATTGCGGCGGTAAGTTCCGCCGCGTTTGTTTTACATCATGCTCTGCACGCCGTCAAGAATACCGTTAATGGTTTTTACTGCCTTGTCAGCCGTTTTCTTTATCTGCTTTTTAGTTGAGGAACCGCCTGTCATTGCGCTTCCTATCATTGCAGCGGTACCGCCTATCGCCATTATGGCGCCAATTGTTTTCGCTGCGTTTGACGCTTTTTTATTCATTTAATCATTCCTTTCATAATTATTGCACTCTTATATTATCCCGCTTTATAAAAATTATCCGTTTTTATTGAAAAAGCTTTAAATTAATGTTATTATAATTTTATATTATTTTTGGGAGATTATTTGTTTTGAAAAAATTATATGACAGAATATTTGAAACAGAGCTTTTGAAAAAGCTGAAAAGTATTCCTTTTTTTGATAAGGTTTTAAGCTACGAAATACTTTCATATCTGTTCTTCGGAGTTATGACTACTTTGGTAAATTTTGTTGTTTTTTATACTTCCGATAAGGTGCTGGGCAATAAAACAATTACTGATTTTAATTTTTTCGGCAGCACATTCAAAATTACTTTTGAGGATATATCCACTTTCATAGCGTGGATTTTTGCCGTTTTGTTTGCATATATAACTAATAAGCTGTGGGTATTTGAAAGTAAGAGCACAAAATTTTCCGTTGTAATAAAAGAAATTTCTTCTTTTTTCGGCGCAAGAATAATTTCATTTTTAGTTTTCGAATCTGCCGGTTTTATGCTTCTCAGAAATATTCTTATATCATCGCAGATTTTTGGCTCGGAGGATATCTGCAAATGGATTGCGAAAATAGCTTCCGCTGTAATTGTTGTAATATTTAATTATGTAATGAGTAAGCTTGTTATATTCAGAAAAAGAAAATCAAAAGAGGTGTCTGGTGATGAACTTTAAAGAGATAGACGGCAACGGAACCGTGGAGGGTTTCGTTCTTGTAAAACACTGTGATAAAAAAACTGCCAAAAACGGTTCTCATTATCTTGACTTGTCTTTAGCCGATAAATCAGGAGAAATTGTGGCTAAAATGTGGGATTTCAGAGAAGGAAATTTTCTTCCGGAAAACAATTCTATTATAAAGGTCAGAGGGGTTATATCATCATATAACGGCACTCCTCAGCTGAGAATTGACAGAGCAAGAGCCCTTTGGGACAGCGACGCAGTGGATGTTTCGGAAATAATACCCTCTGCCGACTATGACGGAAATTTCATGTTTGAGGAAATTCTGGAAAAGGTTAACGCTTTCACAAATGAAGAGCTGAAAACTCTTGTAAACGCCGTTCTTGACGAATACGGAGATAAGATGCTGGAATGTCCAGCAGCATTTAAGCTTCATCACGCCATAAGAGGCGGTCTGCTTATGCACACTCTGTCAATCGTCAGGCTTTGCGAGTGTGTCTGCTCAATATACCCTGTAATAGACAAGGAGCTTCTTATTTCAGGAGCTATCCTTCATGATGTCTGCAAAACTGATGAATTTAACATAGCACCGTCAGGATTGGTTGACAGCTACACTACAGAAGGGACTCTTTTGGGGCATCTTGTAATGGGCGCCATGGCGATAGACAGAATCGCTAAGGAAAACAATATAAGCAAGGATACAGCCATGCTTATTGAGCATATGCTGCTGTCGCATCACGGAGAGCCGGAATTCGGAGCCGCTGTGAGACCACTGTTTTTGGAGGCTGAGGTTTTGTCCGCTCTTGACTCTCTTGACGCCAATATTTATGAAATTGAAAATGCTCTTGCCGGTGTTGAACCGGGAGGATTCAGCCAAAGACAATGGGCGCTGAACGACAGAAAATTTTACAATCACGGAAGAAAAGCACCGGATACAAAAGTAAATCTTGAATAAGTGATTTTTAAAGGACAATGGTGAGAGTAATGACAGAAAGAAATCATGAAGTAAAAAATATTCACCCCTTGCTGGATGAAAAAGGAAAGCTTACAGAGCCCGGATGGTCAAGACAAGAATATCAGGTTTATGACAGGAAAATGATTAAAGCTCCTAAAATAAAAATAAAGGAGTGGGATTATTATCTTGTAATGGGCGATGATTTCGGACTTGCCTTTACAGTTTCCGATGATGGCTACATAGGCTTGCAGTCAGTAAGCGTGCTTGACTTTTCTAACCCTTCAAATCCATGGGAGCACACAAATACCGTTCTTTCTCCGTTCCCCTTAGGTAAAATGAAAATGCCTTCCTCATCAGACAGCGGAAACACATCTTTCAGCAACAGTCAGCTGAAAATCAACTTTTATAAGACTGAACAACAACGCAGAATAATTTGCAGTTTTAAAAATTTCCTTGACGGAAAGACTTTTGCCTGCGATATAAAATTAAGTCAGCCTGATATGGACTCTATGGTTATTGCCACGCCGTGGCCTGACGATGAAAAAGCTTTTTACTATAACAGAAAAATAAACTGTATGAGAGCCTCTGGTAAAGCTGTACTTAACGGAAAAGAGTATATATTAAATCCTGAAAGAAATTTTGGAACTCTTGACTGGGGCAGAGGTGTCTGGACTTATGACAACACTTGGTACTGGAGCTCAGGCAACGGCATCGTGAACGGAAAACCCTTCGGATTCAATCTGGGCTACGGCTTCGGCGACACATCGGCAGCCAGTGAAAATATTATATTTTATGACGGCAAAGGCCACAAATTTGACGACATTATATTCAACATACCTGTTAACGATAAAGGCGAAAAAGATTACATGAAACCGTGGACTGTGACTTCTTCGGACGGAAGATTTGAAGCCGGTTTTATTCCTGTTCTTGACAGAGCGGCGAAAATTGATGTAAAATTCATAATAACTGATCAGCATCAGGTGTTCGGCAAAATGACAGGAAAAGCTGTCCTTGACGACGGAACTGTTTTAAATTTTAAAGATCTTCTTTGTTTTGCGGAAGATGTTCACAATAAATATTGATATTAGGAGAAGAAAATGGACTGGACTGAAATTAAGGTAACGGTGCCGGTTGATAGGGTAGACGAAGCCGGCGCAATTGTATCAATGACCGTACCATACGGAATATATATAGAAGATTATTCGCAGCTTGAAGAGGATGTTCAGGAAATAGCGCATATTGATTTGATTGATGAGGAGCTTTTAAGCCGCGACAGAACAAAAGGCGTTGTTCATGTTTACATTTCACCTGAGGAAAATCCGGCAGAGGCTGTTTCTTTTATAAAAGAAAGGCTGACTGCCGAACAAATTCCTTTTGAAATTGATCTTGCACAGTGCAAAAACGCCGATTGGGAAAACAACTGGAAAAAATATTTTAAACCAATGCCCGTAGGCGAAAAGCTGCTTATTCAGCCAATTTGGAAGGACAAGGTTGACGCAGGGGGCAGGACAGTAATAAATTTGGAACCCGGTCTTGCATTTGGTTCTGGTTCTCATGAAACAACAAGACTTTGCCTTACATCGATTGAAAAATACATTACAAAAGGCTGCAAAATGCTTGATATAGGCTGCGGCAGCGGAATTTTGTCAATAGCGTCTATTCTGCTCGGAGCCGGAGAAGCTGTCGGAGTTGATATCGACCCGCTGGCAGTAAAAACAGCAAGAGAAAACGCAGACAGAAATAATATTGATAAAAATAAGTATACTTTATATAACGGAAATCTGACAGACAAAGTAAGCGGCAAATTTCATGTTGTAGCGGCAAATATCGTTGCGGATGCGATTATTTTGCTTTCCTCCGGAGTTAAACAGTTTATGGATAATGATTCCGTATATATTGTGTCCGGAATAATTGATTCAAGGGAAAACGATGTTGCCGAAGCACTTGACAAAAACGGTTTTGAAATTATAAAACGAAATGAGGATAACGGTTGGCTTTGCCTTGAGTGCATGATAAAACAATAAAATAACAAGAAGTCCGGTTCTGATGAATCGGATTTTTCTGTCAGAAGGAGATTCAGTATGAAATTATTAATAGCATCAGATATTCACGGCTCCGCATATTACTGCGATTTGCTTATAAAAGCATTTGAAAAAGAGAAAGCCGACAGAATACTTCTTTTAGGCGATATCCTTTATCACGGTCCGAGAAATGACTTGCCGGAAGAATATGCTCCGAAAAAAGTTATTGAAATGCTAAACGGAATTAAGGATAGGATTTTCTGTGTCAGGGGCAACTGCGACACGGAAGTAGATCAGATGGTTTTAAATTTTCCTATTCTTGCAGATTACTGCGTAATTCCTGTTAAGAACAAAATAATGTACTGTACTCACGGACATAAATATAATGAAAATAATCTGCCTCCCATGTCAAAAGGAGATATTCTTCTTAACGGTCATACTCATATCCCGAAATTGAGCATTCACGAGAAATTTATCTATATGAACTCCGGCTCCGTTTCAATTCCTAAGGAAAATTCCCGGCACAGTTATATGATTTTAGAAGACGGTGTATTCACATGGAAAAATATTGTTGATATGATTGGATTTAATAAGTATCTTTTGAAATAAATTTATCTAGAAGGGGAGCATTCGTGATTTATCAGAAAATTGACGGCATACAGTTTAAATTAAAAAGTAGCTTTAATTTTAGTTTTTTGGAAAAATATGGCAAAGTGTTTAAAGTTTTTGACGAGCAGGATTCCGGCAATATTTGCTTTGGAATAAATAATGGCGGCAACAAAAAACTATTTATAAAATTTGCTGGAGCGCCGACCGCCGAATATTGCGGTTTGCCAGGAGACGCTGTTAAAAGGCTGAAAGCAACCGTGCCGATATATAATAATATAAAACACAAGACTCTTATTAACTATATATCTTCTGAGGAAATAGGTCATGGATTTGCAATGGTTTTTGAATGGTGCAGCGGTGAATGTATGGGAAGAATGTATGAAGATTCTCACAAAAGATTTATGAATCTGCCGATTCAAAAAAAATTAAAAATATTTCAGGATATTATTGATTTTCTTATATATACAGCAAATTTGGGATATGTTGCAATAGATTTTTATGACGGAAGTATTTTGTATGACAATGAAAATGATATTACAACTGTTTGTGATATTGATTTTTTCAAAAAGTGTCCGTGTGTAAATGATATGGGTAAAATGTGGGGAAGCACAAGGTTTATGTCTCCCGAAGAATATAATAAAGGGGCACTTTTAGACGAAATTACAAATGTATTTACTATAGGTAAAATGGGCTTTTCAATATTCACAGACAGCAACGAAAAATTTGATGAATGGCCTTTATCACCGTCAAGCTATTACATATAAAAAAAAGCAACAAGCTTAAACAGATCGGATCGGTATGCGAGTATTAAACAGTTCAGCGATTGCTGGATAAATTCTGTTGAGAAATTTTATTAATTTTTTAATATTATAAAAGCCATATTTTTTATAATTATTATAGATTTTTTTTATTGTTTATGCTATAATCATCTTGCGTTTATTTTTACAATAAAGAAAGAAGGGGACTTATGGCTTCCGATAAAAAAAACTGGGTAATTCCTAAAAAAGAATTTTATATGTTTGCCGTTGGCGGCTTGGGGCAGGGAATGATCTATGCCACAATGTCAAGCTTTATCAGCGACTACTACACAAATGTTTTGCAGCTATCACACTTCTTTATTTTTGCTCTTATGCTTCTTGCAAGAGTCTGGGACGCCATAAACGATCCTTTAATGGGAATAATAGTTGACAAGCACACCACAAAATGGGGCAAAATGAAACCGTATATTATTTTTACAGCCCTTCCTATCGCCGTACTTACATTTTTAATGTTTTGGGCGCCTGACACACTCAGACAAGATTCTACCGGCTTAATGATATATTGCGCTGTTGTCTATGTACTTTGGGGCATGATATATACTGCAAGCGATGTGCCGTTCTGGAGCCTGCCCAATGCCATGACCCCTGATCCCGAAGAAAGAGGTCAGCAGATTTCCTTCGGCAGAACCTTTAACGGTATTGGGTCTGCAATTCCCACCGTATTATTTATGGTTTTGGGCTTTATTATTGTAGGCGATGATGTTGGTACAATGAGGAAGAAATACGCAATTATCGCCGTAGTGGCTTCCGTTTTGGGAATAATTCTTTTTGTTAATTCTTATTTCCATGTTAAGGAAAGAGTTATAATTCCTCCTAAAAAACATGAAGCCGGAGATAAATCCAGTTTATACAGAATCTTTCACTGCAAGCCCCTTGTGCTTGTAATTGTTATGGGAATACTCAGCAGCGGCAGATACCTTATGCAGGCTGCGGCGGTTCATGTATCAAGGTACGCATTTGAGGAAAACACAACACTCGTTTTTACAATTCTTCAGGCTTGCTCCTCTGCGGGAATGTTCGGCGCCATGCTGTTTATGCCGATACTGATGAAAAAATTTGATTATAAAAAAATAGTAATCGTTACTTGTCTTGCCGGCTTCGGAGCAAGCATTGTGACAACATTGGCAGGCTGGTTCGGAAATAACATTTATATATGTATTCCGTTCATACTTCTTCAGTGTATTCCTCTCGGCGTTTTAAATGTTATTTCCTACGCTATGATAGGAGACAGTCTTGACTATATGGAATGGTCAACAGGATACAGAGATACAGCACTCGGCTCCGCCTGTCAAGGTTTTGTAAACAAGCTGGGAAATGCACTTGCAACCGCAGGAATAAGCCTTATGTATATTTATATTGGCTTAAATCCCAGCCAGATGTATTCGGACGGCGCTACAAAAGCCGCATCTCTTTTAACATCTTCTCAGAGATTCGGAATGTTTTCGCTGATTTCAATAATCCCGGGAATCAGTCTGCTGCTTTGTGTTATTCCGATTATATTTTATGACCTTTCCGGCAAGAAGAAAGAAAAAATTACAAAAGAGCTTGCGCAGCAAAGACTTGAAAAAGGAATTTCTGTTGATTAGTTTAATATTGAATATAAAACAATGCCTGAGGCTCAGCTTCAGGCATTGTTTTTCATAAAAAATCCGGAAACCTAACGCAGTTTCCGGACAAATAAGTACTAATTAAATTATTCCTCAGCGTCTTTAGCTTCTGCTTCAGCCTTTGCAAGCAACTCCTCAATGGGGATTGCGGTTCCTTCGGGAACCTCGTCCTCATCAGCTTTTTCCTCAGGCTCTTCGGGTGTAAGCAAAGCTCTGATTGAAAGGCTTACATGCTTCTTCTCGAAATCAATACCCGTAATCATAACCTTAACGGTATCGCCGATATTAAGCTCATTCTGAGGCTTTTCAACTCTGTGATTTGCTATCTGTGAAATATGGATAAGACCCTGGATATGAGGAATTATCTGAGCAAACGCACCGAATGTTGTAAGGCTTACAATCTGAACATCAATAATTGAGCCAACAGGGTAGTCTCTCTTAAGAACCTCCCAGGGGCTGTCCTCAATTTTCTTATAGCCGAGAGAAATTTTCTTGTTTTCAGCGTCAATATTTTTAATAACAACTTCGATTTTGTCGCCTACGCTGACAACCTCGGAGGGATGTTTGATTCTGTCCCAAGAAAGCTCTGACTTATGGCAAAGACCCTGAACACCGGGAACAAGCTCAACAAAAGCGCCGAACTCTGTTAAGGAAACAACAGTGCCCTCATATTTCTGACCTATTTCAACCTGAGCCCAGAAAGCTTCCTTAGCAGCCTTGCGTGCCTCTCTTAATACGGAATTAATTGAACCGACAACTCTTCTTCTTCTGTTGTCAACATCAATTATTTTGAATTTAACAGTCTGAGCAAGAAGATCTTCAAGCTTATCATTTCTTGACATGGTAGCCTGTGAAGCCGGAATGAAAACTCTTACTCCCTTTGAAATAACGATAACGCCCTTATTAAGTATTTCGGTAACATTGCCTTCTAATACTTCATTGGTTTCCTTTGCAGCCGCAATAACATCCCAGTTTGCCTGAGCGTCATATTTTCTCTTGGACAAAGTAATAAATCCGTCTGCGTCGTTTGTCTTCATGATTATAAGGTTAAGCTCATCGCCGACTTTAACAGCCTGCGCGGGATCAACCGTTGAATCAGCGCTAAACTCATCAAAAGGAATGATACCTGTCTGCTTTCTGCCTATATCAACCTGAATTTCAGTAGGTGTAACACGAAGTACCGTGCCTACAACCTTCTGATCGGAATTAAGACTTTTTAAAGATTCTTCGAGAGCCTGCTCGAACGACATTTCCGAATCTGCCACAGCCTGTCCACCAGCTTCTGCAGATTCAACCTGATTGTTGATTGTTTCGGACATTTGTTTAATAACCTCCTTTATTATGCAGACAGGAGTGGAAGCTCCCGCCGTAACGCCAACAGTGGTGCAACCGCTGAAGTCAATATCCGATAATTCTTCAGCCGATTCAATAAGATAAGTTCGTGTGTTCTTTTCACAAACACTTTTCAATTTTTGAGTATTCGAACTTATTTTACCACCTATTATAATGATTATATCACACCTTAATGACAAATTGCAAGCCTCTTTTTGTCTTTTTGATGTTGCGTCACAAATTGTATCGAACTTTTTTACATTTAAGCCCATATTATTTATAATATCAGAACATTTTTTATATTCCAATATACTAAATGTTGTTTGCGCAACAAAAATGATCGGTGTATGTTTTATTTCCGGATTTTCTGCAAAAATCGCTTCAAGCTCCTGAGAATTTTTAAAAACAAAAGATTTTCCCTTGCAGTAGCTTCTGAAGCCCTGAACTTCCGGGTGCTGTTCATCACCTGCAATTAAAACAACATTATCCCCGGAGGACTCTTTGTCAATAACATTCTGTATTTTTTTTACAAAAGGACAGGTTGCGTCGAAAAATTCAATGCCGGAGCTTTTTATTTTATCAAGGGTCTGCTTTGTAATTCCGTGAGCTCTTATTACAAGATAGTTGTCTTTTTTCACATCGCTTACATCGTCAGCAATTGAAGCCCCTCTTGCTTCGATGCTTTTAATATACGACGGATTATGAATCAGCGGTCCTAAAGTAACAACTTTTTTTCCGGCAGATAGAAGCTCTTCTACTTTATTGACAGCCCTGTTTACTCCGAAGCAAAACCCTGCCGTATCAGCAAGAATTATTTCCATATTAACACCGCTTATAAATTTATTTTGCTTATTATTGCTTCAATTGACTGCTCTAAATCCATATTGCTTGAATCAATAAGCAAAGCGTCATCAGCCTGCTTTAAAGGAGCGTTTTCCCTGTGAGAGTCATTGTAATCCCGCTGGATTATCTCCTGAAGCAAATCATCATAATTGACATCTATTCCTTTTTCTTTAAGCTCCCTGAAGCGTCTGTCTGCACGAACCTCCGGAGAAGCTGTAAGAAAAAATTTATACTGGGCATCGGGAAGAATTACAGTTCCTATATCTCTTCCGTCCATTATCACATTATTGCTTTTCGCCATATCTCGCTGCAAATCAAGCAAAAACGCCCTTACCTCCGGCATTGCCGAAACATTTGACGCAGCCATGGACGCTTCAGGAAGCCGTATCGTTTCGGAAACATCCTCACCGTTAAGAAAAACTTTCTGAACACCGTCAATATACTTCAGCTCAAGTTTTGTTTCAGGTAAAAGCCCTGTAACACCGTCATGATCGTCAGTTTTTATATTGTGCTTAAGAGCGTTTACACCAATCGCCCTGTATAAAGCACCCGTGTCAACATATATAAAACCCAGTCTTTTTGCTACAGCTTTTGCAACGCTGCTTTTTCCGGCGCCTGCCGGTCCGTCAATTGCAATATTTATCATAAAAAACACCTCTAAACTGATTTACCCGCTGACACACCGGTAGAAAATGCTATCTGCAAATTAAATCCGCCGGTATAAGCGTCAACATCTATAACTTCCCCTGCAAAATACAGATTATCACAAATATTTGATTTCATGGTCTTTGGATTTATTTCTTTAACATCTACTCCGCCTGAAGTAACAATTGCTTCTTCTATGGGACGGAATCCGCTTATATTTACCGTGAAATGCTTAAGGAGATATACTAACTCCCGTCTCATATCTTTAGTTATCTGATTAACTTTTAAATCAGTCGGAATACCGCTCAATTTTACTATAACCGGTAGTAACTTATGGGGAAGCAGCTTTGAAAGTCCGTTTGCAATTGACTTGTTAGGAAATTCATTAAAATCTCTTAATATTCTGGCGTCAAGCTTTTCTTCGCTGAGACCCGGCTTAAGGTCAATAATTATACTGTATTTATCCTTTTCAAAATTTTTTATATGTGAGCTTGCGCTCAAAATTACAGGCCCGCTTACTCCGAAATGAGTAAAAAGCATTTCACCGAAATCAGAATAAATTTCCCTGTATGTTTCATTATCAAAAACAGTAATTGAAATATTTTTAAGAGACAGTCCCTGTAATTCTTTTACCCACTGAGCTGAAGCTTCAAGCGGCACAAGTGAAGGTTTTAGCTCAGTTATTGTATGTCCGCATTGGCGTGCAAGCTCGTAGCCGTCTCCCGTAGAACCTGTTAAAGGATATGATTTGCCGCCGGTAGCTACTATATAACTGTCCGCTTCATATATTTTTCCGTTTTCATCCTGTGCTGTCACTATACGGCTGTCCACAATATTAAATTTTACAATTCGTGACTTAACCCTTTTTACGCCGTTTGCTTTTAAAAATCTGTCAAGAGCGTCTACAATATCAACCGATTTGTCTGACTGGGGAAAAACTCTGCTGCCTCTCTCAATTTTAAGAGGCACACCTAATTCTTCAAAAAAATCAATAGTATCATAAGGCATAAACCTTGAAAACGCTCCATACAAAAATCTGCTGTTAACAGGAACATTTTCAATAAGCTCGTTAAGCAGAGAACAAGCGTTGGTTACATTGCATCTTCCTTTTCCCGAAATCATTATTTTTCGTCCGATTCTATCATTTCGTTCGGCAAGGAGTACGGTTTTTCCACGCTGAGCCGCTGTGCCCGCAGCCATACATCCGGCAGCACCGCCTCCGATTACAAGAACGTCATAACGCATCAACATTCCTCCGAAATTATACTTATATAATAATACTACATCTAAATATAATTTTCAACAAAAATATAAAAACTGCCGACAAAGAGCTGAAATCTTTATCGGCAGCAATAAATTACTGAGCCTTTATAACATCCGACATATTGTACATACCTGATTTTTTATCTTTCATAAATACAGCTGCATTAACCGCTCCTACAGCGAAAACATTTTTTGATAAAGCGGTATGGCTGATTTTTACTATTTCATCATTGCCGGCGAATATAATTTCATGTTCGCCCACAATTGTGCCGCCTCTTATTGAGTGCATACCTATTTCGTGCTTATCGCGTTTCTGTGAACGTTCATGCCTGTCATATACAAGCTCCGGAGAATAATCAAGTCCTTCCTCAACAGCCTGCTCAAGCATTATTGCAGTTCCGCTTGGGGCGTCAAGCTTTAAGTTATGATGCGCTTCTACAATTTCAACATCAAAAGACGCACCCAAAACCTTGGCGGCAGCTTTTGCAAGCTCCGAAATAAGATTTATTCCCAAAGACATATTACCTGATCTGAACATTGCCGTTGATTTTGATGCCTCTTCAATAGATTCAATCTGCGCCTGACTGTAACCGGTTGAACAGATAACGGCAGGCACATTGTTCTTAACGGAATATGAGAGAAGTCCAGCCAAAGCCGCAGGGTTTGAAAAATCTATTATAACATCCGCCGTACAGGGAAGCTCATCAAAAGACGCAAAAACCGGATATGGAAGCGAGTCGCTTTCCTTTACATCAACTCCGGCAACGATTTGGGCATTGTCGTTTTCCTCAACAGCTTTTGTTACAGCTGCGCCCATTTTTCCGCAGCAGCCGCTTAAAATAATTTTAGTCATATTATTACCTCATTTTACTTCCTTTAAAATTAAGCCGGGTATTGTTACCCGACTTAACAACTCTTACTGCTCTTTAACAAGATTATGCTTTTTAAGCACGCTGTATAAGTAAGATTTCTGAGCTTCGCTCATCTGGCCCAAAGGCATTCTGCATCTGCCGACATTCCAGCCCATCATGTTGAGAGCTTCCTTTACGGGAATTGGATTTACATCACAGAAAAGAGCGTTGCAAAGATCAAGATACTGGAGCTGTAAATTCTTTGCGTCTTCAAAATCTCCGCTTAAAAATTTACTTACAATGTTGTGAGCAACATTAGGAACAATATGTGAAAGAACAGAAATTACGCCTTTTCCGCCTAAAGACATTATAGGAAGAATCTGATCGTCATTTCCTGAGTATAATGTAAGACTGTCGCCGCAGAGAGCTGCTGTTTTTGCTATTTCGGAAAGATTTCCGCAGGCTTCCTTAGCCGCAACTATTCTCTCATGCTTAGCAAGCTCATAGTATGTTTCAGGCTTAATTGACATTCCTGTTCTGCTGGGAACATTGTAAAGAATTATCGGCGCTGAAACCCTGTCGGCAATATAATTGTAATGCTCAATAAGACCGCTCTGAGAAGTTTTGTTATAGTAAGGAGTTACCATAAGAAGTCCGTCAACGCCGGCTTTTTCAGCGTCATTGGAAAGCTCCACCGCATAAAAAGTATCATTGGAGCCTGTTCCTGCTATGATAGGAACTCTCTTTGCAGCAACATCTACACAAAACTTCATTGCTTCAATATGCTCGGCATTTGAAAGGGTAGAGCCTTCGCCTGTGGTGCCGCATACAACAATTGCGTCTGTTCCGTTCTCAATCTGATAATTTATTATTTTTTCAAATTTATCATAATCTATTTTTTTAAGATCCTCGGTAAACGGTGTTATAATAGCAATAGCCGCGCCTTCAAAAATGACTTTCTTTTTCATATCTAATCACCTTTAAAAATTAATTTTTTGGTTCTATATATCCTTCAGCGCAAAGAAGCTCCGCAAGAAGCACTGCTCCGCCTGCTGCTCCTCTGAGCGTGTTATGGGAAATACATACGAACTTATAGTCATACTGAGTATCTTCTCTGAGTCTTCCGGTGGAAATTGCCATGCCGCCTTCAAGATCTCTGTTTATTTTTGTCTGAGGCATATTGTCTTCAGTGAAATAATGAATAAACTGCTTGGGAGCATGAGGCAAATCAAGCTCCTGAGGTCTGCCCCTAAAGTTTTTCCACACTTCTAGTATTTCCTCTTTGGACGGTTTTTTCTCAAAACGAACAAAGCACGCCGCAAGATGACCGTCGGAAACAGGTACTCTTATGCACTGAGCAGTGAAATGGGGCTCAGAAGCTGGAACAATTTTGCCGCCTTCGATTTTGCCCCAAATTTTAAGCGGTTCTTTTTCGGATTTCTCCTCTTCGCCTCCGATGTAGGGAATAACGTTATCAACCATTTCCGGCCATCTTTCAAAGGTCTTTCCGGCTCCTGAAATTGCCTGATATGTGCAAACGAGAACATCCTTTACACCGAATTTTTCGTCAAGAGGGTAAAGAGCGGGCACATAGCTCTGAAGAGAACAGTTTGATTTAACAGCAATAAAGCCTCTGTTTGTACCTAAGCGTTTTTTCTGAGAGTCGATTATTTTTAAGTGCTCGTTGTTGATTTCGGGAATTATCATGGGAACATCATCAGTAAATCTGTGAGCCGAATTGTTTGAAACAACGGGACATTCCGCTTTTGCATAAGCTTCTTCAAGAGCTTTTATTTCATCCTTCTTCATGTCAACGGCGCAAAACACAAAATCAACAGCTTCTGCGATTTTATCAATATCGGCTGTAGCGTCATAAATAATAAAGTCTTTAAGAGATTCAGGCAGCGGAGTTTTCATAACCCATCTGCCGCCTAAAGCGTCTTCATATCTTTTTCCGGCCGATTTAGGACTGGCGGCAAGAGCGGTAATAGTGAACCAGGGATGATCGTGAAGAAGCGTAACAAAACGCTGTCCCACCATGCCCGTTGCGCCGATAATACCGACTTTATATTTCTTCATAACTTTCATCCTCCGATTTCTGGCTTTATGTTTACATAAATTTTATTTTACTATTGTAATTTCAGGCAATTTAAAATATAATATACCCGTTGTAAATAATAACTTAATATATATTATCATTTATATTTTTAAGTGTCAACTTAAATAAAGATTTTTTAGAAAATTGGTGCAAAATAAATGAAAAAATCGGATTTTTACTTTGATTTACCTGACGAATTGATAGCACAGGATCCAATAAAGGACAGAGACAAATCAAGGCTTCTCTATCTAAACAGGGAAAGCGGCGAAATAAGTCACAGACATTTTTTTGATGTGACAGATTATCTGAAAAAAGGAGACTGTCTTGTACTGAACAACACAAGAGTTCTGCCGGCAAGACTTTACGGCTATAAAACAACAGGTGCAAAGGTTGAATTTCTGCTTCTTAATAATTTAGGTAATGACAAATGGGAAGTTATAACAGGTCCCGGAAGAAAAGCCAAGACAGGTGACAGCTTTGTTTTCGGCGACGGCATAATGAGTGCCGATGTTTTAGAAGTCCTTGAAAACGGCAACAGAATAGTAAAATTCACATACGGCAACGCACATAATTTTTATGATATTATCAATAAAATAGGAGAAATGCCGCTTCCGCACTACATTACTCACAAGCTTCAGGACAGCGAACGGTATCAGACAGTGTATTCAAAGGAGTTAGGCTCTGCGGCAGCTCCTACCGCCGGACTTCATTTTACGCCTGAGCTTCTGAAAAAAATCGAGGAAATGGGAGTTGCCATTGCTTATGTTACACTTCATGTCGGTATAGGCACTTTCCGTCCTGTCAAAACAGAAAATATTGAAGAACATCATATGCACTCCGAGCATTATTGGGTTTCTGCCGAAACTGCCGAAAAAATCAACAGCACAAAGAGAAACGGCGGCAGAGTTATTGCAGTGGGAACAACTTCCTGCCGAACTCTTGAATCTGCCTGCGATGACAACGGATTTTTAAAAGATTGCAGTAATTCAACAAGCATTTTTATTTATCCCGGTTATAAATTTAAGTGTATCGACGGTCTTATAACCAATTTCCATTTGCCGGAAAGTACATTGATAATGCTTGTATCGGCATTCTGTTCAAGAGAAAAAATTCTCAATGCGTACAATGAAGCAATCAAGGAAAGGTACAGGTTTTTCAGTTTCGGCGACGCAATGATAATCATATAAGAGGTAAAGCAATGTATAAATTAATTAAAAATTCCGGAACTGCAAGAAGAGGGGAGTTCGTTACTCCTCACGGAACAATACAGACTCCTGCGTTTATGAATGTTGCGACTTGCGCGGCAATAAAAGGCGGTCTTTCGGCTGAGGATTTAAAAGAGATAAACTGCCGGGTTATGCTTTGCAACACCTATCATCTTCATGTAAGACCAGGAGATGATGTTGTTTACGATATGGGAGGACTGCATAAGTTTACAGGCTGGGAAGGACCTATATTGACAGACAGCGGAGGATTTCAGGTTTTTTCTCTTGCTTCCCTGAGAAAAATCAAGGAAGAAGGAGTATATTTTCAGTCTCATGTTGACGGAAGACATATTTTTATGGGACCTGAAGAGAGTATGCGAATACAGTCCCATTTAGGCTCAACAATAGCGATGGCATTTGACGAATGTGTGGAAAATCCCGCACCTTATGAATATGCAAAAAAATCATGCGAGAGAACAACAAGATGGCTTGAACGGTGCAAAAACGAAATGAACCGTTTAAACTCTTTGCCGGATACAATCAACAGACAGCAAATGCTTTTCGGAATAAATCAGGGATGCACATACGCCGATCTTCGCATACAGCACATGAAAGACATTGCGGCGCTTGACCTTGACGGATATGCAATAGGAGGCTTGGCAGTGGGAGAGCCTACGGAGGAAATGTACAGAATAATTTCTGCTGTTGAACCGTATATGCCTTATAATAAAATCCGTTATTTAATGGGCGTAGGCACTCCGGGAAACATAATTGAAGGCGTAAAAAGAGGAATTGACCTTTTTGACTGCGTGATGCCCAGCAGAAATGCAAGACACGGTCATCTTTTTACATGGAACGGCATAATTAATATCAATAACGCTAAATATGAGCGAGATTCTTCTCCCATAGATGTAAACTGCGATTGTCCGGTGTGCAAAAAATATTCAAGAGCATACTTAAGGCATCTTTTTAAAGCAAAGGAAGTTCTCGCAATGCGGCTTGCAGTTATGCACAACCTATATTTCTATAATACGCTGATGATAAAAATACGACAGTCTTTGGATAATGATGCTTTTGATGAATTTTATAATAGATATTCGGTTATTCTTGACAAAAGAATAAAGTAATAATATGTAATTTTATACTTGCATTTACTTTTATATTATATTATAATTATTCATAACTTGAAAAATCGGAGGATATAAAATGACATTTATGTTGAATTTACTTGATGCCGGAACTGCCACAACAGGCACAAGCACTTGGTCCACCATTCTTTTAATGGTTGCTCTTTTTGCAATTATGTATTTCGTAATGATCAGACCTCAGAAGAAAAAGCAAAAAGAAGAACAGGAAATGCGTGATTCCATTCAGATCGGTGATGAAATAACAACAATCGGCGGTATTTGCGGCAGAGTTGTTACCGTAAAGGAAGATTCGCTTGTAATTGAAACCGGCGCAGACAGAAACAAAATGAAAATTACACGCTGGGCTATTCAGACAAACAACACAGCTGACGACAGACTGAAAGCCGAAAGAGAAGCTCAGGCTGCTGCAAAAGAAGCTGAAAAGGCTGAAAAAAGCAAAGGCAAGCGCTCAAAGAAGTCTGATTCAGATGATGAAAAAGATGAGTAATTGATTTAATTTTATTTATCCTTTAATTATAGGCATAAAATTTTAAATCCCTTCATATCTATTATTAGATACGGAGGGATTTTTTTATGTCTAAATCTAAAGCAAGCGTAAATGTAAGCCCTGCCGGCAAAAAGGCAGCAGTTAATTTTATAAGAGCGTTACTGATAGGATTTGCTGTGTTTTTAGTATTTCTCGCAGTATTTTCTTTACTGATAATGAATGTAGATATTCCGGATAAACACTTTTGGATTTTTGTTTTGGTTTCCTCTGCGTTTTCCGCTTTGATATGCTCATTCGCTGCAAGCGTAAAGCTTAAATCTAAGGCGCTGATTAACGGTATGCTGGCCGATATAGTACTGCTAATAGCCGAATTTATAATTTTACTATGCTTTAATAACGCTCAGCCTACATATAATATTTATTTTATAATTCCGGCAGTTATTGTTTTCGGTTTTTTGGGGTGTGTGGCGGCAATAAATATTAAGTTTAAACATTAATTAACGGAGTGAAAAATAATGAAGATAAAAGCTATAAGGATAAAGAATAATATAGGTTTTCCTGCTGAAAAGGATAGGGAAGTTAAAGGAATGATTATCGCTCTTGCACTTTTTGCTTCAGGTATGATTATCGGTGCGGGAATTTTAAGAAACGGAGCTGTTGATTCAGTCAGTGATTTTAACTATTTGTTCAATTCATATACAACATCAAGAGCTTCACAAAATATGCTGACCACTTTTTTTAACTCTCTTATTGTAAACTTAATGTTTGTGTTTTTTGCCTTTTGTTCCGGAGTGAGCTGTATAGGCTTACCGCTGTCAGCCTCACTTCCGTTTATACGAGGACTGGGAACAGGTATGCTGGCAGGCTATTTATACAAAAATTATGCGATGAGCGGTATAGGATATTACCTTCTAACAATTTTTCCGGGAGCCGTAATAGCAGTTTCAGCAATGCTTGTTGCTTGCAATATCAGCAGTTTTATGTCAGCAGACATTCTTGCAACAGTTATTTCAAAAAAACAATCAGATCCGAAAGAATTAACCGATTATATGAAAAAATATTTATTTATTGTGCTTTTTACCATCGGAGCATCCGCCGCAGATTGTATTCTGACAAAAGCCTTTTCATATTTGTTTTTGCTTTAATTCTTTTCATCAGCACCTTGAGAAATTTTTCCTAAAGGATTGTTGTCAATAGCCTGCTTTTTTTGTTCATCAGCAAGATGCGTGTAGATTTCCGTAGTATTTAAGTTTTCATGTCCCAGAATATTCTTTAATACAAGCACATCAACATCTCCGTATTGATACATAAGCGTGGCGGCTGTGTGACGAAGCTTATGAACAGACAGTCCCATATCTCCAAGTCCCGCTTTTTCCAGGTAAGATTTAACAATAAACTGAACGGTTTTCGGACTTATTCTTTTCAGTCTGCTGCTTAAAAACAATGCCTTTTTATCAATAACACCATCTTTCGGACGGACAGCCATATAGCGCTCGACAGCTTTTACGCACGCCTCATTAAGGTAAACCGTACGCTCCTTATTGCCTTTGCCTAATATTACCATTGAATGATCCGGTTTAATATCTGTATAATTCAGCGATACCAGTTTTCCGGGAGCCGTAATAGCAGTTTCAGCAATGCTTGTTGCTTGCAATATCAGCAGTTTTATGTCAGCAGACATTCTTGCAACAGTTATTTCAAAAAAACAATCAGATCCGAAAGAATTAACCGATTATATGAAAAAATATTTATTTATTGTGCTTTTTACCATCGGAGCATCCGCCGCAGATTGTATTCTGACAAAAGCCTTTTCATATTTGTTTTTGCTTTAATTCTTTTCATCAGCACCTTGAGAAATTTTTCCTAAAGGATTGTTGTCAATAGCCTGCTTTTTTTGTTCATCAGCAAGATGCGTGTAGATTTCCGTAGTATTTAAGTTTTCATGTCCCAGAATATTCTTTAATACAAGCACATCAACATCTCCGTATTGATACATAAGCGTGGCGGCTGTGTGACGAAGCTTATGAACAGACAGTCCCATATCTCCAAGTCCCGCTTTTTCCAGGTAAGATTTAACAATAAACTGAACGGTTTTCGGACTTATTCTTTTCAGTCTGCTGCTTAAAAACAATGCCTTTTTATCAATAACACCATCTTTCGGACGGACAGCCATATAGCGCTCGACAGCTTTTACGCACGCCTCATTAAGGTAAACCGTACGCTCCTTATTGCCTTTGCCTAATATTACCATTGAATGATCCGGTTTAATATCTGTATAATTCAGCGATACCAGTTCGGAAAGCCTTAATCCGCAGTTTAAAAATATGGTAAGAATGGCATAATCTCGTTCCTTGTTTTTTCCGTCAACAGTACCTAATAAATCAATGCTTTGCTGCAGTGACAAATACTTAGGCAAAGCCTTTTTCTGTTTCGGAGTATCGAGCGCCTTCATCGGATTGTTTTTAAGTATCTGCCTGTTATCCGAAAGATACTTAAAAAGCTGCCGTATTGCAACAACCTTGCGGGCTCTTGTCGTCGAGCTGTTATTTCTTTCATTTTTGCAGTATGATATGTATTTATAGGCATCGTTTAACGAAATGCTTTTAAAAAAGTTTTCGTCGCACAAATGAAGATTTATGTTATCTTGTTTACAAATATTTTTATCAACAAGCAGAAAAGATAAAAATTCTTTAATGTTAAGCGCATATTCAAAAATTGTTTTTTGAGATCTGTTTTTCACTGCATCTGCGTATCTTAAATAGTCGCAGACAAGCTCCGGCAGTTTTTCATAATCCGGCTGATAATTTATCATTAAAAACTCCCCTTAATTATACAAAATATTAATTTTGTATAATTATATCAAACTCATTGTCATAAGTCAATAAGCTGACAAAAAATATGTAAACAAAACTTGTAACCTATTACGAATATAATCGTAATACTCCATTTTTGACTTTAACTCAATTAAATCAAGCAAATCCAGCGTATCAAACCTACGGCGACCGAAAATATAATTACACTTTAAAACATATTCGTTCTCAAGCTTTGCTTCTTCGTTATTTAAAAATTTATAAAATTCAGATACTTCATCGGGCTTCATTAAAAAACACCTCTTACACAATATTTAACTTGCAGTTCAGTACCTTTTATTTCAACCGGAATACCGTCCATATCTTCAAATATAACATTTTTGTATTCTGTTTCAACATCTCTTATTAAATGTCCACCTGCATAATAATAATGCTTTAATATCTTACATAAATCTTTTGTCATATATTTTGTTATGTATTTTGCAATAGCCATTGTTCCGTTTAAGCCGTCGTCACATTTTGTAAACTTTATAGCCGTAGACCAACCACGCTTCCAATTAAGCAGGTTAAAAACTTGTTTATGTTTACTAACATCCGGGCATATTCGGAAGGACTTTTCACGCTCTACGGGCTTTTTACGCTGCGGAATCAAATCAGTACCACTGTCAATTAAATCGAGCTCACCGCTCATAAGACAATGAAGATGTATTCTGCCGGACTTATGCAGCTCCGGAACACACAAATATTTTAAATCATGTCTTTGAACCATATTATCAAAAAATTTCTTAACTACCCTATTTACATCATCTTCATTATAAGCATTAACAATATTATCATTAAAAGTTAAAGTAACAAACCAATCAAAATTATTTAACAATGCAATATCAAAAGCGGCTTCCCTACTCCGTTTTAAATTATCAAGACGAGTTTCAATATCAGGACCGAACGGCAAACGAAAATTATCTCTTTCACTATAATCAACATTCTTTTTATGATGAAGCGGATTGAATACAGTTTTATTAAAAGTAGTAACATATTCAACGCCGTTAGGATACTTTTTGATACGTTGATTATAATACAATTCAAACATACCAAAAACCTCGAAAAAAATGCTTTATAATTATTATAATATTAAAGGGAAAATCACATAAAAGTGAGGGAAATTTGAGGCTATTATCAAGTAGGTTTACTTTTATTATAATAATTATAATTTTTTATTCTTACAGTGACACTCCTGAGCAAGCTCGCAGGAGTGTCACCACTCTTCAAACTCAATAGGATCAAGAGGAATAATATCGAAGCTGTCAAAGTATTTATAATACTTCGGTCGCCAACAAAATTCCTTTGTTCTTCCGATCAGCCTGTCAAACCAATTCGGAAAACGGTATCCGTTAACAATTTCTTTTGTATCTTCATTAATATCCAATACCCTAAAAATACGAGTAGCAACGGACAAATTTGAAAGAAAAGGAAAACGGATCTTCTTAACATAGTAAAGATCATGCGTTATATCTCGGATCTTCTTATCCACTCCGTCCCACTGCTGCGTAAAGTAAATAACATCAATATGATAATGGCGATGAAGCAGAAAGAATTGCTTTTTTACCTGATCAAACTGCTTAAAATTCCTGCTGTCAGCATCAAGAGTTATTTCATCAAGTAATATAAGACTGTCTGAGAAGTCATATAAGCCAAGTTGAGCATAATTAATGATATAACACCCCTGACAGTAAAAGTTTGTTAAAACACGCTTGTAGGGACTTTTACCGCGTTTTATACGCTTTAGTTCCTTTTGTGCAATCATTGTTAAAAAAGTTGACTTGCCGCTTCCGGGCAAACCGAAATAACCTTTAATCAACGAGTATCACTCCCCCTCCGAAGTAAAGATTTAACAAGAAGAACAACACAATAAAGAGCTAAAACACCAAACAAAGCATAAATCATGGGAAAATCAGCAATTTTAGAAAGAAGATCTACAAGAAAACTAAAAGGCACAAGATCTAAACTCATAAAAACACCTCCATAAAAAAAATAAGGCGGCTGCACCGACCGCCTGAAAAACGATTAACCGATTATACGTTTTACAAGTCCTATTGCGGCACCGACAACAAAAATACCAACAGGAATAAGGAACAACGGAGTTGAAAGAAGTTCAGCAGCCATATCAGTAAACTGACCCCATATAAACTCAACCGCAGTACCTAAAGTATCAAGCATTAAAACTCACCTCCAAACGATAATAAAGAAACTGATCAACCGATAATACGCTTAACCAATCCAATGGCAGCGCCGACAACAAAGATACCGACAGGAATAAGAAAAAGCGGAGTAGCAAGCAGATCGCCTGCCATGTCGGTGAACTTGTCCCATATAAAGCTTGTAGATTCAGTAAGAACTCCAAGAGCGCTTGTAGTAGTCTCCATTAAAATAAACCTCCTTTTTATCAATTTCTTTTAAAAATCGCAAAAGCAATTCCAAAAAACATAGAAATAATTAAAACAGTAGCTATAACAAGAAGAATTGAAGAAGTGATAAACAATATAAACTGAAATTCCTCCGGAAACTCTCCTAAAATAGATACAATCCATTCATTAATAGTCATGATATAAGCCACCTCCGGTTAATAAACTTAAAGCAGATATAAAGCAAAAGAAAAATTATAAGAGTATATAACAGATACTTAATAAAAGGGGAAAAATCAAAAACGTAATTCAAGAGCCGAAGCTCCGGATCGGCAGAACCGCCGACAGCGTTTGAATAAATAAAGCCCTGGGAGATATTAACGGAAACATTAGAGGAAGTGTAAGTATTAACCGTAGTATCAGTGTTATAGGTGCCAACATTAATAACAGTCATCAGACAATCACCGGAGGACAACCGGGTTAAATTATTTCCGGAATAAGAGGCAACAAGATCTGTATTGTATACGCATACATACTGATACTGACCGGAACGGAAAAACATATAATCTTTATCAGGAAACTGACTTGCAAGACCTGTAAAATATTCTGAATATGTACTCGATACAGTTCCGGTATCATAAACGGTATAACTTTCATTAGCTGCAAAAACATTAATGCTAAAAAAAGCAAACAGACTAAAAAAAACAAAAATTTTAAAAAACTTTATCATAAAATCAACCTTTATTTTCTTCTTTTACTTTACGTCTTCGCTCTGATGAAAGACGTTCAACGCCGGGACGGCGTGCAACATTAAGCAAGTAAACAATTACAATCCCCATAACGGCAATACAAATCAAAAAATCAAAAAGTGAAACATTTTCAAAAATATAAATTCTTCTGAAAACTCCTACTACATCACTAATCATGGAAATTATAAAGTCAATAATTTCACCGACTTCCGCAGGATCGTTTAAAGCTGTATCATTATCCATAATCAACCCCCCTGTCCTCTTCCGGCAAGAAGATATATAATCGAAACCGTTATTGAAAGCGAAGCAAAAACAAGCAATACACCGGGAAGAAAACCAATCGAAGAAGTAACAAGACTTACTACCAAAGGAATGTATTTTATTAAATCATATAACCCCTGTAGAAGCTGACTTATCAAACCGTAAACGGACTGAATAATATCCCACAAAGAAACAAGAAAGTTTTGAATCCAATCAAGCATACTAACTCAACCGCCTTCCGAGCATAAAGATCGCAAAACCAAAAGCAAGTACAAAAAGCATTAAAGGCATTATCGCAGAAGCTTCTACAACTTTATCAAACAAACTGCTTATTGAACGTATAGAATCCCCCATGTTATTTACAAACGAATCGACACTGTCCTGAAGATAACTATCAACATCAGCAGAGCCGGCGGGAAGCTTATTAACTATCTGTTCATCAAGAATCTCATAAACATCACCCATTATAGCCTGTTCGGAATTAACATAATCGTCAACGGGAGAAGTATCTACATCAACATAAGGAACGCCGGTATAACCATCAACAATAGCAGATGTACTGTTTTTTATTTCATCAACAATATCTTTTGAACCTTGTTTTATTGCATCTAAAGTCTCATTATGATTTTTCTGTGATAAATAATTCCCCTGGGAGACAAAATCAAGAGAACCCGGGAAGAATAAAACAGGATCATCAGAAGCAATAATAAAGGAGAAAGTTAACTCAGCTCCGGAAGCAGAAGACAAACTGAATTTACCAACATCAAAATCTGTAAAAGTTACAGTATCAGCAGGAATATAATTTGAAGTAAGCAATTCGTTATAGTAAAACAAATTAATATAATCAGAGGTAAAATCTCCGTATGACATCTGAAAAGATAAATTCATATATGACATATCAAAAACATTGACAAAGCCTACATCAGTGAAAAACATATTAAAAACATCACCGGCAGAAAGATCAGAAAAGCTAAAATCAAGATTTACAGAAAATTTATAAACATATTCAATGCAAACAGTCTTAGAATCAGGATAATCTTCTAAAGGAATATTTGTAGGAGAAAACGAAGAAGAACCAGAAGAAGTTGAAAGATAACCGTTAAAATCAGACCACCAATAAAGCTCTGAAAACATTATAGGAGTAAAATCAAAATTTCTTCCTATATCAGTATACTCAACACCGAACACCCACATTTTAGAAACATCATTGTAATACCATAATTCAGCTGATTGAAAATTAAACTCTTCAGAAGAAAAACGAAAATATTCATCAGTATGAGAAATTGATATAAATACATCAAACATATCACGAGGCTCTGACATATCAAATGTTAAAAACCAATACTCACCAAGCTGATCAGAAAAAACAAAAGTATAATCAAGCAACCCGGAAGAAGGCAGCGGAGGCAAATAAAAAGCAGGCTTTTCAACAGGCTGCTCAGAACCGGAGCTCATCTGAGGCATAAAATACTGCATACCGTCAAGCTCTGAAAATCCAAAACAAGGAAGCTCTCCAAGCTCAGGCTCATGGGAAGGATAAGTATAATGCAAAACATTTTCACCGGAAGCATACCAGTCATCAAAGGAATAATCAGGATCATAAGAAGCAGCGGAAACAGAAAAAGAGCAGCAAGATATTACAACCGAAAGGATAACAAAAATTGTAATTATCTTTACTGCTCTTTTCATTTTAAAGCCCCCGACTATTTGCTGTTCACAAGTTTAAGGAATAAGCGACCGTCATAAACTCCCACGCTTACAGGAATTTCAACAGGATCATAAGGCTTGAAGCTATTGCAATTAACACCCGATATTTTAAACGTTGTACCGTCTCCCTCGGAATATATGACAGCCTGTTCAACAATCTGATTGTTTTTATTAGTGAAATGCGTTTTTTCAAGAAAGCGACCTTTTAAAATAAACATAATTAAACCTCCGATAAATTTTTACAAAACAACTGATAAGATTTTAACTGAATTTCAAAACGCAAAGAAAGTTCTTTTATTATGTCCACACGATCATCGCCAAGCTTTCTGCGTAAACTTCGAGGTGCTTCATTAATAAACCTGCACATTTCATAAAGAAACATAAGTTCATCACTTGACAGCTCAATACAACATCTGAAATCATCCATTTTAATCACCACACTTATTTTTATTTTCCCACTCCACCGCAGCCGAAGCCGTCTTGTTGTCTCAGTGCA
>CALYBJ010000029.1 GCA_944412445.1 uncultured Clostridia bacterium
CATGTCGGCATCCCTTATTACGGTTCCGTGACAGTCGCTTGCAATAATATGCACAAGTCCGTTGCCTAAAAGCCATTTCGCGCAGTCAGCTTCCTTAATGCCGAATTTTCCTAAAAAACTGCCCTTATTAACCTGAAGCAGGCAGTCCCGTGACAGAAACCTGTAAGCGTTTTCAGGAAAATTATATACAGCCTCATATCTTTCGGGATGCGCAATTATCGGTATCAATCCGCAGGAACGGATTTTTTCAATATGCGTCAGCATATCCTCAATTCCATCGTCAAAATAAAATTCCGTCAGAATATATCTGGAGCCGTTTATTGTAATTACATCGCCTTTTTTCAGAATTTCATCAAAATCGGCACGCCTCAGCATTTCGCTTCCTAAAAACAAATTAATTTTTATGTTATTTTCAGCGGCGGCGCTTTTAATATTTTTGTAATGCCTTACTATAACGCTTCTCTTGCTTTCCGCTATGCTCCTGCTGTCATTAAAGTAATGAGGCGTCAGAACCATAGCCCTTGTACCGCCTGCATAAGCCTGCTTCATTATTTTCAGCGCTTCCTCCGTTGATTCCGGACCGTCGTCAACATTGGGCATCACATGACAATGAATATCTATAAACATTAATTTTATCCTCAGCTTCTGACGCATTTACAATTTATTTTACCTTAAAATTTACATCCCGTCAAGAAATATAAATAAAAATGAAGAAATTGTTAATGAATTTGTTTAATATTCTATATTTATTAATAAAAAATATCCATTTTATATAATTTTGTTGACAATAATTAATCAAAATGCTATCATTATAAGGTAATTTTTATTTTTCCATCAATTAACTGGTTACGGTGATTTAATGAGCAATACTTCTCGATACTCTAAAGAAAAATTCTATAATGACTTAAAAACCTTATGTCTTATAATTGCCGATGCTTTTATTATTAATTTTTCATCCTTCTGCGCTCTTTTTGTAAGATATGAATTCAGCTATAAGGATCTTTATGATTCCGGCTTTTTAATAAACGCCGCCAAGCTTGCTCCTTTGTTTACTGCCATTATAATTATTGTTTTTATCTTGTTCAGGCTGTATAAAAGAATCTGGAAATTCGCAGGCGTTGACGAATTTATTACTATTGCTGCCGCCTGCCTTGCAGCCACTGCCGCAGTTGCCGTTTCTCTTTTTATTTTAAGGCATATATTTAATATTTGGCTCCCCAGAAGCTACTCTATTTTGTTTTTCTTTTTCCTTTTGTCTCTTACAACTGCCGTCAGGTTTTCTTACAGATTCCTGGGAAAAATAAAACGCACCGTTAAAAAAATGAATATTGATCAAAGAATTATGATCATCGGCGCCGGCCGCTCCGGAGCCATGGTTTTAAGAGAATTTCAGGGCAGCTCGCACTCCAACGGCAAGGTCGTATGTTTCCTTGACAGAGACCCGGACAAAATCCATAAGTATATCCACGGCATAAAGGTTGTGGATAACTGCGACCATATTCCCGAAAATGTTGAAAAATACAGAATTGATCAGATTATCCTTGCCGTTCCTGACGCTACGAACCTTGAAAAAAGAACGCTTATAACCGAATGTCAGAAAACAAAATGCGACTTGAAAATTGTTCCTGCGATTTATCAGCTGGCAAACGGCGATGTAAGCATTGAAAAAATCAGAAAGGTTGAAATCGACGACCTTCTGGGAAGAGACAGTATTCAAGTAGATTTATCGGAGATTTCCGCTTATCTTTCGGGAAAAACCGTTTTGGTAACAGGCGGCGGCGGTTCAATCGGAAGCGAGCTTTGCAGGCAGATTGCAAAAAACACTCCGAAAAAGCTTGTAATATTCGATATTTATGAAAACTCCGCGTATTCCATTCAGCAGGAGCTGAGAGCAAAATATCCTGAGCTTGATTTGGACGTTATTATAGGCTCCGTAAGGGATATTCACAGGGTTGATACCGTCTTCGATAAGTACAGACCAGATATTGTATATCATGCGGCGGCTCACAAGCATGTCCCCCTTATGGAGGACTCTCCCAACGAAGCCATTAAGAACAATGTTTTCGGAACATACAATACTGCGAGAATTTCCGACAAATACGGTGTATCAACCTTTGTACTTATTTCTACCGACAAAGCTGTCAATCCCACAAATATTATGGGTGCTTCCAAACGCCTCTGCGAAATGATAATAGAATGTTTTGCAAAAATTTCGCATAATACAAAATTTGTCGCAGTCAGATTCGGAAACGTATTAGGCTCTAACGGAAGCGTTATTCCTCTTTTCAGAAAACAGATTCAAAGAGGAGGCCCCGTTACCGTTACCCACAGGGATATTATAAGATATTTCATGACCATTCCCGAAGCTGTTTCTCTTGTGCTTCAGGCAGGTTGCTACGCAAAAGGCGGCGAAATCTTCGTTCTCGATATGGGACAGCCTGTAAAAATCGACGATCTCGCAAGAAAAATGATAAAGCTTTCAGGCTTTGAGCCTGATGTTGATATTAAAATTGAATATACAGGCTTAAGACCGGGAGAAAAGCTTTACGAAGAGCTTCTTATGCTGGAGGAAGGCCTTGAGAAAACGAAAAACGATCTTATTTTCATCGGCAAGCTTTCCGACGTTGACGCAGACGAGTTTTTCACTCAGCTTGCATATTTGCGGGACGAATGCTACAAGGACGGCAACGGCATAAAGCAGTATGTAAGCAAAATAGTTACTACATACACCCCTAAAGATTAATTGAGTTTGAACAGCAGGTACATCCATGAAGCCAAAAAAATCTCTATCAAATAAAATATTAAAAATAACCGCGTTAATTTTAACTGCGGTTATAATATTTTTTGCCACGGCTCTTATTATTTCAAACAACTGTTTAAAAACTTCCGATTATACCGTTGATTTAAAAGAGATAAGCGAAGGCAATATCAAATTAGTGCTTTTGGCAGATCTCCACGGAAAATCCTTCGGAAAAAATAACAGTCTCCTTATAAAAAAAATAAGCCAGCAAAAGCCTGATATAATCTGTATGTGCGGCGACTTTGCTGACGCATCCGACGACAGTTTTAACGAAGCCTCTCTGACAGATTTAATTTCTGAGCTTTCAAAAACCGCGCCTGTATATTTTTCTCTCGGAAATCACGATATATCATATTTAAAAACCCACGAAGATTTTATAGAAAATTTAACCTCTTCCGGCTGTACCGTTCTTGAAAACAATTATACGGACATCCGAATCAACGGCGTAAAAATCCGCATAGGCGGAATGTTCAGCTATGCCTTCGGTTACGATAAAAACAGCGACGGAACGGAAAATCAGGCGTTCTCTTTTCTTAAGGATTTTACCGACACCAATCTTCCCGCAATTCTCCTATGCCACAGACCCGACAGCTTTATCTACGGCAACGCCCGTGAGCTTTGGGAGATAGACCTGATACTTTCCGGACACACTCACGGAGGCTTATGGCGTCTTCCGTTTATCGGCGGCGTATTCGCTCCGGAACAGGGCTTTAACCCTCAGTATGATTACGGAAAATTTGAGTTTGACAAATTCACAATGATTATTACAAGCGGTTTTGACGGATATAAAAATATTCCCAGAATGTTTAATACTCCGGAGATTGCGGTTATTAATCTGAAATAATTTTTTATACTATTATTTATAAAAATATCCCCGGAATATTTTACATTCCGGAGACAGCGGTTATTAATCTGAAATAATATTTTATACTATTTTTTATGTAAGCTTGTTTATGTACTCGCAGTAAACATATATGTTTTGAATTTTTTTCGCCTGAACGCCTTCGGCAGTCTCGATTACGGGCTGTGATTCGGAAGGCGTTATATAACGCTTGAAAACTATGGCGCTCTGTCCCGGCTCCATATGGAAAATCTCTCCGTACTCAAATTCATCTATATTAATGTTCAGATAGTCCGTCAGCACCTTGTCGATCATCCTGTCGGAATAGCAGCAGCATACGCCTACATCGGCAAATACCTCAATTATCGACTTCGCTTCATCAAGGCTTACGGTATCAATCTTATAAGTTCCGTTGCCCACCGCGCTCATTGAATCGTTGTCAAAAAGAAGCAAACAATTAGTTTTGTTGTCCATATATGTACCTCCGTATCTTAAATATAATTTTTATTGAATTTGTTTATTAAATAGACTTATACCATATTCTTTATAATAATTATATTGTAAAAATATCAAATATTTAGTTATGAATTTAGTTAAACAAAACTTAAAATCTTATCATTCTGAACAAAATTATTTGATTACCGCCGTTAAAACAATCCAAGTATATGATTTTTATTCATGTATATTTATTTTTTTTTAAAAGTGTGTTAATATATTAAAAATTATTTAATATTTATATTATGGAGCGTCATATTATGTCAAACGCTGATATACCTGTGCATATTGACTTTTTCGGCAGTCTTAAAATCGTTACCCCTTACGGAGAAGTTACGGAAAATCAAATTAACTCCATACAAATATGTAAATTTATCGCATATCTTATTCTTAACCGAAAGTCAATTATTTCATCTGATATTCTCACCGCTATAATATGGCCCCACGATGTTGAAGACCCCTACGGCAGTCTCCGTTCTCTGGCGTTCAGAACAAGGAAAATTTTAAAGTCTGCTTTTCCCGGCGAATCCCTTATTATCGCTAAAAACGGTTCCTACACAGTCAGCAAAGACTTTAATCTTACTGTCGATTCAGAAATTCTTACGGAAAGAATAAATATGATATCCGCAAATAAAAAAAATCATGAGAATTTTTCTGATTTTGACAGGAGCTTTATTGAAAACTTCAAGGGCAGTTTTCTTGAGTGTCTGTCATCCGACCCTTGGGGACTTCCCGTCTGCACTTTTTATAATTCTCGGTTTCTTTCATACCTTTATCAGGTTATAGATTTTCTTTTTTTACAAAAAAAATTTGATGAAATAATTCAATATGCGGCAAAAGGTCTTGAAATAGACCCTTTATCGGAAAAGCTTCATTCATCTGTTCTGTCAGCCCTTCTCTGTCAGGGCAACAGAAAATTGGCTTTGGATTACTACTCAAATACAGTAAAGATGTTTGAAAATGAGTACAATATTCTTCCCACAGCTTCTTTTACAGCAATAAAACAAAAACTTTTGACTCCTGATTAACCCATACGGAAGGTGATACGTTATGTTTGAAATAAAATCTAAAAAATGCCTGAATCCTACGGTTACAATGATGGACATTTATGCCCCTAATGTGGCTAAGAAAGCCAAACCCGGCCAGTTTATAATTTTAAGGGTTGACTCCACAGGCGAAAGAATCCCTCTTACAATCGCCGGACGGGATATTGATGACGGAACGGTTAAGATTATTTTTCAGATAGCAGGAAGAACCACCTTCAGCCTTAATCAGCTGAACGAGGGCGATTTTATAAGTGATTTTGTAGGCCCTCTGGGAAATCCCACCAAGCTGGACGGCTTTAAAAAGGTTTGCATTGTAGGCGGCGGCGTAGGCTGTGCCATTGCCCTTCCGGTAGCTCAGCAGCTTTATAAAAACGGCTGTGAGGTTCATTCGATAATCGGCTTCAGAAACAAGGATTTGGTTATTTTAGAGGACGAATTCAAAAGCGTGTCCTCAAAGCTTACCCTTATGACCGACGACGGCTCCGCCGGAAGAAAAGGCGTTGTAACACAGCCCTTAAAGGAAGCTATTGATCAGGGCGAAAGCTATGACGAGGTTATTGCCATAGGCCCTCTTGTTATGATGAAATTTGTGGCGGCAACCACCAAGCCCTACAACATTAAAACAACAGTATCAATGAACCCCATTATGATAGACGGAACGGGTATGTGCGGAGGCTGCCGTCTTACTGTGGGCGGAGAAACAAAATTCGCCTGCGTTGACGGTCCCGATTTCGACGGATTTGAAGTGGATTTTGACGAAGCCATGAAGAGAGGCTCCATGTATAAAGATTTTGAAAGGCACGCTTATGACGAACAGTGCAATCTGTTCAAAAAGGAGGTCAAATAAAATGGCTAACTTATCGCCGGTAAAGCAGCCTATGCTTTTGCTGAATGCGGAAATGAGAGCTGAAACTTTTGAGGAAGTTGCGCTGGGCTACTCCGAAACTGAAGCAGTTAAAGAGGCGGAGCGCTGTCTTCACTGCAAAAATATGCCCTGCGTAAGCGGCTGCCCGGTAAGTATTCAGATTCCGGACTTTATCAAAATGATTACCGAAAACAACTATGAAGGCGCCTATCAGAAAATTGCCGAAGCGTCTGCCCTGCCTGCCGTATGCGGCAGAGTTTGTCCTCAGGAACGCCAGTGTGAGAAAAACTGCGTAAGAGGAATTAAGGGTGAAGCTGTAGCTATCGGCCGTCTTGAAAGATTTGTTGCCGATTATCATAACAACCATGCTGTTGACCACAGAAAGCCTGTTCCCTCAAACGGTCACAAGGTTGCCGTAATAGGCTCGGGCCCTTCAGGATTAACCTGTGCGGGAGAGCTTCGCAGAATGGGCTACGATGTTACCGTTTTTGAAGCGCTTCACATTGCAGGCGGCGTCCTTGTTTACGGTATTCCCGAATTCAGGCTTCCAAAAAGAACGGTTCAGAAGGAAATTGACGGTCTTTTGAAAATGGGCGTTAAAATCGAAACGAATACCGTTATCGGAAAAACCTTTACAATAAACGAGCTTATGAACGAGCAGGGCTTTGACGCCGTTTTTGTCGGCTCCGGCGCAGGTCTTCCCAAATTTATGAAAATCCCCGGAGAAAACCTCAGAGGCGTTTATTCTGCCAATGAGTTTTTAACAAGAATAAATCTTATGAAAGCTTACCAGGCGGACAGTTCAACGCCTATTATGCACCCGGGAAAAACAATCGTCGTCGGAGGCGGCAATGTTGCCATGGACGCCGCAAGATGCGCAAGACGCTTAGGCTCTCATGTTACAGTTGTTTACAGAAGAACAAAGAACGAGCTTCCTGCCCGTAAAGAAGAAGTTGAGCACGCTGTTGAAGAGGGCATTGAATTCAGCTTTTTGACTAATCCCGTAAAGATAAACGGCGACGAAAACAGCTCAGCCGTTTCGGTAACCTGTCAGAAGATGGAGCTTTCCGAAGCCGACGCCTCCGGCAGAGCAAGGCCTGTTCCTGTTCCCCACAGCGACTTTGACATTGAAGCGGATGTGGTGATAATGGCTCTGGGCACTTCTCCCAATCCTCTTATAAAGTCAACTACCGAAGGTCTTGAAACACAAAAATGGGGCGGAATTGTTGCCGATGAAACAGGGGCAACATCAATTCCCGGTGTGTTCGCCGGCGGAGACGCCGTAACAGGAGCCGCAACCGTTATTCTTGCCATGGGCGCTGGAAAAACCGCTGCGAAAGCTATTGACGAATACATTAAATCCAAATAATTTTCTTATATAAGAAACCGGGGTTTTCGCCCCGGATTTTTTGTTGCATACTTTATTTTTATGTGGTAATATATTGAAAACTGGAGTTGATATAATGGTTAAATTCGATAACGAATGGGATATTATTCTTAAAGACGAATTTCAGAAGGAATACTATAAAAAAATACATAACTTTCTTGTTGAAGAATATAAAAACCCGGCTTATCCCATATATCCCAATATGTACGACATTTTCAACGCTTTAAAAATTACAGACTACAACGGCGTAAAGGCGGTAATTCTCGGACAGGATCCTTATCACGGGCCGAATCAGGCTCACGGACTTGCGTTTTCCGTAAAAGAAGGCGTACAGCCGCCTCCGTCCCTTGTTAACATTTATAAGGAATACCATAACGATTTAGGCTACCCTATTCCAAAATCAGGAAGCCTTATAAAATGGGCAGAAAACGGCGTTCTCCTTCTTAACACTGTTTTAACCGTCAGAGGAGGTCAGGCAGCAAGCCACAGAGGCATCGGCTGGGAAATTTTCACCGACAGAATTATAGAGCTTCTGAACCAAAGGGAAAAGCCTGTTGTTTTTCTTCTCTGGGGCAGGTTCGCAAGAGATAAAAAAGCCCTTATTACTAACCCCAATCACCATATTTTAGAGGCGGCTCATCCCAGTCCTCTTTCTGCTTACAACGGCTTTTTCGGCTGCCGTCATTTTTCAAAAACAAACCTTCTTATTCCCGACGATCCCGTTGACTGGCGTTTGGATTAATTTTCCTTTTCAAGGCATCTTTTATAAAGAAAATCAATTCCGAAAGCTCCCAGAGGCGCAGTAATCAGTATTGCCAGCACGGCGACCGTCAGCACAATATTTCCGCAGGAAAGACCCATTGCAAGAGGTACGGAGCCGATAGCCGCCTGAACCGTGGCTTTCGGAGTGTACGCAGCCGAGCAGAAAAGTCTTTCCCTTTTATTTAATTTTGTTTTTGTCAGGCATACCCCTACCCCTGCCATTCTGAAAATCAGCGCTCCGAAGATTGCTGCGACTGCCATAGCTCCTGCGGAAGCGGCATATTTTATATCAACGGCAGCTCCTACAAGCACAAAAAGCATAACCTCTGCCGCTACCCACAGCTTTGAAAACTTTCCCGAAAGTCTTTTTGCGGCTTCTCCCCTTTTTCTTTTAAGGGCTGCACCCATGCTCATTACCGCAAGAAGACCGGAAAAAGGAAATATATTTTCAGTGTAATTCTCGAGAGCCACAAACAAAAAGGAAACGCTTAATATAAGTATAGCCTTAACGGAATCTCTTACATGAGCTTTTTTAAAGAACAAAGATATAATAAGCCCTGCTGAAATTCCGGCGGCAAGTCCCGAAATAATGGAAACAGGGATTTTGAAAAGGCTAAAAGGAGAAGCTTTGTCACCCTGTGCTATTCCCGTAAAAGCGGTAAAAAGCACAATTACAAAAACATCGTCAACCGAGGCTCCTGCCATTATCATCTGAGGTATACTTTTATTTGTTCCGTATTTGTTTTCCATAAGAAAAAGCATTTTCGGAACTATTACCGCGGGAGAAACGGCTCCTACAACGGCTCCCGTTATTGCCGCGTCAAGTACAGATATATTTAAAAGTCCGGGAGCGATTAAAACCATGCCGGCAATCTCGAAGCAGGCAGGCACAAAGCACATAAGCGCCGCAGGTCTTCCTGCCTTTTTTAACTCTCCCGGATCAAGCGCAAGACCGGCTCTTAAAAGGATTATAACAAGAGCTGCCTCCCTGAGATCTCCGGATACGGACAATATGCTGTCGTCCAAGAGATTTAATACATGAGGGCCTAAAACGATTCCGGTAATCAACATTCCAATAAGTCCCGGAAGCATCAGTTTTTTGAAAATTTCCGATAATGCCAGACCGAAAATCATTATTAAAGCTATACTTGTAAGCATTGTTTTCTCTTCTTTCTTAATTTTTTTGCAAACAAAAAAACTCCTGATTTTAAAGGCACGAAAGCTTTTCCGCGCTTAAAATCAGAAGTCATCAGTCACAGACGGTTTCGGTTTCCCGAGGGAGAACTTCATTCCCATAAACTGATTATATATCAGATTCGCTCTAAAGTCAACTTTTTTCGGCAAAAGTATTATTTATATACAATTAATAATATTTTGTCCCTATACTCAGCATTATTAACAAAAATTTAACACAAATTCAACACATATATTACAGACATCTGTATATTATTCATACTATATCTAATAAATTATGGTAATATATTTTAGCAAAATAATTATAGTAGGAGTAGTATACATGAACAAATCACAGTTTATTTTTAAAGCTATCGATGTTGTTTGCGAAAAGTCCCAGAACCCTTATACTATTGATGAAATCTACTGTGTAAAAGATATTCCCTTCAGCGATAAAGGCGGAAAATTTACCTGCGGAGATTTATACTTTAATCCCGTAATATTAAAGGAGAAGAAAAAATATCCTATAATTTTAAACATTCACGGCGGCGGCTTTGTTATGGGCGACAAGCAGTACAGAAAGACGCTGTGTGAATATTACGCCAGCAAGGGCTACTATGTTTTCAACATTAACTACCGTATGCCCCCTCAGGTGGATTTATTCGGCGTAATAGGGGATTCCATTGACGGCGCTAATTACATATTGAAGCTGGCAGAGGAATATAATATAGACACCGACAAAATTGTTGTAACCGGAGATTCTTCGGGAGCTTATCTTGCGGCATATATAGCTGCGGTGAAATTTGATTCCTCCCTGGCGGAAAAAACCGATCTTCCGGAAGTTAAAATCAATGTTGCTTCTCTTATTCTCCACAGCGGTCCGTACAATATGCAGAAAATGATGGAGGAGCCTATTCCCTTCGGCATCGTTCCGGAGCTTGCCTCAATGCTTGCGGGCTATAAGCTTAAAGACGATTTAAGCGATTTGCCCGAATATAAATATTATAACTATATGTCGCCCATAGATTTTGTAAATGAAAATTGGTGTCCCGCATTTATTTCCTGGTCAGACAAGGATTTAATAGTTATAGATCAGGGACGCCCCATGGCTGAAAAGCTTATGAAATGCTGTCCGAAAGTAAGCACCTTTTATGTTGATAAAATCACCGAGGGACACTGCTTCCACCTTACGATGAAAAAGGATATTTCAATGCAGTGCATTGACAAGAGTATAGAGTTTACTGATAATATTCTAAAGGAAATCGACGCAAAAAAGGCAGAAGCTTCCGATACGGAAAAAACAATCGCATAAAGCAAGCCACCGGATAATTACAAAAATCCGGTGGTTTTAATTATTTGTGAAAAACAATATTTATCTGTGTGCTGTAGGGAGGCTTCGGATGCTGCTCAAAGGAAATCGAGCCGTTATGAAGCTCCGCGATGCTTTTGGCTATTGTAAGCCCAAGGCCTGTACCTGCGCCGCTTGTTCTGGCTTCGTCGCCCACGACAAAGGGCTTAAAGGCGTTTTCCCTTATATCGTCGGGAATACCTTTTCCGTTGTCGGCAATGGTAATATGTATTTCCTGAGGCTTTTCCGCAAGTATAAAATAAACCGTGGTGCCTTTTTCGTTATATTTAACGCTGTTATGAATAATATTGTTAAACAGCCTGTTAATAAGCACTTTATCAAAAGAAAACTTTATACTGTTTTCGGGAATACTGTATTCCATTTTATATCCCTGAAACTCCAAATCGGAATATTTTTCCGCAAGAAATTCCTTACAAAATTCGCAGAAGTCGTCTTCCTGTAAATTAATCTGATAGTCGGGATGTTCAAGCTTTGAATACTCATAAACGGAGTCCATTATATTTGCGGCTTCCGTAACTCTTTCGTAAATGGCGTTCATATACTGAATTTTTTTGTCTTCGGGAACGACGCCGTCAACAAAGGCCTTTGCGTATCCTTGAATACCCGTAAGGGGCGTTCTAAGGTCATGAGACAGATTCGCAAAAACTCTTTGTTTTTCCTTATATGACTCAAGATTTTTGTTTTTTTCGTAATTGAGAATTTCCACAAGCTCCGTAAAATCTCCGAAAAAGGATTCAAGCTCTTTTGGCACATCGGAGGAATTTATTTTCAGTTTTCTGCTTGATTCAAAATTTCTTACAGCTTCGTCAAGGGGACGGAAAATTTTATTGAAATGATAAACAAAAATTCTTGTTTCTAAAATTATCAGAATCAGGAAGAAGGGAAACAATGCGATCCATACAAGGGTTGACTTTGTCTGAGCCTTATTATAAAACTTCTGATCTCTTACGGGCGTAAAAAAAACAAGGGTTCTTTTTTTGCCGCTGTCAGTAAGGAAAGAGACCTTTTCGATATTGTTTTTGCCGGACAGCGTTCCCTGGGAAAGGATTTCAAATTCCTTTAAGGACAGCTGGTTTTTGCCGCTGAAAAGAGTTCCCGAAACGATTTTAAAGTTTTCGTCCAAAAGGCAGTAATCAATCATCTGCACTGTCTGGGAGTCGGAAACATATTCTGATTTAATTACGATATAACCGGTTTTGCCGCCGGAGTCGAACTCATAGACATTGAACCATACCTCGTCGTAAATATCGCTGATAAAATTGACATCATTCTGTTCAAGCTCGCTTTTGATCTTTTCCGAGGTTGCGTAAATAAGGGCGTCGTTTTCATCAAAAACGGCGAAGCTGCTGTTGCCTATTTTATTGATGGGAACGGCGTCATAATCTTCCGACTTAAAAGCTTTTTCGTATTTCATAATATCATAAATTACCGGCATGGCGTTCTGATAAAATGAAGAGGAAAGGCGGTAAGCGGCAAAAAAGGAAAGGCAGAGGACAGCCGAAAACAGGGTAAAATGAATAAGGCAAACCCTGAGAATACTTTTTTTCTTATCTTTTTTTGTTTTTTCAGCCTTCAATTTTATAACCCAGTCCTCTCAAAGTTTTAATATAAAGGGGCTTTGCGGGATCGTCCTCGATTTTAGAGCGGATATTGGAGATATGAACCATAATAGTATTTTCATCGCTTGTGAAATATTCGTCGCTGATGCACTGATAAAGCTGAGCCTTAGTAAAAACACGGTTGGGATTAGACATAAGCTTTTCAAGGATTCTGAATTCGGCGGAGGTAACGGGAATAAGAGAGCCGTTTTTTAAAAGAGTGCCTTCCTTTAAATTAAGAGTAAGATTTTTAACGGTAATTTCTTCACCGGAGCTGCCTTCTTCGGAGTCACCCTGAAGCTTATAGTAACGCCTTAAGGAGGCTTTGATATAAGCCACCACCTCAAGAGGGTTAAAGGGCTTTGTAATATAAGCGTCGGCGCCCATATCAAGTCCGAGAACCTTGTCGCTGTTTGCGCTTTTGGCTGAGATAATAATAACGGGCATATTGCTGACCTTTCGGATTTCCTTAATAAGAGCGTAGCCGTTAAGCAAGGGCATCATAATATCCACAAGGGCAATGGAAACATCGTCCTTAAGGACGATATCAAGGGCTTTTTTTCCGTCCTCGGCAACAAGAGCCTCCATATCGTTGCTTTCAACATAAAGCCTGAGGACTTCGATAATGTCCCTGTCATCCTCGGCAATAAGAACCTTAATTTTACTCATAGCTTAAAACATACCGGCATTAAAATTAAAAGAATTCCGGGCGCTGTCCGCCGATATAAAAACCTCCGTTTTATTGCGCCGTACGGAACATCAGTCTGCATTGTCATTATTACACGGGAACATTAAGAAAACATATAGAAAAGCTTAAGAAATCATTATAATTATCAAAAAAGGGAAAGGTTAATTACTTAAGCCTGTCGCACAGGGGCAGGAGCTGTTCAAGTTTTTCTACAATTCGTTTTTGCTCGGCAAGGGGTGGGAGAGGCAGTAAATAATTTCGCAGAAATTTTAAAGATACAAACGATTGAACTCCACCACTTGCACTTTTTTTCATTTTCTCTTGTTCTTTTTGGAGAAATATCAACAGGTAATTCATATCGAACAAGTAATTAGCAATAGGCTTAAAAAGTGCCATATTTTTAATGCAAAATTCTCTGTCTTTTTTTACTAAAACTGGATTTCCTATTGTGCCAATCATTGCGAAAAGTATGTCACCTGTATTTACTTCTGACCGCATATTGATAATAGCTGCATCTTTTTCAGAAATTAGTTTTGTTGTACCAAAATCAATCCTACCAGAAACTAAATTTTTGCTGGTAACGAGAGGAACCCCTTCTATTACATATTTAGGTGTGTCATGAGTTCCGTCTCTAACATCAATTACATCAGAAACCCTCACCCACATCCAGCTCTCCGGAATATCAAAGGGTTTTTCGTCCTCGGTGATTTCTGGCAGGGGCTTTTCCTTTTTTATTTTTCCATCTTTTATAAGGCGCTGTTTTTCCTTTTGAATCTCTTTAAAAAGCTCCTGAGCCGTTCCCTCTTCTTCCCGCTGTTCGACGAGCTTACCCTGAACGGCGTACTGTAAAAGGGATTTTTTCATATCCTCGGGGAAACGGCTGTTAAGCTGTTCAAGCTTGCTCCATGACTGCTCATAACGGTTAACAAGAGGAAGAAGCTCCTCAATTTTTTCAACAATACGTTTTTGCTCCGCAAGTGGTGGGAGAGCAATCACGGCACGATAAAGTCTATCATCGTTAATTGCAGGATATGCAACCCCTTTTGAATTTTCATTAGAATTTGCATATCTATCAAAAGTGGGTGTCATCAAATAATAAAATAAGTACTTATTAAAAATATTCTCGTAACAAGTTAGGACTGCAAACCCCGTACTTGCTATGGGTTTATGCGAAAATCGTTTATCTACGATGCACATATTGTGCAAATATGGACGCACCGTGGAGTATAAAATATCTCCTTTCTCAACTATTTTTCTTGCCCTTGACGGTGCTTTGTCTGCTTCTATAATGTTTTCCTTTGCATTTAACAACTGCCACTGATTATCAATAGATCCAATATCTATATAAGAAAATGTAAATTGCGGAGAAATTTGTCCCCTATTATATACAATGTCTCTTAACCTCACACACATCCAGTTATCGGGGATATCAAAGGGCTTTTCATCTTCGGTGATTTCGGGCAGGGGCTTTTCCTTTTTTATTTTTCCCTCTTTTATTAGGCGCTGTTTTTCCTTTTGTATCTCCTTAAAAAGCTCAACGGCAGTGCCTTCCTCTTCTCTCTGCTCCACAAGCTTTCCCTGTACGGCAAGCTGCAATATGCTGTTTTTAAGTTCCTGCGGGGTCATTCTTCTTTCCCTCCGAGCATTGCGGTAATTTCCGAAAGAACACGGTCTATTTCTGAATTAAGTGCCGATCTCTGCTCCTCATAACGGTGTATCAATTTCAGAGGGGTAAGGATTTCTTCTTCCTCATGGGGATAGCCGCAAAGGTCAAAATTATATCCCTTTTCCTCAAGCTCTTCCCTTGTATATCTCTTCGCTTTGTCAAAACCGTCCGCGCTTATTTCCTCTCTTTTGTTCCACCAGTTTATTACAGGCTCAAAATGCTCCGGCTTCATGGGCTTCGTCTTTGAAAAATGCTTTATTCCCTCCGGCATATCAAGACGGTAAAACCATGTCTCTTTTGTGGGGCCGTTTTTGTCAAAAAACAATATGTTGGTTGTTATTGAGGTATACGGCGCAAATACGCTCCCCGGCATTCTTACTACAGTATGCAGGTTAAATTCGCTTAACAGCTTTTTCTTTATATTGATTTTCGCCGTGTCCGTTCCGAAAAGAAATCCGTCCGGCAGAATTACCGCCGCTCTTCCGTTTTCCTTTAATCGGTACATTATCACCGACATAAACAGATCCGCTGTTTCACTGCTTGCAAGATCTGAGGGAAAATGATTTTTTACTTCGGCTTTTTCATTGCCTCCGTAGGGCGGATTCATCAGTATTACGTCAAATCTGTCCTCATCGGTATAATCAAGCACGTTCTTTAACAGGGAGTTGCCGTGAAAAATATTCGGCACGTCCAAATCGTGCAGCAGCATATTTGTTACGCACAGCATATACGGAAACTGTTTTTTCTCGATTCCGTATACCGATTCTCCGTAGGCTTCCCTGTCCTTTGTTGTTACCACCTGCCTGTCCAGCTCCTTTAACCAGCTTGTTATAAAGCCTCCCGTGCCGCAGGCGAAATCCGCCATCTTTTCTCCGATTTCCGGCTTTATCATCTTTGCCATAAAATCAGTTACTGCTCTCGGCGTGTAAAACTCTCCCGCCGAGCCCGCGCTTTGCAGTTCCTTTAATATCGTTTCGTATATCTCCCCGAAAGCGTGTATCTCGTTATAATCCGAAAAATCAAGCTCGTCTATAATGTTCAATACCTGCCGCAGCAGTACGCCGTCCTTCATATATTGATTGGCGTCGGAAAAAACCGACTGTACAACCGACTGCCTTACGGGCGTCTGCACCGTTACATCAAGGCTCTTCAGCGCCGGAAACAGACTGTTGTTTACAAAGTCAAGAAGACTGTCTCCCGTCAGCGCACTGCCCGATTTGTCGTCCGCAGCCCAGCTGCTCCACCTTAACTCCTCAGGTATTATCGACCTGTAGCTGTCGTCGTACCACTTCCAATCATTCTCCTTGGCGTCATATACCTTTAAAAACAGCATCCACGCTATCTGCTCTATTCTCTGGGCGTCTCCGTTTATTCCCGCGTCATTGCGCATTATATCCCTTATTCTTTTTACAAATCCGCTTAAATTACTCATTTTATCCTATCCTGTATATTTCTTTTTCAAGCTCCCTGACCGCTTTTATATATTCGCTTTTCCCGCCGAAATATCCCGCTATCTTCGCCGGCTTTCCGTATTTCTTAAAGGGGTCAAGCTGCAATACTCCCGTGTTCTCTATCTCATAAATACCGTTGTTCATGTATTTATCCAAAAGCGCCTCCAATACCTCTCGGGCTACGCCGCCGTATCTGCTGAGAAAATCACGCTTCTTTACGCCCTCCGCTCTCTCACGGCGCGTCAGCGGCTTTTGGTCATAGGCTAAATGACATATAAAGTCAAAGTCGTCTACATCGGTCATGTTCTGTTCCTCTTTTATCTGCTCCAAATCAATCCCCTGCTGCTCCAAAAGCTCCGTTATTACTCTCTTTTTCTCCTGCGCCGTCCATTGGTGTATAAAACTGTCAAGTGTTGCATACCTGCCCAGTATATTGGTCTTTGTATAGTCTGTTATGCTCTCCTGCCGCAAAAGCTTTCCGTCGGTATCGTATATCTCTACCCTTTTGCCCATTATATACACGCCGCAGCCGTCTTTTTCTACTACATATTTCTTCCGTCTTTCCGGAGGATTGTTTCTGTCGTCTCCGTCCGGCTTCGGCTTTTTCTCCCTGTCCGGCTGATAATCGTCTGCCTGCTCTATGGGCCCGTCCCAGTCAAGATCGGCAAACAGCCTTGTTACATTTCTGAAATCCATTACCACAAAATCGGTTTTGCCCTTTTTCTCAACCAGCCTTGTGCCTCTGCCCAGTATCTGTTTGAATTCCGTCATGGAGCCTATCATTTCATCAAGGACTATAAGCTTCGTCATCTTGCAGTCCACTCCCGTGGACAGCAGCTTTGAGGTGGTGGCTATTACCGGATATGGCTGATCTGTTGATCTGAAATAGTCTAATTTGCTCTTGCCGTATTCGTCGGAGCCGGTTATCCTTACAACATAGTCCGGGTTCTCCTTTACCATGTCCGCGTTCAGATTGCACAGGGCTATTCGCATATTCTCGGCGTGAGCCTCGTTTGCGCAGAATACTATCGTCCTCTGCATTCTTCCCGTACTCTTTAAATACTTCGTTATCTCTCCCGCAACTTCATTTATCCTGTCTTCCAGTATTATGTTGTAATCGTAGTCACTGTTTGTATATATTCTGTCCTCTATCTCATTTCCGAATTTGTCCCTCTGTCCCTTGCAGGGTCTCCATCCGTCTCCTATGTTCAGCGTTACATTTATTACCTTGAACGGTGATAAAAATCCGTCCTCTATGCCTTCCTTCAGGCTGTATGTATATATAGATTCGCCGAAATAATCTATATTTGAAACATATTTCGTTTCCTTGGGCGTGGCTGTCATTCCTATCTGAGTGGCTGAGGAAAAGTATTCAAGTATCTTCCGCCAGCTGCTGTCCTTCTTCGCCGACCCCCTGTGACACTCGTCTACAATTATCAAATCAAAAAAATCTTTGCTGAAAAGCTTTGCAAGGCGCTGCTGCGTGCTGTCCGAATCCTCCTCGTCTTCACCCTCACCTCTGCCGGCAAGCTGCTGATACAATGAAAAATATACCTGGTACGACGTTATCGTCAGCGGGTCATCCTTTAAGAAATTTACCCTGTGAACTACCTTTGAAAGCGGCGCAAAGTCTTTTTCCGCAGTCTGACTGACCAAGGCGTCGCGATCTACCAGATACAGTATTTTCTTCTTTAATCCGCTTTTTAACAATCTGTATACTATCTGAAAGGCGGTATAAGTCTTTCCCGTTCCAGTCGCCATTACCAAAAGCAGTCTGTTCTGCCCCCTGGCTATCGCCTCTACCGTCTTGTTTATAGCGTTGCGCTGATAATATCTCGGCGGATAAGTGTCCGGTCCCGTATAATAAGGCTGTTCTATTATCGCTTTTTCTTCATCGGATATCCCCTTGCCGCCGTTTGACTCACTTTCCCAGCGCTCCGTCAGCTCCTCCGGCGTCGGAAACTCATCAAGGGTCAACTCCCTCTCCTGTCCGGTAAGAAAATCATGCTCGTAAAAACCGTCTCCGTTTGAGCTGTACGCAAAGGGTATATCCTGCATTACGGCATAAGTCATCGCCTGCTGCAGGCCGTAGGACACACTATGATTGTTATCCTTTGCCTCAACTATCGCTATCGGCTTGTTTTTGCGCAAGTATAACACATAATCCGCCTTCTTCGGCGTCTCCCTCGTGCGGATATTCCCCTTTAAAATGATCCTGCCGTCGGTTATCCTTGTTTCCATCGTTATACGGTCAAGTCCCCATTTTTTCTGTATCGCCGGAGTTATATAATTAAGCTTTATGTCTTCCTCGCTCATCTGACTCTTGTCTAATATCACTGCCAGGCCTCCCCTGTTTCCGGAGTTATAACTATACATTATATATTGTATCAGTTTTTTTGCCTGAAATCAATAATTTTTATTGTTCGGTGTAATGTTTTATCGTTTTTTTATGACACGATTTATTAATAACCTTCTTTTATTTTTTTTGCAAAATATGTTTCTTCAATCAGCCCGAGCCTGCAAAGCTTCACTTCAACTGCTCCCTTGCTTCTGCAATGGGCTTTTGCAATGGAATTTATACTCATTCCCATACTGAACTCTTTTTTTAATTGCTCTGTTTCTTTGTCTGTCCAAGGCTTTCCTGCGTTTTCGGGTCCCGCCCTTTTGCTTTTACTGCTGTTTAATTTATTCAGCACCGTATACAGCGCTCTTATTACATCTGCCTGATTGCAGCTGTCATTCTCAGGCAGTATCTCCCCTGTTACCGGATTTACTCCTTCCGAAAGATGCTCCAGCATTTCAATTGCTTTATCTATGTCCATAACTGCCTCCAATCAAAAAAACATTCCTCAGTAATTTACCGGGGAAGGTTTTTGTGTTTATTTTGTATTACAGAATTTTTTCCTTACCCCAGCCAGTTTATTTCACATTCGCCGATTTGCTGTCCGTTTTGGGTAGGATACCAGTTTTCGCCTAAGGTTACCTTATCTTCTGCTGAATAAATATCAAGCTTCTTCATACCGTAACAGTTAAAAAACGCATATTCGTCAATCTGCTTTATTGATGCCGGAATTGTTACGCTCTCTATAAGCTCGCAGTACGCAAAAGCGTCTTTTCCTATAAATTCAAGATTGTCAGGCAAATCAATAGAAAGCAGGGCGCTGCATCTGTGAAACGCCTTCTCCTCAACCCTTTTAACAGAATCAGGAATTTGTATGTCGTCCAGATAGTAGCACTTATAAAATGCCTTTGACCGTATTACCTCCACTCCGTCGGGAATTACATACTGTGTAGTGTTCTGAGCTTCACCGTACTTATTAAACTCAATGTTTTTGGCGTTGGGATAATATATAAGTGTTTTCATATCCTTTGAAAAAAGAATACCGTCTACTGCCGTAGTTAAGCGTCGTAGGAACAAATACCATTGCAGTTGTCAAAATTGCAATAGGTACTCCGTAGATCATCATAAAAGGCTTATAGCGTCCGTATTTTTTGCAGAGCTTGTTCCTGAGGAACCAGTTTACAAGTCCGCCTACACCCATTACCGTAAACATATTTCCGACAATCTGAGGGAAGCCCTTTATTATAAACTCGAAAGGCGCTGAGGGTATAAAATAACAGCAAATTCCTATAACAGCGCAAATTATAAAGGATGTTGCCGCAACCTTAGCTTTTTTCTTGTTAAGATGACCGAGATTTTCAAAAATGGTCATGGAGATGGACTCAATATACAGGGTAAGATAGCATAATTTACGTTATCTTCTGTTACAAGCGCTGTTACATTACTTACGGAAGAATTTCTGAACTGAAGCACATCGCCTCTTTTTCCTATATTGGGACGAAGCATTACTTTAAATATTTTGCTTGATCCTGCAGGAATCTGCACAATGTGCATTGTATTATAATCGGTTACTTTTCCGTCATATTCAACCTTAATATCCTGGAATACTCCGTCAAGAGTAAAAGCTATACCGTAATCCATGACTGTATTTGATGTTCCCGCTCTTAAATAAAACTCAAAATCACTTCCGTCATAAATTATCTGTGAATACCAATCATCAAGATTATCAAGAGAACTGAACATGGAAGCACCCACAAAGGGAATACTTTCCATGGATTTAAGGACATCATTTAAATCAGGCTCGGTTGTTGACTCGTTTGAATTTGATTCATAAACCGGCTCATGAAAATTTATTGATGCAGACGTATTTTTATCGGAGCTTTCTTCTTCAGTTATTCCAAAGCATACCGAATTAGAATCCGGCTCCGTTGTCTCATCTTCTTCTCCTCCGCCTCAGGAGCTGAAAAGCAAAATTACGGCAAGGAAAATTATAAAAATTTAAACTTGTGCGTTTTTACTGCATTTAACATTAATATCGCTCCTTTTTATGAAAAATATCAAAATCCGTCAGGATTACTATTGCAAAATTTGAAATTATTTGTTATTAATAATATATAGTTACCAGTGTATAGCTGCTTAACTATATCAAATTTATAATTGGCCGCAATCACATTTTTTATTTTTGCGGCAGAACGGAGGAATTCATGAAAAATACTTTAAAACTTTTAACATGCTCCGCAGTTATTTTTACGCTGTTAATTACGGCTGTAAGCGTAAGCGCGGCGGAACCGGAAAAAATAACAGTGACAGACTCCTGGCTGTCTTTTGATGTATGGGAAGGCTCGGGAGATGTATCGGTAATCATAGCGGACAACTGGATAGACACAGACGAAATACCCGGCGCCACAGCTTATTCGGAATTTGAAGGTCTGAGCATGGACGAAAAAAATATTGACGAAAATTGCTTTACCGCTGCCGATTCCGAAAACGGCACTTTGATTACGCTGAAAGAAAATTATCTGAAAACATTTAAAGACGGATGCTATCATTTTAATGCAAATTTTAAAAACGCGATAGTTCCCCTGAATCTGTATATTGTAACAAAACCCGTTGCAGTTACAGATATGTGTTTTTCTTTTGACAGCTGGAAAGGCTCCGGTGCTGCTACTGTCGCTCTTTCTCCCAACGAATACGGTATTACCCTTTGGGCTGATTTGTTCGAATCCCTTAGCTGCAAGGGAGAAGAAATCGACAGGGAAAATTATTCAATCAGCAATTTTACAAGTACTCCGATAATCATGTTAAAAGAGGAATATGTAAAGACTTTGACGCCGGGTGAATATTACTTTACGGCTGATTTTAAAAACATTAAGGGCGTTATGCTTAAGCTTACAATACCAGAACCCTACTCTCCCGGCGATATAAACGGTGACGGAAAAATTACGGCGCAGGATGCTCGCTTGGCTTTGAGAGCGTCGGCAAAGCTTGAACAGTTAAATGCGGCTCAAACTCTTGCGGCGGATATAAATAACGACGGAAATGTTTACGCAAACGACGCAAGGTCGATTTTAAGAATTTCCGCCCGTCTGGAAAGCATTTAAAGCGTAACCTCTTATAATTTAATCATTTGTTTGCTTAAATCTAATAATAATCAGCGAAGCGATTGTCCGTGGCAGCGTCTTCGCTGTTTTTTTTTACAAATATGCTCTTTTGCTTACAGCTTCCAAAACCTATATAAGACATTAAAGTTACAGAATGTAATTATTGCCTTATTTTAACTTATTTCTGATTGAATTTTACCATATCCGTACAAAATAATCAACCATCAATTAAGATTTTTGTCTATATTTAAAAATATTTGCATTAATTTTACATATCGAGGTTTGACGTTTTCTGATTTTTTTAATTTAATATCATAAAAAAATTTGCCGCTGTCTATATTCAGTCTCTTTAGCCGTTCCGCAAATTACGAGAGAAATTCTCCAACAGTTATACGCTTTTACAGAAAATTATTTACCCGTCTGTGAATAATGCCGAAACATATTGCATTATTATGTTTTTTTTAATATAATACATTAAAGAAATCAGAATTTTCTGTTTCTACAATCAGAAATCGGAAATTGCTCTTTTTTATTGTAAGGAGTATGGCTATGATAGAAAATAAAAATATCGTTCTTACCGGCGCTGACAGCGGCATAGGCCTTGAAGTCCTTAAACTGCTCCTAAAAGGCGGCAATAAGGTTCTCGCGGTTGATGTAAATACCGGCAATCTTGACAAAATCGGCAACCCGGATTTATCAGTGTTAAAAATTGACGTTTCATCTCAATCTGCAGTAGATGAAATTTTTGACGCCGCTGAAAAACATTTCGGAAAAATTGATATTTTTTATGCTAACGCCGGTTATCCTTATTATGAAGTGATGGATTATGCGGACTGGAACAGAGTTGCAAGCATTTTTGAAACAAATGTGTTCTCGCCTATTTATTCATATCAGAAATATGTTAAGCATTTAAACGGCAGAAAGGGCGTTTTCGCCATAACCGTTTCGGCGATAGGTCAGATGGCAATGCCGGGCTTTACCCTTTATTCGGCGTCAAAATTCGCAATGCACGGCTTTCAGCAGGCACTGCGTTTTGAAATTCCCGACAATGTTCAGCTTACCTGCCTTTATCCCGTGGCAACAAACACTAACTTTTTTAAAGCCGCGAACAGCGTTGAGTTTGATAAGCCCTTCCCTGTTCAGGAGCCTGCCGTTGTTGCAAAAAAAATGGTTGAGGGCATAGAGAAAGGCAAAAAAGCCGTCAGTCCCTGTCCCCTTTTCGGATTTTCTCAGCAGCTTATGAAGTTCGCTCCCTTTGTAAGGACAGCTTACTGGGCTATGGAAAACAACAAATTCAAAAAATTCAGAGCAAAAATCGGCAAATAATAAAGGAGAAAACAATATGGAATATAAATTACTGGGCACTCCCATGAAAATAGGCAAGTGCGAAATTAAAAACAGAATTGTAATGCCTCCCATGCTTATGGGCTTCAGCAATTTTGCGGGAATGCCTACCGAGCAGCTTATGAATTACTATGAGGAAAGAGCGAAGGGCGGCTGCGGTCTTATAATGACCGAAATAACAAGAGTCAACGACAAAACAGGCGCTGCCGCATTTGCCCAGCTTTCGGCAAGTCATGACGACTGCATTGAGCCTATGAGAGAATTCGCGAAGCGTATTCACAGACACGGAGCAAGGCTTTTTGTTCAGCTTCACCACCCGGGAAGACAAAATGTAGGACTTCTTGTGGGAACGGTTCCTCTTAGCATACAAATGGAAAAAATCACAAAGGGGCTTTACGGAAAGCTTCTTTACAAGCTAACGCCTGTTGCCGGACCTTATCTTCTTGAGCATAATATTGTGCCTTCAAGCGTAGCTCCTTCGGAATGTCCTCCGGCGTATTTTGCGGGAGGAAGAGTAAGAGCGTTAAGGCACAAGGAAATAAAAGAGCTTGAGCAGCAGTTTATTGACGCCGCATACAGAGTATATAAAGCCGGAGTTGACGGCGTAGAGCTTCACGGCGCTCACGGTTATCTTATCCAGCAGTTTTTAAGTCCCTACACAAACAGAAGAACCGACGAATACGGCGGCTCCCTTCAAAACAGAATGAGGTTCCTTTTAAACATAATAAGAGGAATAAAGGAAAAATGCGGAAAGGATTTTCCCCTTGTTGTAAGGCTTACGGTTGACGAATGTTACGACAAAATCGGACTTCCGGACAGAGGCTACAAGCTTGCAGAGGGCGTTGAAATGGCAAAAATCCTTGAGAAAAACGGAATTGACGCTATAGACGTTTCAAGCGCCGGATATGATACCTTTAACTACTGGCTGGAGCCTGTAAGCTTCGAGCCGGGCTGGCGCAAATACATGGCGAAGGCAGTAAAGGAAGCTGTTTCAATACCTGTTCTTGCGGCGAACCTGATACGCTCACCCCGGCAGGCGGAACAGCAGCTTCAGGAGGGCATACAGGATTTTGTATCTCTCGGCAGACCTCATATAGCCGATCCCTACTGGGCGGACAAGGCGTTAAAGGGCGGAATTATCAAAAGGTGCATAAACTGTCTTCACTGTATTGAATCCATGGAGGCAAACGCTTTTATCGGCTCGCACGGAGAATGTTCCGTAAACCCATTGGTAGGAAGAGAGGGAACGGAGCTTAAAAAGGACGGGGACGGCAGACATGTTGTTGTAATCGGCGCAGGTCCTGCGGGACTTACTGCGGCGGAAATCCTTGCGAGACGAGGCTTCAAGGTAACCGTATATGAAAAGAACGAAAAATGCGGAGGACAGATTCTTCTTGCGGCTGCGCCACCTGATAAAGGAAAGACGGCGTGGATGATTGACGACCTTGTGGCAACGGTTAAGGAGCTGGGAGTTGAAATCATCACCGGAACTAAGGCAACGGCAGAAATGATTAAAGATATTAAGCCTTACGCTGTTATTGCCGCGGCAGGCAGTTTGCCCGTAAAGCCCCATTTTGCAGGAGATTACAGCGACGACACTGTATGTACGGCTGAAGAAGTTCTCAGCGGAAAAATCACTCCTAAAAATAAAAAAATCGCCCTTATAGGCTCAGGACTTACGGGACTTGAAACAGCTCAGGCGCTTAATGCCAACGGCTGTTCAGTAACAATAATAGAAATGGCGGACGAACCTGCTCCCGGAGCTTGGATGCAGCATAAGGACGACATAATACCGAAGCTTATGGCGGCAGGAACTGCAATATATACAAGCGAAAAGCTTACCGCTATATATAACGACAGAATCGAGACGGAAAGCACAAAGACAAAAGCGAAGAAAACCTTTGAATGTGAACTGACGGTGCTGGCGCTTGGTTCAAGACCTGACAACACCATTGTAAAAGAGCTTAAGGAAGCGGGAATTGAGCCTCTTGTAATAGGTGACTGTAACAAAGTGGGAAAAATCGCCGACGCTACAAAGGCGGCGTATCTTGCGGCAGTAAGCATTTAAAATAATTTAATTAAAAATGGAGAAGCAAAAAAGCATTGACTTTTTTGCTTCTCTTTTTTTTCAGAAAGCTATATAAACGGTAAATTCTTTTTTATTATTATCGTAAGCCCATTCAAATGTTCCGTGATATTTTCTTACGGTTTTTCTTATATTCTTAACTCCGATACCGTGCAAGTCGGAGGAATTTTTCGTACTTTTAAGGTCGCCGCCTACGGTTTCGGGAGGAACGTCGCAGGAGTTTGAACAGGTGAGCAGATCAAAGCCGTTAACCTTATTTAAGGACAGGTCGATTTTTTTCTTTCGGACAATTTAGCGGCTTCAACTGCGTTATCAAGAAGCTTTCCCAAAAGAGAAATTAAATCGGTTTTTTCAATATTCAAAAGGTTGGAAGTTTTAATGGACACATAAAAATCAATATTTTCCCCATTGCAGATATATTGATATTTATTAATAATCAAGTCGAGGATTTTATTATTGGTATTGCCGAAAAGGGAATTTTCAATGATATTGTCATAAAGCTCGTCGATATATTCGCTGACTTCGGGATTTTCGGCAATGCTTTTAATGGCGGAGAGATGATTTTTTTCATCATGAATAATAGATTTATGACTCAGAGGGCAACCGCTTGTCTAACGGAGTGTCACTTAACTGCGGCACTTACGAAGATTATAAGTTACGTGCATACATTGGTTATACAAATTCAAACTGGGAGACTGCCGATCTCCCCGTAAAGATAGTTGTTGAACCCGGTGAGGCAGAAATTACCGTGTCCTATAACTCAATAACCAATAAGCTTACTGTTTCCGCTACTTCCCGTTATCTTTACGGTACTTTTGATATTTATATTGACGGAGCTCTCGCCTTTGACGATGTTGCCATTGAGCGCTATTTAAATACAATGCAATTCCTTGCTTCCTGGCTTCCCGACAATATTACGCAAAATCTGACACACACAATTAAGGTTGTCTACAATCCCTCAGATAAGGATAACGCCTATGTTGCATCCGATTATGAAGGTGCTTTTGATTTTACCGCAAAGAGAAATATAATTGATGGTGATAAATCCATAAGCTTCTGCAAAGGTACCAGTGTTTTTGTTCCAGGTCAAGATACTCTTCTTGCAGGTGATGAAATTACAGCCTACGCCGGTCTTCCTGATTTCCGTTACTGGGTAATTACAGATTCTAAGGGCAACGATGTAGAGCTTGAGTTTATAAGCGGCGATATGAATTCTCAGAAAATCATATTCATAATGCCTGAATTCGATATGAACATTGATTATGTTTGTCAGTTTGAAATCGATCGTCAGGAAGCTATTGAGGGCTGCGGCTGTCTCTGTCACAATGACAACCCAATAGTGCAGTTCTTCTGGAGGATAATCCTTTTCTTCATGAATCTTTTCCACATTGAAAACGTATGCGACTGCGGTTATCCTCACGGTTCATAATTTATATTAGCATTTTAAAATCTCTTTTTTAATATTGCGTTTTCATGTTAAGGACGGCGAATCCGGGAGGATTCGCCGTTTCTTTTGTTTAAGAAAAACCCGCCGCTTAATGCGGCAGGCTTCCCTTTATATAATTATACTCCTTTTACTGCCGATGAATACGCTTTCAGGGCTTGTCCCCATGCGTCATAGGCTTTGTCCTTTCTGTGATCCGGCAGTTCGTAATTCCCACTAAGGTATTCTCCCAGATACTCCGTTACCTTCATGGCTCCGCTGTAATTCAAGTGATCCCCTTTATCGCAGGTGTCCTTTGACCAGTCTATTTTAAGCTCGTTTCCCACATTCAAATCTATGTATTTTACTTTCTTTTCCCTTGTCAGCTCCCGCATCGCCTCATATTTCCCGTAGTTCCAGTTCTTTGTGCTGGGCGTTCTCACCACTACAAGCTCTATTGAATTGCTTTCGCACAAATCCATTATCTTTTCAAAATATGTTATATTTGACTGGCTTATTTTTTCCTTCGCTCCCGTCTTCGCCATATAATTCAAATTAACCGCCGGCCGCACTTCCCTTGTATATCTGTATCCCTTGTAGCTCCCTGAGCTTGCTCCCGAATTCTTGAAATCAGAATCTATCCAGCCCTTCCATGCGTTATGATACTTGAATACAGGAAATGCTTTCTCAAATTTCGGCGCCAGGGACGATATTAACGAAAAATCCCTGAACAGCAGGTTCGGCTCAAGCACGCATACCTTGGGCTTCTGCTTCTCAAGCACCGTTTCAAGCATCTTGTACGCCTGAAATGTCTTCTGCGCCGGCGAGCTTGCCACATACGATGTAAATCCGTATTTTTCATACATCTCAAGAGGTATTACCGACCTGTACGCCTCGCTGTCTCCCAACACTACTACATCAATAGTGTTCTCGCCTTCGTTTGCCGCCTCTATTACCACCTTGTCAAATTTGTCGCCTCCTACCCTCGTCCGCATGGGATTCACCAGCCACGACAGCATCGACAGCACCGTCAGCAGCACTCCGCAGAAGCTTACTATCTTCAGTATCTTATACCTTTCCGTCATTCGCTTTCCCTCCTAAAAATCCGCGTACATGGGATCTGCCGGCGTGTATTCGCCTCCGTAGGCTCCCAGCATCACTACTGCCGCTATGGCTCCTATCAGTACTCCCCATCTTATTACTATATTCTTCTCCCCAAGTCTTTCACATATATTTACATTTCTTTCCTTTAATACGCTTATTACAAAAACTGCTCCTACGCCTGCCAGAACTACTATTACATCTAAATAGTCAAGCCCCGACTTGTATATTACTCCCGTCGTCATGCCCTTTAACGAAAAGCCCGTTACGATTTTATAAAACATCTCCAGTCCCTTTTTTAATCCGTTGCATCGGAAAAATAATTCTCCGATTACCACCAAAAATCCGGTCTTTATTATTCTTAACGCTCCTATAATGCCTCTGTCCCTGTCTACATTCAGCTTCTCATACAGCTTCGTTATCAGCGGGTTCATTAAATTCCCCGTGAATATCAAAACAAAATGATACATTCCGAAAAACAGATACATCCACGCCGAACCGTGCCATATTCCGTTGCACAGCCATACGCAGAACAGCGCCAGCGTTCCCGAAAGCATTGAACCGAAATAATTTCCGAACCTTTTTCTGCCTGCCGCCCCCAGCCGCTTCGACGCCCATGAAAAAGACACAGGATAATATACATAATCCCTGAACCATGCGCCGAGGGTTATATGCCATCTCGTCCAGAACTCCGATATGCTCTTTGAAAAAAACGGCTGTCTGAAATTCTCCGGCAGTCCTACTCCGAATATTCTTCCGCTTCCGAGGGCTATATCCATCGCCCCGGAAAAATCCATATACAGCTGCACCGTGAATGCCGCCGCCCCCAAAAGTATTATTCCTCCGTCATATCTGTCGTATTGCTCGAACACCGTCTTTACAAAGGCGTTAAGTCTGTCGGCTATTACTATTTTCTTGAACAGACCGAATACTATCCTCTCTGCTCCGTATACAAAATTTTTATACTGTATCTGCTCCCCTCGGTACAGCTGCTCCGCCGTTTCCGCATATCTGGCTATTGGTCCCTCCATAACCTGGGGAAAAAAACACATATATAACGCAAGCCTGCCTATGTTCCTGTCCGCCTTTACCGTTCCCCGGCGTACATCCGTTATGTAGGACACCGCCTGAAGCGTATAAAAGGATATTCCGATAGGCGCCGCAAATTTTACGGGCGTTATCTGTATATTTATCTGCTCTAATATTATGTTGGCGTTCCTTATCGCAAAGGGCGTGTACTTCAAAACGGCCAGTATGCCTATGTGTACTGCCGCCGCCCCTATAAGCAATAATGTCTGCCGCCTTTCATATACCTTCTTTAACGCTTTCTTCTCCTCTTTGTCCGCCGCCGCCTTCACTGCCGCTTTCCTCTCCTGCTGTATCCTGTCAAGCCACAGCCCGCAGTGATGTATCGACACAGTGGAAAACAGTATGTAACATATCAGCTTTTCGCTTATGAGCCAGAAAAATATATAGCTTCCGGCAAGCAGTATGTACGGTCGCGCTTTCCTCGGCATCACTGCGTATAAAAACGCTGCCGCCGGAAGAAACAGCAGGTAATATTCCGGCCCGAAATATGTCATTACTCTTCGTCCTCCGTAAGTCTCTGTATCATCTTCCACATCGCTTCCGCTGAATTAAAATTCTTCGGGATTATCTCTACCGTGGGAATCGTTATGTCAAATTCGTCCTCAATATCCGCTATCAGGGATATTATCGCAAGAGAATCAAGTATATGTCCGTCTATTAAATTTTCGCAGGTGTCAAAATCTACTCCCGGTCTTATTTCTTCCAGTATCGTTTTTAAGTTTTCCATTTCTTTTTTCCTCACTTTATTTTTATTTTTTATATTTAGCCATGTTTATTCCGCTTGTCTTTATATGCTCCCTTACCTTGCAAGCTTCTCCGCCCGCTACATTTATCACCGCCGGCAGCTCCCTGCTTAAAAACAGCGATATCCCCTCGGTCATACAGTAAGCTCCCGTGTTTTTGAATATCATCACATCTCCCGGCTTTAAATCCGTCAGGGGCATATCCTTGACTATTATGTCGTTAATGGTACAAAGTGAACCGCATATATTATAGCTCTCGGTTTTTCCCTCTCCCCTCTCCGGATATAATGAAAAATACGGGTGCTTCATCGCCATGCTTTGTCCGTAGTATACAATATGGTTCATTCCTCCGTCGGCTATGGCAAAATTTCCTGCGCCGTTCCTTTTCATATCAACTATTTTCGTAAAATATTTCCCGCAGGACGCCGCTATGCTTCTTCCCATTTCAAGGGTTATTTTAAGCTCACGGGGAAATTCCGAAAGAAGTCCCGACAGTTCCTTGAAATATTCCTCCTCATTAAAGCTCTCCTCAGGAAAATATGTTACCGGTGAGCCTGTTCCGTATTCCAGCTCCTTACATTCAAAGGAACATTCCTCCGAAAGCTCCCGTATCAGCTCCCCCACATATTTAAGCTCCCTTTTGAGCTTTTTAATGGATTTCTTCTGTGTTCCGGAAAAATACTGTATTCCCTTTACATTTATATAGCCGTTATTATCACGCAAAATCTCTTTTAACTCTTTTTCCGTCACTCCGAACTGGTTGTCCGTGGTAACTCTCACCAAAACTTTTAACTGCCTTTTATATTTCTCTCCTAAATACCTTAACAGCTCGTACTGGCTCAGGGATTCTATTGTGTATATGCCTATGTTTTCGTAACTGCTTACTACTCTCTCTATAAACTCCGGCGTTTTATATACTCCCGACAGCACGATTTTTTCCACAGGCACCTTGCAGGCTTCACAGATTTCAAACTCTCCCTCAGAACAAACCTCAAGCCTGTCCGCCGTTTTCGCCGCCTCGCTTATTACAAAGGTGTTTGCTTTTACCGCATAACACAGTCCGATGTTCTCAGGGAGCATTGATTTTATATACTCTATCCTGCTCCTCAGCTCATCAAGGTCGAACACATAAAAGGGCGTCTTAAATTTTTTCAGCAGGGTTTCATTATTCATCTTCTTCTCCCTCCGTACAGCTCTATAAGCTGCTTTCTGTCTGTCTTTCCGTTTTTATTAAGAGGAAATTCTTCTATTTGCCTGAATACCGACGGTATCATATATACCGGCAGCTTCTGCCTCAGGATTTCCGGAAGCTCCCCTGCTTCAATGCTCCCTGTATAAAAACCGTACAGCTTGCTTCTTTTCTCATCAAATACACAGCAGGCTCTCGTTACTTCTTTAACATCCGTAACCGCCTTTTCGATTTCCTCAAGCTCTATTCTGTGACCCATGTACTTTATCTGAAAATCCTTTCTGCCGCAGAATACAATTTCTCCCTCACTGTTATATCTTCCCAGATCTCCCGTTCTGTAAATTATGTCTGGATACATACTGTTGAGAGGATTCTGAACAAAGGCTTTTCCTGTCTGTTCAGGGTTGTTAAAATAGCCCAGCGCCACCGAGGCTCCCCTTACGCATATTTCTCCCGTTTCGGAGGATTCCTCCGTCAAAAGCTCGTTTTTACCGTTCAAGAGAAATACCTCCCTGTTTTCAAAGGCTCTGCCTATGGGAACGGCTCCCTGATATTCTCTTTCCTTATCAATAATATGGTATGTGCAGTTGCAGGTTATCTCCGTCGGACCGTAAAGATTTACAAACATACCTTCGGGATAACATTCCATCCACTCTTTCAGATGCTTCAGAGGCATAACCTCGCCGCTGAACATTATTTTTCTTATGTGCTCCGGTCTCTTGTACTGAAGACAATGGAATGTAGTTATAAGACAAAGGGCAGACACCGCCCATATTAATGTCGTCACCTTGTTTTTCCAGAGACACTCGGTAAGGGAAACGGGATTTGAAAACAAAGCTCTGGGCAAGAGGACGATTTTCGCTCCCGTTTTGATTGACGAATAAATATCCTTTACCGACACATCAAAATCAAAGGGCGCCTGATTGGCGATAACATCGTTTTCATTTATATTAAAGGTTTCCGTAAAGCAGTCCATAAAATCTATTACATTTCGGTGAGATACGAGAACGCCTTTCGGCACACCTGTTGAGCCTGATGTAAAAAGCGCATAAAGAGGGTCCGAGTCTATGGCTTTGCTCCTAATTGCGTTTAAAAGCTCTTCGTCTATATCGTTTTTTAAGCTTTCAAAGGAATATACATTTTCGCAAAGGCTTTTTCCCAGCTCAATATTGCTTTCAGCCGAAACAAGACAGCCGCATTTTAAAGTGTCAATTATACTTTTAAGCCTTTCTACGGGAAGCTGAGGATTAAGAAGAATGTAAAAGCGGCCGGCGTAAACAGCTCCGAAAAACACGCACAGAGTATCAATGCTTTTTTCAGCAAGAACCGCTACGGGCTTCCCCCTGTTTCCCAGTCTTGCAATAGATGTTCCCATCTGCTTGGAGCGCCTCAGGACTTCCTGCCAGCTTGCTGTTTCGTCTTCAAAAATCACCGCTGTTTCGTCTTTTTTTCTGTCCGCAGTATTTTCAAGGTATTCCAAAACATTTTTCATTTTTCTCATTCCTTATCTGTTCTTTAAAAATATTATAATTTTTAATTATTAAGACAAACTAAAGAAAAACTTAAGATTATATTGTAAAAAACATAAGAATTTTTCATGTATTAAGAAAAACATAAAA
>CALYBJ010000030.1 GCA_944412445.1 uncultured Clostridia bacterium
CTCCACCATATATAAAACCGAAGCGTTTACAAAAGTAAACCGCTTCGGTTTTTTTATATAAAAAAATCATCTGTTTATAAGGCAAGCCTTTTGAGCGGATTTTTTGACATTTAATATATTTATATTTCAAATTTGTTATATATATTGCAATTTATGTTATTTTAGAATATACTTTTGATGTAATGTAAAAAACCGTAAGGAGTTATTATGTCAAAGAAAAAAATAATATATATTTCACTTCCCATATTTGTAGCAATCAGTTTTTTTATTGATATTTTAATAAAAAAGAATTTAATGCCATTTCTGATTTTTGTAAGCGACAGCTTTGCTGATTCAATTTTTACGACTTTATCCACTGTTGCAGCCTTAGGAAGCGGTTTACAATCAATTATCATAGGAACACTTGACAAAAAAACTTATGGTTTTACGCTGAAAGACGTTTTAAAAATTATTAAAAAAAGTTATAATTTTAACACAATATTAACGCTGAACTTAGCGTCAATTATTTTAGCAATTATTTTGTTATCTCTGAATTTGGTTAACACTTTAACTTGCTTAACTATTGCCGTTATCGTAAGCACCATTTATTCAAGCTGTTTTATTTGGAAAATTATTACCGATAGCAGTTATGTAAAAAAACAGATTTCATTCTACATAAAAAATGAGCATTACGAAAAAAGTGAATTAAACGATATTATAACAACATTACTTCTTGAATTAAGAAACACATTGGAAATCAACGATGATAACAGCGCAAATGAGGTTATTAATTTACTAAAACAAGCACTTAATAAGGGTAACCAGAAAAAAATATTAAAAAACAGATCTATCGAGGGGTATTTTAAAAATATTTTTTCCACAGCTTGTTTTAAAATTGGTTTTGTAAATGCATATAAAAAAATTTTGTGCTTTAATGATAACAACAACCCTCTTTTAAACAGTGCCGAAATCGCATTAGAATATATCAATACTATTTCATTTTCCCCTGAAAGTAATATTTATCAATACAATATTCCCGCCACTATTGATGATATAATTGAAAATTTGGAAGCAGAAAGTTTTTTGAAAATCAGATATTCATACAATTATTTTTTCGCTGTTTTTGAAAACAACATAATAAATAAATTAACAAAAGATGTATTTATTAAAGAAATAATCGAAAAATTGTCAATAATATATGACAACGAAAATGGAAAAATAAAAAAAGATTTATTGCTTTATATATTCAAAGATTTTGTTTTGGAAAACGAGAATATCAATGAAAGATTAGATTTATTTTCAGTTATTATAGAAAAAATCAGTGATAATATTAGTGACCGTAATGAATATTATGTAGCATTTATTTCAGAAGTTTTCAGAGCCATTTATTTTTATGCTTTTTATGAAAACGATACTCTTCAAAATGAATATCAAAAAGAATTATTAACGCTGTTTTTATATTCAAGACAAAATAAAAATAAAGGCAACTATAATTTATGTCTGCTTATTTTAAACAACGGAAGAAAAATAACCGAATGGCTATGTAATGATGCATTAAATAGCCGAGAGCATATAGACAAATTTGACCGTTTTCCATCAAAGAGATTTTTTGTAAAACAAATAAATTGGACACAAGCAAACTTAATTATATTTGCATTTATTTTCTATTTGGCTTTTAGCTTTTTGAGAACGCGTACTTTTCCTTTATACGATATTATTAAATCACACAATATTGACACAAAAACAGGCATTTTTATTTGTAAAATAATAACGCAAGTGTATGATATTGAAGATGTAAAAAATAATAATTTTCTTTTAAAACAAAACATTCAGCAACAAGTTCAAAATATGCAAAAATGTTTAAACTGCAAACAGCAAATTCCTCAAAGCTTAATTAATAGCAATTTTGATAAATTTAATTCTTTATTAAAAGAATTAATTCAACAAACAATATCCCATAACACAAAAAGCAATAACCTAAACATTAAAAAAATTAAAGCTGAAATAATAAATAAATTTAATGAAGATGATAAATTCAAATTCAACAAAAAATTATCCTTAAAAAATACAGTGCCCATTACAATGAGTCCAAGCTTTACCAAGAAAATATCATACGAAACAAATGATATAATACCTTTAATAAATAAAGATGATATTGAACATTGCATTGATGAAATTGTTCGCGATGTCCTTCCTGTTGTAACAATAAATTTTGGAATTTCCGGTATTAATATTTTAAAAGAAAATCTAAAAAAAGGTAAATATAAATATAGAAACTATGACTATATTAATGATTTGGGAATCAAACAGGAAGTTAAGCAAACAGAAGATTTTTATGATTTGAGAAAATTGCTAAATAATATAAAGTTGGATAAAACTCATGCAATACATGATTATATTTTCTTAAAAACAGAAAACATTGAATTTAACTTTGAAATTGTAGATTTAAGACTGACTGAGCCGTCAGACGCTGACTGTAACGAATTTATAAACAGTCATAAAATTGCCGACGGAAAATACAGGATTGACGGGATGCTGTTCAACTACACAGATGCTGTCAAGTACGTGCAATCAGCATACCGACTTGAGCATTCAGCAATAAAGTTAGTTACAAACATTGATAAAAACGGCGGATTTAAAGTTAATTTTGATTACACCTAAATAAAAAATAAGTAAAAACTGAATAAAATTATACGCCGCCTGCTTAAAGCAAGCGGCTTAATTTTATTATTTTTTTTAAATGTATTGACAAAAGCAAATTATTCGGTTATACTTTGTTTGTAATATAGTTAGTTACTCAACTAACAAACATGCAAACAAGCAAGAAATGGGAGGTGTTATTATTGAATGTCAACCCGAATATAGAAAAACCCATATTCATTCAAATTGCAGAGCAACTTGAAGATTCCATATTTACAGGTGCATTCCCTGAAGAAACAAAAATACCGTCAACAAATGAAATCTCTGCTCTGCTTAATATCAATCCCCACACTGTTCTGAAAGGTATGAATCTTCTGACAGATGAAGAAATTATATATAAAAAAAGAGGTCTCGGAATGTTTGTAAAGGAAGGAGCAGTGGAGAAAATAAGAAAAAAAAGGCAGAGCAGATTTTACGAGCAATACGTGGCAACTTTATTAGACGAAGCAAAAAAGCTGAAAATGTCAAAAGAAGATATTATTTCACTGATAGAAAGGGGCTATAACAATGAGTACCATTCAAATTAAGAACGTTACAAAAAGATACAAGGATATCACGGCTCTTGACAATATTTCCATTTCTTTTGAGTTTGGAAAAATTTACGGATTTTTAGGAAGAAACGGCGCCGGAAAATCTACCCTTATCAACATTATTGTAAACCGTATTTTTGCCGATCAGGGTGAAGTCTTAATTGACGATATTCCCGCAAAAGAAAATATGCGTGTTCAAGAAAAAATCTTTTGCATGAGCGCAACAGATCTATATGACGGAGATTTAAAGGTTAAAGATCATTATAAATGGACAAATCGCTTTTATGATAACTTTGATTTGAAAAAAGCTTATACGCTTTCCGAAAAATTTAATCTTGATACAAATAAAAAATTTAAGGGATTGTCAAAAGGCTATCAGTCCATTTTTAAATTGATTATTGCACTGTCTCTTAATGTGCCTTATATAATTTTTGACGAACCAGTTTTGGGACTCGACGCAAATCATAGAGAATTGTTTTACAGTTTGCTTTTAAAAGAATTTGAAAACGGAAAAAAAACATTTATTATCGCCACCCATCTTATTGAAGAGGTTTCAAATATTATTGAGGAAATCGTTTTAATTGACGAAGGAAAAATTTTACTTCAGGAGAGTGTGGAATCTTTATTGGAAAAAGGATACAGTGTTTCCGGTTTAGCCGGTGATGTGGACCGTTATTGTGAAAACAGGAATGTGATAGGTTTTGACGAGCTGGGCAGCTTGAAAATTGCGTATGTCTTGGGAGAAAAAACTGCTTTGCCCCAGGGAAGCAATTTACGGATTTCTGCAATGAATCTGCAAAAGGTGTTTGTTAAGATGACGGAGAAAGGCGGCTGGTAAAATGAATAAACTGAAATCTGCTGTTATGTATGAATGTTCGACCAAAATAAAAGCAATAGGGCTTTTCTATTTAATTGAATATCTTATCGTTGCACTTATTTTTGCAATCGTAGCCATTTTTACCAACGGAAAAGACACCGGATCCAACATTTTAGAAATCAGCACGGTTATTTTTGTAAGCGTTATCGGAGTATTAGGCTATAAAGAAGATTTTAAAGCTCTTATTCAAAACGGATACACACGAAAATATATTTTTACCGCGACTGTTTGCATGTTTATATTTATGTGTGCATCAATGGCGTTGATTGATACCGTAATCGGCAACACTATCCATTACTTTAACAATAATTACTTTACCCTTTACGGAATACTTTACGGTTATGACAATCCGTTTTTAAACTGGCTGTGGCTTACCGTTTTTTATCTATCGTTTTGCAGTTTATTCTACTTGGCAGTATTAATAATCAATAAGGTTGGAAAAAGAGCATCACTATTTATAAGTATTGTACTTGGGGGCGTAATTGTTATTATTATTGCATTGTTTAGATTTGTGTTTTCTTCCGAAACAGTACACAACATAGCAGAATTTTCAATGAAAGCAATGGGTTTTATGCCTGACGGTACAAAAAATGTTTTATTTCCCGTTATATCTTTTCTTATAGCAGGTGCTGCTCTGGAAATCGCTTCATATACAATTATCCGCCGTACCGAGCTTAAATAAATTTTTAAAAATAGAATTCGGCTTTTAGAGGGAGATGTTATATATGGCAAAGGTAATATTAATATGCGGAAAAATATGCAGCGGCAAAACTTATTACGCGAAAGAACTGAAAAACAGCTTAAATGCCGTTATTTTATCAACTGATGAAGCAACCTTTGATTTAATAAATAATGAACAGGGAGAATTTTATAATATTTTTGTCCAAAGGGTCAACGGATATTTAAAGAAGAAAGCCTGTGAAATTGTAAAAGCGGGAGCTGATGTAATTTTAGACTGGGGCTTTTGGACAAGAGAAGAAAGACAGGAAATAACAGATTATTTCAGAAAAAGAGAAATCACAATTCAGTGGCATTACATAGATATTGACGACGCTCTTTGGGAAAAGCAAATCAATGAGAGAAACAAACGAATACAGAAGGGCAGAGGCGGCAGTGATTTTTATTTGGATGAAGGGCTTAAAGCCAAGCTTTTAAGCAAATTTGAACCTCCCGAGCCTGAAGAAATTGTTGTTTGGCATAAACGGAAATAATCCTCAGTCAAAGCAAATTCGGCGCGGTCATAAGGCCGCGCATTTTTATTTCTCTTATAATTTTCTCAAAAGGAATCATAAAACGAATTTATGTTATCTGATTCCTGAATTCCTTAGGAGTTTTGCCGTATTCCCTTTTAAAGCAGGCTATATAATAGCTCTCGGAGCAGAACCCCAGATAATACGCTATTTCCGATACTGAATATTTATCCTTTAGCATTTCCTTTGACGCCTGAAGCCTTTGGGTTCTGATATATTTTGATAAATTTATCCCCATATTTTTTTTAAACAGATGCGATAAATAATCCTCCGACAATCCGGATTCCTCCGCCAGTGACGGAAGGTCTAATTTTTCATGGAGATGAGTGTTGATGTAGTGAAGGCATTTTCTTATTGACTGAGGATAAACGCTGTTTTCCCTGCTTTCGGCTACCATATCAGTAAGGACAACGCATTTATTTATGGCATATTCCGCAATATCGTCGGTTTTAGTCATTTTGTCAATTTCCGAAATGCAGTTATCGGAAAAATTATAGGCGGTAGTTTCGTCAAGGCCGCCCTGAATCGCCGAACGGGTAATAAGAGTAAAAAACGACACCGCCCAGTATTTAATCTGCATTAAGCTGTCCCCGGACATTCTGCCGATTGTAATTCCTGAGTCAATCATGCTGCCTATCATAAGCTTGACATCGGTACGGCTTCCCTTTTTGACCTTTGACAGAAACTGCGTTTCCAGCTGATAGGGAGTATGAATAATGCCTTTTTCTCTTTCCTCAAAAATACGGCTTTCGTCAAGCACATTGATTTTATATCTGCCCATTTTTATCACCTTATTAAAAATATCATATTATTGCCTTTGAAGCAACGGAAATATTATATAAATATAAGAAATTTTATATATTTTACCGCTTTGGGCATATATGATGACATTGTAAGAACCGGAGGTGCAATATGAAAAGCAGAACGAAGCCCGAATTAACATCGGAGCAGGTACAGAAAATGTTTAACGCCGCAAGTCTCGGCAGTGTTATTTCTTTCGGCAAGCTGGGAGACGGAGAATACAACGGGGTATACAGCGTTGAAACAGACACCGGCAGTTATGTATTAAAGGTGTCGCCCCTTGACAAAACCGGGATACTCACTTATGAGCAGGATATGATGCGTGGCGAGGTTTTCTGGTATGCCCAGATAAGAACCCATACCACCGTCAAAGTACCCTATGTATATTACAAGGATTTTTCTCACACTGTTTTTCCGTCGGATTATTTTATAATGGAGAAGCTCCCGGGAGAACAGCTGAACAACGCTTCCTTGACAAAGGAGGAAAAAAAGCTGTGCGCAGAAGAAACGGCGAAAATCACGGCACAGTTCCACAAGGTGAGAAACAATGAGTTCGGATATATACAAAACGGACTTTACGGCAGCTGGTATTCAGCCTTAAGAAGCATGACGGAAAACCTTATAGGCGATATAAAAAGAGCGGGAAGAAAAACAAAAAGAGGTGAAAAGCTGCTGAAATATATTGACGAATACAAATCACTGCTGGAAAAAGTCCCCTGTTCAATGGTAAACATGGATATGTGGTACGGAAATATTTTATGCAGCAGAAAAAACGGCAGAATAGAGCTGTATGTAATCGACCCGGAGAGAACAATATGGGGAGATCCTGTTTTTGACTTTATAAACCTGGAATTTGAGAAAATGCTTAACAGGAAAACAGTCACCTTAAAAGCCTACAACGAAGCGGCGAAAACAAAAATAAACTGCACCCGTGAAGAGATGATACGGTTTGCTTTCGGCATAGGCTATCTGGCGCTGATTCAGGAGGCTGAAAAGTATTACAGATACACACCCTTTCACTTCGGCTGGTGGAGAAATGTGGACTGCTGTAAATTTTTATACGCAAACTCTTTCAGAATTTTAAAACAGAGGTAAAAACCGTGCAGGCGGAAATTAACCCTTTGACACACAAGGAAGCGGAAAAATTCGCAGTTATTATTGCGGAAAAAGAATTAAAATCAAAGGTAAGGAAGATTAAATATTTAGGGGGCGGCTCTTTCGGATACGCTTACAGGGCAGACATCGACCGTCAGCCGTATACTGTTGTAATGAAAGCCTATAAACGGTGCGGTATATGCGAAAGAGAAGCTTTTGAGCTGAAAAAGCTATCGGAAAAAAGCCTTATTCACATTCCAAAGGTATATTTTACATACCTGAAAGATAATATTTCCCCTGTGGATTTCATCTGCATGGAATACATAAAGGGCAAAAACTGTTTTACGGATATTAAAAAGCTTTTTGCGTCAAAGAAAAAAAAGCGTGACTTTGCCCTCAGGGTCACCGAGGCAATGCACTGCTGGCATTCAAGAACAAACGAAAAATTCGGTCCCGTAATGAAGCCTGTTTATAAGGAATGGCTTGATTTTTATAAGCCCCTTGCCTTTGATATCCTGCAAGACGCCGAAAAAATGGTTAAAAAGGGAAAGCTGGAAGAATATTTTTTAAAGACCATGAAAAAGGCATGGGACAGCTTTGATTTTATTTTCAGCGAAAAGGTAAAGCAGCCGGGACTGATTCACGGTGACCTTAATGTAATGAATATTATCGCCGACAAGAACCTTAATCCCACAGCGGTTATAGACCCATTTCAAAGTATGTGGGCTGATACGGAATTTGATTTGTTTCAGCTTAAAAGCCTGACCGGAAACGCTTTCGGCCTTTACAAAACATACAAGGAAAAATATCCCGTGTCGGAAAAATGCGATTTAAAAACAGCCTTCTACGCCTTGTACCATGAAATATACAGCTATATAAATTCCGGCAGAAGAACAAAGCTGAACCATTTGCGATGCCTGTTTCAGCTTAAAAGAGAAATGAAAAAAGCAGGACTTAAATAAAATTAATAATAAAAACACAAAACCACCGGTTCAGACGGTGGTTTGCTTAGTCCCTAAACCTAAAGGCGGTCAACAAAAAAAGCCGGAGAAAATTTCTCCGGCTTAGATTATTAAATTTATACGCCCTTGCTCTTTTTTCTCATAAGGCTGTAAGAGGATCTTGTGGAGCGTTGTCCGCCCTGCTGCATTTTAAGAAGCATTACCGACGCAACGGCAATGAGAGCTACTGCAACAGCCGCAAGAACCGCAAAGCCCGCCACCTGCTGAGCTACTGTTTTATCCGTGGAATCGGTAACTGTTCCTGCGCCTTCGTTATTTCCCTGGTCTTCATTGTTAAGGAAAATCTGATTGGCGTTATTGGTGGTTGTTTCCGGACTTACTATAACGCCTGCGTTCATTGTTGTGGTTTCTCCTGACGGCTGAGTTGAGGAAGTCTGTCCGGAGACTGTCTGGGAGCCGTTTGAACTGTCTGTGCTTCCTGATGAATTTCCGGTATCGCTTGAATTGCCGGAACCGCCCGATGAGTTTGTATCACTCTGGGGAGCCGTTGTGGTTTCCGCCGGTGCGGCGTAAGGATTAACTCCCTTAATTGCGGAAATGTTTTTAAGATCCCTGTTTACTCCGTAGCATTTTTCCGGGATTAAATCCACAAATGCTATCTGTCCCAGCGTTGAAAAATGTATTCCGTCGGTAGTCATCTGACTTCTGAGCTTGGTGGAATCGTCAGGGTCCCTCATGGCGTCAAGATTTATTGCGCCTCCGCAGTAATCATCGCTTACACCTTTTACCCAGCTGTTGACCTCAAGGAGCATATTCTCTGCTTCCTGAGTCCATACCAGGTCGTTTTCACCCAGGAAGTTACGGGTATATCCTTTAAAAGGCGTTCTTGTGCATATATACATGGTTATGCCCTTGCCCGTATTATTAACCTGATTTATAAGGTTTCTGTAACCGGCTATAATATCGGAGGGTGAAGCATATTCGACCTTATCTTTCATGCTTTGGCACATGGGATGAGTTACATCGTTGTCGCCCACTTTAAGGATAATGTATTTTACTCCGGCAACGCTTAAAACATCCCTTTGGAATCTTTTTATCATGGATTGTCCGTAAACCTTTCCCAGAAGGCCTGCGGAGTCTCCGTCGTGAAGAAGAGCGTTTCCTATAATGCCCGACATTACAACGCCCACATTTGTAATTCCGCTGTTAATAAGCTTCTGGGCAAGAAGCAGGTATGAATCGTTTGTAACAGTTGAATCTCCGGCGATTACAACGCTGTATGCCCCCGGAGCGTAAACATCCACCCTTGTAAGGAAGGGTATGGTATTGTATGTAATAGAGCCTGATGTAAAGCTTAATTTTGTAGCCACGGCTGTTACATTGTCAGAATGGGTTTTGTTGCCCAGACCTATGCAAAGATATGATACACCGCCGTAAAGTCCGGCAGTATAAAAGGGCGTTGACTTTTTATAATAAGTTGTAATGCTTATTTTTTCAAGAGCCTTTGTGGTAAAGCTTATTTCATCGGAATAAACCTCGCTGCCCGGAGCAACGGTTACGGACTTGCTTCCGCCGTTGAATGTAACCTGAGTGATTGTATCGCCGTTTACAACATCATCGGTTTTCCCTGTCTTCGCAACGGTTGTTTCGTCAATGGTAAGAGGCTCTGTTCCGAAAACATTTGAGAATTTAAGCCTTATTTTGCTTCCGCCCAGAGTAGGCGTTATAACCGTTCTGAGGGTAGAGTTAGGCGGCACATAGTCTCTTATATGAAATCCGTTCTGAGACAGCAGAGAGTCGTATCCCAGTACAATTCCGCTTTCAATTGCCGGAGTTCCCCAAGAGCCTGCCCAGCTTCCGCCTGCCGCAGAAGCCGAGAGAAGGCTTGAGGGCATAATGCACAGCGTCAGCACTGCCGCCAAAAGGAAACACAATATTTTTTTTGTTTTTTTCATTGCAAGGATCCTTTCTTCCCCTGATGCTTTAAATATTTAAAATATATAAAATTATATTATCACATAAAAAACTATTCAGTCAAGGTGCATTGCGTATATTTCTTGAAAGATTTTAAATTTCGGCAAGTATAATTAAAAAGCTGTAAATTTTTTGTTATAAATACTTATTTAAGTGACGCTGTAAGAACATATCTGGCGCTGCTGAAATACAGTCCTGTTTCAACAAGTATATAATATTTGCCTGCCTTTAAGCCGTCGGCTGTCATGGAGGCGTTTTCCTGATCCCATTTGGAGGTAACCTTTTTAACTGCCTCTCCCTGTTCGTTCAGAAGAGTTATTACCCAGCCTTCCTTGTCATTGCCAACAAGCCTGTCATGTGTCAGTGTAACAACAAGGCTTCCGTCCTTTTCGGCAGTAAACACAAAGTAATCCTTGTCAAAATCAACTCCGTTTTCAATCAGCGTACCGCTGACAGGCGAATTATCCTTAATCAGATCGGCAGTTTCTGAAGTATTGTTAGGCTCTGTTTCCCATGCCGGGCTTTCCCCGGTGAAAAGAGTAAGCCTGTATACGATACTGCTGTGATAAAGATTATCGGAATCTATTTTTACATAGTATGTGCCCGCCGCAAGTCCAATGTACGGCGTTTGAAGCGCCGCCTGATTCCATTTGGATACAGATGAATATGACGTTTCGCCCTTTGAATTTAAAACAGTAACATTCCAGCCGTCCTTGTCATCGCTAAGAGCCTCGTGGGCAAAGGTCAAAGACATAAATCCGTCCTTTGCCATTGTAAAGGTATAATAATCCCTGTCTGACTTCTGGTTTCTCTGGGTTAAAGCTCCTACCGTCTCCACATTCATTACAAGAGGCGTTGCTGTTTCCTCAGATTCGTTAAGCTCCCTTTCTATTGCATCGTCGGCGTTAAAGGACACCGTCAGGGAATATGTTTCCGCTGTATATATCCTGGACTCCACCTTTACAAAATAATATCCCGGCGAAAGCCCCATAATTCCGCTGTTCAGAGAGGTTGTATCCATCAGGGAATTTCCGTAATATATTTCATTGCCGTCAGAATCCGTAAGAGTTACTATAAACGCCGATGAAGAGGTTGTGGCTTCCGTAGCCTTTGAATGTTCAAAATAAAGCACCGAATATCCCGTATCCGTTATCTTAAACATATACCAGTCCACATCTTTTGAGTCATCACTGTAAAGAGAGGCGCTTCCGTTCAGTTTTTTATTCAAAGGAAGCTCCGTATATCTTGTAATAGTGTTATTGTTTTCAATCTCATAGGAGTTGTCCTGGGCAAAGCCGAAGGCTATATCATATTTGCCGCTTACATATCCCGACACGCATTTTACGGTTACTCTGTAATTTCCCGGAAGAATCCCAAGGGCTACGGATTTTACACCTGTTCCCGTTTTTTCGTATGTAACGGTATTAAGCTCCCTGTAAGATACGGTGTTGCCCGTTCCGTCAGGAGAATATTCCTCATAAAGAGTTATCTGCCATAAACAGTCCTTGTTCGTATCCTCCGCATGATTAAAGGAATATATAAAAACTCCTCTTTTTTCTGTTGCAAAGGTATAAATATTAGTTGATATAATCGACGGCAGCGAATCCCTGACAATTGTATTCAGCTGCACCGGAATAATGTTCTCGCCTTCTTTTAAGGGCTGAGCGGTCTGAGGCTCTTCCTTAGGGCTGTTCTCATCGGGAAGAATATCCTCTTCCTCAAGGGCGCTGTCCTCTGCCGTATTGCTTAAAACAAGGCTCTCAATACGCTCCGTACTGTCTGAATTGAGATTTTCCCCTTTATTTTCACCGTAAGATACATTTATCTGCTCGTTTTCGGAATTATCTCCCAAGGCTACATATTTATTTTCGGAAAAGGCTTCCTGCTCCGGCGCAACGCTACCGAAGGGCGCAAAAAACAACGCCGCAGCCAAAATCAGCACCGCAGAAATTTTAAAGCCTTCCTTATTAAAAAAGCCGTATTTCCGTTTCATTTTATCATCCCCAAAAGAACGCTTATAAAAAATAAATTACCATATTAAAGTATAACATGGCAATTTAAAATATTCAACAGACAATATTTACAGTATTATCTGTGTTTTTTTGTTTTGTTATTTATAAAAGGCGCGTGACAGGCGGTTAAAATTCCGTGAACAGCCTTGCCTGCCAGAATTTCAGCCTTTTGCTTTAATCCGCATACTTTTAAAATTTCCGAATCCTTTTTAAGCGCCATATCATACAGATGAACAAGCTCATAGTCATAGCTTTTCGGGTAGTCCTCATAGAGAGTCAGCACTCCGAATCCTCTTGTTATTTCCGTTGAATAGGCATAGCATCCGGCTGTGGGCACATTAATATTTTCAATGCCTCTTATGAATGTTCTGAAGGAGTTTGTATGGTCGTGGCCGCAGAACGCCGCTATAACATCTCCCGTTTCCCTCCAGGCGTCAAGCTGTCCGTCATAAATCCTGGGAGGACAGGCTCTTTCAAGAATCAGTCCCGAATATTTTGAAATTTTCGTGGCGTCGGAGTATGTAACACCCATAAAGGTTGTTTTCGGATTTTTTGAAAAGGGCGCCTTATAATACAGATGCTCATATATTTCGGGTATTACTATATGCTGGAAATTTATCGCCGGCACAGCCTTGCCGCCGTTCTGCCTTTTAAGCTCTGCGGCTGTTTTCCTGTACCATTCAAGCTGGCTTTCCCTTATAAAATCATATCCCCCGTGAGGCGTTACCGTATTGTTTGAGCCTGAATCAATAAGCCATAAATTAAAGGATATTTTCTTGCCGTCAAAAGAGTATACCGGAAGATTGCAGTTGCCTGTGCCGTATATGTCGTCGTGGGCGTTATATGTAAGACAGCCGAAGCTTTTATATATTTCAAGGAGCTTTTCCTTTGAAACGCCCTGCTCCTGGTCGTGATTGCCGAATACCATGGCAAAGAGAATATTTCTGTCCCTTACCGGCTTTGTAAGGGCTTCAACGGCGGCGTACTGATTTTCGTATCCCTTGGCAACTGTATTGTCACCTAAAAATATTACAAGCTCCGGACAGTATGTATCAAGAGCCTGACACATTAAAAGCCTTGTAGTTTCCTCAAGGGTTTCATCGTCCTGACAATCGGCAAAAATCAATATTTTGAATTTTCCCGTATTAGAGAACCGCAGTCTGCTTTCTTCCATAAAAATCACCGCCGAGCTTAATATTTTTATGACATTTTAACATAAAAGCAAGGCATTTTCAATATAAAATGAAAAAGGTTTTAAAAGACTGTTTCCGATAAATTTTTCTTACGGGCTTTTTTATAAGGCAAAACAGGCTTTATTGAATCAAAGGCAGACTTGCAGCCTGCGGCGAATATGAACAGTGACACAAGAAGTCCTCCCCAGCCGTCGGCTTTAACGGAAAAAGCCTGTTCCAGCATTACGGCTCCCAGGGCAACAACCGTGGAAAGGCTGTCGCAGAAGCAGTCTGCCGAGGCTGCTTTCAAAGGAGGGGAAGATAATTTTTTTCCGTAGCTGCCGTTATAGTAAGCCATATAAAGCTTAACCAAAAAGGAAAACGAAAGAATGATAACCGATATATATGAAAAATGAACTTCTCCCGGATTTATAATTTTATGCACTGAGGCTTCTCCCAGCCTTATTCCCGTAACAGCCAGAATAAAGCCTATAATAAAGCCGGCAATATTTTCACCGGGTATATTTTTCTTATGCTTTTTTTTCGCCGGAACCGAGCCGAAAAGTAAAAAGCTTAAAAATGATATAACCGAGGAAAGAAAATCCGTAAGGTTGTGAACGGCGTCGGCGGTAACGGCTACGGAGCCTGAAACGGCTCCGGCGGCAAGCTTTGCGCCGAACAGCACTAAATTTAAAAACATTCCCCATAAGCTGCATATAAGCCCGTATTTTCTTTTAACGGAAGCGTCCGAAAAATTTTCACGGTCCTTTATAAATATCTTTGAAAGTACAGTAATCAAAAGTATCACCGAATAATAAATTTCTTGATTTTGACGGGATAGTCAAATATAATTAAGAAAAGGCTTGTATGTCCCGTATTAATTTATTCTATTCGGGAAAAAGGAAAGGGTTACAGAAACTTTAAGCAAAGGAGAATATATATGACAGAAAACAGCGAATTTTCAAAGCTTCATTCGGGAGAGATTTACGATCCGGGCGACGATGAAATATTAAAGGTTCAGTTTGAGTGTCTTGAAAAGCTTTACGACTACAACGCCACAAGACCCGGTGAACAGGAAAAAAGACAGCGTCTTTTAAAGGAGATGTTTGCGGAAATAGGCGATGACTGCTATATTGAGCCGCCCTTTCATTCCAACTGGGGAGGACGCCATGTTCATTTAGGAAATCTTGTATACGCCAATTTTAATTTGACTCTTGTGGACGACACTCATATTTACATAGGGGACAAAACAATGATAGGCCCCAATGTTACCGTTGCCACGGCAGGTCATCCTGTTCTTCCGTCTCTCCGGGAAAAGGCGTATCAGTTTAACATACCCGTTAAAATCGGAAAAAACTGCTGGATAGGAGCCGGAGCGGTTATACTTCCGGGAGTTGAAATCGGCGACAACACGGTAATCGGCGCCGGAAGCGTTGTTACAAAAAATATTCCCGCTGATTCTGTCGCAGTGGGAAATCCATGCAGAGTAATAAGAGAAATAGGCGAAAAAGACAGAAAATATTACTACAAGGACAGAATGATTCCCGAAAATATTAAATAAATGCCGTTTATTAAAAAAATATTAATAAATTTTCAATAAATTTTACTTTAGACATTGTGAAATTTAAAAAAATATGATATAGTTAATTCAAATACATTTTCGGAAAGGAAGAAAAACAATGAAAAAGAAAATAATTGCCGCAGCGCTTTCTGCTGTTCTGGCGTCATCAGCATTGATTACAATGGTATCGGCGGCGCCTTTAATGGGTGACCTTAACGACGACGGAAAGGTAAACGCCTCAGACGCAAGAACCGCCCTCAGAATTGCAGCAAAGCTTGAAACCATCAGCGATGACAAGCTTGTTCTTGCTGATACAAACTCAGACGGAAAGATAACTGCCGCAGACGCAAGAGCTATTTTAAGAGTTGCCGCCAAGCTTGATACTTTCCCTGAAATTACAACTCAGGCTCCCGAAACCACCACAGAAGCTCCCGAAACAACTACCCAAGCCCCTGAAACCACCACCGAGGCTCCCGAAACCACCACCGAGTCTGAAACAGGTGTTATTACCTCGGATTATCCTGCCGTAATAGACGAATTTTTCAGCGGAAGATTTTATATTGACGGAGTAATGCATTCGGGAGAAAATTCCGAAATAGAATTAAAGCTTGCAACTAACGGAAAATCCACTGAAATTTCCGCAAATCTTGAGGGTAAGCTTATATCCATTTACAGCAAGGACGCAAAGGCGTATATAAAATGGATTGATAAAAACTCAAAGAAATGGTATCTTGACACCGACAAAATGATGGGCGAAATAGGCGGTGAAGGCTTCGGAGATTTATTCAAGGATGTTAATTTCGCAACAGACGGAGATTATGCTGACCCTGTTCTTACTCACGAAACTGTTGACGGCGTTGAGTATGATGTTTACACATTCGGCAAGAGCGCTTCCGACGGAATAGTTTTCTACGCCTTAGGCGATAAGATTACAAAAATCCAGCTTCCCGGAGAAACAGAATCTAAATATATTACAGTTAATGAGCTTACCGGAGATATACCTCAGGGAATGCTTTCATTAAGCGGATACAATGAAGGAAGCCTTCTTGTTCTGGCGTCATACTTAGGCGTAACATTATAAAAAAGCAAAAAAATTAAGGGCAGATTAAATTCTGCCCTTTTTTTATAAGTATTTTTACTGTAATCAAACTCCCGAATATGCGGAGAAGCCGCCGTCAACAGGCAGGATAACTCCCGTTATAAAGCCGGAATATGTTTCGTCCGCAAGGAATAAAAGAGAGCCTGAGAGATCCTCCGGAGTGCCGAATCTGCCAAGAGGCGTATGAGAAATAATTTTCTCCGAGCGTGCGGAAAGTGAGCCGTCGGGATTGTAGAGAAGCGTTTTGTTCTGGTTTGTTGAGAAAAAGCCCGGAGCTATTGCGTTTACTCTTATGCCTACGTCGGAAAAATGAACAGCCATAAACTGAGTAAAGTTTGAAACTGCCGCCTTTGCCGCTGAATATGCGGGGATTCTTGTTAAGGGTCTGAAGGCGTTCATTGAGGAAACGTTTATAATCGTTGCGTTTTCCTTATTTATCATGTCAATGGCAAATGCCTGAGTTGTAAGAAGCGTTCCCAGAAAGTTAAGGTTAAATACAAACTCTATGCCCTTGGGGTCAAGGTCGAAAAATGTTTTTATTCCCTCTGCTTTTTGAGCTATGTCGGAAAGCTCCAGCTTATCCTTGGAGGTTGTGCCCTTGGGATTGTTTCCGCCGGCGCCGTTTAAAAGCAAATCGCAGGTGCCCAGTTTTTCGTTTATTTCTTTTCTGGCATCGGAAAGGCTGTCAGCGTCAAGAACATTGCAGGCCACGGCTATTGCCGTTCCTCCGGCTGCTGTTATTTCGTCCGCAACAGCCTGAGCCGCGTCTTTATTCAAATCAAGTATGGCAGTTTTCATTCCCTGGGACGCAAGGTCTTTTGCGAAACCGCTGCAAAGAACACCGCCGCCGCCTGTAATAACGGCTACTCTGCCCTTTAAGTTTTCATGCTTAAACATTTTATATCGTCCTTTCCTTATTGAATTACAATATTTGTTTCACCGTAAATCTGCTTCTGAACATACTGGGCTGAATAGGGATAATCAACTATCCACATCCATGTGCTGCCGTTATATGCTTCTCTTGCGCTTTCCGGAGGTGATTCCATTGAATATACCTGATAATTGTACCACTGTCCTAACAGAGCGTTTGTACCCAGCGAAATTATTTTCGTTGCGGGACAGTCGGTATATACATACTCACCCAGCGTCTGAGCCACATTGTTAAGATCGCTTAAACCTAAGGTTCTTGTTTTCTTTATAATGGCGTTTATAACCTTTCTCTGGTTTTCCGTTCTATGAACATCTCCCGTTGCGTATATTTTTCTCATTCGGCAGTAAAGAAGCGCCTGCTGACCGTTAAGATGAACATTGCCGCCGTTGGGAACCCCTGTAATATTGGCGTATTCCTCCATTGCCTGAGCCTCATAGGCAGTTACATCAACATTTACTCCGCCTATGGCGTCAACCACCTTTTCAAAGGCTTCAAAGTCAACGGCTACAAAGTAATCTATTTTTATTTTATAGTTCTGTTCAATGGCGTTTACAAGACAGCCTGCGCCTCCGTAAGCATAAGCGGCGTTAAGCTTTGAATAATATCCGTTGCCGGAGGTTGTTTCAAAATATGTGTAGCTGTCTCTTAAAAATGAACAAAGAGTTATAGACTGGGTTTTTCTGTTGATTGAAGCCAGCATCATAACGTCGCTGTTGCCCTGCATGGGAGTTCCGCTCGAAGCGTCTATTCCTACTATAAGCACATTTAAAACGCTTGACGACGACATTAAATCTCCGCCGTTTGTGTACCAGTTATAAAGTGTGGAGGACATATCGGAATTATCTCTTATAGCTGTTATCATGCTGTGATATTCGTCGGCTTCATCGTCGGAAAGCTCGTCGAAAAGCACCGCGTCGTCGGAATTTTCTTCAACAAGAGTGTTGTTGTTTCTGTCAAAATAGTTAATGCCCAGAGACTGCATATATATAAACACCGCGGCAATTCCCAGAACTATTATTAAAAGGATAAACAGCAGTATTGCACCTATTAATTTTTTTACGGGACTTTTTCTTTTTTTCTCCGGGATTTCAACAACCTCGCTTACATCTCGTCTTCTTGCCATATCTTAAACCTCGTAATTTTATTTTTTACTCTTGGGTAATATCGTTTCCGTCAGTTTCCGTATTTTCTTCCGTTTCAGCGGTTTCTGAGTTTTCTCCGCTTTCTTGGGAAATTTCCTCCTCGGAATCCTCGCTTCTTTCGATATTCGTAAGAGTAACCACTCTTTCGCCTTCCTTAACCTTCATAACCCTTACGCCCTTTGAAGGTCTTGCAAATACGCTGATGCTGTCGGCAGGTATTCTTATGATTATTCCGTCCGATGAAATAATTATAAGGTCCTCTTCGTCCGTTACGACTCTTAATGCCGCCACTGCGCCGAACTGCTGAGTGCGGTAGTTAATAAGACCCAGACCGCCTCTTGACTGGACTCTGTAATCGCTGCCCATGCTTCGTCTGCCGTAGCCCGTTTCACTGACGGTCAGAATACAGCTGTCATCGGTTATAACGTCCATGCCGATAACCTCGTCACCCTCTTTAAGGGTTATGGCTCTTACGCCTCTTGCCGTTCTGCCTATGGGTCTTGCGTCGTTTTCGTTGAACCTTATGCTCATGCCGTTTTTGGTGGCCACAAGTATATCGTCATTGCCTGTGGTAAGCTTAACCCATGCCAGCTCGTCGTCATCGTCAAGAGTTATGGCAATTACTCCCGTCCTCTTTATGTTCTTGTACTCGTCAACGGAGCTTCTCTTTATTATACCCTTTCTCGTAAACATACACAGGTATTTGCCGTCGTTGTTTTCCTTGGGTATTCTTATCATCGCCGAGATTTTCTCATCGCTTTCAATAGGCAGGAGATTAATAATGTTCATACCCTTGCTTGTTCTGCTTCCCTCGGGAATCTCATAGCCCTTAAGCTTATACGCTCTTCCCTTTGTTGTATAGAACATAATAAAGTCGTGGGTAGAACAGGAGAACATTGTTTCCGCAACGTCTTCCTCTCTTCTGGTCATGCCTATAACGCCTTTGCCGCCTCTTCTCTGAAGCTTATAGGTGTCAACGGGCTGACGCTTTATATATCCCAGCGTCGTAAGAGTGAAAATGCAGTTTTCCTCGGGAATAAGGTCCTCAATGTCAACCTCTCCGCTGACATTCTGAATTTCCGTTCTTCTTTCATCGCCGTATTTGTTTTTGATTTCCGTAAGCTCGCCCTTTATGATTTCAAGAACCTTTTCATGTGAGCCTAAGATTTCATTATATTCGGCGATTTTTGCTTTAAGCTCAGCCATTTCGTCCAAAAGCTTCTGTCTTTCAAGACCGGTAAGCTGTCCCAGTCTCATCTGAACAATGTGAGTCGCCTGGATTTCGTCAAAGCCGAAGTTCTCCATTAATGCGGTTTTGCCTTCCTGAACACTCTTTGAAGCCTTCAGAACGGCTATTACCTCGTCGATTATATCAAGAGCCTTTATAAGAGCCTCTACGATATGCGCTCTTTCCTCGGCTTTTCTCAGTCTGTACTGAGTTCTTCTTGTTATAACCTCGCACTGATGGTCGATATAATAATTTAAAATTTCCTTTAATGTAAGTATTTTAGGCTCGCCCTTGACAAGCGCCAGAAGTATTACGCCGTAGCTTATCTGAAGCTGTGTAAAGGAATAAAGCTGATTTAAGATTACCTGAGGGTTGGCGTCTCTCTTCAGGTCGATTACAACGTTCATGCCCTCTCTGTTTGAATAGTCGTTGATATCGGAAATGCCCTCTATCTTCTTATCCTTTACAAGGTCGGCTATTGATTCGATAAGCCTTGCCTTATTAACCTGATAGGGCAGCTCCGTTACCACAATCTGATATTTGTCATGCTTACCCTCAACTATTTCCGCTCTGGCTCTTACAGCTATTTTGCCTCTGCCTGTTGCGTAAGCGGCTCTTATTCCCGACTTGCCCATTATAATGCCTGCCGTAGGGAAATCAGGCCCCTTTATATGCTCCATAAGCTCCGCTACGGAAGCGTCGGGATTATCCATAACGCAAAAAATAGCGTCGATTGTTTCGCAGAGATTGTGAGGAGGTATGTTTGTAGCCATACCTACGGCGATACCCGTGGAGCCGTTTACTAAAAGATTGGGGAATTTTGAGGGAAGAACAACAGGCTCTTTAAGTCTGTCGTCATAGTTGGGCATAAAGTCCACTGTTTCCTCGTCGATATTAGTAAGCATTTCAAGGGAAAGCTTGCTCATTCTTGATTCCGTATACCTGTAAGCCGCCGGAGGATCTCCGTCAACGGAGCCGAAGTTTCCGTGTCCGTCAACAAGCATATATCTCATTGAGAAATCCTGGGCAAGCCTTACCATGGCGTCGTATACGGAAGCGTCACCGTGAGGATGATAGCGTCCCAGAACAGCGCCTACCGTGTCGGCGCACTTACGGTACGCCGTGTTTGGCATAAGCCTGTTTTCAAACATTGTATAAAGTATTCTTCTGTGAACAGGCTTTAAGCCGTCTCTTACATCCGGCAGCGCTCTTGATGTTATAACCGACATTGAATAGTCAAGGAAAGATTTTCTCATTTCCTTGTTTATGTCAACATTTATAAGCTTTCCTCCTGATTCCGAGGTAAGCTTTCCCTCAAGAGCCGCTTCTTCCTGTTCTCTGTCAATAGTATTATCGTCCATTATATTGTTTTCATCCATAAATTTTAAAGCTCCTTTACGGATTTTCCTGTGTTTTAACTGCTAAAATCAAATATTATATATCAAGATTCTGAACATATTTCGCGTTTTTCTCAATAAACTCCCGTCTTGGCTCAACCTTGTCTCCCATAAGTATGGAGAAGGTTTCGTCGGCTTCCCTTGCGTCCTCAAGAGTAACACGAAGCATTATTCTCGTTTCCGGGTTCATTGTTGTTTCCCAAAGCTGTTCCGCGTCCATTTCACCTAAGCCTTTATAACGCTGTATGTCGCACTGGCCCAGCTCGTTCATCATTCCGTCTCTCTCCTCGTCGGAATAGGCGTAATAATGCTTTTTGTTCTTAGTAAGCCTGTAAAGAGGCGGCTGCGCTATATAAACATAGCCGTGGTCTATCAAAGGTCTCATGTATCTGAAGAAGAACGTTAAAAGAAGCGTTCTGATATGTGCGCCGTCAACGTCGGCATCAGCCATTATAACGATTTTATGATAGCGTAGCTTTGAAATGTCAAAGTCTTCGTCTATTCCCGTTCCAAGAGCCGTTACAACAGGAGAAAGCTTATCGTTTCCTATAACCTTGTCAAGTCTTGCTTTCTCAACATTGAGCATTTTTCCCCAGAGAGGAAGTATTGCCTGAATGGTTCTGTCTCTGCCGGCTTTCGCGCTGCCTCCGGCGGAATCTCCCTCAACTATATATATTTCGGTGTTTTCCGGGTTTCTGTCGGTACAGTCAGCAAGCTTTCCCGGAAGTGAATTTCCTCCGAGAGCCGTTTTTCTTCTTGCAAGCTCTCTTGCCTTTCTGGCAGCCTCCCTTGCCCTTGAAGCGTCAAGGGATTTATTAAGTATGCTTTTTGCAACGGAGGGATTTTCCTCAAAATAAGTCATTACTTTATCATAAACAAGCTGTGAAACAATCTGTGACATTTCAGTATTGCCGAGCTTGCCCTTTGTCTGACCCTCAAACTGCGCCTCAGTAAGCTTTACGCTTATTACTGCGCATATACCCTCTCTTACATCGTCTCCCGAAAGGTTCTTGTCGTTTTCCTTTAAAAAGCCGTATTTTCTTCCGTAATCGTTAAATACTCTCGTTAAAGCCTTTTTAAAGCCCTCTTCATGAGTACCGCCGTCAATGGTTCTTACATTGTTGGCAAAGCTTAAGATCAGCTCGTTGTAGCTGTCATTGTAAAGAATCGCAACCTCTGCATATCTGTCCTTGACAACAGTTGAAAAGTGCATGGGCTTATCATGTATGGGAGTAAGTCCCCTGCTCTCCGTCTCAAAATTAACGAAGCTTGAAATTCCTCCGTGATAGCAGTATTCCTCACTTACCGGGTTTTCATCATCTCTTAAATCGGAAAGGGTTATTGAAAGTCCCGCATTCAAAAATGCCTGCTCCCTGAGTCTTCTCTGAAGCGTGGCAAACTCATAAACGGTTGTTTCCTTAAATATTTCACCGTCTGCCTTGAATCTTACAAGAGTTCCTGTTTTATCCGATTTTCCTACAATTTCAAGGTCGCTTTTAATCTGTCCTCTTTCAAATCTCTGCTTATATACATTTCCGTTTCTTGAAACCTCAACCTCAAGCCACTCCGAAAGAGCGTTTACAACAGATGAGCCTACGCCGTGAAGACCTCCCGAAACCTTATAACCGCTGCCGCCGAATTTTCCGCCTGCATGGAGAACTGTCAAAACAACCGTTACGGCGGGAAGTCCCTGCTGTTCGTTAATGTCAACGGGAATACCTCTTCCGTTGTCCTGAACCTCGATAATATCTCCCGGCAGGATACTGACTTCAATGTGAGTACAGCAGCCTGCAAGAGCTTCGTCAATGGAGTTGTCCACGATTTCGTATACAAGGTGGTGAAGACCTCTGGGACCTGTTGAGCCTATATACATACCGGGACGCTTACGGACAGCCTCAAGTCCCTCCAAAACCTGAATCTGACCGGCGGTATATTCGTCGGTAACCTGAGTATCCATAGTTTCAAGGTCTTCGTTTTTTTCCTCGTTTATGCTGATATCTTCCTGTTTGAATTTTTCAGCGTCAAACACTTTTTTTTCCTCGTCCAAAAAAAACATCCTTTCCGTTAAGGCACTGTAATAAATCAATTAATATATAAATATAACAATCAGTCAAACTGCTTTTCCTTTGCTCTTTTCAAAAGAGTTGAAGGAGATATCTGAGAAATATAAACCTTTTTGCCTTTGTCTTTTTTATCAAGGCACACTACAAAGGACTTGGGAAGCTCAAAGGACACGTTTACAACCTCCCCTTTTTTTTCAGCCGCCGAAAGATAATCTCTCGTAGACTTCATGACGGTTGTATTGTCCATATCGAAAATTCCCAGCAGATTTTCGGCTCTTATAACCGTTGACTGTCCCAGATGAATATACATTAATACCTTTTCTTTCCTTTTAAATCAGTTTACGATTCTTCCGTCTTTAATATTAAAGGTCTTACCTTCAAAGAGCCTTAAAACCGTTGAAGGTTCGCAGCACGTAATAAATACCTGCCAGTCCTTTATATGGTTTAAAATATAGTTTTGCCTGTTTACATCAAGCTCGCTCATAACATCGTCAAGAAGTATTACAGGCTTTTCATCAGTGAAATTTTTAATAATTTCGGCTTCTCCCAGCTTTAACGCCAAAGCAGCCGAGCGCTGCTGTCCCTGAGAGCCGTAGGACTTTGCGGAAATGCCGTTTATATTTATTCCTATATCGTCCCGGTGAGCGCCTATATTTGTATTCCCCGTTAAAATATCGCTTGTCCTGAAATTCCTAATAAGACTTAAAAGCTCCTCTTCCTCTATTTCCTCACTGAGAACCTTATATTTATTAGGTGATATTCTTAAATTGTAAAAAATTTCAAGGCTTTCTCTTTCTCCCGAAAGACCCGAATAAATGCCGTAAATGCTTTCCTTTAAGAAATTCAGGTATTTAAGCCTTTGATTTATTATAAAAGCCGCTTTTTTCGCAAGCTTTATATCCCATATTTCAAGAAATTCCTCGTCTTCTCTTTTGTTTTTAAGATTTTTAAGAAAAGAATTTCTCTGCATTATTATTTTATTGTAATCTATTAAAACCTTGGCGTATTTAGGCTTTATCTGGCAAAGCGCCGTATCAGCAAACCTTCTTCTTTCTCCTGGATTGCCTTTCACCACCGAAAGATACGAAGGCGAAAAAACAACGCAGTTGAATTTTCCCACAAGCTTTGAAAGAGCCGTTACGGGAACGGAATTCAGAAGAATTTTTTTCTGACCGGCAGAGGTTATTATTCTGGCCTTCTGTTCTCTTCCCGAACCGTAAAAGTCAAGGTCAAGATTGAAAAAATCCTCTCCGAATTTAATTAAATCCCTGTCCTTTGAGCCTCTGAAGCTTTTGAAGCCGCTGAAAAGCCATATTGCCTCAAGAAGATTTGTTTTTCCCTGGGCGTTTTCCCCGTAGATTATGTTAATTCCCCTGCACGGCTCAAGAACCGCTTCCTTTATATTTCTGAAATTTTTAATTATAAGACGGTCAGCGTTCATTTTTCAGCGACCGTATATACCGTATTTTCAAAACGCACACTGTCCCCGGGGAAAAGCTTTTTTCCTCTCAAGAAGCATACCTCTCCGTTTACCTCAATAAGCCCCTCCTGAACAAGAATTTTTCCGTGTCCGCCAGTCTGGGCTATATTGCACAGCTTTAAAAAAGAATCAAGCTTTATAAAAGGAGTGTCGATATAAACTGTTTCCTCTGTTTTTTTTACGGCTTTAACCTTAATAATTTTTTTCATTCTTTCACCTTACAGGTTAAGTATATTATTTATTTTCGTGAATATTAATTAAGTCTTACGGGCAGTATCAGATATAAAAAGCCTTCGCCGGTTGTGGGAACTATACAGACAGGTGAAAGAGGATTTACCATGTTTATTATAACCTCTTCCTCTTCGCAGGCTCTTAAAGCGTCGAGTATATATCTTGACTGTATTCCGATTTCGATATCGTTTCCGTCGGTTGATACCTCCAGCTTGTCGTTGGCTGTTCCCAAAGCTGTTGCCGTTGAAATTTTAAGCTCGTTTCCGTTAAACTCCATTTTTAAGGGAGCTTTAAATCTGTCGGTAATTATAAGGGATACTCTCTCTATGCTTTCAATAAGGCTTTTTGTATCGGCTCTTATAACAGTATTTCTTGTCTGAGGGATTATGGATTCGTATTTCATGAACTCTCCCTCTAAAAGCCTTGAAATGATTTTGTAGCCGTTTATCTCAAAAAGAATATGCCTTCTGCCCAGTCCTACCTTAATGAACTTATCCTCATCGGGTATAAGCTTCATAATTTCTCCCATGGTTTTTGAAGGAACTACAAAGTCTATCTCCTCGCCGTTGTAATTTATAAATTCCTTTCTTATGGCGATTCTGTGGGAATCTATTGCCACAAGCCTTAATTCTCCGGGTCGTATTTCAAATTTAATGCCCTTGTGAATAACTCTTACATCATTTACCGCAACGGAAAATATGGTCTTCTTTATCATGTCCTTTAATATTTTCTGGGATATGTCTATATTCTTTCCGTTGATTATAACAGGCAGCTCAGGATAATCCTTAGGATTTATGCCCGTCATATAATATTCTATATCGCCGCAGTAAATTTTACACTGAAGCTTTTCATCTGTTTCAAAAATTATTTTATCATAGGGTATATGTCTTATAATGTCACAGAAAGTTTTAGCGTTTATAATAACCGAACCTTCCTCTATAACATCGGCTTCTATAAAAGTTTCAATACCGATTTCAAGATCATAGCCCGTAAGCCTTACGCCGTTTTCCGCCGTGGTAAATAAAATACCCTCAAGAATCGGCATTGATGTTTTTGTCATAACCGCTTTCTGAACGTTCATTGCTGCTTCAGCAAGAATGGAAGTATTGCATATAATTTTCATATTGATTGCATAGCCCGGATCTTATTTCTGTTGAATTATTAAATCCAGAGCATATCTCCCTTCTTAAAACTTTTGTGATTTTATGTTTAAAAATTTTGAACAGGTCAAAAATTATTTTTAAAGGCTGTAAAGCGTTTTTTTAAATTTCTTTCACTGCATTACATAACATACTTTACTTAATATATTAGTAATAGAAGTAGAGGCGGTTCAAACTGTTCAAAAGTCCGAAGACTGCCTTTATATAAGGTTTTCCGGCGTGTTTTTTATGTTTAAAAGACTTTTCAAAAAATGATTAAAAAATTATTCCGAAAAAGAAATAAAAATCAATGTTTAAAATGTTCAAAACATGATGTATAAAACTCATAACTTGTTCAAAACTTATTGTTCTAAAACAGAATTAAAAGTCTGAATAAATTACATTACGGAAAAAACTAATAACTTGTTCAAAGCTTATTGTTCTAAAACAGAACTAAAAGCCTGTATAATCACATATAAAAAATATAATTTATCTGTCCTTAAACTGCTTTATAATATTGTATACAGTATTTTTTAAATCAACATCATACTGAATCTTTTCTTCTATTATATCCACGGAATGTTTTACGGTGGAATGTTTTTTGCCGCCGAATTTATTTCCTATATTTTCAAGGGAAAGCCCCGTTACCTCTCTTATAACATACATTGCAACATTTCTCGCAAGAGCTATGTTGGCGTTTCTCTTGTCGGACACAATATCTCCCTTTGTTAGGTCGTATTTGTCAGCGACGCTTTCTATTATTTCGTCAACTGTTGCGGATACAGGTCTGTTGTCGGTTTCGATGTCGTGGATTATTTTCTGGATGCTTCCCATTGTAGGAGATATTCCGTAAAGATTTTCCATGGCTGCGATTTTGTTTATGGTACCCTCAATCTGTCTTATGTTGTCCTTGATTTTTTCCGCTATGTAGTTTATTATCTGTTTTGAAAGATCAAGGTCATGGTCTTCCGCCTTTTTCATTATAATAGCTATTCTTGTTTCAATGTCAGGTGGCTGAATATCGGCTATAAGTCCGCTTTCAAACCTTGTCTTTATACGCTCGTCAAGGCCTTCTATTTCCTTGGGAGGACGGTCCGATGTAATTACAACCTGCTTTTTGGCGTTTATAAGGTCGTTGAAGGTATGGAAAAACTCCTCCTGAGTCTGATGCTTGTTTTTTATAAACTGAATGTCGTCTATAAAAAGAGCGTCTGCTTTCCTGTATTTTTCACGGAAGGTTATGTTGTCCTTTTTTGTAATGCAGGATATAAACTCGTTCATGAAATTTTCGCTTGTTGTGTAAATTATGTTTATATCAGGACTGCGTTTTTTCATTTCATTCTGTATGGCTATCATAAGATGTGTTTTGCCCAGTCCCGAATGTCCGTATATGAAAAGAGGATTGTATACGGAGCCTGTTTCAGCAGTCGCAACTCTCCATGACGCCGCATGGGCAAGCTTGTTTGAAGCTCCTACTATGAAATTGTCAAAATTATAGTTTGAAAGTCTGTTTGTGTCTTCGTATCTTTCCTCGGAGGAATTTTCCTCTTCAGCTTTAGCTTCCTCCTGCTTTTGCGAAACCCTGAATTCCAAATCAATGTCAATTCCGATTACATTTTCAAAGGCCTCTTTAAAGGTGCCGTAAAATTTATCTTTCAATATAGTGTTCCTGAATTCCGTTGCAGAGCTTATTACTACCTTTCCGTCAATAAATTCCGCTTTGTCTATGGTTTCTATCCACATTTTATATGTTGTTTCGGACATTATGTTTTTACAGTATTCAAGAACCTGTTCCCATACTTCCGCAAAGGATTCCATTTTTGCTTTTTCCTCTCTGACAGTCTGTATTTTGTTGTTTACTGTCCGGTAATGTTTTATATATATTTTTCACTGAAAATCGATTGTCTGAGCTTTTAAATACCTTTTTTATCATTCTGAATTATTATAGCATGATTTTATCTTTAAATCAAGCATTTACCGGTGTTTTGTTTATATTTTTATTATTTTATTTTACAATAATTTGTTTTTTTACTTGACAAAATTATTATTTTCAATTAAATTTAATCTGTATGATTTATTTAGATTTTTTAGTAGTTTAGGACAGGATTTTATGTTTATTTCAAAAGAACTGATGAAGTTATGCGCTCTTGAAATGGGTGTTGAATTAAGTGACGAGGCGGCAGATAAATTTGATTTTTACGCTTCATACCTATGCGAGTATAATGAAAAAGTTAATCTTACGGCTATTACTGACCCCGATGAAATTGTTATAAAGCATTTTGCCGACAGCCTTGCGGTTATAAAGTACGGAAAAATTAAGGAAAACTGTAAGTTTGCTGATGTGGGAACAGGAGCGGGCTTTCCGGGAGTACCTCTTTTAATAGCCTGTCCCGGTTTGAAGCTTACGCTTTTTGATGCCGTTAATAAAAAGCTTGAATTTTTAAGGAGCCTTGCCGGTGAGCTGGGACTTAAAGCCGATATTGTCCATATGAGAGCCGAAGACGCAGGAAAAGATAATGTTTACCGTGAAACATTTGACTGCGTATCTGCCAGAGCCGTGGCTCAGCTTCGTGTTCTTTCAGAATTCTGTCTGCCTCTTGTAAAGCCCGAGGGTATGTTCATTTCCATGAAAGGCAGTATTTCTCCCGAAGAAAGAGAAAACGGTTACGCCGCTTTTTCAAAGCTGGGAGGTAAATTATATGACAGCGTCTTTTATAAAATTCATAACGGTGATGAGAGAAATATAATTTTAGTAAAAAAAGTTTCGCATACTTCGCCAAAATACCCCCGAAATATGTCCCAAATTTCCAAAAAACCTTTATAAGCTGTCTTTTATAATCAAATAATTTAATTTTTACCTTACAAAATTCTTTTAAATTTTTATATCCGCCGTGCTATATTGTTGTTGCAGCAGTAAGTACGGCGGATTTATTTTGTAAGAGGTGCAAAAAGGTGAAAATAAAATCTAACCAGAAGTACAAGTCCGCAGGAACGATTTTATTAATACCTCTTGAAGAGATTAAACCAAATCCTTTTCAGCCAAGAAAGGATTTTGACGAAGCCGGACTGCAAAGGCTTGCTCTTTCCGTAAGGTATAACGGAATTATTCAGCCTCTTGTTATCAGAAAAGCTGATTCCGGATACTGTCTTATTTCCGGTGAAAGACGGCTCCGTGCCGCCGGAATCGTAGGTTTAAAGACTGTTCCTTGTATAGTGATGTCAGCTACTGATTTTGAAAGTGCTGTTTTTTCTGTAATTGAAAATATACAGCGAAGGGAATTGATTGAAAATGAGAAAAACGAGGCGGTTGAAGCTGTCTGCCGTCAGTTTTTCGCCGACAGAGATAAAATAAAAGAGCGTTTAGGCTTAATAGGTACTGATTTAAGCGGTTTTTCCCTTGAAGTCCGTAATAAAATCAAAGAAAAAAATCTTACTGATGAGCAAATAAGTGAGCTTTTAAAGCTTAAAAACAGTGAAAAAATCGGTGATGTTATTGATTATATATCGGAAAACAGCCTGACAGCCGGCGAAACAGTAGAATATATAAAAAATTTAAACTCTCCTGTTATTCGTCCTCAGCCTAAATTCAAAAAGCTGAAGGATATAAGAATTTTTGTAAACACCATTAAACACGCGGTAGATACTATGCAAGCTGTAGGTATAAACGCTGTTTCCGCAGAACATGAAACTGATGCTTATTACGAATATGTTGTGCGGATACCGAAAACGACAACCTCTCCTGTCAGTTCGGAGCGTTATGCCGGCAGCGCAGTATAGATTCTATATATATCCATATCTTTTTCTTTCACACCCACATCCAACAGTGAACAGCCGGTCAGCCGCCGGCTGTTTGCTGTTTTTAATTATGTTTCACGTGAAACATCGTCTTTGAATATGTTTTTTACAAGCTTTTCCGTTTCCTTTGAAGCTCCCTCGAAGTCCATTGCCGATATGTAATAGCTCTCCAAAACATCGTGGGCAGCCTTTGCGGCTTCAAGCTTTTTAATTGCCTCCCCTAAAATTTCGGTTCTTGTTTTTTTGATAAATAATAGCTTGTTTTTGCTTTCCTTTAACTGTGACTGATTTATAAACCTGTCAGCGTGTACAGTCTTATCAGCTTTCAATATTAACGGATGATAGCTGTTTGATGTGGTAAAACAGAGCTTCAGCTCGGGAAAAATAATATGCTCAAGCTTTTCTGCCGGATTCATGGGACAATAGCAGAGTATCATATCAATATTTTTTTCTTTTGCCTTTTCTGCAAGCATTTTTAATATTGCGGATGAGGCGATTCCGTATTCATCTTTTATTGATATAATTCTGTCGCACAAGTTTTTTACAGTGTCGTATTCAACCGCTATTCCCAAAGGCGTTAATGCGCTTAAAAACCTTTTTTGAATTTTGCAGGGTTTGGAAAGCTTTTTGCCCAGCTCCTTCTCCCCTGTTCTTTCGGCAAACCTTTCCGCCTTTTCATAATTAATTAAAGGCTTGATTATCTTTGCCGTATCGCAGTCAAGAATCCTTGCTGCTTTTAAATATTTAACGCATTTTTTATGCTCGTTGGAATTCTGTATTGTAATTCTTCTTATTTCCTGACTGCTGCCTCTGAGCTTTTCCGAATCCCAATACTGACCCATGTTAATTGTCTCCTCACAGACTCCCGGAAAAACAGGGTCTATAACATGAGGCGAGGTGCCGTCTGCAACGGCAGTTTTAAGCTGAGGAATAATAATTCCGTCAAGACTTAAAGGGTCAGATGAACAGGGAACCAGCTCAACATCAAAGCCTCTTTTATCTGCTTCCTTGGCGGCAGCCTTCATTAATGATGACTTCCCTGTTCCGGGGCCGCCTTTTATTATATACATTTTCCAGTCGTCATAAGGATCATAAAGCTCGTTAAAAAGCGATACAAAGCCTTCCGGTGTATTTGCTCCCAAAAAAAACTGAGTTGCGCTCATATATAAAAACCTCCGAAAAATAATTACAGTTTAATATATGCGCCTTAAATTTGTCCTGACACAATGTTTCACGTGAAACAATTTTTTTAATGTCGTATTGCTATATTAATAAGTATATATATACTTATATATGTAATAACCGGAATATCCGGTTAAGTGCAGAAATAGTGTCTTCCTATAACCGCTATAACAGGCCGTGACAGCATCCATTTGTTTGTAGTCTTTGAAGGATTGTAATAATATATTGCGCCGCCGGAGGGATCCCAGCCGTTTATTGCGTCCTGTGCGGCTTTTTTTGCCGTGGCGCTTGGTTCCACTGACCAGTTGTTGTCATAAACGCAGTCAAAGGCTCCGGACTGGTAAACTACCCCGGAAATGGAATTAGGAAAGGAAGAATGTTCAACCCTGTTAAGAATAACGGCTCCTACAGCCACCTGACCTGTATAGCTTTCCCCTCTTGCTTCGCCTTCGATTACTTTGGCAAGAAGGTAAATGTCGTTTGAAGAATAACCGGAAGAAGACCCTGAGCCTAAACCTAAATATAATAAAGTTTTAGGTCCCGCAATGCCGTCTGCCGTAATTCCGCAGTTTTTCTGAAAAGCTATAACGGCGTTTTTTGTTTGTGTGCCGTATATTCCGTCAACCGAGCCTTTATAATAACCCAGCTGTTTGAGTTTCGTCTGAATTTGCCTGACTTCGGTGCCTCTTGAACCGTATTTTGATAAAACATAAACGCCCTCCTGCTCATTACCGGAATTGACATTGTAAATATCTGCAGTGTACTGAATGACGGAAGACATAAGTAAAACCAGTAAAATTATAACTAAGACCTGCCATACCTTCTTTAGGTTTTTTAAATTAAAAAAGGATTTAATGTTTTTCATTATCGAGACTCCCCTGTTCTAATCATTCCATAAATTAATACACATATATTTTCTGTAATTGTATTGTAAAAATGACGATAAAATTGTGGTTAAGGAGTATTAAAATACCAACATATTGTATTGAAAAAACGGCATAATAAAAAGGATAAAAAAATGAAAAAAAGGTGTTGACAAAGGCGGTTTAAATGTGATATTATATGCAAGCCGCAAAGGTAAGGGACAGCACCTTGACTGAGTAAACTTCCCTTTTACGAAAACGACAAAAAAAATTAAAAAAACTCTTGACAAACACGAAAAGCTGTGATATAATAATCAAGCACTTGACGAGAGGACAAGAAAATTCCTCCTCAAGAGTATAGATTGGACCTTGAAAATTAAACAACGACGAACAAGAAAAGGAACCCTGAGATTTAAAGTAAGTTGAAAAACTTGCGACAGAATTCTGGAAAACAGAAAAAGTGTCAGCAATGACGTAAGAGCAGATAAAAGCTCTAAGAATGATTTATACAGCGAAAGCTGATAGATACAATTTTTAGAGAGTTTGATCCTGGCTCAGGACGAACGCTGGCGGCGTGCCTAACACATGCAAG
>CALYBJ010000031.1 GCA_944412445.1 uncultured Clostridia bacterium
CCGCTTCTCTTGAGGTTTTAGGAACCGCATACGCAAAGGCTGTAAACGGTGACACCTCAAAGAGAATAACAGCTTCAGACGCAAGAAAAATTCTCCGAGTTTCAGCGGGACTTGATAAATACGCAGGCATAAATTTCGGAAAAGACTGATAATTACCACTAAAAAACAGGGAACTGCACAAGCTGATTTTTTATATCAGCTTGTGCAGCCTTTTTAATTTAATAAAAGCATTTTTTATTTGCTTTTAAACTTTTACGCAGATGCTGTCATAAGGCATCCTTTTTTCAGTCTTCGGTTATGGTAAACAGCTCATTGGGGGTACATTCAAGAAGAAAACACATTGCTTCTATATTTTCGTAGCGAATTGATTTTGTTTCATTGTTTATCATTTTGTTAAAATTCTGATAGCTCATTCCCAGCTGCTTGTAAAGCCAGTATTTTGTTTTTCCCTTTTTTTGAAGCAAATCCAAAGTGTTTAATTTTATCATATTATTTTACCTTTATTTCTTCCTTATTTCAAATTCAAAGCCTGCGTTGTCTTCATACCACAGGGGGAAATTCGTTCCCCACACATTGTCGTAAAGAACATAGGTAATTCCGTCCTTTCTGAAATCCTCAAATTTGTTGTCAAACTCAAGGATTTTGCCTTTGCCTATTGAAATTAACGGAGAATGTCTGTTGATAAAGGAAAATTCTCCGTCCTTTGTTTTTAATGTTGTTTCCCAAACGGCGTGAAGATTTCTTCCTCCCATGGAAACTGTTTCCCCGGGGATAATTTCTTCTCCCAGCTTTTTAAGAGCTATTGAGCCGTCGCCGGGGCACAGCCTTAAAAAGATTGCTTCCGTAAGCCTGTTTGCGTCCTTATTGAACCAGGAAACATTAATTTTTAAGCCTCTTTCGCTGAGGGTGTAAATTATCTGAATAAGTCTGGGCGCTCCCAAGGTGTCGCAAAGCTTTTTATCGCAGATAAGATTGCATACTGTTTTTACGGTATTTTCATTAAACTCTGCGGCGGCTTTTTGTAGATTATAGGGGAATCGCCCTGTAATATATTTCCCCTCGGCGTATTTTAAAAGAGGTCTTGCGAAATCTCCTACAGCCCATACCCCGGTATGCTTTAAATCTCTTGAATAGTGGGTAAGCCAGAAGTCATAGTCGCTTTTTGAATATGACCTGTATTCAATAATCGGTTTTTCATTTTCCTTTATGACTTCATCTCCGTTATAGGAAAGAAGTCCTATTCCTCCCTTGCTGTTTATTCTCATTGTCCATCTTCCGCATTTTACAAGGGAAAAGGCGCCGTGAGTTCCCGTTATTTCCTGAGGATCGGAAGGAATAAGCTTTTTTATGCTTTCCTGAGCCTGTTTTTTATGCTCCGCCGAAAGAGAGTTTACGGCGGAAGTTATATACTGTCTCTGTTCCCTCCAGCCCAGTTCCATGGCTTTATAGGAGCCCTTGTGATGACTGCCGAAAATTCTGCTTGTAAGAGTGTTGAAATTCTGAGGAAAGTCTCTGAAGGGATGACGCATCACTACTTTATCCGCTTTTCTTGCCTTTATAAAATCCTCTTTTAAGTAGTTTTCATAGTCGGCAAAAAACATTTTCATGTCGGAACCCCAGGTATGCTCTCCGACGCAAAGAAGATAATCGCAAAAGCTTTTATATTCCGCTGTTTCCCTTTTCATCGTTCCCTCAGCCAGCCAGCGGCTTTTCAGGCTTATCAGCTCTCTCAGCGCTCCCGTTTTATAGGGGTCGGAGGCGCTTCCGTGAATCCATGTGTCGCCGATTTCTCCGGTAAATACCGGCAGACTGCTTCTCTTTTCCCATATTATATCCCCATAGTCGTCAAGACAGCCGGCGGTAATCTCATAGTCCGGGTATTCCTTTTTAAGACGGCTGATTTTCTTTAAAACCGTCTGAGCCGCAGGGGCTCCGTGATTGTCAAGAGTATGGTCGAAATACAGTATTTCTTCCGTACATTCTGTTTTAAAAGCGCCGCCGTAGCTTCCCGAATAAATTACCACGATTTCACTGTCTGAGTCCTTCCAGAGAAAACAGGGAGGCACCTCCGGAATTGCCGAGGCTCCGTTCACTCCGATATGAAGAAGCTTTATTCCGTTTTCGGAAAGCGCCTTTACAATTCCTCTTGTGTGTCCCGGCACATCGGTAACCTTTGCGGCTGTGGTTTTTCTTCCTCTGATTTTGTCAAGGTCTTTAACTATTGACAGCCCGTAGTTCAAGGTATCTCTGTCAAAAAGTTCCGTGTGAGTTGTAAAGGGCATGGCGTGAGGCGCGATATCCCCTCTTTTTATGGCTTCAAAAAGCTCCTTTTTCTGCTCCTCACTTCCTTTTTCAAGGGCTTCCTTCAATATCCAGGAGCCTGTTGTCCATACAAAATTTTTTTTGCCGTTTTTATTTAGCTCCTTTGCAAGAGATATTGCAGAGGGAATGAAAAAATTTATGTATTTGTTTTTAATGTTTTCCGCGTAATCGGTAAAGCCTAAATCCAGATGGGTTTTTGATACGATAATAAGCTTTTTCATTTTATCAGCTTCCTTTATAAAGTCTGTATAACGATTATATTTTTATATTGAAAATTTTTCAATACACTGCACAAAAAGTTTACAAAATATAAAAAATACCGCGCCTTAAAAGACACGGTAAATATTATTTATTCGTTTTCTAAGATAGGGTGGTCGTCCCCGTCGCATTTCAAATACAGATCCTCAAGATATTTTATTACATACTCTCTTGAAAAAAACATTCCGCTTTTTTTTGCGTAGTCTATAAAATCGTCAAAATCATTTATAATGCTCTGAACATTTATAAAAGCTATTGCGTTTCCGTAGCAGGGATCCCTGTCCGGGAGCTTCAGAAAAAATGAAATAACGGTTTTATAATTTTCAATATGAAGATATTCGGGGATTTTTATTACGTTTTCGTTGAATATTTCAGAAAAGCGGCAGCTTTGTGACTTTAAATATTCCGAAAATTTTTTTAAAAACATTTTCCTTTCTTCCATAGGCAAATCTTTTACCATGGAACGTGGCACAAAATATGTTTCCCCGTTTTTAATTAATTCGCTGAATGCGGACAAAGAAAAATAATTTATTATATCGGATAAATATACATTATTGTACCACTTTACGGCCAAGGCTATTAAAGCGTCTCTGTTTTCAAGATCATCGGCTGCAACGGTATTGCATAACTCCTCGTCTAAAAATCTTGTTATACAGGCATGGTTTGAAATTGTCCAGTTTGTTTTCATACGGGAATTAAACAAAATTGCGTTCTGAATTTCAACAATGTTTTCCAGGAATAAGTACAAAGGCTTGTAATCGGTAAAAATATCTCGGATTTTTTTTAAAATGTGACCGGTTTTTTCTGAGGAGTTTATCATTATTCCGGAAGTCATTGAACTGTCAGTTAAAAGGACTCTGTCCTTTCCTGCAAAATAAAACGGGTAAAGGGCTTTTTCATATCGACAGGTGTCGCTCTCCGTTACCTTGTACCATACATTATGCCTTATATATGCGTATTTTGCCGACTCGAAAAGACTTGTAAGATTGTCGGTGCTTTCGTTTTTCTCGGACAGCAGAATCATGTGCTTTATGTCTGACTTGTCACCGTTGTTTTTTATAAAGTCATATACAATATTGTTTACCGATGTGTTTTTTAAGGGATAGTTTGTGTAAACCGTGTTGTCTTCCTGATTTTTAGAGCTTTCCTCTAAAATACACCTTATACAGCCGTATACCTTGTGATGATCTGACGCCGCATAAACCGCCATATTTTTTTCTTCCGCCGTAAGCTCTCCGGCAACAAGGATATAGGGCTTGTTTTCGCTTAGCTCATTAAGCTTTTCAAGTATGTATTTAATATGGTTGAATGTTCTTATTCCGTATTTTTCAGAGAAATAAGCAAAGTTTAAATCCTTGCATTTTCCTTCGGGAAATATTCCTTTGTCAAAAAATTCAAAAAGCTTTTCCTCGTCAAGCTTTCTTTCCCCTTTGAGCACGCTGCTTAATGTCCCTTTGTTTATATTTATCTGCCTTGAGAGACTGTTTATGCTGATGCCGTCTTCGTCCATATATCTTTTTAATAGAGTGCTGAATGGCTCTGTCATATACTATTCTCCTTAATTGAAACTTTTATTATATTAAAAATAAAAAGTTTTGTCAAGATGTTGCAGTGAAATTAATTATTTTGTTTTTTATGCAACAACTGGACACAGATAAGACAAGAGAGTATAATAAAAATACTTTAAAGGCAAAATGTCGAAAATTACATAAAGCCTTGTTAATCTTGCCCCCGTATAAGGAAGCTGTAAATGCAATTGCTGAAAAGCAGTTCTTACAGCTTCTTTTTTATTTTTACATTATATCATTTGACAGGACGCTTTGCAATAATTTTTTTTGCTGAAATTTGTCTAAAAAGGTATATTTTTTTATTTTAGAAAAATAAAACCGATAAAACATAAAACAAACCAGCAATATCACCTGCAAAATATATTATATTAGTATATATTCTTAAAAATGTGATTTTCTTTTGTATTTATAATTTCAAAACAGAAAAATAATGTTTTTTTAAATAATTATACATAAGCTTACTTTGCTGATAAAGAATAAGTAAAATGATAATATTCTCCTTAAAAACATTTTTTGTCAAAATGCGGCTTCATTGACTATTAAATCAGGTTGTGATAAAATAAATCCGTGATATTTTATATTTTACCTTGAAAGGATTTAACGATATGAAAAAACTTCTTATGGGCAATGAGGCGATAGCCTACGGCGCCGTAAGAGCCGGAGTGGGTCTTGTTTGCGGATATCCGGGAACTCCATCCACCGAGGTTCTGGAAACCGTGGCGAAGCTTAAAGCAAAAGGCGAAATAAATGATGTTTATGTAGAGTGGTCGGTTAATGAAAAATCGGCGCTTGAGGTTGCCGCCGGCGCAGCTTATTCAGGTGTAAGATGTCTTGTTACAATGAAGCAGGTGGGACTTAATGTGGCGTCGGACCCCTTAATGTCCCTTGAATATGTGGGAGTTAAGGGCGGAACGGTAATCCTTGTGGCGGACGACCCGGGCCCGATTTCTTCTCAGACGGAGCAGGACACAAGAAAATTCGGAGAATTTTCAAAGGTGCCTGTTTTTGACCCCTCATCTCCCGAGGAGGCATATCTTATGATAGCCGACGCCTTTGAGCTTTCCGAAAAATACGGCACTCCCGTGTTTTTCAGACCTACTACGAGAATATGTCATGCCAACGCGTCAATAGAGCTTCTGCCGCCCCTTCCCAAAAAGCAGCCGGAGGGCTTTATAAAGGATTCCTCCAGATGGGTAATTTTCCCCCGTCTTTCCTTTGCAAATCATAAAAAAATCGAAGAGAGAAACGCCGATTTAAGAAATATACTGTCTGATTACAAATATAACGAAATCACCGGAAGCGGTGAAAAAGGCATTGCCGCAGGAGGAGTCAGCGTATCTTACGCAAAGGAAGCCCTTTCTCTTATAAACGGCAGCTGCAAATTCATGAAAATTGCTACGCCTTTCCCGTTTCCGGAGAAAGCAGCCCTTGAGTTCTTAAAGGGACTTAAAGAGGTGCTTGTTTACGAGGAGCTTGACCCGGTAATTGAAAAAGAGCTTACATATATATGCGGAAAATATCATTTAAACGTTGAGATAAAGGGAAAGCTTACGGGAGACGCTCCCTGCGCCGGAGAAAACGGAACGGAAAACGCAAAGGAGATTTTCTCAAAGTTTTTGGGGCTTCCCGCTCCAGAAACAATAAGTCAGCCGGATATTCCTCTTCCCGTAAGACCGCCCACACTCTGCGCAGGCTGTCCTCACAGAGCGTCCTTTTACGCGGTTAAGCTTGCCATGAAGGGCAGAAAGGCAGTTTTCGCCGGAGATATAGGCTGTTACACCTTAGGCAACGCCATGCCTCTTGACATGACGGACACCTGCCTGTGCATGGGCGCCGGAATAACAATAGCTCAGGGAATTAAGCACGCCGAGCCTGATACGGTATGCTTCTCCTTTACGGGAGATTCAACCTTCTTCCATACGGGACTTCCCGGTATTGCCAACGCCGTATACAACGGAGTTAAAATGACGGCGGTTATACTTGACAACTCAACTACGGCAATGACGGGGCATCAGCCCAATCCGTCAACGGGAAAAAGAGCCGCAGGGGAGGTTGCCGAGAAAATTGACATTGAAAGAGTTTTGCTTGCCCTGGGAGTTAAATGCGTAAAAACGGTTGATCCTCTTAAACTCGACGAAGCCGTGGAAGCCGTTAAGGAAGCGGCTGATACCGACGGCGTTTCGGCTGTTATATTCCGTTCTCCCTGCATAGCCGTTGTTAAGCCTCTTCCTGTTTTGGCTGTTGACAGGGATAAATGTATAAACTGCAAAAAATGTATAAGAGAGATAGGCTGTCCGGCAATAGTAAAGGATGATGGAAAGGTTAAAATCGATAAAACTCTTTGCTACGGCTGCGGACTTTGCTCATATATATGTCCCGTTAAGGCCATAGGCGTTAAGGAGGGTGAAAAAAATGTATAATGTTCTTCTTGCGGGAGTAGGCGGTCAGGGAACCGTTCTTGCTTCAAAAATTATAGCTTCCTGCGCCATGAAAAAAGGAGAAAATGCTCACACGGCGGAAACCATCGGAATGGCTCAGAGAGGCGGCAGCGTTGTTAGCCATGTAAGAATAGGGGAAGGCTGTTACAGTCCTCTTATACCCAAAGGCTCCGCCGATGTAATAATCGGCTTTGAACCGGGTGAGGCGGTAAGAGTTCTTCCTTACCTTAAAAAAGGCGGCGCTGTGGTAGTAAGCTCGGCGGCGGTAAAGCCCGTTACGGATTCTCTTTCGGATTCAGGCTATGACGGAAATAAAATGCTTTCGTATTTAAAGGAAAAAAATATAGATGTTACTGTTGTTGACGGAGAAAAAATTACCGATGAGCTGGGAAGCGCAAAATCCCTTAACATAGCTCTTCTGGGAGCCGCCGCAAAAAAAGGCATTATTGATATTTCAATAAATGATATTGAGGAATATATAAAAACCTCCTTAAAGCCTCAGTTCTGCGAAATAAATTTAAAGGCTCTCGCTTTAGGAGCTTCCTTTGTGTAAGACAGGAGGAGTTTTTACGGAAAAATTCAGATGGGCGTATATCGGCAGCGGAAGCATAGCCCGTTCGACTGCCACGGATATTACAAAAGGCGATCATAAAATAGTATCAGTTTTCAGCAGAAATTTTGAAAAGGCGGAAGCCTTCGCCCGGGAATACGGCGCAAGGGCTTTTCATGATTTTTCACAGGCGGTAAGCCTTGACTGTGTTGACGGCGTTTATATCGCCACTCCTCATACTTCTCATGTGGAATACGCTGTAAAAGCCATGGAGCTGGGAAAGCCCGTTCTCTGCGAAAAGCCCGTGGGCGTTACGGTTAAGGATGTTGACACTCTTACGGACGCGGCGTTAAAAAACAACGTTTATTTCTGCGAGGCAATGTGGACATGGTTTTCCGATGTTTCCCTTACTGTAAAGGACTGGGTTAAAAAGGGAGAGACAGGCGATATTGAAAGCGTGGATATTTATTACGCTTTCCCCGGTATTCTCATGCCGAAGTCCTCCCGAGTATTAACTCCGGAAACTGCCGGAGGCGCTCTTTTGGATATCGGAATTTATCCTATAACCTACTGCTATAATCTTTTCGGATTCCCGGAAAAAATAAACTGCAAAGGCGTTATTAAAAACGGCATTGATATTAAGGAAGCAGTCACTCTTGATTACGGCAGCTTTTTATGCAGTCTTCATATGTCCCTTTGCTCTTTTAAGGAATCCTGCGTTATAAGAGGCTCAAAGGGAAAAATATCTCTGCCGGGATTTTTCCACATGGCGTCAAAGGCTGTTCTGCACAGGGAAAAGGGCAGGCAGACGTTTAAAGGCAAAACAGATTATCTTACCGAATTTACAAGAGCCGCCGAAGAAATAAAGGAAGGAAAAAAGGAATCGGAGTATATTCCTTTTTCAGCCACAAGAGACTGTATGAAAATTATGGACGAATGCAGAAAACAGTTAAAGCTTGTCTATCCTTTTGAAAGGTGAAAGGACAAATAATATGAAAAAGTTTAAAATGCTTAAAAAGCTCCTTTGCATGATGTTTTGTATGCCTTTGCTTTTGACTTCCTGCGGTTTTTTAAAAAGGGAAGAGATGACCCTGTGCAATAAAAACGCCGGTGAAAGCACAAAAAAGATTTATTCGTATGTCTGCGGCGTTTACGGAAATCAGATTATATCGGGTCAGCAGGAGTCCACATGGATGGGCTCTCCCGAATATGAGATGAATTATATTTCGGAAGTCACGGGAAAGCTTCCGGCAATGCGGGGCTTTGATTTTATGGACGACGACTTTGAGGGCGTTGTCGAAAGGGCAGAGGAATGGCACGAAAAAGGCGGTCTTGTAACGATTTGCTGGCACTGCGGCTCGGATTTTACCGGAAACTATGACGACTGCTTAAACGATAACGTTGCCGATTGGGACAAAATCTTAACAAAAGGAACTCCCGAAAATAAAGCTTTTCTTGAAAATATGGACAAGGCGGGAGAAGCCTTGGGGGAGCTTCAAAAGAAGGGCATAACCGTTTTATGGCGTCCTTTTCATGAGTTTGACGGAGGCTGGTTCTGGTGGGGAAAAGGCGGCGCCGAAAATTTTAAAAAGCTCTGGATTTTAATGTATGAGCATTTTACTTTTGATTTAAAGCTTAATAATCTTATATGGGTGCTGGGCTACTGCCATAACGGCGAGGACATGAAGGACTGGTATCCCGGAGACGAATACTGCGACATCACCGGCGCAGACAGCTACGATACAGCCGAAAACGGCGGAGAAAAAAGGCTTTACAGGGGAGCGAGAGGCGTTACGAAGAATAAGCCTCTCTGGCTTCACGAATGCGGACATATTCCTAATGAACAGGAGCTTCGGGACGCGGGCTGGGGCGCTTTTATGACATGGCACACCGAGTACCTTATTGACACTAACGAAAAGGAAGCTCTCAGTGAAATCTATAACAGCGAATATGTTATAACCCTTGACGAGCTGCCGTCATTTTAAGGAAATAATAAAATTTTGTATAAACCTTGACAATGTAATTTTTAAGTGCTACACTTATTTTAATCAAATAAAACCGACGACCGGGAGTAGTATACGGCGGAATGTCCCAAAGAGAGCTGCGCATGGTGAGAGAGTGGCGGAAATTAAACCGTGGAATGGACCCGTGAGGGCAAACTGAAAGCGATTTTTATAAAACGCAAGTAGGGGCGACGGAAGCCAACCGTAAAATACGGCAGGTATATGACTGTATACCGTGAGGGCGTCTTATGACGAATTAGGGTGGTACCGCAGAAGCTGAGCTTTTGTCCCTTGTTTTTAAGGGATAAAAGCTTTTTTTATTTGATTTATTTTGTTTTTATTGAAGGGACTGTTTTTAATGAAGCTTAACGACAATCAGCTGAAGCTTTTAAAGGAGAGCATGAAAACCGCAAAAAATTTCAGCGGAAGTCTTTACGCAAGTAAATTTAAGGATATTGACATTGATTCGATAAACACTCAGGAGGATTTTGAAAGCCTGCCTTTTACGGAAAAGGGGGAGCTTCGCGAAGGCTATCCTCTTGGAATACAGGCTGTGCCAGACGAGCAGATCGTCCGTATTCATTCGTCATCGGGCACAACGGGAACGCCTATTATAATTCCCTATACAAAAAAGGACGTTGACGACTGGGCGTTTATGTTTGCAAGATGCTACGAGACGGCAGGAATAACAAAAAAGGACCGTATCCAGATAACGCCCGGCTACGGACTTTGGACTGCGGGAATAGGTTTTCAGCTGGGCTGTGAAAAATTAGGAGCCATGGCTATTCCCATGGGACCCGGCAACACCGACAAACAGCTTAAAATGATGATGGATTTAGGCTCTACCGTTTTGTGCGCCACCTCTTCATACGCTCTTCTTCTTGCGGAGGAAATCGCGAAACGAGGCATCGGCGATAAAATCAAGCTTAAAAAGGGAGTTATCGGCTCCGAGCGCTGGGGCGACAAAATGCGCCAGAGAATTTCCGACGAGTTAGGCGTTGAGCTTTACGATATTTACGGACTTACGGAAATTTACGGACCGGGCATCGGCGTAAGCTGCGCCAGAGAAGCTCCCATGCACTACTGGGACGATTTTATTTATCTTGAGATAATCGACCCGAAAACGGGCAAGGTTCTCCCCGACGGAGAAATCGGGGAAATCGTTATTTCAACCTTCAGAAAAGAAGGCGCTCCTCTTTTCCGGTACAGAACTCATGACCTTTCAAGAATCGTTCCCGGCAAATGCGCCTGCGGTTCGCCATTCCCCAGAATCGACAGAATTATCGGCAGAAGCGACGATATGATAAAGGTTAAGGGCGTTAATATTTATCCGGGACAGGTGGAGGATGTTCTTAAAAATATCGACGGCGTAAGCAGTGAATATCAGGTAATGATTGACCACCTTAACGGCAAGGACATTATGACGCTGTTCTTTGAAATGAATAACGGCGCAGACAAGGAAGCTGTTGAAAACGCGGTAGGCACGGCGTTTAAAACGAAAATCGGACTTACAATCGTTCCCAAAGGCGTTGAAATCGGTGACCTTCCCAGAAGCGAAAAGAAATCCACAAGAATTTTTGATAACAGATATTAATTATGGTTTTTATATGAAATAAGGAGTACACCTTTAAATGATGTACTCCACTTTTATACAGTTTTTTACTGTTGTTTTGCTGCTTATAAACAGCCTTCTGTTATAAGCCTAATTGGTTATAACATGTTTTTGCAAAAGAATTATCACTTTCAATTTCGTTCTTTATACGCTCTCTTGCAACACTGTCTTTTTCACCAATGAAAAATTGTTTTGACGTGATTTGTATGCCGTATTCTCCGCCTTTAAGTCTGGCACTGTACATAAATCTGAAATAAAGTTTCTGTGTGTCATCAAAGCTGCTCATGGTTTCTGAATAATCGTAGTGTACAAGAGAGTTGCAGGAATCTACCAAAGCATTAACGACATACAATGCATAGGCACCTTCAGTGATTTGTGAAACGCCGAGTAATTCTCCGGCAAGTACCACTGCATCTATAGCAATCAGGAAGGGATTTGTTTTTGACAGCAACATAAGACCTACTTTACCTAAGTTTTCAAGAGTGCCAGTAAGAACATCTGAACAGGCATCAGCAAAGAGGCTTGCGTCATTATCCTTTATGATCTTCAATATAGGCTCTATTCCCTTGGCAACATATTTTTCATCAAGAGTATCATTGTTTTTAATGTTTGTTAAAATATCTTCAAAAATAACAAAATTCTCTGAAGTTGCTGCCAGTGCGCTGTATGTATTAGCTACATCGAAAATTAATCCTGCTTCTTCTACAGCTGGCATCCAGTCCATAACCTTACCTACGCTGGAAACCCATTTCCATGATTTGTTCCATCTTTTGTATAAGCCTATGTGAGCTTTAAATTCTGACCACATATTAGAGGTGATATTTTTTGCACTGCGTGCAGATGAATTCCATTTTTTCAAATTTATTTTAAGATGAACCAAATCGTTTACGGCCTCAATAGCATCCCATGTATTGTTGATGCCTTCGATAGTGTCTGTTATTTTATCTGAAAGTTCGTCGTTTGCTTGAGCTATCAAATTGTTTGCCATGTCTTTTTCTGCTGCATTTGCAAGAGACTCAATGTTTTCAACTTTAGCCTGTTCCTTTAAGAAATCAGTTACTATTGCCTGCGCTTCATCCTTATGACTCCAGTTAAAAGTTACTGTAGACCATGTATTTCTTGCAATAGTGTTTAACCAGTCGGACTCTCCTTTGAATATATCATAATACATGTAGTTGCTGTCATCACGCAAACCATCAATAAATGAGGTAAAATAAGAGGGTTTTAAAGGGTTTGACTTATAAATTTTAACTTCGGAATAGTCATCTTCGCCATCACCATCTGAGTCATCCATCATGGGATCTGAAATCATGGTAATATAAACGGTGTTGTCGCTGTTCACCGTTACAACAAGCTCTTCGCCGTTTAAAAGACCATCTCCGTCAAAATCAGCGCATAAAGTCTCTCCGTCCTGATTTTCATCAAAATTGAAATTGATTCCCGCAAATTCATTTGAGCCGTTGCTCAGAACAAGATCTCCTTTAAATAAAAGATCATTAAAGTAATCGGGTATTTTATCGTTATTTGTATCAGTGGTAAGATCAACAGTATCTTCCTGAATCTCGAAAAATACATCTATGATGTCTGAGGCTTGTGTTGCTGCATAGTATTTACCGCCGGTTTCATTTGCAATTCTTGTTAATGTTGTTGTATCGCTGCTGCCGGTTCCTATGCTGTAAACAACAATATCGTTATTATTTGCCTGTTCTACAAGGGGAGCATATTTAGAATTATAATTTGTAGAAGGCTCATCGTAACCATCTGAAAGAACTATTATCATTTTATATCCATAGGATTTTGATTCATCCGTTAAAACCTGAATAGCTTTATCCAATCCTGCATATACGGAAGTAAGTCCGTCGGCATAAAGATTGTTTACAGCTGAAGATACAGCATCTTTATCCTTGCTTAGATCGCATTTTATTGTTGCGGTGCTGTTAAAGCTGACAAGAGCTGCCTGATCTTCATCTGTTAATGCATCTAAGAATTCATTCATTGCCCTTTTTGCTGTATTAAGGCGGGAACCGCTCATGCTGCCTGAGGTATCAATTACAAAGACAACGTCGATTCGAGATGCACTTTGTCCGCTTCCGTCAAGCACGGGAGGCTTTATTTCTGTTTCCCATACTTCGTCAAATTTAACCTTGTTTAATAAAATATAAGTTGAAAAATGAGTTGTTTTTACAGTTACCTTTCCGTTTGTAACTGTTTGGTCAGGCATCTCCTCAAACATTCCCGTTGTTTCATTGAGATAATATATACGAGGCTGAAAATCAGGGCCGATTGTTCCGAGAGAAGTGTCATAATTAAAAATCAATTCTGCTTCCTCAAAATCACCGTCTATTGAGAAGTCGTATGCAACGCCCAAATAACCTGGTACGGAAGGAGAAATCAAGGGATTGTCGCTGTATGTAACAGGATTGATTTCAAGAGTTCCGACCTGACTGCTGTCAACAGTTACTTTTGCTTCAACTGAAACAGGATTGTTTTCAGTAACATTTCCGCCTTCGGATGCTGTTTCTTTAAACTTTTCCTCTTTTTTTAACGGATTTGTCCCAAGTCTTACTTCTTCACCATCGGAAACACCGTCTTCATCTGTATCCTTTTTTGCAGGGTCAGTATTATAAACATTTATTTCGTCATAATCAGTTAAATCATCAATATCCGAATCATTAAACGCAGGATCCAGTCCAAGTCTGATTTCATCGATATTGGTAATTTTATCTCCGTCATAATCTTCATCAGCGTCGGATATTCCGTCAGCGTCGGTGTCAACATTCAAAGGATCGTAGGACAGAACAACCGTTTCATAATAATCGCTGAGACCATCGCCGTCTGTATCTGCAGAGTTAATGTCAGTGTTTGTGTAATTTAATTCAAGGTAGTCAACTACACCGTCGTTATCTGTGTCGGTAGTTGTATCAATTTGAACATTATTCATATAAGCATCGGTATAGCATTTAATTTCTACTTCATCCTGTAAAGTTTCTCCGTTTTTAAAGTCGGCCGTAACAACTAATTTGTTGTTGCCCATTATAAAGTTTACGTCTTTTGTTTTCCATGTATCTGCCGCTGAAATTCTACCTGTGTCGATTATATTGTCAAAATCATCATATACAGTAAATGATAATGATTTAACATTTTCTGGATTGTTCAGCGTGCCTTCGATATTGTCGGCAGGAACTGATAATGAATATTCTTTGTTGTTTTCATCATATTCAAATATTGACTTGTTTATTGCGAGCGAATTTTTTTCTTCTTCAGTACCATTACTGGAAGATCTTGCGATGGCTATTGAAAGTACGCTTACTGTTTCTTCTCCCATAATTACATTGCAGTAATTTACATTTGAATAAAATAGCGAACAAAAAATTCCGAAAATTCTTTTTATCATATCCAGTATTTGAACAATCATGTCAAATACTGCGTCAATCTTCTCATTATCGAGTTTTATAAAAGAATGACGACCGGCTTTGATTGTTTTGGTAACTGTTTCTCCCGCTGAAATTTTATTTATCATTATGGGAGATTTTCCCTGTGTAAATTCCAAATCAAGGTCCAGTTCATTATATAAAGCAACGTTTTCAACATCAAAGTCTCCGTTATTGGTAACGGAAATATTAAAAATAATCTGTTCGTCAATGCTGTATTGCTTTTTATCAGCAGTTACTGAGACGCTTAAATTGGCTTTTGGATTATTGTCTGCTTTATTTTCTGTTGCCGCAAAAACAGGTGTTATGGAGGTGAATAACATAAGAAATGTTAAAAACAGACAAATAATTTTTTTATTGATTTTTTTCACAGTACGTATACCCTCTTTCTTTTGATAAAAATCTTAAATTTTTTTGCTTGTACAGCAGATGAAAATAAACGGCTTTAAAAATATCCCTCCTTTAAATTTAATAAGATAAGCGAATACAAAATACAAATGTACTCATGATTCACAACATAAACCGAAGAACCCTGAAAATTATTTTTAGAGTTGATATTTCATAACAAAAAAATGATATTTACTATTATAATGCGATTGTACACATTTCTTTTTTTAAAGTCAATAATATTTAGGAAAATAATTCAATATATTTTAAAAAATCTTATCATTGTTTTCGAAAAATAAATATTTTATAAATTTTAACTTGAAAAAGAAAAATAGAAATATTGTACAAATAAAATAATATTATAAATTGAATAAATTTAGACAAAGCAAAACGGCAGTCACAGGACTGCCGTTGTTTACATTTAATGTTTAAAACTTATCAAGATTTGCCGCAACTCTTAAAATCTTTCTTGCGTCGGAGGCTGTAATTTTTCCGTTTTTATCGGTGTCCGCCGCCAAGAGCTGATTTTCAGTTCCGTTTTCAAGCTTTGCGGAAATTCGGAGCGCCACCCTTGCGTCTGCCGCCGTGATTTTTCCGTTGCCGTCAATATCTCCTAAAGTGTATACAGGCTCTGTCGTCGGCTCGGTCGTAGGCTTTGTAGTAGGCTGGGTAGTGGGTTCTGATGTGGGCTCGGTAGTAGGTTCTGTTGTCGGCTCTGTTGTGGGCTCTGTTGTAGGTTCCGTTGTAGGCTCAGTGGTCGGTTCCGTTGTAGGTTCTGTTGTAGGTTCCGTTGTAGGCTCAGTAGTGGGTTTGGGTTCGGTTGTAGGCGCTGTCGTCGGCTCCGTAGTAGGTTCTGTTGTCGGCTCTGTTGCGGGTTCATAAACTACATAATTAAAAATAATGTTTGCATTGATCAACGCATCATTATAACTTCTAATTAAGATATTGTTCCATTGTGTACGCGTACTTGTATAATATACTGTTTTTAAATTACATAGAGAAGAAGGAAAAGAAAATTTGTCTATGCTTGTTACCCCTCTGCCAATTATAACTGATGTTAAGCTGTCACAACCATAAAACACATTGCTTCCCAACTCTGTTACACTGTCTGGAATTCTGATTGATTTTAAGCGAAAACAATCATAAAATGCATAATCACCTACTTTCGTTACACTGTTTCCTATTTTAACTGATGTTAAGTTGCTACAACTATTAAATGTTCTATCACCTATACATGCAACGCAGTCTGGGATTGTTGCTGACGTTAAGCTGTCGCAATAGGAGAATGCACTATTACCTATACTTGTTACACTATCAGGAATGGACACTGACACTAAGTTTTGACAAGAATAGAAAGCGGAATTACCTATACTTTTGACGCAGTCTGGGATTGTTACTGATGTTAAGCTGTCGCAATAGGAGAATGCATAATCTCCTATGCTCGTTACAGTATATCCTTCAATTGTGCTTGGAATGGTAAGATTAGCGGCTGAGCCTGTATAGTCTGTAATTTCAGCTGTGCCGTCGCTTAAGACCGAATACTTAAAATCTCCGCTTGTTGCCGCAAAGGAAATATTCATTCCTGCGAAAACTGAAATAAGCATTACAGCAGTCATTATAACGCTTAAAGATTTTCTTAATTTTGTTTTCATTTCTGTGCCTCCTTTGATTCTTTTCATAAATAATTACTGAATATTTTAACTATTTTATATATTATCACATAAAAATAAGCTTTTCAATATAAAAAAATGTAATAATATTAAACTTAATAAAAATAAATATTGTATTAATGAAAAAACCGTCTTCGGAAAACCCAAAGGCGGTTTAAAATATTTTTTATGTAATTTTATAACGGTTTTTACTCAACGCCGTGCTGTTTGAACCAGCATTCCGAATACTGAGCGGTAAATTCGGCGATTTTTTTAATCTCCATACCGGTGGTATTAATGCACAGATGATAGCCCTCTTTTGCTCCCCACTTTGTATCGGACACAAAAGCGTGGTTTTTCGCTCTGTAGGAGTCAACCTGCTTTATTTTCTTTCTCATTTCGTTGTCGGTCAGATGCTCCTCGGTTGCGGCTCTTTCACGGCAGCGCTTTATTTTTGAATCCATTTCCGCATATACAAAAATATTAAAGGGGTTGTATTCCTCAAGAATTATATTCGCGCTTCGTCCTACTATAACGCAGTTTTCCTTGCTTGCGATTTCCTTTATTATTTTATGCTGAGCCGAAAGGATTTTTAATGCGCTTGACTCGGTGATGGGGTAATATGAAAAGGTTCTTCCGAAGGATACGGGGAAATTAAAGGGCAGATGATTTTCAATAATAGATTCAACATAATTTTCGTTGAGCTTTGTCTGCTCGGAAATAGCGGTTACAATCTCTCTGTCGAAATACTCAAAGCCCAAAAGCCCCGCAAGACGTTTTCCCAGTTCTCTTCCTCCGCTTCCGAATTCACGGCTTACTGTGATTATCTTCATAAAAACACTCCTATCTTTGTTTACTGTGACTTTTATACAATCAATCGACAAAAATCTTACTAATATTAGTATAATATGTTGTGATATTAAAGTCAAGAGCCTTTGAAATAAATATGCTTATATTATTAATTTTATTATAAAAAATCCCGCCTTTTTAAGACGGGAACATTTTTATGAAAGATTCAGAATATCGATACATTTTACGGGACATTCTTCACGGCATTTGCCGCAGCCGGTGCATTTTGCCGTATCCACATGAGCGTTAAAGCTTGTTACCGTAACCGCTCCCGCTTCGCAGACCTTCTGGCACTTCATACAGCCGATACACGCCGTTTTACATTCTTTTCTGGCAAGAACGCCCTTGTCCTTGTTTTTGCAGAGAACGGCGGCCTTTGACTTGTTAAGGGGAAGAAGCTCAATAAGTCCCTTTGGACAGGTTTCGATACATTTTTTGCAGGCCTTGCACGCTGCCGGATTAATTCTCGCCACACCGTCGCATATTTGTATTGCGCCGTAGGGACAGGCATTTACACAGTCCCCGAAGCCCAGACAGCCGTATACGCAGTCCTTGGGGCCTCCGAAAAGCTGAGAAGCCATTTTACAGCTTTTAACGCCCTTGTACTCCATTTTAACCGAGGCGTTTTCCCTGCTGCCCTGACACAGCACAACCGCCGCCATTGGCTCAACTTCTCCTGCCGAAAGACCTAAGTATTCGGCGATTTTCTTTGAAACCTCGCTGCCGCCGGGATTGCAGAGGGCGGTGTTTGTTGTTTTTCCCTGAGAAAGAGCCGAAGCGTAGCCGGCGCAGCCTGAATATCCGCAGGCGCCGCAGTTGGCTCCCGGAAGCATTTCCGTAACGGCGTCCGCTTTTTCATCTGAGGGGACGGCTAAAAGGATTGAAGCCACCGCAAGAGCTATTCCGCACACAAGGCCGATTATTCCCACTATTAAAACTGCAATTAAAATACTGTTCATAAGTCTGCCTCCTTATATAAGACCCATGCCCTCAATGATTCCCGAAAAGCCCAGGAACGAAAGAGAAACAAGGGAAGCGGCGATAAGAGTTATGGGAAGACCCTTTAAAAATTCGGGAATGTCGCAGCTTTCCATTTTCTTTCTGACTCCTGCGAAAAGAACCATTGCCAGCATAAAGCCGAGGCCTGCGCCAAGAGAATTTACCATAGCCTGAATAAATGTATATTCCTCTTCAACATTCAGCAGAACAACACCGAGAACGGCACAGTTTGTGGTAATAAGGGGAAGATAAATTCCAAGAGCGTTATAAAGAGGCTTCATGAATTTTTTAAGTATGATTTCAACCATCTGAACAAGAGCCGCAATTACGAGAATAAAAACAACCGTCTGCAAATATTCAAGGTTACGGCTTATAAGAAGCTTGTTGATGGGATATGTTGCCGCTGTGGCAAGAAGCATAACCGCGATAACGGCGGCGCTCATTCCCACGGCAGTGTTAAGCTTTTTTGAAACGCCTAAAAAGGGGCATATTCCGTAAAATTTTGAAAGGACAAAGTTATTTGTAAGAAGTCCCATTACAAGGAGAGCTATAAGATATTTCATGCTTCTGCCTCCTTACTTTTGTTTTCCTGGGCAAGCTTTGTGCAACTTCCCGCCATGGGGCAGTGTTCGCAGCCGTTTAACTGAGCTTTTGGTTTTCCGCTGCCCTCGGCAATTTTGTTTGCCAGAGCTATTAAAATTCCGAATACGAAAAATCCGCCTGCCGGAAGGATAAATAATGTTATGGGCTGAAGTCCTGCCGCCTCAAGTCCCGAGTTCAGGTCAAAGCCGTTCCAGCCGTTTAATACGTTGTCACCGAAAAGTATAAGCAAATCCTGTATGCCGTTAAGGAAGGTGCCTGCTCCCAAAACTTCTCTGATTGTTCCCATAAGGCAAAGGGCTGCTGTAAAGCCCACGCCCATTCCCAGTCCGTCAACAGCGGAATAAAGAACGGTGTTCTTGCTTGCGAAGGCTTCGGCTCTGCCAAGGATTATGCAGTTTACGACTATCAGGGGAAGAAATGCTCCCAAAGCCGTGTTAAGAGCAGGCACAAAGGCTTTTACCAGCATCTGGACTATGGTAACGAAGGAAGCTATTATAACTATGTAGGCGGGTATTCTTACCTTGTCGGGAATAAGCTTTCTTAAAGCCGATATTACTATGTTGGAGCAGACGAGAACTATCGTCGCCGCGATTCCCATGCCTATGGCGTTTGTTACGGAGGTGGTTACCGCAAGTGTGGGACAGGTTCCCAGAACAAGTCTTAAAACGGGATTTTCCTTAACAAGTCCTTTTGTAAACTCTTTTCCGAGAGATCTTTTTTTTGCGTCAGCCATTTCCTTCGCCTCCCTCTTTAAGATTTTCGCCGAAGTATTCCGAAGCGGCGTTTACAGCTCTTGTCAATGCGCTTGAAGATATTGTGGCGCTTGTAATCGCCTGGATTTCATCGTCGGAGGAAACGGCGTTTTTAACTACCGTAAGCTCTCCAGATTTCCCTATGAACTGGTCAAGGAAGCTGTCCTTTTTAATGTTCTGTCCCAGTCCCGGCGTTTCGTTGTCCGCAGCCAGAACAACTATTTTATTTATGGTGCCGTCGGTGTTTATTCCCGTCATAACCTGAATTTCTCCGCCGTAGCCGCTTTCGTAAACGGTGAAAGCGTAGCCTGTTACGTTTCCGTCACTGTCAAGCGCCGGTGAATACCGGAGGGTTTCGCTTACGGTGACTTCGTCTCCGAAGCTGTCCGCCTCAGCCATTACCTCCGCCATGGCCTTCACCTTGTTTTCCGCGTCGATGGAGGCGATTTTGTCCTTTGTAAGGGAGTTTGTATAGCCTAAAAGCGCCGAAGCGCATACGCATATTACAAGAAGTACAAGGGTGGGGATTAATATTTCCTTAGGAGAAAACTTTTTGCTTTTCATTATGCCGCTTCCTCCTTCTTATTCTTTTTTTCTTTTTCCTCCCCGAAAGGCTTGGGTCTTGTAATTGCCTCAATGTGAGGAACGAGAATGTTCATTATGATAATTGAATAGGACACACCCTCGGGAAGATTCGCGTAAAGTCTTATTACCGATGTGATAATACCGCATCCTACCGCGAAAATAACCTTTCCCCAAAATGTAATGGGGCTTGTGGAGTAATCCGTAGCCATAAAGAAAGCTCCTAAAATAAGTCCGCCGCTTAATATCTGATATGCGGTAAATTCAAGGTCGCCCTTGCTTGCAATAAGCATTATTACAGCCACAGTGCCGATAAAGCAAAGAGGTATTACGGGCTTTATAACTTTTCTCGCAATAAGGTAAACGCCTCCCGCAAGAAGAGCCAATGCGCAGACCTCGCCGATACAGCCTCCTCTTACGCCGATAAGCATATGCCAGAGAGAGGGCAGGGAAGAGGAAAGGGTTCCGTCGTAGCCTTTAAGAACGGACAGCGGCGTTGCTGTTGTCGCGGCGTCAACGCCTTTCTGCCACACAAGAGGCTCTGTCCATCTTGTCATTGCCGATGAAAAGGAAACAAGCATTACGATTCTTCCGCCGATAGCAGGATTTACGAAGTTCTGACCGATTCCGCCGAAAAACTGTTTTACAACGATTATGGCGAAGAAACAGCCTACAACGCACATCCAGAGAGGTATTGAAACAGGCAGGTTAAACGCCAGAAGAATACCCGTTACAACGGCACTGAAGTCGCCGATTGTTGTTTCTTTTTTCATGATTTTGCCCCAGAGAAACTCAAAAAGCACGCAGCAGCCTATGCAGACGGCTGTTATAAGAGCGGCTCTGAAGCCGAAAATTACAACTGATGCAATAAGCGCCGGAACGAGAGCTATAATTACATCCAGCATTATACCCGATACCGTTTCCGAGGAACGGACATGGGGCGACGGGCTTACGGTTAAATTTTTCATTTTGCAGCACCTGCCTCTCTTACGATTTCCTTGCCTAAGCGCATATACTGAACAAGGGGCTTTCCGGCAGGGCAGGAATAGGCGCAGCTGCCGCATTCCATACAGACATTTACCCCGTATTTAACAAGGCTTTCGGCGTCTTTCCTTACAGCGAAGTTTTCAATTTCAGCGGGCAGAAGATTCATGGGACACGCATCGGCGCATCTTCCGCAGTGAATACACGCTCTCTCTTTTTTATTTGTGACTGTTCCGTCAGCGAAAGCCAAAAGGGCGTTGTTGCTTTTTATAACGGGAATCTGAGTATTTATAAGAGCGGCGCCCATCATGGGGCCTCCGGCGATTATTTTTACCGGGTCTTCTTTAAAGCCGCCGCAGAAATCAATTACCTTCTGAGCTTCAATGCCTATGGGCACTCTTACATTTTTAGGCTGCGCAATTGCAGAGCCGCTGACTGTCATCGAACGGCTTACAAGAGGCTTTCCGGATTTTAAATATCTTGCGATAAAAGCCACGGAGGCTACATTCATAACAACGCAGCCCACATCCGCAGGAAGCTTTCCGGGCGGAACTCTTCTGCCGGTAGCCGACTGAACCATCATTTTTTCCGCTCCCTGAGGGTATTTTGATTTAAGGGTCATAAGCTTTGCTATGTTGCCGTGGTCGTTGTCCTTGTCGGCTATTGCCTTTAAAACCTTAATGGCGTCGGGCTTGTTGTCCTCAACGGCGATTACAACGTTTTTAAAGCCCAGCATCTCCGCAAGAGTATAAACGCCGCCCATTATGTCCCAGGAATTTTCAATACATTCACGGTAGTCAACGGTTATGTAAGGCTCACATTCAGCGGCGTTTACCACGAGAGTGTCGATATCCTTATCGGGGCCGAAGGCAAGCTTTACATGAGTGGGAAAGCCTGCGCCGCCCAGTCCTACAAGTCCGGAAGCTCTTACCGCCTTTACGAAATCCTCTCTTGTTTCCGCCTTTGGAGGCTCCAGTCCCTCGAAAAGCCGCATTTCCCCGTCGTTTTCAATGGTGACGGCAGGAACCATTTTCCCGTTTGCCACTCTTACCTCGGAAGTTGATATAACCTTTCCCGAAATTGACGCATGAATGGGCGCGGATACGAATTTGTCGCTGTCCCCTATTACCTGTCCCACCGAGACCGTGTCTCCTGTCTTTACGGCAGGCACGCAGGGCGCTCCTATGTGCTGCTGCATGGGCAGGACAACCTTGTCGGGAGGCGTAATTCTCACAACTTCCAGATCTTTTGTCAGCTTGTTGTGATCAACAAAAACGCCGCCTTTTACTTGTCTGACGGCTTTTAAAATGCCGCCGACAGTGCTTTTGCTCATTCTTTCAACCCCTATCCTTCAGTTTGCCGCTGATTTTAAGCAGAGAGGGCATTACGGCTTTTAAAACTATTCCCGTAATAATTCCCGCTCCTGTTCCCGCTATTGTCAGCAGCGGCAAGTATGCTGTAATAAGATTTGTTTTCATGTATATTGACGCCGCGCAGGTTTGCCCTGCATTGTGCATTACGGCGCATATTACCGATATTCCTATGTATGAAAATTCCTTTTTAAGCTTTTTTGAGAGATAAATTATCAGTATCAGACACAAAAAGCTGAGAAGCCCTCCCGAAAAGCTCATAAAAAACGACGCCGGACCTTTTGTAAGAAATACAAACGCCGATTTTATCAAAACTATCAAAAAACCGTCGGCTTTTCCTATTGACAGAACCGCGAACATTACGGCAATGTTTGAAAGTCCCAGCTTCGCTCCCGGAGGCATAAAGCCTGCGGCGGGAATAAGGCTTTCAAGAAATGAAAGAGCCAGCGCCAGGGCGCATATAATTCCGTCAAGGGAAACCCTAAGGGATAAATTCTTCTTTTTCATATTTCACCCGTCAGTAAACAACAGCGTCAACATCGTCATTCCGGGAGGAAGAGCCGCCGCCTTTTATGTAAACGGCAACGTTCATGGGCACGCATACCGCCGCTTCTCCCGGTGAATTTATAATCCCCGTGTTTACGCAGATTTTATCCCTGCATGAGCTGTCCTCAAAGCATACGCCCTCTTTTGAGGCTTTTATTGTCACTCCGTTTACCGTTATATATTTATCTTCATTCAATTCCGAAAAAGAAATTTCCGTGTATTCCTTGCCGTTTGCAGTAACAACGGCTGTTAAGCTTTCGCTTTTTGCGTATTTCGGTATAAGAGCCGCTCCGGCTAAAAGAATAAAGATAAGAATTATTATAATATCCGATTTTTTAAAAAGCTTAAGAGGTTTATTCTCCATGATTGCAAATTAATTAAAAATATAGTTTTCGTCCGTAATTGTAAGGCTGTCTTTTATTCCCTCGGTTGCAAGAACCTTGTTGTCCTCTGTTACGAATACTGCCTGAGCGCCGTATTTTTCTAAGAGGGTCAGGCTTTTTTCATAGCCCAGTACAAAACAGGCTGTGGAAAGACCGTCGGAAATAAGCCCCTCCTTTGAAATTACCGTTACGCTTTTAAGTCCGCTTTCCGCAGGATAGCCTGTTGAAGGCGACAAAATGTGATGATAAAGCTTTCCGTCCTTTTCAAAGGATTTTTCATAGTTTCCCGAAGTGGAAATAAAGGCGTTTTCATTTAAAGCCAGCTTGGCGAAATATCCGTCATTGTCCTTTTCGGGAGTTTTTATGCCTATTGTCCAGCCTTTGCCTCCGGAGTTCTCCCCGTAGACAAGAACAGTGCCTCCTGCCGACACGACAGCTCCCGAAACATTGTCCTCTTTAAGGATTTTAAAGGCTTCGTCGCAGGCAAGCCCTTTTCCTGCCGCTCCCAGGTCAAGCTTTTGATTTTCCCCTAATTTATATGCGCCGTTATTTTGTTTTATTTGTGTGTAATCGCAGGTTTTAAGAGCGTTTTCTATATCTTTTTCATCGGGAGCCTGATTTTTCATATCGTCAAAATCCCACAGGGAGGATAAATTACCGATTGTTATGTCAAAGGCGCCCTTTGAAGCCTCCGAAAGCTTAATTGATTTTGATACTGCCTCTGCGGTAAACTCCGAAAGGGTGTATTCTCCCGATTCGTTAAGCTTGTATATTTCCGAGGTTTCCTTATATCTTGAAATGCAGCTGTTTTCGATTTCCGAAGCTCTTGAAATTATTTTGCCGGCGGTATCCTCTTTAAAATCACCGTAAAGCGTTACCGATATTACGGAGCCCATGGCAACGCCTGATTTTTCCGCGGTTTTTTCGGAAAATATCCCGTCAAAAAGAACTGCGGCTGCGATTATTACCGCCGCAGAGGCCGTCAGTATTACGGTTAACGCCTTTTTTTTATTCATTGTTTTATTTTCAGCTTCTTTTTTGTATATTGTTTTGTATATAATACCATATTTATTTTAAATAGTAAAGTAATTTAATTTATTTTAATGCAAAAATACTTATTGTATATTTTTACCTTATATGATACAATAAAATTAATTTTATAGCTGAGGACTGATTTCTGTGAAAAAATTTATGGACAAGGACTTTCTTCTTTCAACCGATACAGCAAAGGAGCTTTTTGAATATTGCCGTGATATGCCTATATTTGACTGGCACTGCCACCTGTCTCCCAAGGAGATTTACGAAAATAAACAGCCCGGAGATATTGCGGAGCTTTGGCTTTCGGGAGATCATTACAAGTGGAGAGGCATGAGAAGCTGCGGCATCGAGGAAAAATATATAACGGGAGACGCTTCAAACTATGAAAAGTTTATGAAGTGGTCACAGGTTATGGACTGGTGCATAGGCAATCCGCTTTATCACTGGACGCACCTTGAATTACAGAGATATTTTGATATTTACACGCCTTTTTCACCTGAGACAGCGGATGCGATATGGAAAGAGGCAAATGAAAAAATAAAGCAGGGCGGCTTCAGACCCAAGGAGCTTATAGAGCGTTCAAACGTTGTCTGCGTCTGCACTACTGACGACCCGGCGGACACATTGGAGTATCACAGGCTTTTGTCTGAGGATAAGGATTTTAAATGCAAAGTTATACCTGCCTTCAGACCGGACAAAGCACTTAATATAGATCAGGACTCATTTTTGCCATGGATTAAAAACCTTGAAAATGTATCGGGAGTTAAAATCGATTCCTATAAAACCCTTGCTGCCGTTTTAAAGGACAGAATAGATTTCTTTGAGGAAATGGGCTGCAAGGCTACCGACCATGCTCTTGTATATGTTCCCTGCGTAAGGAAAAACGAGGAACAGCTTGAAAGCATTTTTGAAAAGGCTTTAAGGGGCGAAAAGCTGACAGCCGAAGAAACCGACGGCTATAAAACGGAGCTTTTAAGATTCCTTGCGGGAGAATATTATAAAAAAGGCTGGGCAATGGAGATTCATATAGGCGCCATAAGGAACAACAACACCTTTATGTTTAACAAGCTGGGAGCCGATACGGGATATGATTCCGTAGGCGACAGCGAAATCGCGGTAGGGCTTTCAAGGTTCCTTGACTCTCTCGCGTCGGAGGAAAAGCTTCCGAAAACAATTCTGTTTACTCTTAATCCCAAGGACAACTATGTTCTGGGAACAATGCTGGGCAACTTCCAGAACTCGGACGCTCCCTCGAAAATCCAGTTCGGCTCCGCCTGGTGGTTTAACGACAACATCGACGGAATGTATACTCAGATGAAGGCGTTAGGCAATCTTGGAATGTTGGGAAAATTTGTTGGAATGGTTACCGATTCGCGCTCCTTCCTTTCATATCCCAGACACGAATATTTCAGAAGAATAATGTGCAATCTTTTAGGCGATATTGTTGAAAACGGAGAATATCCCCACGACACCAAGGTTCTTTCCCGTATCGTAAAGGGAATAGCTTTTGAAAACGCAAAAAATTATTTCGGAATTTAACGGAGGCTTAACTTAATATGGGCGAATTTACCTACGGATTCGGCTTCAGACCGAAAGAATATATAGCTGAGGATTTAACTCAGCTTATCGGAAAAACTCCCATGCTTAAAATGAGCAGATACATGGCTGCGGCGGGAGTTCAGGGAAATATTATAGGAAAGCTTGAGTATTTTAATCCTCTGGGAAGCGCCAAGGACAGAATAGCGGCGGCGATGATTGAGGACGCCGAAAGAAAAGAGCTTATAAAGGAAGGCGCCGTTATAATCGAGCCTACCAGCGGAAACACGGGAATAGGCCTTGCCTTTGTATGCGTAATAAAGGGCTATCATCTTATTCTTACAATGCCGGAAAATATGTCGCAGGAGAGAATAAAGCTTTTAAAGGCTCTTTCCGCGGAGGTTATTCTGACGCCTAAGGAAAAGGGTATGCAGGGAGCAGTTGACAAGGCGAGGGAGCTTCACGAAACAACGGAAAATTCCTTTATTCCCGGACAGTTTGACAACAAGGCAAATCCCGATATACACAAAATCACAACGGCTCAGGAGATTCTTCATGACACCTACGGCAAAATAGATTATTTCGTCGCGGGAGTAGGCACGGGAGGAACTCTTACGGGAGTAGGCGAAACATTAAAGGCTTTTAACAAAAGAATTAAAATCGTGGCTGCGGAGCCCGGTGATTCACCTGTTTTAAAAGGCGGCGAAGCGGCTCCTCACGGACTTCAGGGAATAGGTCCCAACTTTGTCCCCTCGGTGCTTAATACGGATATAATTGATGAAATCATAGACGTTACAACCTCTCAGGCGTATAACGCCGCCCGTACCGCTGCGAAAACGGAGGGACTTCTTGTGGGGATTTCATCGGGAGCGGCTCTTTTTGCGGCTTCGGTTATCGCAAACCGCCCTGAGAACAAGGATAAAAATATTGTGGTGCTTCTTCCCGATTCGGGAGAACGATATCTTTCCACGGATCTTTTTGATTTTGACAAGACTGTTTGAAAAGTTTGGATATTTTCTTAATTTTTTCAGAAATATATAATTTTTAATTTTCATTAAATGTTCGGATGATATTTTGCTTTTTACGGCACGGAGGCGTTTTAATTGATAAGCATTGAAAATCATTTGGGAACCACGGAAATCTCCGAAACCTATTTTTCCTCTCTTGTGGGCAAAACCGTTTCCTCCTGCTTCGGAGTGGCGGCCATGGCGGATTCCGGCGCCAGACAGGAGTTAAGGTCGAAATTAATGCGGAAAAAGGATTACAGGGATAAAGGCGTTGCCGTGAGAAAATCAGGGGACGGAATTGATATTGACGTTCATATTGTGGTAAGCTACGGCCTTAACATAAAGGCTGTTGCCGACAGCATAATAAATAAAGTGAAATATACCGTGGAAAAAGCAACCGCTTTGCCTGTTTACAAGGTTAATGTGTTTGTGGACGCCATGAAAAAAGAGGAAAACGACTGATTTATATTCGGGAAAGAGAAAAATAAAAAGCGAAGTGATTTGATGATAACGGGAAAAATGCTCCGTGACAGCGTGATTTCGGCGGCAAATAATATCGGAAACAAAAAAAGCGCCGTTGACGCTCTTAATGTTTTTCCGGTGCCTGACGGAGATACCGGCTCCAATATGTCCATGACAATGGCTGCCGCGGCAAGAGAGGCGGCTTCCATATCCGATGACGCCACTGTAGGCGAAGTGTCGGACAGAATAGCTTCTGCCCTTTTAAGAGGCGCCAGAGGCAATTCGGGAGTTATTCTTTCCCTTATTTTCAGAGGAATGTCAAAGGGCTTCAAGGGCTGTGAGTACGCCACGGGAATAACTATGGCGAAAGCCCTTTCGGCAGGCAGTGAAAGAGCATACAAGGCGGTAATGAAGCCAACCGAGGGAACAATTCTCACGGTTATAAGGCAGGGTGCGAAAAAAGCCGAGGAAGCTGCGAAAACCGAGGATTCAGCCGTTAATGTTTTTGAGGCGGCGCTGAAGGAGGCAAAGGAAACCCTTAAAAAAACTCCGGAGCTTCTGCCGGTGCTTAAAAAGGCGAAGGTGGTTGACGCCGGAGGCCAGGGGCTTGTTTATGTTTTCGAGGGAATGCTCAGCTTTTTCAGAACGGGGGAAATTATAAAGTCCTCGGAGTCCGGTGAAAATTCCGGTGTGCAGAGAGCTGAATACGGCGGCGAGGATATAGTTTTCTGTTATTGTACGGAGTTTTTGATAAACAAAAAGGACGGCACTCCTCTTGACGCTTTAACGCTGAGAGCTTATCTTGAAACGGTGGGCGACTGTGTTGTGGCGGTGGACGACAAGGATATAATAAAGGTTCATGTTCATACCAACGATCCCGGAGAGGTTATAACAAAGGCTCTTGAAATCGGAGAGCTTGTAAACATAAAAATAGAAAATATGCGGCATCAGCATAAAAACGCCTCCTGGGGAGCTGTTCCGGAAAAGGAAAAAGAGGAACAGCCGGCTGTTATTGCCGGACCGGAGAAAAAATACGGCTTCGCGGCTGTGGCGGCAGGAGACGGAATACGGGAGATGTTTACGGAGCTTGGGGCAGACAGCGTAATAAACGGCGGGCAGACGATGAATCCCAGTACAGAGGATATTTTAAGGGCAGTAAATTCTGTTCCGGCGGAGTGCGTTTTCGTGCTTCCCAACAATAAAAACATTATAATGACGGCGGAGCAGGCGGCTCCGCTGACAGATAAAAAGGTAATAGTAATACAGACAAAGACAATACCTCAGGGTATGTCGGCGATGCTGGCGTTCGACGAGGATGCGGGAGAAGAGGAAAACTCGGTTAATATGACGAAAGCCGCCGGAAGCGTGGGAACCGTTCAGGTGACCTTTGCCGCAAGAGACAGCGTCGTGGGGAATCAGACTGTTAAAAAGGGCGATATTATGGCTCTTGAAAACGGAAAAATTACGGAAATCTCAAAGGATCCCGTTCAGGCGGCGTACAGAGCAGCGAGGCGTCTGGCTAAGAAATCGGCGTCGGTTATAACTGTTTTTTACGGTGAAGGCGTTACGGAAGAACAGTCGGAGGAGCTTTGCGAAAAACTCCGTCAGAAGCTTCCCCAGGATGTTGAAATAATGTCCGTAAACGGCGGTCAGCCCATTTATTACTATATAATTTCTATTGAATAAAAAAGCGTGCAGACTATGGATCTTAATACCGATATAAAATATGTAAAGGGCGTCGGCGGTGTTTGCTCCGAGCTTTTCGGAAAGCTCGGGATTTTCACCGTTGGCGGTCTTTTGTTTAATTTTCCGAGAGATTATGAGGACTGGAGCAAAATAATCCCTATAACCGAAACAAAATTCGGGGAGCAGTGCTGTATAAAGGCGAGAATAACAAACGCTCCCTCGGGCATGAAAACGAAAAACGGCCAGATGATTTTTAAAGCCGCAGCCACCGACGGACAGGGAATAGTCCTGCTTACATTTTTCAACAATAAATATGTGGTGAACCAGCTTTTTGAAAATGAGGAATATTTGTTTTTCGGAAAAATAAATCAGAATATCATAGGCGGCAGGGAAATGCTTTCCCCGAGGTTTGTAAAAGTTTCGGGAAACGATAAGATTCACCCTGTTTACAGACAGACGGAAAAGCTATCTACAAAAAAAATCGAAGCAGTTACCGCAAATGCCCTGAGCGCTTTAAAGGGAAGCATAGAGGAAACTCTCCCGGAATACATAATTTTAAAGTACCGGCTTATGGGCAGGGAAGAGGCACTTTTTAATATGCACTTTCCCGAAAACAGCGAAAAATTAAGACTTGCAAGACGAAGGCTTGTGTTTGAGGAGCTTTTGTATATGCAGCTGGGGCTTCTTTATGTAAGAGAGGGCAGCAGAAGCAAAACCTCCGTTGTGATAAAGGAGGATAAAACTCAGGAATTTTATTCTCTTTTGCCCTATGAGCTTACCTCGGCCCAGAAACGGTGCATAGAGGAATGTATCGGCGATATGAAGACAAAAAGACCCATGAACAGGCTTTTGCAGGGAGATGTGGGCTCGGGAAAAACATCGGTGGCGGCGGCTTTGATTTATACCGCCGTAAAAAACGGCTTTCAGTGCGCCATGATGGCTCCCACGGAGGTTCTGGCGGAACAGCACTGCAAAAGTCTTTCGTCGGTTTTCAAGGGGAAAATAAATATTGTACTTCTTACCGGCTCCGTTAAGTCGTCTCAGAAAAAGCTTATAAAAAAATCTCTTGAGGACGGAAGCGCCGAGCTTGTTGTGGGAACTCACGCCGTAATAAGCGACGATGTGAAATTTAAAAATTTAGGGCTTGTCATTACCGACGAACAGCACCGCTTCGGGGTAAATCAGCGAACGGCTCTCTCAAATAAGGGAAAAAATCCTCATACCCTTGTAATGTCGGCAACGCCAATACCCAGAACGCTGGGGCTTATTATTTACGGCGACCTTGACATTTCCGTAATAGACGAACTGCCCGGCGGCAGACAGCCCATAGAAACTTATTGCGTGGGCACTTCTTATCACGGCAGGCTGTATAATTTTATAAAAAAGCATCTTGACGAGGGCAGACAGGCTTATATAGTTTGTCCCCTTGTTGAGGAAGGCGCTTCGGAGCTTGTGCCGGCTCAGGAGTACGCCGAATATCTGAAAAACAGCGTTTTTTCTTCCTATTCGGTAGGTCTTATTCACGGAAAAATGAAGCCTAACGAAAAGGAGCGTATAATGAGGGAATTTTCCCGGGGAGAAATACGGCTCCTTGTGGCAACGGTTGTTATAGAAGTGGGAATAGATGTTCCCAACGCTACGGTTATGATTATAGAAAACGCCGAAAGGTTCGGACTTTCACAGCTTCATCAGCTGAGAGGAAGAATAGGCAGAGGAAAATATAAATCAACCTGCGTGCTTGTGTCAGACGCAGAAAACGAGGAGGCAAAAAGCCGTTTTAAGATTATGTGCGAAACAACCGACGGCTTTAAAATCGCCGAGGAGGATTTAAAGCAGAGAGGCCCCGGTGATTTTTTAGGCTCAAGACAGCACGGACTGCCGGAGCTAAAACTTGCTAATATTTTAACCGACACGAAAATTTTATACGCCGCTCAGAAGCAGGCGGAAAATATAATGCTTGCGGATCCGGATTTAAGCTTGCCGGAGCACAGGGGAATAAAAACACAGGTTAAAAATATTTTTGAAAAATTCAGCGGCGCAGGGATAAACTGAATATAAAAGACAGCCCGACTGTTAAAGCCGGGCTGTTTCATACTTCGGCAACAGAAAAAACCGATAAATTAATTTTTGGCTTTTGTTTGTTTTTAAAATAACTCATTTTTTCCTTTTGAAGACAGTCTGTATCTGCCTTTTCCGATTTTTTCAAGACTGCCTTTTTCTTTATTGTGCCATAGGGCACAGAAAAAATCAATCCGTATTATTATAATTAAGATTGGTTTAAGGAGACTAACTATTAAATGTCAAGCCCCAAAATGAAGATTGTGTAAAAAAATGCGCCGCCCTTGACAAACAGCAT
>CALYBJ010000032.1 GCA_944412445.1 uncultured Clostridia bacterium
GTTATTTCCTTTCCGTCAGCTCCTATAACCTTAACGGAGCCGTTTGTAATATTTGATTTAAGCTTATCTATTGTCATTTCGGGAGTTATTGTAACCGTTCCGTCACTGTTTGCCGCAACCTCACTGCTGCCTGGTTTTACCTCAAGCTCCGTGTTTACCGGCTCAGTGGTGGGCTTTGTAGTGGGTTCGGTTGTTGGTTCGGTTGTGGGCTCAGTTGTAGGTTCTGTGGTGGGCTCAGTTGTAGGCTCAGTTGTAGGCTCAGTTGTAGGTTCTGTGGTAGGTTCGGTTGCGGGTTCTGTGGTAGGCTCGGTGGTAGGCTCAGTTGTTGGCTCGGTGGTTGGCTCAGTAGCAGGCTCAGTTGTAGGTTCTGTGGTGGGTTCCTCCGACTCTTTACCGAAAATTATATTTGCGTTAAGTAAATCTTCATTGTACGAACCTATTGAAATATTATTCCACTGCTCCTCACTGCCGTCATAATATACTGTTTCCAGTCTGGTGCAATAATCAAATGCATCATCACCTATACTTGTAACGCTGTCAGGGATTGTTATTGATGTTAAGCTGCTGCAACCATAAAATGCAGAATCTGCAATTACTTTTGTACCGTTTTTTATAGTATATTCTCCTGATATTTCATCGTTTGCGTCTATGTTTGCGTCTATAAGATATTTTCCTATATACAGTACATTATTCTCCCAGTTGTTTGCATCATTATAAAAGCCTGTGCTGAAAATTGCTTGAGAACCAATACTTGTAACACTGTCAGGGATTATTATTGATGTTAAGCTGCTGCAACCGGAGAATGCAGAATCGCCTATACTTGTAACATTATCTGGAATTGTTATTGATGCTAAGCTGTAGCAACCGAGGAATGCATAGTCACCTATACTTGCGACGCTTTCAGGTATTGTTATTTCTGTTAAGTTATTGCAATTGTTGAATGCATTATCACCTATACTTGTAACGCTGTCGGGAATTGAATATTTTGTTCTTGAATTGTCTAAAGGATACCAAAGAAGAGCTGTTTTATCTTTATTAAACAATACTCTGTATTCATCTGATGAATATGACTGATTATTTTCATTTACTGTTATTTCTGTTAAGCTGCTGCAATACAGGAATACATCATCACCTATACTTGTAACGCTGTCAGGAATTGTTATTGATGTTAAGCTGTCGCACCAGTAGAATGCATTACTACCTATACTTATAACGCTGTCAGGAATTGTTATTGATGTTAAGCTGTCGCAACCGGAGAATGCAAAACTGCCTATACCTGTAACGCTGTCAGGGATTGTTATTGATGCTAAGCTGTCACAACCGGAGAATGCACTATCACCTATACTTGTAACGCTGTCGGGGATTGTTATTAATGTTAAGCTGCCGTAACCGGAGAATGCACCATCACCTATACTTGTAACGCTGTCGGGGATTGTGTATTCTGTTCTGCTGTTGCCTATGGGATACTGCATAAGCTCTGTTTTATTCTTATTAAATAATACTCCATCTTCTGATGTATATGCAGTATTATTTTCATCCACTGTTATTTCTGTTAAGCTGCCGCAATTGGAGAATGCATTATCGCCTATGCTTGTAACGCTGTCGGGAATTGTTATTGATGTTAAGCTGTCGCAACTATAGAATGCATATTCACCGATACTTATAACGCTGTCGGGGATTGTAACTGATGTTAAGCTGTCGCAATAAGAGAATGCAGAATCGCCAATACTTGTAACACTGTCGGGGATTGTAATAGCTGTTAAGCTGTCGCAACCGGAGAATGCAGAACTGCCTATACTTGTAACGCTATAGCCGTCGATTTTATCGGGAATTGTAAGCTCAAACGCACTGCCTTTATAGTCTGTAATTTCTGCCGTGCCGTCATCAAGCACATTATAACTAAAAATGTCCGATACTGTTATACTTAAATCACAGTCACCGGGCATATCCGTGCCGCTCCAGTGAGCAACAGAACAGGAAACAGAAGATGTGCCTTCTTTTAACAATTTAAATGTTATTTCGCAAAGATCGCTGTCCTCGGTTGCTGATTCAAGAAAACAAAAATTAAATGTAATTTGATTGTTTGGAAGACCTCCGACAGCCATAGACATAGATCCGGCATTATTAATACTATAAAAGTCTAAATATTCATGGTTATATTCTATTACTAAATTTCCGGCTTCTGTACCTGCCATTTCTGCAGCCGATATTTTTACGGCAATTGTTCCTTTTATATCCCCAGCTGAAGCTTCCATGGATAAAACGGGAGCTGTTTCCGACGGTTCAGTTTCCTGCTTTTGTACATTTACAGCTATTGCAGCTGTATTATCAACAGGGTGCTCATCAAGTCCTCCTGAAATTCTCAAAAGACTTCTTGCGTCGGAGGCTGTTACCCTCCCGTCGCCGTTAATATCAGACTGATTTGTTGTATCATCCAATTTTGCCCCTTGTCTTAAAGCATGCCTTGCGTCTGACGCAGTGATTACTCCGTCATTATCAACATCGCCTAAAATATAATCGCTCTCCTCCGCAAAGGAAATATTCATCCCTGCGAAAATTCCCGTAAGCATTGCAATTGTAAGTACAATACTTAATACTTTTCTTAATTTTACTATCACTTTTGTACCTCCTTAAATTTTATACAAATTATTGCTGTATGACCTGTATTTTTATATATAATAACATATAAAAAATAGCATTTCAATATAAAAAAGTGTAAATTAATTATTACAACAAAAAAAAGAGCGGATCTTTAAATCCGCTCTTTACCGTATTAAACAAATATCCGTCAAATAAATGCTTTTTAATGACAGTTTTATTTAACAGTTACCTAAATTACTTTATTTTAAAAAACTCGGAAAAGGCTCTGTAAGCCATATAAACGTCGATTTTTGAAACCGTTTCAAAGGGTGAGTGCATTGAAAGCACGGGTACTCCGATATCAACAACATCAACGTCAAGATTGGCAACATATTTCGCAACGGTTCCGCCGCCGCCTGCGTCAACCTTTCCAAGCTCTCCTACCTGCCATATAACCTTTGCGTCGTCAAGAATACGGCGAACCTTACCCATAAATTCCGCCGAAGCGTCGGAAGTGCCCGATTTTCCCCCGGCTCCCGTATACTTCATAACCGCCACGCCCTTATTTATAAAGGCTGAATTTCTCTTGTCCATTACCTCCGGGTAAATAGGGTCGAAAGCCGCGGTAACGTCTGCCGAAAGACATTCGGATTTCCTTAAAACCTGATAGCCGTCGTAGCCCTCAGCCACCGCAAGGTAGTTTATAAAGTATTTCATATATGAGGAATTAAGTCCCGTGTTGCCGTCGCTTCCGATTTCCTCTTTATCCGTCAAAACCGACATAACCGTATATTCAGGCTCTTCGGCGTCAAGAACTGCCATTACCGCAGGATATGCGCATACTCTGTCGTCATGGCCGTAGGCCCCTATCATGCTCCTGTCAAGACCTATGTCGCATGATTTAAAAGCGGGAACCATTTCAAGCTCCGCGCTTAAAAAGTCCGTTTCCGTAAAGCCGTATTTTTCATAGAGAATGTTCATAATATTAAGCTTTACGCTTTCGGAGGCGTCGTCGGAGTTAAAGGGTCTGCTGCCTATGAGAACGGTAAGATCCTCGCCCTTTATGGCTTCTCCCAGGGTTCTCTTGCTCTGCTCTCTGCCTAAGTGAGGAAGCAAATCGGTTACCACGAATTTAGGGTCTTCGTCATCTTCGCCTACGGTAACCTTAATAACGGTTCCGTCCTTTAAAACCACCGCTCCGTGAAGAGAGAGAGGAATTGTGGGCCACTGATATTTTTTAATTCCGCCGTAATAGTGAGTTTTAAAGTAAGCCATGTCGCTGTCCTCGTACAGAGGGCTGGGCTTTAAATCAAGCCTCGGGGAGTCAATATGCGCCGCGGCTATCTTTACGCCTTCCGCAATACTCTTTTTGCCTATTACGCATAATATAACCGACTTGTTTCTGTTGTTGTAATAAATTTTTTCTCCCTGAGAATATTTTTCTCCCGGAATAAACTGAGAAAATCCGTTTGCCTCCGCAAGCTTTATGATTTCCGCGGTGCACTCTCTTTCCGTTTTTCCGTTGTCAAGAAAGTTTTTATATCCCTCGCAAAAATCATCAGCGCCTCTGATTTCATCTTCAGTCATTGAATATGAGGCGTGCTTAGGCGCATAAAAAAGCTTTTCCTTTAAAGCGTCAATTTCATTTTTTTCCATTGTTCTTTGTCCTTTCCCCTTACGGTCTGAATTTTATCCGCCGTAAAGCTTATTATATTTATCCACAGCCGACATAACCTTGTTTACATAGTGATTTGTGTCGGAGATGGGTATTTTCTTTAAATTGATTCCGTCGTCGGAGTATTGGCTGTCATCAAGCCATGAGGACACATTTCCCATACCTGCGTGATAAGCCGCCACCGATGTTTCAACGCTGCCGTACTCCTTCAGAAGAATCGACAGAAAATATGTTCCGTACTCTATTGAAACTTCCGGATTAAACAAATCGTCAAAATCATAGTCTTCCCCGGATTTCATCAAAAGCCAGTCAAAGGTGTCCTCTGTTATCTGGGTCAAGCCTCTTGCTCCCGCCGAGGATACCGAATCAGGCTTAAAGCCGCTTTCCGTTCTTATGACGGCGTATATAAGTATTTCGTCAACTCCGTATTCCTGACTGTATTTCTCAACGGCTTCAGCATATTTTTTCGGATAAAAGCTTTGCATAACAGGAGTATAAAGAGTCAAAGCGGTAAGACACAAAACCGCCGCTGTCAGAAGAAAAATTATAAAAGATAAAAGAGGATATTTTTTTCCTTTTGCCATTTAAAGTACCTGCTCTTTTATATATTTACGGAAAAAGGGTTCAAGCTGTTTTTCTATATCGCTGTCATCACATGAAACAACGCAGAATTCCGATTTTTCCCTGTAAAAGCTGTCGTCCTGCTGAACGGACATTCTTCTCCTTGCTTCTTCAGTGGTGAGATTATCCCTTTTGATTATTCTTTCAAGCCTTACATCTTCCGGCGCCGTTGCGCATATTACCGTGTCGCAGAGTTTATCTCCTCCGCTTTCAAAAAGCAAGGGTGCGTCGATTACTGCCGCCGCCGCTCCCCTGTCAAGCGCATCCCGGCACCTTTCAAGGGATATTCTCAATATTTCGGGATGGGTAAGCTTGTTTAATTTTTCCTGGGACTCTCTGTCCTTAAAGGCTCTCTGCGCAAGAAGCTTCCTGTTAAGGCTTCCTCCGCCGTTTATTATATCTTCTCCGAATTCTTCCTTTAATCTATCCAAAAAAGGCGAGCCCGGCTCCGTTATTTCACGGGCGATTTTATCGGTGTCGCACACATAACAGCCTTTCTTTTTTAAATATTCTCCTACATAGCCCTTGCCGGCTCCGGTAGGTCCCGTAAGCCCTACAACGGGTCTTGTTATTCCGTTTGCGATTTTAAAAGCCGCCGCCCTGTAAAGCCTGTTGCAGACCGCAAGACCCACATCCTCTTTTGAGGGGCTTCTTGACAGAACTTTTTTCGCTCCTTTTTCGTCAAGCTCCCGAAGAGCGTCAAAAAGCCTGTGAGCCTGGGAAAAGGAATCCTTTTCACTGCCCATGGTTACGGTTATCCTGTCCTTAAAATATTTTTCCTCTCCCTCAAAACAGAGTATACCGTCAAATTCCGGATTTTTTTCCGAATATTCTTTAAATTCAAAAAGATTTCCTCTGACGATGGTTATATCGGCTTTCGGCGAGTAGTGCTTGTATTTCATTCCGGGAGACGCGGCAACCTCGTCCTTTTTCATAGGATTTAGAACAGCGTCCGCCACCTTTACCTCCCCAAGAACCTCCCGAAGCTCCGAAAGAGTTATTCCCCCGGGTCTTAACAGCACGGGAGGATTTACCGCTAAGGTTATCACCGTGGATTCCACACCAACGTCGCAGTCACCTCCGTCGCATATAGCATCGGCTCTGCCTGTCATATCACATTCCACATGAGAAAATGAGGTGGGACTGGGAAAGCCCGATATATTCGCAGAGGGCGCCGCCAGTGGACAGGACAGGGAAATTATTTTGTTCGCTATCTTATTTGAGGGCATTCTCACCGCCACGGTGTCAAGTCCTCCGCTTGTTTCAGCGGGAACCTCCTCCCTTTTGGGAAGTATCACCGTAAGAGGCCCCGGCCAGAATTTTTCGCAAAGCCTTTTTGCGCTTTCGGGAACTTCTCTTGCGATTTTATATATCTGCTCAAAGTCCGATATGTGAACTATAAGAGGATTGTCCTGAGGCCTTCCCTTTGCCTCAAAAATCTTTTTTACAGCTTCTCCGTTAAAAGCGTCAGCCGCAAGTCCGTAAACCGTTTCCGTGGGAATTGCAGCAATGCCTCCGTTTTTAAGTATTTCGGCGGCCTTTTCAATATCTTTAATATCTTTATTTACATCTTTTGTTTTTAATATCAGCGTGTTTTTCAATATTCTTCTCCGCCCTAAAAATTATATGCAATTTTTTACAATATTTATACGGCAATTTATTCCTGTCCCGCTTCAAGCTTCTTTGCGGTATCGGCGGCAATCAATGCGTCAATAATTTCATCAAGGTCACCGTTTAAAATCGACTCAAGCTTGTAAAGGGTTAATCCGATTCTGTGATCCGTTACTCTTCCCTGAGGATAGTTATATGTTCTTATTCTTTCGCTTCTGTCCCCTGTTCCCACCTGACTGCGCCTTTCACCGTCAATTGCCTCCTGCTGTTTTCTGCACTCCTCGTTGTAAAGCCTGGAACGCAGCAGTTCTATGGCTCTGTCCTTGTTCTGGTACTGGCTTCGCTCCACCTGACATTCAACAACGGTATTTGTGGGAACGTGTATAACCCTTACGGCGGAAGATGTTTTATTGACCTTCTGACCGCCGGCTCCGCTGGCTCTGTAAACCTCGAAAACAAGATCCGCCGGGTCAAGCTCAAACTCAACCTCCTGAGCCTCAGGCAAAACGGCTACCGTTACGGTGGAGGTGTGGATTCTTCCTCCCGACTCAGTTTCGGGAACTCTCTGAACTCTGTGGACGCCGCTTTCAAACTTGAATCGGGAAAAAGCTCCCTCGCCGTTTATCATAAAGCTTATTTCCTTGATTCCCCCCAGCTCCGTTTCGTTAAGGTTCATAACCTCAATCTTAAACCCCTTTGACTCGGCGTACATGGAGTACATTCTGAATAAGTCGTATGCGAAAAGGGCGCTTTCTTCTCCTCCGGCTCCGCCTCTTATTTCAACGATTACGTTTCTTTCGTCGTTGGGGTCCTTGGGCAGAAGAAGAATTTTCAGCTCCTCTCTGCATTTTTCCATTTTTTCTCCCGACTCCCGGAACTCCTGATGCACCATTTCCCTGAATTCCTTGTCAAGATCGCCGCCCTCAAGCAGCTCCTTCGCCTCTTCAAAGGCTTTTTCGGCGTTTTTGTACTCCCTGTATTTTTCAACAACAGGGGTAAGCTGTTTAATCTCCTTCATAAGCTTTGTATACTGTTCTATATCCGAGGCAATTTCTCCCGTACAGAGAAGAGCGTTAACCTCTTCGAAGCGTTTTTCCACATTAACAAGTTTATCAAGCATAAAAAATCTCCGTAAATAATAATATCCTAATATATAATAATACAACAGCGCTTTAAAAAAGTCAAATACGCCGAAAGTCAGGATTTTTTTATATAATCACGAATACGCATTATTGAACATATCAGTTAAAAAAAATAAATGCAAATAAAAAGTGAGAAAAATCAAGAAAAAATATTAAAATTAAAAGAAAAACAAAGCATACATGAGATAAATTAAATCCGCAAACCGTTTTTGACCTTTTCTGACCTTTGACAAAAAGTCAAAACAGAATATAATTACAGTTGTAAAGGTCAAAGAAAGTCAAAGTCAAAAGGAGATGAATATAAAATGAGTCTCAGCAATGAAATAACCCAGCTGCTTTTAAGGATGCTTGAAGAGAACGGCAGGGCGGAGATACAGAGGAACGAGCTTGCGGAGAGGATAGGCTGCGTACCCAGCCAGATAAATTATGTAATATCCTCACGGTTCACTCCGGAGCAGGGCTACACCGTAGAGAGCAGACGAGGCGGCGGCGGCTATATAAAGATCACCCGTATAAATTATACCGCAAAAGAGCAGATGCTTATGCACATAATCAATTCAATCGGCGGAGCCATAGACGAAAAATCGGCAAGGGCGATACTAATAAACCTGCACCAGAATGAATTAATTGAAGCGGACAAGGCAAAACTTCTCCTTGCGGGAATAAACGAAAACTGTTATAAGGGACTTGAGCCGAGGCTTCGGCAAAGCGTCAGGGCGGCAATACTTAAACAAATGCTTTTAGCGTGCATATAAGGTAAAAATCAAAAAAAAGAAATAATAAGGGAGAGATAAATTATGTTATGTCAGAACTGCGGAAAAAATGAAGCTACTACACATCTTAAAAGAATAATAAACGGAGAAGCTGCGGAGACGCATCTTTGCTCACAGTGCGCGGCTGCGCTGGGCTACAACTCGGTGTTCTCGGACTTCGGACTTAATTTGAGCGACCTGTTCGGAGGCTTTTTCGGAGATATGCCCGTAAGCAGGCTCAGCAACAGAGTAATACGCTGCGAGAAATGCGGCTGTTCCTTTGACGACATTGTAAAAAGCGGAATGGTAGGCTGTGCGGACTGCTACAAAACATTTTACGATAAGCTTCAGCCCTCGCTTCAGAGGATACACGGCAAAACCACCCATCAGGGAAAATTTCCTCAGGGAGCCAGTGAAGAGGTTAAAAAGGCACATAAGCTTTCGGAGCTGAGAGCGGAGCTTAACAAGGCTATTGACGAGCAGAATTTTGAGAGAGCGGCACAGCTCAGAGATGAGATAAAAGGCATGGAGGGATAAAAAATGAATAAATGGTATGAAACGAAAAGTCAGCATGACGATGTAATTTTAAGCACAAGAATAAGATTTGCCAGAAATCTTGAAGATTATCCGTTTCCGTGCAGACTTGACGCAGAGGGCAAGGAAAAGGTTTGCCGCGCGGTAAAAGACGCATTGTCGGACGTATCGGGACTGAAGCTTAAATATATAGAAATGCAGACACTGTCGCCTAAGGAAGCTGTAGCCCTTGCGGAAAAACATCTGATAAGCCCCGAATTTGCATCTCCTCAGAAGGGCAGAGCGCTGCTTTTATCCGAGGATGAATCGGTAAGCATAATGCTCTGTGAAGAGGATCACATACGCATACAGGTAATTAAGGGCGGCCTGGACCTTGAGGGAGCCTTTGAGCTTGCCAATAAAATCGACGATTTGCTTGACTCCAAATTAAAATACGCCTTTGACGAGCGCATAGGCTATCTTACCCAGTGTCCCACAAATTTAGGCACAGGCATGAGGGCTTCCGTAATGATGCACCTGCCTGCCCTTTCAAAATGCAGTCAGATGTCAAAGCTGGCGTCAACCGTATCGAAGCTGGGACTTACCATAAGGGGAACCTACGGAGAAGGCTCCAATCCCAAGGGGGATATTTTTCAGCTGAGCAATCAGGTTTCCCTGGGAATTTCGGAGCGTGCCGCCCTTGACAATCTTAAAGCCATCACAATGCAGATTGCAACTCAGGAGCGCAGTGCCGGTGAGGAATTTGTAAAGAACGTAAACGTTATGGACAGAATTACAAGAGCCTACGGCATACTTTCATCGGCAAGGCTTTTAAGCACCGACGAAATGCTGGAGCTGTTTTCATGGGTAAGGCTGGGGGCGATTTACGGAATAATCGAAGCCGATATTTCAAAGCTTAACGAGCTTACGGAAACAATGCAGGCGGCAACATTAAGCTGCGAAGCCGGAAAAGATCTTACAAGCGACCAAAGAGATGAAATAAGGGCAAAAGCGGTAAGGGAAAAGCTTTTGAACAATTAAGATTTTACTCTGAGCGTTTATAAACAGCTGATAATTTTGTCTGAGAAAGAGAAAATAATAAGAGTCCCGGAAAACGGGAAAGAAAGGATTGACAGATATGTATAAATTTACGGGCTTTAACGAAAAGGCAAATGTGGCGCTGAATAATGCTGTCAATGCTGCGGAGGATTTAGGCCACACATATATAGGCAGCGAGCATTTGTTGCTGGGAATTTTAAAGGACGGAACATCGGTGGCGGCGTCTGTTCTTGATGGCAGGGGAATTACCTACTCCAAGGTGGAAAACATAATCAAAAGCTCGGTGGGAATAGGTATGCCCACAGAGCTGTCCCCGGACGATTTCACTCCAAGAAGCAAAAACATTATTGAAACCTCAATGCTTATAGCCAGAACGGCAGGACTTTCCCTTGTAGGCACTGAGCATATACTTCTTGCGATAATCAGAGAGCCTCAGAGCTATGCCTCGAAAATCATAACGAAGTCGGGAGCGTCCCTGTCGGAAATCGTCAGCGATATTACAAGAGCCGTATCCGGAGAACCGGCAAAGGGCGGAGCTGCCGGAGAAGCAGGAAGAAATTCCGGAGGAAAAACAGAAACTCTCGATAAATTCGGAAGAGATTTAACAGCGCTTGCGAAAGAGGGAAAAATCGACCCTGTTATAGGCAGGCAGAAGGAAATCGAAAGAGTTACCCAGATTCTTTCAAGGAGAACAAAAAACAATCCCTGCTTAATCGGCGAACCCGGCGTAGGCAAAACAGCCATAGCCGAGGGGCTTGCCTTAAAGATAGCGAAAAACGAGGTTCCCGAGCTTCTTAAAAACAAGAGAATCGTATCTCTTGACTTAACGGGCATGGTTGCGGGTACAAAGTACAGAGGCGATTTTGAGGACAGAATCAAAAACTGCCTTGACGAAGTAACAAAATCGGGAAATGTCATACTGTTTATTGATGAAATCCATACTCTTGTAGGGGCAGGCTCCGCAGAGGGAGCAACAGACGCGGCAAACATTTTAAAGCCCTCTCTTGCAAGAGGCGATTTGCAGGTAATCGGAGCTACAACCATTGAGGAATACCGCAAAAACATTGAAAAGGACGCAGCCCTTGAAAGGCGTTTTCAGCCTGTAACGGTAGGCGAGCCTACGGAGGACGAGGCGGTTGAGATTTTAAAGGGCCTGAGAGATAAATACGAAGCCCATCACAAGGTAAAAATCACCGACGATGCAATTCACGCGGCGGTAAAGCTTTCCTCAAGATATATAGGGGACAGATTCCTGCCCGACAAAGCAATCGACCTTATAGACGAGGCGGCGTCAAGAGTAAGGCTTAAAGCCTTTACTCCTCCCGCTGACATCAAAGACCTTGAGGACAAAATAAAAGACGTTGCGGCGGAAAAGGAATCAGCCGTAAACGCTCAGGAATTTGAGAGAGCGGCTTCACTCCGTGACCAGGAAAAGGAGCTTCAGAAGCAGTTAAGCGAGGAAAAGGCAAAGTGGGAGGAGTCCGCAAGCCATAAAGCCGGAGAAGTAGGCACAAACGAAATTGCGGAAATCGTGGCAAGCTGGACGGGCATACCGGTAGCGCAGCTTACTGTTGAAGAAAGCCGGAGGCTTTTAAACCTTGAAAAAGAGCTTCACAAGAGAATCATAGGACAGAACGAAGCAGTTTCAGCTGTATCAAAGGCAATCCGCAGAAGCAGAGTGGGACTGAAAGACCCCAAGCGCCCCATAGGCTCCTTTATATTCTTAGGACCCACGGGCGTAGGCAAAACGGAGCTTTGCAAGGCTTTGGCAGAAGCCATGTTCGGAGATGAAAACGCCATTATAAGGCTTGATATGTCAGAGTACATGGAAAAGCACACCGTTTCAAGGCTTGTAGGCTCGCCTCCGGGATATGTAGGCTATGAAGAGGGCGGCCAGCTTACGGAGAAAATCCGCAGAAAGCCCTATTCGGTAGTATTGTTCGACGAAATCGAAAAAGCCCATCCCGACGTATTCAACATGATGCTTCAAATCCTTGACGACGGTATTCTTACGGATTCCCAGGGCAGAAAGGTAAGCTTTAAAAACGCCATTATCATCATGACTTCAAACGTAGGCGCAAAGCTTATCACCGAAAAGCAGTCGTCCCTGGGCTTCACCACGGGAGGAAGCGCAATGTCCTTTGAAGCCATAAAGGAAGCCGTTATGGGGGAGCTTAAAAACACCTTCCGTCCGGAATTTTTAAACCGTGTTGACGATATTATAGTATTCTCAAGGCTTTCAAAGGAAAACATTAAGGAAATCGCCCTTAAAATGCTGGAGGGAGTCAAAAAGCGTGTTTCCGAAATGGATATCGACATAAGCTTTTCCGATGAAGCGGCAGAAAAAATCGCAGAGGTAGGCTTCGACGAGGTATACGGCGCAAGACCTTTAAGACGAGCCGTAAGAGCCAATATTGAGGATAAGCTTTCGGAAATGCTTCTTGAAAGCAAAATAAAAGCGGGCAAAAAATATATCTGCACCGTAAAGGACGGAGAGTTCAGCTTCTCGGAAGATAACGGAAGTTAAAATAACAGGGTTAAGCCTGTCCCTTAAACAGGCTTTTTCAAAAATTTACTTACGGCAAAAAACTTGACAAAATAAAATTACGGTGCTATAATGCTTAGAAAATACAGTAAAAGCAATGACGAAGACGGTTAAGGCAAAGCATTTCAGAGAGTCGGCGCAGGGTGCGAGCCGATATGACAAGCCTTACAAAACCTATCACTTCCGAGCCGAAAGCCCGAAAGATTTTTTTCAAGTAGACGCTTTCCGTGAATGCTGCGTTAACGCATAGAAGCTGTCAGGCTTCGAAGAGAGGCGAAATTTTTCGCAATTTGAGTGGTACCGCGAGTGCTGAAAATAATTCACACCCGTCTCAAAGTAAAAAGCTTTGAGGCGGGTTTTTGTTTTTCTTTTTTCCCCTTTAAAGCTTAACAAAAGAGAGGAGAAAATATAAAATGCTGACACTTGACAAGGTATTCGGCGCACAGTCCGTTCTTAAAAACATTATCCGGGAAACATCTCTTGTAAGAGCCTACGGAATAGCTTCCGACTGCGAGCTGTATTTAAAGCCGGAAAACTTACAGATAACCGGGTCCTTTAAGGTAAGAGGCTCCGCATATAAAATCGCCATGCTGTCCCACGAGGAAAAGGCGAAGGGCGTAATAGCCTGTTCAGCGGGAAACCACGCCCAGGGAGTAGCTCTTGCGGCAACGAAAAACTCAATAAAATCAATAATCTGCCTTCCGGACAGCGCCCCTATTTCAAAGGTTGAAGCCACAAAAGGCTTCGGAGCAGAGGTCTGTCTTGTAAAAGGCTGCTATGACGACGCCTACAAAAAAGCCCTCGAGCTTAAAGAAAGCATGGGTTATACCTTTGTGCATCCCTTTGACGACGAAAATGTAATAGCCGGTCAGGGCACAATCGCCCTTGAGGTTTTAAATGAGCTTGACGATATTGACGCCATAGTAGTGCCGGTAGGAGGCGGCGGACTGATTTCAGGAATCGCCTATACGGCAAAGCAGATAAAGCCTTCCGTTAAGGTTTACGGCGTTCAGGTTGCGGGAGCGCCCAGTATGTATAATTCAATCAAAGACAAAAAAATCGAATGTCTTGACACGGTTCAGACAATAGCCGACGGAATAGCCGTAAAGCAGCCCGGTGAAAACACCTTTAAATATGTTAAAAAATATGTGGACGACATTGCCCTTGTAACAGACGACGAGGTTTCCTCGGCGATTCTCGCCCTTATCGAAAAGCAGAAAATGATTGCCGAAGGCGCCGGAGCGGCGGCGGTTGCTGCTGTAATGTTCGGCAAGTTCGACTTAAAGGGCAAAAAGGTCGTAAGCATTGTATCCGGCGGTAATATAGATGTTACAAGCCTTTCAAGAGTAATTGAAAGAGGTCTGTTTAAAGCGGGAAGATCTTCAACCCTGCTTATTGAGCTTATCGACAAGCCCGGCCAGCTCAGCGATATATCAAGAATAATAGCCGACTGCGGAGCAAATGTTACCGGGGTACACTATGAAAAAGGCGACACAGAAAGCGTTAACGGCTGTTTCCTGCGTGTTGCCATGGAAACAAAGAATTACGAGCATATTCAGCTTATTATGCAGTCCCTTGAAAACGAGGGCTTTAAAATCAAATAAATAAAAATAAAAGGAAAAGGTGAAGAAAATGTCAGAAAAAATAAGCACAAGCAGCGCTCCCGGAGCAATAGGACCCTATTCTCAGGCGGTTACATCGGGAAATCTTGTTTTCACTTCGGGACAGATTGCTCTTGACCCGAAAACGGGAGAGGTTACGGGAAACACAATCGAAGAACAGACCGCAAGAGTATGCGAAAACCTGAAAGCCGTACTTGAAGCGGCGGGAAGCAGCTTAAATTCCGCTTTAAAAACAGTGTGCTATTTAAGGGATATGAATAACTTCTCAAAATTTAACGAGGTTTACGGAAGCTATTTTACAAACAAGCCTGCACGCTCCTGCGTTGAGGTTTCCTGTCTTCCCAAAGGCGTTCTTGTGGAAGTGGATGTTATTGCCGAAAAGGAAAATTAAAAAATTTCCCCATACAAAAAAGAGCCGAACAACTGCGTTCAGGCTCTTTTTCTTCGGTTAAGGCTTTATTATTTAAGCATATCGAGAATTGCCGCCTTGGGAACTGCTCCCACGGATTTATTAACGGCTTTTCCCTTTTCCATTACAAACAGAGTTGGTATGCTTGAAATACCGAAAGCGTTTGCCAGCTCAGGCTCTTCGTCAACATTGATTTTGCCCACCTTGATATCGGATTTTTCCTCGGCGATTTCATCAACCACGGGAGAAACCATCATGCAGGGTCCGCACCAGGAAGCCCAGAAATCAAGCAGCACCTTTTTATCGGATTTTAATATTTCATTTTCAAAATTTTCTTTAGTAACAGTAATAACTGACATATTTATCATCTCCTTGTGACTATAGTATATACGCTTTTTAAAAGCTTTTCCGTGACCTGAGTCACTTAAATTCAATTTTTTAAAAAAATTTTTTTTAATTTTCTTAATGTCAATAATATACCGCTTAAAAGCTTCTGTCAACAGCAAAAAATCTGTTTTTTGCGTCTGCAACCTGCGGTTGACATAAAGACAGCCGGAATTTACAATATGCAACCTCCGATAGATTGACTATAATGGAAAAAAATTGTATGATAAGGACAAAAGGAGATGACTGTTTATGACATTCGGAGAAAAAATTGCAGAAAAAAGAAAGCTTAAAGGCTGGTCACAGGAGCAGTTCAGCGACATACTGGGAGTAAGCAGACAGGCCGTTTCAAAATGGGAAACGGGAGAAGCCTATCCCGACACCGAAAAAATAATAAAAATAAGCGTGCTTTTTGACGTGTCAACAGATTATCTTTTAAAAGATTACTGTGACAGCGAGGAGGCTACCCCCGGTGTAATGGCAGTAAGAAAAACGGAGCTTCACACGGCAAAAATAATAGCCGGCTTTTTGTGCGCATTATTCGGAGTTATTATTTTAGGAGTAATAAATGTATTTGCGGAAATTGACGATCAAAATGTATCTCACGGCATAGGGGGATATTATACTCCTCCGTTTATCAGCTTCATACGCAATTTCGGTCTTGAATGGCTTGTTGTTATCGGAGCTTTAATGATAATCGGCGGAGTTATTTACTCTCTTGTTTGTTTTATAAAAAAAAGACAAGCCGTAAGCAGTAAAACCAAAGCAGTAAAGCCGGAAAGGCAGGCTCGGCGAAAATGAAAAAAATATTATGTGCAATAGTGGCAATTCTGATTTTTTTTAACTTTTATTTGTCCGCTTACGGAACAAGCATAAATATACCTGAAAACGAAATTGAAACGGATGGAAAAATAATGCTTTTGGACACTGTCACAGATAAAAATCTGCTTAAAAAAATTATAAAAACAGATCGTCTGTATGTTCCCGATGGATTAAATCTTGAAAAAAAGGAAATTTTCGTTCTTAAACTTGAAAACAGCGAAACAACAAATTCAGCCATAAATTTTAAGCGTTGGTCAGGTCTGATATATGAAATAAAAAATATTTCCGTAAGTCCGAAAGAATTTTATTATATAGACGAATACGATTCCGACTGGTACGATGGCGCATGTTCAATAAAAGGCGAGTATAATAAGAAGTTAAGTGTAAAAGCTAAAGTTAAAACCGTAATCGGCAAAGGAACGGTTAAAAACGCCATAGGTTTCAGCTTAACTCAAAACGTTTCCGTTTTAAATAACTTCCATATTGCCGTTGAAGAGGGCAAAAAAGTTAATGTCAGAACGTATGCCAACTATAAAAGCGTTGAATTTGACATATACAACAAGTTTACAGGCAGACTTGTTGAAGCTAAGGCTTGGGCGGCAAAACCCATAGGGCTTGTTATTATCCGATACACCTACTCCTATTAAAAATGTACCGAAATTTAAGTTAAATAAATGCAATATAGATTTTAAATCTGCTGCTTAGCAATGACCGTTTAACCTTATCTATTGACATTTGACCCTTTGTGATTTATAATGTAAGTTGTAAAAATTCGGATATATCCGTAAACAGGAGTGAAAAATATGCCACTTGTAACAACTAAAGAAATGTTTAAAAAGGCTTATGAAGGCGGATACGCCGTAGGCGCTTTCAATGTTAACAACATGGAAATCGTACAGGGTATTACCGAAGCCGCTAAAGAGCTTAACGCTCCCCTTATTCTTCAGGTTTCCGCCGGCGCAAGAAAATACGCAAACCACACATACCTTACAAAGCTTGTAGAGGCTGCCGTTATTGAAACAGGTCTTCCCATAGCTCTTCATCTTGACCACGGCGCAGACTTTGAAATCTGCAAAAGCTGTATTGACGGAGGATTTACCTCCGTTATGATCGACGGTTCTCACCATGCTTACGAGGACAACGTTGCTCTTACCAAAAAGGTTGTTGAATATGCTCACGCTCACGGCGTAGTTGTTGAAGGCGAGCTTGGACAGCTTGCAGGAATTGAGGACGACGTTAACGTTTCCGCAGAGGACGCTTCCTATACACAGCCCGAGCAGGTAGAGGACTTCGTAACAAGAACAGGCGTTGACTCTCTCGCTATCGCCATCGGCACAAGCCACGGCGCATACAAATTCAAACCCGGTCAGAAGCCTCAGCTCCGTTTCGACATTCTCGAAGAGGTTTCAAAAAGACTTCCCGGCTTCCCCATTGTTCTCCACGGCGCAAGCTCAGTTATTCCCGAATTCGTTGAGAAGATCAACAAGTACGGCGGACAGATGCCCGACGCTATCGGAATCCCCGAGGAAATGCTCCGTCAGGCTGCTTCCATGGCAGTTTGCAAAATCAACATTGACTCAGACCTTCGTCTTGCAATGACAGCGGCAATCAGAGAGCATTTCGCTCTTAACCCCTCTCACTTCGACCCCAGACAGTATCTTGCTCCTGCAAGAGAGGCAATCAAGGGCATGGTTACTCATAAGATTACCAAGGTTCTGGGCTGCGACGGAAAAGCTTAATTTTATTTAAAAATTTTACCTTTCCCTTTTAGGGGAAAGGTATTTTTTTGCGTAAATTCAGAAAAACGCCGCCGCAGTAAAACTGCGGCGGCTGCCTTTCGGCCTGATTTATCAGATTGCGAACACCTGTTCAAAGAATCTCTTGAGCGTCTCAAAGAATTCCTTAAATGCGTCAAGTATTCTCTTGAAGGTTCCGGCAATTCCCTCAACATATTCCGAATCAACGGGAAGGTCAAAGGCGTCGGAAATATCGTCAAAGAGGTTTTTAAAGGTTGTTTCGTAAACCTCGCCCATAAGTCCGCAAAGTCTCTGGAGATAGGGAACCTGAGAATTGTTCATATCGGCAATTATCTGTTCCCAGTCATAGTTGAAGTATCTTATATAAGCGTCAACTGCATTATCCGCTCCGTAGAATACGAAGAACGCGGCGCCCAGAGTCATGTCAACCGCATCGCCGTCAAGCTTTGCAAGTGAGGACAGCAGCGAGTAGATAAACGCATAGGCTTCCTCGCTTATATCGAAGTTATCCTTTACAAGATCCGCAAGAATTACTGCGTTTTCGGAGAAGAGAACATCTCCTACCGCATAGCGGAGAACAACAGTAAGAACATCAGCGAAATAATTTTCCGTAGGTACAATTCTGTAAGCTGTTTTACCGTTTGCGGAGGTAAATGCCTGAACATCGCTTACGGGAAGCTGAGAGAGAAGCTCTTCGCCTGTAAAGTCTATCTTAAAGTCTGCCCCTGTGGCGTCATAGATAAGTCCGTTTACAACTGAAAGGATATACTCTACGGGATCAGCGTCAGTAAATCTCAAATCAAATCCCAAAAGCTCCGTAAGGTTAAGGTCATAAATCGGTCTTATTGTGTCGATAACCGTATATACGCTGTAAAGAATATTGTCAAGGCTTACCTGAAGTCCTCCGGAAGCTGCGAAGTACAGAATGTTGGGAAGAAGCTCCATTACTGCGTCGTAGGGATCTGCGGATACCTTGTCAACTACTGACAGTACAGGCGTAATAATATTTTTAATGATATTGTCACTGTCTGCCGCAAACTCTGCGGGAGCAACAACATTTTCGGCGCCTAAAGCCTCAAGAAGAGGAATAAGTCCGTTTGTATATCCGTCGTAGCCCTGAAGCGTTACAAGCTTAGCCGTGCCGTTTTCATCGGTAACGGTAATGCTCAGGTCTTTTCCGTTAAGAACAAGCTCAAGAACGGCTGTAAAGGGCTTAAGCAAATCGGCAAGAGCATTTACGAAAGCATCCTTATCGCCTGTTTCAAATTCAGCTGTCCAGTTATTCCAGTACTCAAGATCAATGCCAAGCTGGTCTTTAAGAATATCCGTAAGTCCCCGGGGAAGACCTGCCGAGCCTAAAGCGTCGCCGATTGTCTTCGCAAGAGAATTAAGAGTGTCTGCGGAATAAAGATTTCCGATGTATCCGTCAACAAGCTCAGAAAGAGTCTTGACCTTAACGCCGTTAACCTTAACGCCGAAGATTGAAATAATATTGTCAACAAATGAGGGGAGATTCTCCGCTACATAGTTTGCCTTTTCCTTTGTCCAGTATTCGGAATATACAACTGCCGAACCTGTTTCGCCTGATGTCTTGAGCCAGTTAATATCCTTTTCAGGCTCTGTATAATCCTGCGGGAATACAAGCTCCGCAACTGCGGCTATGGCATTATCTCCGTTTACCGTAACATTATAAATTATCTGATTTACGATATCGGGAAGCTCAACGGGAGTTTCGGCTCCGAAAGCTCCGGCAATCTCATCTATAAAGCCCTCCTGTGAAAGAGCGTTTATAGCGTAATCCAAAACAAACAGAAGCACATCGGATTTATTTGCCTCAATGAAAGCGGCTTTGCCTGCTTCGCCGTAGTTATATGTCTTTTCGCTTCTTACGGTATCCTTCCATGTAAGAGTACCAAGAGAAGCCGCCTTTCCGTTGTCAATCTCGGGAAGCTCGAAGCCCAAAAGACCTTCAACAAGATCTACTATGGCGTCAAAGCTTGAAATATCCACGCCCAGAGAGGACAAGTCAATCATGTCCGCAAGGTTTATGGCGATAGGCTCCTCCGACTTATAAACATCGTTAAGAGTTCCGCTTGTAACCTGAGCGTCGTACTTGGCGTTGGTTGTATAGTTAATGTTTGTTTTAAGCATTCCCAGAAGAGGCTCAATAAGTCCTACCGTTGCGGCGTATGCTATATTTGGAAGTATTTTCGCTACTGTTTCAACAGGAGCGGAAGCGAGAGTTTCAAGAAGCTCAGTAATAGGATCAAGAAGTCCCTTTTCAAGAATATCTCTTGTGCTTGCAAATGTGTTTCCGTCGGGAGCTGTAAGTCCGAGAGCTTCAAGAATGGGAGCCACCGCGTTGTTATAGCCGGGATTTGCCGAGGCTGTAAGAACAAGGTCAATAGGATCAACAGTAAGGTTAAGAGTAATAATGCTGACCTTCGCGGAGCCTGAACCTGTACCGATTTTATTTGAAAGGTTCATTTCCCTGTTTGAAAGAAGCGCAAGAAGAAGAGGCTCAAGTCCCGAAAGAGCCGCAACTGCCGCATCAACAAAACTCTCTCTGTCGGTTACGCCCCAGTTAAGAGCAAGATTTCCGTCCTCGTCGCATATAGCGGGATCCTCCCAGGGGTTGTTCTCGGTAGTTGCCGCTGAAGTCGCCTTGCTTAATACTTCCGCAACCTGGGGATACTGATCCTTAATATTTTCAGCAAGAGTAGAGGGGAACAGATAAAGTCCGATTGCCTTCATTGCGTCCTCAACCGAATAAAGGGAAAGATCGCATTCAACATCGGCTTTAAGTCCCAAAAGTCCCGTATCTACATCTTCAATGGTAATGGATTCGGGAAGAGTTGCCCAAACCTTTACGAACTCGTTGGCTACTATGGGATAAATATACTGAACAACAGTATTGATAAAGGAATCGGTGTAAAGGTTGTCAAGAACGCCTGTAATTGTGTCCTCAAGGTCAACGCCGGTTAAAGCATTAAATTCTTCACTGCCCAGCGTCTTGTCAAGAAGCTTTATAATCTCCTCAACCTTTTCGTCGGTGACAACATAGTCCTTATCTCTTACGATATCGCTGTCGGAGGGTTCTCTTACAATGTCGTCAATAACAGCAGTTTCATATCTGTCAAATCCGCCTGTAGCTGTGAAAGCAAGATAATCGGCGTAAATGTCCTCATAAATTCTTGCGTAGTCGTCAAGAGTTGTCTGAGAGAATGTGTATTCACCGTTACCGGTTAAGAAATCATATATTTCCTTCTCGATAAGGTCAAGAGATTTGCGAAGCGCCTTATAGGTATCTATTGTGGTAATGTCAACCTTTGCGCCGTCAACCTTACACTGGTCGAAGAGGTCTGCCGCAAGAGCCACCTGATTTTCAAACCTGCCGCCCAGAATGTTATAACATTCTTCACGGTGGGCAAGCATTTCGTCGTTAAGAGTGGTTAAAATCTTATCTGCCGTTTCACTACCCAAAACAGCTTCGATTTCAGCCGCAAGAGCTTCAAGGCCCTTGTACCATTCGTCATAATCCTTCAGACCGGCAATAATGTCGGAAGATGAAGCGTCGGGACTTGTTGCAGCGTAAACTGTCTCGAGATAATACTGATATTTGTCCTTGAACCGGCTGTTATAGCCGTCAATATTTAAAAGTCTCTGAATTTCTGTTCTGAGAGCGGTTACCTCAGCAAGATACTCTCCGCCTATAACCTTTTCAACATTCTCAGCCTTGTAGCTGTTAAGAGCTGCTTTAAATGCGTCAAGATCCGCAAGGGCAAGCTCAAGCTCAGCCTTTAATGTTGCGCCTGAAATTACATCGTCCTCATTATAGGCTTCATAAACGGGAACATTTCCGTCAAGCTTTTCCTTTAATGCGGTAAGCTCCTGAATTTCAACCTCGTTTAAAAGGTCCTCCATATATACGCGGACTGCGGCTATGTCGAAGCCTTTTGCCTCGATATAAGCCTTTGCTTCGGCGTCCGCTCCGTCATAGGCGTTAACCTTCTGGCTGATTTCAGTATAAAGTGCTCTGATTTCAGTTGTTGAAAGCTGGGTATAATCGGTAGAAGCAAGAGCCTCTATTTCCTCCGAAACAGGAAGATAGGTAATAATATCCTGAGCCGTGTTGAGCTTTGCCGTCATTCCGGGAACATCGTAGTCATTTCCGAAGAACTTGGCATATACGGCGCTTCCCAGCTGATTATTCATTGAGGTATAGCCGTTTGTAAGCTGTAAAATATGATTCTGAATGGCGTCGCTGCCAAGAGCTATAAGAGCGTCTGTATCATATCCGAAAATTGCGGCGTTTGTATCAAGATAATCCCTGAACTCCGAAAGAGTTGTTTTGGGCATTGATGAATCGCTTGTTCCGAAGGATGAAATGGTGTAATAATAATAGGTTGTTGTTGTAGAGGAACAGCCGCTGCCGGATGTTACATCATAGCTTTTAACAGTGTGAGCCGTTGTATAGGTTCTTGATGTGACAATCTGATCGGGCATATCGGCGATACTGTCGTATCTCAATATGGCGCTGTCCTCAAGATTTACCGTGAGAACCGTATTAGGAACTGCCGCAAGCTCATTTTTACTGTCGGTGCTTGAGCTGACATTTGCTCCGGCGATAAATCCGTTAAGAACGTTTGCTACATTATAAACAGCAAAATCGGAAGCGTTCATTCTGGCATTAACGCCGTTTAAAATCTGGTCCTTTACAAGATTTATGGTTCTGTTTCCGTTTTCCTGATTTCCTTCTCTGTCATACAGTCCGGCAAACACCGCATAAAAGGCATCAGCCGCCGCAAGAACATCTCCGTCGGGGTCGCTTACGGTATAGCTGTTTTGGCTGCCGGTAAAGTTTGCGTCTGCAACAGTTTCGCTTTTAAGCGCTGAAACAAGGGTGTTCCACTGCTCTTCCGTAACCCCTGAAGCTGCAAAAACGCTGAAGGGCGCACTGAATGAAGTTATAAGCATAACGCACACTACAAGCACGCTTATGAATTTTTTGCTATGTTTCATAAAAAAATCTCCTTTCCATTTAAATAAAACCGAAATATAACATTTTTCTGCTGAAAACATCGTCTCCCGAAAAAACTTTATTTTTGTTTTCCCCGAAACAAACTTCTTCATTCTTCGTATAGCACAAAAGGGCAACAATGTCAGCACAAAAAACATATAATTGCATAATTTTTCTTGATGTATATTAACCATTTTTTAACAAAATGCAGTAAAAGCTGAAAAGATGCCTCAAAATCCGAGGCGTCTTAACAATTTTTTTAAAATATTCAAAATATCGCAATAATAAATTTATTATTTTTTAATTACGGCATTAATACCTACTTTAATTCCGTTCAGCATTATTTTTGAAATCGAACCCGGTTTATCGTTCATAAAATCAACTATGCTTCCCGAAAGCTTTTCAGACACAATTCCGTTGGACATGGCAGTCAATGTTCTTATGGGAGTTTCCATGGCTCCGGCGTAAATCATTTCGGAGCCGCCTATATCCATATTAAGCTTTTCGCTGACTATTGACAGAATACTTTCCAGTCTGTCGCCTCTCCTTGTGCCCTTCATGTCCCCGAAGCAGTTTTCAGCGGTAAAAGGCTTATGGGGCTTGTCTATAATAACAGGTCTGCCTAAAAGCTTTTCAAAATCGGCTCTTTTAAGCTCTGCCGCGTCTGTGCCGCCGTAAATCTTGTTTACCTCGTCGCCGTAGGGATTTTCATGAACGCCGAAGCCCTTTAAGTTAATATCGGCTTCAAGTCTTATATCCGCAACGGATGCCCCGGCCTTTATAATGTATTTGCCGTCATCGCATACAAAATCCTTTTCATTTATATTGTAATAAGCGAAGGCTCTTTTTTCAAGGGTTACGGAAACGGTTTTCTTTTCGCCCTTCTTTAAAAATACCTTTGTAAAGCCTTTAAGCTCAATATCGCTTCTCCATATTTTTTTATCGGCAGGAGATACATATATCTGAACGGCTTCCTCACCGTCTGCATCTCCGATATTTTCCACATCAAGGGTTACGGTGATTTTATCGGTTTCGGGAGTAAAATCGGAAGCGCTGATTTTCAGATCCGAATATTTGAATTCTGTATAGGAAAGTCCGTGTCCGAAGGGGAAAAGCACTTCCTTTTTAGCTGTTTCGTAATAGCGGTAGCCTACGAAAATACTCTCTCTGTACTCAACGGTGTTGAACGTTCCCGGGAAAGTCTGATAACAGGGAGTATCGCTTAATTTTACCGGGAAGGTTTCGGGAAGCTTGCCCGAGGGATTATAAAGACCGAAAAGTATTTCAGCCTGAGCCTCGCCTACAGCTTCTCCTCCCAGATAACTCTCAAGAACGCCCTTTACCTTGTCAATCCAGGGCATCTCCACAGGAGAACCGTTATGAAGAACAACAACAATATTCTTCTGAACCTCCGAAATCTTCTCGATAAGATAATTCTGACATTCGGGAAGCTTCATGTTGTGTCTGTCAAAGGACTCGGATTCGATAGCCTCGGGAAGTCCTGCGAAAACTACGGCTACATCAGCGTCGGCAGCCACTCTTAAAGCGCTTTCCACAAGATTATTATCCGGCTCCTTGTCGTTTACGCCGAAGCCTGTGGCGTAAAGTATTCCGGAAACGTCATTTGCCGAAGAAAATGCGTCCGTTACCTTATATGAATTTATGTGGGAGCTGCCGCCGCCCTGATATCTGGGCTTTTTGGCATACTCGCCGATAAAAGCGATTTTCTGCTCCTTTTTAAGAGGAAGAATTTTATCGTCGTTTTTAAGAAGAACCATTGTTTTAAGGGCTGTTTCCTTTGCGATTTTATGGTGCTCCTCTCTGTCAAAGGTACGCTGAAGCCTGTTCTGAGTCCATTTAAAGGCAAGATTTATTATTCTTCTGCACGCTTTGTCAAGGTCCTTTTCATCAAGAGTGCCGTCCTCTATTGCCGCCTTGATTTTTTTAGCGCTTAAGCCGTAGGTTCCGGGCATTTCAAGGTCAAGTCCTGCCTTTAAGCCCTTTACCCTGTCGTTGACCGCTCCCCAGTCGGAAACAACCATTCCCTTAAAGCCCCATTCGTCCCTTAATATATCCGTAAGGAGCTTTTTGCACTCTGAAACCTGTTCGCCGTTTAATCTGTTGTAGGAGCACATTACAGACCAGGGCTGAGCCTCCTTAACCGCTGTTTCAAAGCCGGCAAGATAAATTTCCCTTAAGGCTCTTTCGTCAACCTCGGCGGAAACGGTGAATCTTCTTTTCTCCTGATTGTTTACGGCGAAATGCTTAAGAGATGTACCTGTATTTTCCGACTGAACGCCTTTGATATACGCCGCCGACATTTTTCCGGCAAGGTACGGATCTTCCGAAAAATACTCGAAGTTTCTTCCGCAAAGGGGGGAACGCTTGATATTTATTGCCGGTCCCAAAATTACGGCAACATCCTCCGCCTGACACTCTTCTCCCAGAGTTTTTCCCGTTTTCTCCATAAGCTCCGTGTCAAAGGATGCCGCAAGACCTGCCGCCGAAGGGAAGCAGATAGCCTTAATGCTTTCATTCAAGCCTAAATTATCGGCTGTTTCAGCCTGCTTGCGGAGCCCGTGAGGGCCGTCGCTTACCATAACCGAGGGAATTTTAACAGGGGAATTATCCACATTTACCGTGTGCCAGAAATCCTTTCCGGAAACAAGGGCTATTTTTTCGTCAAGAGTAAGCCCCTCTAAAACCTGGTCAAGAGTTACTCTGTTCTCCTTTTTTTCCTCTTCGTTTTTCTTTTTCTTAAGCATTTAAACATCTCCTTACATATTTTCTTTTGCGTTTTTAATTATTTCTCTTACTTTCGGAGCTATCGTTTTAAATTCCTCTCTTGACATATCCTTAACCTCAACGGGAGGAAGTATTCTCACCTTTATATGAGCTTTTCTTACTCTTTTATGCTCCTCCAATATTTTATATGTACCGTCTATGGCTACGGGAACTATGGGACAGCCTGTTTTCTGGGCGATTTTAAAGGCTCCGTTCTTGAATTCTCCCAGATCTCCGCTGCGGCTTCTTGTACCCTCGGGGAAAATTACAAGGCTTCTGCCCTCTTCAATAAGCTTTACCCCTTCATTTATGGCTTTTACCGCCTCTCTGGGGTTTTCCCTGTCCACGAAAACGCACTTCATTTTCTTCATCCAAATTGAAAGAATGGGAATTGACGCCGCTTCCTTTTTTATAAAAAATCCGCAGGGCTCCCTCATTTTCGTAAGCATTACAAAGGCGTCGAAAATCCCCTGATGATTGGCTGTATAAAGAACGGGACCGTCGGGGATATTTTCATAGCCTTTAATATCGTATGTAATTCCCGCAACCTTCGAGGTAAAATCAACAAGCTTATATGCTTCTTTTGACATAAGAGCGTAAAGCTCCTGATCCCTGCCCTGTTTCTGGAGGCGGTTCGCCTTTGCCAGAGCGGGCAGAGTGGATACAAGATAACCGCCTATGCAGGCGAAATCAACAATCGTCTTTAACATTTTATTCTCCTGTAAATATATTTTAGTATTTTCATATATTCAATTACACCATATTCAACTTACACATGCAATGGTATATTTTCCAAAAAGTATTTTTTTACCTTGCCGACCCTTACTCCGTATTCAATCATTTCATCCCATGTTTTATCTTTTTTAGGAGATATACAAAAATATTTTCCCTGCAAAATCACGTATAATTTTTTCTCATCAAAAGCGTGTATATACCAAGTGTCAAGTATATTATCCTTAAGACTGTCCATAAAAGTCATAAGCTGTTTTTCATCAAGGCGATATTCATTTGTATGCCAAAGGGGAACAGTATCTTCAGGAACATTTTCAATTCTTTGAGAATAGAAATACGGCTGTAACTCATCAAGTATATTTTTATTCTTTAAACTTTCCTCAATTACACCAAGTCTGAACATACCTGACACCTCCGAAATTTTATACTGTTAAATCTTTTAATATAAAATATGTATCAGATAAATCATAATACGCTTTCGTCATATTTTTTATCAACATATCGGAATGGAGTTCCATTGTGCCGCTGTTATTTACGGATATCATAAATAACGGATTATTTCCCGAACGGTTATATAAAATATTTAATTCTTCTGCTTTATTTATGAACGCTTGTGAACCGCCCATATATAATTTATATTCGTTTCCGATATTTTCAAAACAGCTGTTCAAAGGTTCAAGCAGCTTTGTTAAAACAGACTGCGTCGGCTTATACAGCTGCAATCCGTATCTGACTCCGGTTATTGAAAAATCAATAAAAAATCCTAACATATCCTTTTTGCGGGAATTTAAAAGAACATATTTAATATACATATACTCTTTTACCGGATTATTTTTGCTGAATCTGAAATCATTGTAAATACTGCTGATACATCTCCGTTTGTCAATACAAAGGCTTGAATCAATGCTGTGTACAACAGGAATTAAATCGTTATATAATTCAATAAGCGGCATCCTGACAGCTTTATCATAGTCATTTCTTAATGCGTCAAAATGAGATCTTGTATTATCAAACATTATCTCATTTAATATGCTTTCTAGATCATCACCGAAACCCACAAACACAATTATTCACCTATTAATTATTTCGCCCATGATGCATTGGGCAAATATTCTTCAAGAATACCCCTTTTCAGCCCGTATTCCTTTGCTTCTTCGTATTGTTCAGGATAATCACGGTCAACTGTGAATATTTTATCATTGAAAATTATGTAATGATAATCATAGCTTTTTAAATCAATATACCAAATGGGCTCATCAACCATTGCCTTTTGCAGTTTAGGCAGGATTTCTTCAACACTGCTTTCATCGATTTCAACAATATAGCTAATACCGTCGTCATCTCTTGTTTCAAGGATAGAAAACTTATCAAGTATTGATTTGTTCCTCAAGCTTTCCTCAATTATACAGCCTGTGTATGTACCCATATTACTTTCCTTTCATTTTTTATTTTTTGAAATTTTCAGGGGAAAAGGACATACTTTCGCTGTACATTATATATGAATTTACTCCCTGAGCGGAAACTGCGGAAATCTCGTCGGCGCTGGTGCCGGAAGCCTCGATTACAGGCAAAAACGCTCCTTTAAAGTCTGTTTTGTCGGCGAAGCTTAAAAGGGAGCTGTATGTTTCAAGCATAAACATATAGGGCTTGGCTCCGGGGTCTTCAAAGGTTTTTCCGTTTACGGAAATATTTTTGGGAACTGTTGAAAGCCTTGAGTCAACGGCTATATAATCGGCGCCCGATAAAAACAGATAGTTTTCTTCCTTTCCCTCTGTAATATTAACGGCGTTCATAAGGGAAATTTCAGCTCCTACGGGACAGCTTACCCTTGATTTAACTAAAGACACGAAATCGGCCGCTTCTTTATTGACGTCGGGATTTTCGGAGGGCTGTCCCGGAAAAATCACGCTTTCGTTTTTTTCCGAATAGGGCAGCATAACGTTATTTAAAATAATTCCGTCAACGCCCATTGAGGCTATGTCCTGTATAATAGACAAAAGATATGATGTGACAGTATCGGAATAAGGACTTATCCATGCGCAGGAGCCGTCTCCGTCGCTGTACCACAGCGCTCTGGCTTCCTGCATTTCCCCTGACTGCTCCTCGGACAGAATATATGCGGCGGCGTCCTGATTATTTCTGGCGTAAATGCTGTCGCCGAAGCAGGAAAAGGAAGCGAATACCTGAAGCCCTGAATTTTTAATGCTTTCAACCGTTTCGGCTGCCCGTTCCGACACTCTGTAAAGGGATTCGGTAATAACCGAGGAAGAGGGTCTGAAATAAATATATCCGTCCGAATCTTTAAACTCAATCACCACGGCGTTAACTCCCAGCGATGAAAGCTCCTGTGTAAGGCTTTGTGTATTTGTATAAGATAAAACATCCCCTGTAAGGAACACAGCTTTTATTCCCGGGGATAAAACAGGACTTTCCTGTATTTCCGTGCCTGTTTCCGTCTCCTTTACAGGCAGATTTGCAACGGAAAAGCTCAGAGCCGTGCCTGCGAAAGTCAGCAGAAAAACAATTAAAAAAAGTCCTGCCAGCTTTTTTTTAAGAGCGGCTTTTTTTTCGGGAGATTTTTTAAAAACCTCGTTGTCCCTGTAACCGTCGCTGTCGGCAACGGAGGGGAAATCCTTTGAAAACCTGTAATAGCCCTTTGTATGGGAAACGGAGGTGTTTTTCTTCTTGTCAGTATTAAGAAGAAGCTTTTTGAATTTATTTATATTTTTGTTTTTTGCCATTTTTACAACCTGATTTAATAAAAAAAAGTAACATATTTTATTTTATAAAAAACTCAAATACTGTAAAATAATTATACATTTTTATTTTACTATATTTTTATGTTCTTTACAAGTATTTAAAGAAAATTTAAAAACAAAGCTTTTTGAAAATTTCTCGGATGTTTAAGAAAATAAAAAAATTTTCAAAAAGTTTAAACAAATGTTTGCTTTTTCGGAAAATATGTGATAAAATAGCTGTGAACAAAAGTTTGTTATAAAAACAGGGAGGCAGTCTTATGAAAGAAATCAACGCGACCCAGAAAAAAATTTACGAATTTCTTGCCGAAAGACTTCAAACGGGAGTACCTCCGTCAGTCAGGGAAATCTGCGCCGCGGTAGGTTTAAAATCTACCTCCTCGGTACAGGCGAACCTTATCGCCCTTGAAAAGGCAGGATATATACAAAGAGATCCTATGCTTAAACGCTCCATAAGAGTGCTGGGGCCTTCCGCGGAAGCCACTACGCAGGTACCCCTTCTTGGAACGGTAACGGCAGGTATGCCTATACTCGCCGTGGAGCAGATTGAAGGCTATATCCCCTACGCGGGCAACGTTTCCGGAGACAAAACTCTTTTCGCTCTTCATATAAGGGGCGAAAGCATGATAAACATAGGAATTTACGACGGAGATATTGTCATTGTGGAAAAAACTCCCGTTGCGGAAAACGGAGAGGTTGTGGTTGCCCTTATCGGCGACGAAGCCACGGTTAAAACCTTTTATAAAGAAAACGGCCATTTCAGGCTTCAGCCGGAAAATGACCGTATGGATCCCATTATTGTGGACGAGGTTGCGATTTTAGGCAAGGTTATCGCCCTTGTAAGATATTTTTAATATATACAACTTTAATTATTAATTTGAAAACCATAAAATTATGAGTGATTATTGCTCTCCGTAGGTTATCAATAAAATCCTCCAAAAGCCTTGAAAATAAAGGATTTATCGCAATGTGTTCGCCTTATCCTTTTATATGATTTCACACAAGTTTACTCTTTCCCTGCCTACTTATAAGGGCAAAATCAAGGGCAAGAAAATCTCATAACAAGATATAACAGAGTGTGGCAATCGGAGAACTGTGACATATGTGCGAATATATTATAACGGAGGATTTTTTAATGGACAAGTATATTTATGATGAAAGCAATGGTTTATGGTATGAGTTGCAGGGGGATTATTATATTCCTTGCCTTACTTTACCAGCCGAAAAAGAAAACAAACCTATCAGTTTGTGGGGGCAGCGACACAAACACTACTTACAGGAACATAAACGGACGGTTTATATTTCGCTGCTCACAAGCGGCGAATTGAATAATTACCTTGCCGATATTGACGAACAAGCAACGGAAATGATGTTTCGATTGGTTGAGCAAATGGCTGACAAGGAGGGCGTGACCGAACAACTTAAAGTAGAAAACCCGATGTTGTGGGTTGGTCGAATGAATGAGATACAGGCAAGAGCACGAGAAATTGTATATGCCGATATTATCTATAAGTAAAAAATGTAATATATAGAATATTAAAATTGTGGCAGTCAAAAATTAAAACTTTGCCTGCCACAATTATGATTCGATGTGTTCTCTTTC
>CALYBJ010000033.1 GCA_944412445.1 uncultured Clostridia bacterium
AAGCGAAGCGCAGCTATGCCGGAGATCATGAAAACGAATCGGTCTAAAGCCGTTTGCCTTGAGCAGCTTCGGAAAGCGCTCTGTGACATAATGCGGCTTGATGAGATCTCCAATCTCATTGACGCACACATAGTCAATGTATTCCTTGTTGTAGCTGCGTCCGCAGAGACGGCGGTTCTCCTTCTGTTCCTCTCTCAGAGCCAAAAGCAGTTCTCTGACAAAAGGAACTAGAGGAAGCGTTCTCATGCTCGACTTTGTTTTTGTGGTGTCCGATGCTATGTGTCTGTAACTTCTTGCCATTACAAAACCTCCCAGGGTATTTTATTCTACCATAGGAGGCCTCTTTTTTCTATTGTCCGTTTTTTACGGACTTATTCAAATCCGGCAGTCCTTTAAATAGCTGTCTGTAAAATCAGCTCTGTCTCCTTTGGAATTCAGAATCCGTGAGTTTTTCCAATAGGTATTTTCAAAAACGCATCCCGAAAAATCACAAAAACTGAATGTGGTATTAAGAAAGCTTGATTTTGAAAAATCACAGCCTGTAAAACGGCATTTCTCAAAAACGGTATTCTTAAAATCAATTCCGTTAAAAGCTATCCCGGCAGCCGTTTCTCCTTTAAACTCACAAGCATCTATTAAATAATCGCCTGCCGCCGCTTTTTCTGTTTCCTGCTCCAGCATATTTATATCTTTATCTCGTTTGAAATTTTTCCCGATTTGACATCTTCAAAAAAGGATGTAGTATTCGGCACAATAAATCTCATGCCGCCCGGTATAAGCTCAAATTCAGCCTCCGTTACCGTTTCACATTCTCCGTCAATATTAACCGTCGCAGGCTCTTTAGTCTTAACATGAACCTTTTTGGCTCTTTTGAAAATCGTCATGTCATCGCCTATTATTTTTCCGGCTTTATAAAGATTTATAAGACCGAGAAGCTTTAATCTGTTTACCGTTTTCTTCTCAATGACAACATCAATCTGTCCGTCGTTGGGCATTGCGAAAGGCGCTGGCATAAAGCCCCCTCCGTACCATCTGGAATTTGCTATTACACAGAAAAGAACCTTTTCCGTAAAGGGCTTCCCGCCGTCAATACTAACCGTAAACTCATGCTTGATTTTCTTTATGAAGCAATACAAGAGAGATGCGAAATATGAAGTTTCACCGCTCATAAGCTTTACCTTTTTAAACTGCTTCTGCATATTGCATATCTCAGCGTCAAAACCCATGGAGCATTGATTCATTGCGATTTTGTCCCCGCATTTTATTACATCAACAACAAAATCTGTGCCTTCTATCTGTCCCTTTATATCAAGAAAATTTTCCGTCGTTCCGTAAAGTCTTATATAATCGTTGCCTGAACCCAATGGAATTGAACCCACTGCCGCATTTTTAAAGCCGAATGCTCCGTTTGCAACCTCATACAATGTTCCGTCGCCGCCGCAGGCGTAAAATCTTGCCTCTTCGCCCTTTTCACACACGCTTTTTACATAGGCCGTTGCGTCCCCTTCCGATTTCGTCACATATATTTCATATTCAAAACCGGAATTTGACTGCTTGTATTTTTCAATCTCCGGAAGTACTATTTCAAGCGCCTTGCCCTTGCCTGCCTTGGGATTTACAATAAAATATGATTTCATACCTCTCCCTCTTTTCCTTATTTAAAATACATATAGAACTGGCATTTTATCATGCCGTTATAAAGCTTTCTTCTTTTATCGGCTTTTCTGCCGAAGGATTTTTCAAACTCCTCGTCTGCCGTTATTATATAATAGCTCCAGCCTCTTTTCGGAGTAAATACCGTTCCGATTTTCCTGTAAAGCTCCTGAACCGATTTCAAGTCCATAAGCCGCTCTCCGTAGGGAGGATTGATTATTACCGTTCCCCTTTCGGTTTCCGGCTCAAAACTGCTGACATCAGCCTTTTTAAAGGTGATATATTCTCCGACTCCCGCTCTCTCTGCGTTTTCCCTCGCTATCGCCAGCGCTTTTTCATCTATATCCGAGCCGAACGCCTTAAAGGGAATATCCTGCTTTTCAAGGGATTTCGCTCTCTCCCTTTCCTCTTTCCATATTTCAGCAGGTACCTGTCTCCATTTTTCCGCCGAAAAGCTTCTGCCAAGTCCCGGCGCTATGTTTTTTACAAGCATTGCTCCCTCTGTAAGTATTGTTCCCGAACCGCACATTGGGTCGTACAGCGTGTGGAAATCCCTGAGCCTTGCAAAATAGCACAATGCCGCCGCCAGCGTTTCTTTTATCGGCGCCGCGTTTGAAGCAGGTCTGTAACCTCTTTTGTGAAGTCCGGCTCCCGATGTGTCCAAAAGCAGGCTTACCTTGTTCTTCATGATTGAAAACTGTATCTGATAAAGCGTTTCCGTTTCCTTGAACCACTGAACCTTATATTTAAGCTTCAGCCTTTCAACTACTGCCTTCTTTATTATGGACTGGCAGTCGCTTACGCTGAACAAATCGGAATTGAGAGAATATCCCTTGACAGGAAAAATATCTTCCTTTCCTATCCAGTTCTCCCAGGGAAGCCTTTTTGTTCCCTGAAAAAGCTCCTCAAAGGTATGAGCCTCAAATGCTCCAACCAGAACCTGTATACGCTCGGCATATCTTGAGCATATATTTGCTCTTGCAAGAATATGCTCGTCGCCGGAAAACAGAACCCGTCCGTTTTCTGCCTTTACATCCGACGCTCCCATCTCTCTCATTTCTTCGGCTATAGGCGCCTCAAGTCCCAGCAAACAGGGAATTACAAAATTCATTGTCATTATACTTTCCTCTTCTATAAAAAAACAGCCGGCTGACCTTTGCCGGCTCATAATAATTATATATATTGCCGCTTTACCTGTCAAGCAATCATTTTTGACAAAATATTTTTCTTATATATAATTATAAATATTATTTATTCTGTTCTGCAAAAACTCTTACTTTATCGGGTATATCGGTTATAATCCCGTCAACTCCGTACTCAACCATCTTTTTAACGGTTTTTTCCTTGTTGACTGTCCATACATTTACCTTCATCCCGGCTTGGTGAGCCTTTATCACCAGCTTTTCGCTTACATAATAATAAAGAGGGTGCAGTGCGTCTACATTAATGCTTTTTGCGATTTGCACAGGAAAAAGCCCCATTCCTATCGAATCCCTGTGATTGGGACTGTATAAAAATCCCGTTCTGCATTTACCGTCGATTTCCTTTGCTTCCTTTAAAAGCTGTTTGTCAAAGCTGGAAATTATCAGTCTGTCAAACAAATTATGAGCCTTTACGGCTTTTAGTGTCTTTTTAACAATATCCGTTTCCTTTTCCCTGGGACTTTTCAGCTCTATATTCATTATCTCAATATCAGACGCCGCTGTAAGCTCCAAAAATTCGTCAAGGGTAGGTATTCCCGTTCCGGCAAACTCAGGCGAAAAATATGAACCGAAATCAAGCTCTTTAAGCTCCTGTAATGTAAAAGATGATATTTTTCCTTTTCCGCTGCTTGTATCATCTACGGTATAATTGTGACATATTACAGGCACTCCGTCCTTAGTTAAATGGACATCTGTTTCAAATCCGTCAGCTCCGTACTCTATCGCCTTTCTGAACGCCGGAAGTGTATTCTGCGGCGCTTCGGCGTTTGCTCCCCTGTGGGCTATTATTTTTACTTCCCTCATACTCTCAACCTCTTTTCACTTCTTATTATATCATACACATATTATAAAATTTTTCAAGTATTACTAATATATTTTTACATTTTTCACATTTAAGCAACATATAAAATTATGTTGTGTTTTTTTCCTGCCGCAATTGACTTTTTTTTCTTTGGATGTATAATATTATTGTGTTTTAGGAGGTTGTTTTATGGAATACAAAATGAATATTGCCGGTCTCGACAGAGCTTTGCCTCTCTGCAAGGTATCGGATGATCTCTATATCGGCGCTTTTGTTATTTTCGGCGATCCTGAGCTTACTGTCGCCTGCGCAAAAGAGCTTTTAAAGCTTGCCCCGGAATATGATTACCTTATTACCGCAGAAGCAAAGGGAATTCCCCTTATTCATGAAATGGCGCGTCAGCACGGGGATAAAAAATATTTCCTTGTAAGAAAAAAACCAAAGCTTTATATGACAGGCGTCCTTGAGGTAAATGTTCACTCAATTACCACTGCCGGAGAACAGAAGCTTTATCTTGACACTGCCGACGCCGCTATGATGAAAGGCAAAAAAATACTTATTGTTGACGATGTTATTTCAACCGGTGATTCTCTTCACGCTATTGAGGAGCTTGTTAAACAGACCGGCGCTGAAATCTGCGGCAGAATGGCAATCCTTGCCGAGGGCGACGCTCAGGACAGAAAGGATATTATTTATCTTGAAAAGCTTCCCCTCTTTAATCCTGACGGTTCTGTCAAATAATGTTGCGTAAAATTTGTGATGATATTAACTTTTTGTTAAAAAGTTTTTATAGACTTGTTTTTCTGCATTTTTTGTATTAATATATTCATAACAATATTTATATGAAAGGATCTTTTTTATGCAGGACATTATTGATATACTTTGCTGGTTTGTTAATCTTTTAAGAGGCTTCTTTGAGCTCTTCGGCATAGACACCGGCATCATTGACGATATTACCGGCGCTATCCAGGGTTTGGGCGACAAATTCTAAGCTTTTCCCATCAGCACAAAAAATACACCGCCTGAGGGCGGTGTTTCTATTATAATCAAAATGTTTTACGGAGTTTATTATGACTGAAAAACATAAAAATGAAAAGGAAACCATTTTTCTTGAATGTGAACGCTGGTGGATTTTTGCCTGCATGATGTTTGTAGGCGGATACTACGGTGCTTACACATATAATTGCAGAGGCGGAGTGTTCTGCAACGCTCAAACCGCCAACTTCGTTCTCTTCGGCTCTTCTGTGGGCCACGGCGACTGGAGCAAGGCCCTTTATTACATGATTCCCATGGCCGCTTACTTAGGCGGAACAATTATCTCTCAGTACCTTCCCACTAAAGTTAAAAAAGTCACTCATGTAAGATGGGATACTGCATTTGTAGGGTTTGAAATTTTGGTTGTTCTTATTCTTGGCTTTATACCGGAATCTGCTCCCGTTCAGATTTCTCAGGTAATTGTTAATTTTATTTGCTCCATGCAGTACAACACCTTCCGCAGAGCCGAAAATATCCCCACAGCTACTACCTTTTGTACCAGCCATGTCAGAGAAACAGGAGTTAATCTTGTAAAATGGGCAAAGCACAGAGAAGAAAAAAAATTCCTTAAGCTGAGTCTTTTCCATGCAGGAATGATTGGTGTTTTTGTTGCGGGAGTAATCGCATCCACACTGCTGTGCAATTTCTTCGGAGTCAAAGGTATTCTGTTTGCGGAAATTGTTCTTGTTTATGTTTTCGCCGATCTTCTGCACGCAGACCTTACAACCGAAAAAGACCTGCTTTTCAAGGTTCCCAAGGGACATTAAAATATCTGATTTTATACAAAATCCTCACGCTGCTGCATGAGGATTTTTTTATGTATTATATTAGGAAGCGATTTGCTTCAGCTTTTCAAAATCCGTTATTTCAATCCTGCCCCGTGTAAGCCTTACGATACCCTCAGACTGAAAATACCTGAGCATTCTCGTTATAACCTCCCTGACGCTTCCCAGATGATTGCCCAGCTCTTCATGGGTAACTGTCAAAACATTTCCTCCCGCAAGCCCGCTTTCTTCTATAAGCAGGGCTGCAAGACGGCTGTCAAGCTTCTTATTTATAAGCTGGTCAACAAGCCACATTACATCGGAAAATCTTGACGCCATAACGCTGCCTGTATAGTTTGCTGCCGCGGCTGATTTTTCAGATACTTTCTTATACGCTTCAGCCGGAATTAAATAAGCCTGTGTATCCGCCGCCGCTTCAACCGTTACATCAAACCGTATTCCGTTCATCATGCAGGAAGCCGTAAACAGGCACATATCGCCGTCTTTAAGCCTGTATAGGGTTATCTCCCTGCCCTCCTCCGACATTAAATAGGCTCTGAGCTGTCCCTTTATTACAATAATCAGCCCGGTACATTTTGTCTGGCCGTCTGAAATTACAGTTCCCTTTTCAATATGTATTTCCTTAACAGCTCCGTCCAAAAGCTTTTTCATGCTTTCATCAAGCTCATTCCAGAAAGGAAGATATTTTTCGACTGAAATAACAATCACCTTTGCGTTGCATATATTGACTTAATTATAAGACATTGCTTTTTCTAAGTCAACACGGACAAAAACTTTTATTTCAGACTACTTCATTAAAAGATATTTTTCCTTTGTGGCAAGACCTCCTCTTATATGTCTTTGGGATTTATTGTCCTCCAGCACCTTTCTGACTTCCGTATATAACGCCGGATTTACCTTTCTCAGTCTTTGGGCAACATCGGAATGTACCGTGCTTTTTGATATTCCGAATTCCTTTGCGGTAGCTCTTACCGTGGATTTGTGTTCAACGATATATTCTCCAAGCTCTACGGCTCTTTCTTCTACAAGCGTTTTCAAACAAAACCCTCCTTAAAACATATCATTCAATAATATGATTTAAGAAGGGAAACTATGTTTAATTATTAAGTTTTATATCGTCAGTTATTTTGCGAAGGGATTTTCGGTTTTGTAAAGCATTCCTTTCGGCTGATTAAATCCGATGTCCTCAACGCCTAAATATGTGAACACGCTGTATATTGCCTTTCCGAAATGTCCGAAAGCTACTGCCCCGTGATGAGGGAAGTTTTTCTCAACAAGCACATGACGGTAAAATCTTCCCATTTCGGGAATCGCAAACACGCCTATGCCACCGAAGGAATTTGTTTTTACGGGAAGAACCTCGCCCTCTGCCACATACGCTTTGAGCTTTGCGTCGGCTGTGCTCTGAAGTCTGTAAAAAGTGATATCTCCGGGCGCTATATCACCCTCAAGAGTTCCGTTTGTAAACTCAACAGGAAGAGTTCTTGCCATTATTCTCTGGAATTTCATCTCACAGGCGCCCAGCTTGCATATAGGAGTGTTTCCGCAGTGGAAGCCCATAAAGGTATCCTTTAATGTATAGCTGTATTTTGGCTTAATATTTTCATTATACATATCCCCGGGAACGCTGTTGTTAATATCAAGAAGCGTTACGGCGTCCATGCTTACGCAGGAGCCTATATACTCACTTAAAGCTCCGTAAATATCAACCTCGCATGATACGGGTATGCCTCTTGCGGCAAGTCTGCTGTTTACATAGCAGGGAACAAATCCGAACTGGGTCTGGAATGCAGGCCAGCATTTTCCCGCAATCGCCGTAAATTTTCTTGAGCCTTTATGCTCTTCTATCCAGTCAAGGAGCGTTAACTCATACTGGGCAAGCTTATTTAAAACCTCGGGCTTTTTATTGCCGCTGCCAAGCTCCTTTGCCATATCTGCCGCAACCTCAGGGATTCTCTTGTCCCCTGCGTGCTTATTAAACGCCTCAAACAAATCAAGCTCGGAATTTTCTTCGATTTCAACTCCCATTTTGTAAAGAGGCGCTATGGGAGCGTTACAGGCAAGGAAATCCTGAGGACGGGGACCGAAGGAAATAATTTTAAGATTTCTCAGGGCATATACGGTTCTTGCAACAGGCAGGAACTCTGCTATCATATCGGCACATTCGTCGGGAGTGCCTACCGGATATTCCGGTATATAAGCTTTTATGCCTCTGAGCTTTAAATTGTAGCTGGCGTTAAGCATTCCGCAGTATGCGTCGCCTCTGCCGTCAATAAGGTTATCCCCTGTTTCCTCTGCCGCAGCCGCAAACATTACAGGACCGTCAAAATATTTCGCCAGAAGAGTCTCCGATGATTCGGGACCGAAATTTCCCAAATATACTACAAGGGCATTGCAGCCCTTCTCCTTAATATCGCTGAGAGCTTTTTCCATGTCCTTTTCGTTTTCTATGCAAACGGGACATTCGTAAATTTCTCCGTATTTCTTTTTGTAGCTTTCGGCAACTGCCTTGCGTCTTCCCTCAGACAGCGACATCGGGAAGCAGTCTCTTGAAACCGCAACGATTGCAAGCTTCATTTCAGGTACATTATTCATATTGGCTATCCTTTCTCGTTCATTTTGAAGATAATATTCCGTCTATAAACTGTTTTGCCGTTCTGGCGGAACGCCCGCCTTTCAGCAAAGCGAACCTTTCAGCGTCATTATATAATTTTTCATCATTCCAGTCAATACCGTTTTGAACTGCAATATTTTTTACAATTTCAAGATAACATTCCTTTGACGGCTTTACAAAGGTGATAAGAAGTCCGAAACGCTCTGACAGGGACATAAGCTCCTGAACGGTATCGTTCCTGTGAACATCGTCGCCGTTATCCCTTTCGGCAAAGGATTCCTTAACTATATGCCGTCTGTTGCTTGTGGCGTATATTACAACATTTGCGGACTTAGCCGAAACCGAACCTTCAAGAATTGCTTTCAGCGCGCTGAAGTTGTCATCAGTCTGATTAAAGGATAAGTCGTCTATAAACAGTATAAATTTTAATGGGTTGCAGTTAAGGTCATCAATAATCCTCTGAATATCAATAAGCTGATCCTTTCTGACCTCAATTATTCTCAGTCCCTCGTCCTTAAACTCATTGGCAACTGCCTTTACCGTTGAAGATTTTCCCGTTCCGGCGTCACCGGAAAGCAATATATTCGCCGCAGGCTTTCCCTGAAGCAGCGCCTTTGTATTGTCTATAATCTTCTGCCTTTCGTCATGATAGCCGGACAAATCCTTTAAGCTTACGGAGTCAGGATGCTTTACGGGAACGACTTTGCCGTCATTTACGCAGAACATATGATACTTCGCATATATACCGTAGCCGAATTTTCCGATGCTGTGTATTCTGTTAAAATACTCGGTCTCGAAATCAATGGGGGAAGTCTGCCAATTGGGAAGATATCCCCTGTAATTCATGATTTTTCTGAAATCTTCCCCTGTAAGAGCCGCTATCCTTCCGAAAAGCTCAAGCTCCGACTTTACACACTCCGTTAACTCCCCTGATACTATCTCTCCGTGGGCAGTTTTCTTGACAAATACATTTTCATCATCGGAAACTATATTAAGAATGTATCTGCTTAAATTTTCCGTATGAGAATAAAGCTCGTAAGCAAACTGTCCGCAGGCATCAAGCTGTTCATTAATTCCGGAGGCTTCAAAAAATTTTATAAGGCTTTTAATTACTCCGTCCTCAAGGAGATTTCTGAATACTGCGGTGGTTTTCAGCCTGAGCCCTATGTCTATTAAATCTTCGTTCATACTGTCAACTTCTTATTTATTAATTATTGCGCCCTTTGAGCCGCTTTCTACCATTGAAGCGTATCTCTTTAAATATCCCGTAAGCTCTTTTGTCTTGGGAACAAAATTCTTCATTCTCTCGTCGATTTCCGCCTGAGGAACCTTAAGCTCAAGCTTATTTCCGGGAATGTCGATGCTGATAATGTCTCCGTCTTTAACTATTCCTATGATTCCTCCCGAAGCAGCCTCCGGAGAAACATGGCCGATTGCCGCGCCTCTTGTTGCTCCGCTGAATCTTCCGTCCGTTATAAGCGCCACAGAGCTGCCCAGACCCATTCCTACTATCGCGGATGTGGGATTAAGCATCTCTCTCATTCCGGGGCCTCCCTTGGGTCCCTCATATCTTATAACTACTACATCTCCCGGAACTATTTTTCCGCCGTTAATAGCTTCCTGAGCATCTTCCTCACAGTCAAATACCTTTGCAGGTCCCTCATGCTTTAACATTTCAGGCGCTACAGCCGAACGCTTTACAACGCTGCCGTCGGGAGCAAGATTTCCTCTGAGAACCGCTATTCCTCCCGTTTCACTGTAAGGCTTTTCCACCGGTCTTATAATATCAGTATTAAGATTATCGGCGTTTTCAATATTTTCTCCCACCGTCTTGCCTGTTACGGTTATGCAGGAGGTGTTAAGAAGTCCTTTTTTGCTAAGCTCCTTCATTACGGCATATACGCCGCCTGCCTCCTCAAGATCCTCCATGTGAGTTCCTCCGGCAGGAGCGAGATGACATAGATTAGGCGTTTTTTCGCTTATTGTATTGGCTATGTCAAGATTTATTTCAATTCCGCACTCATTTGCTATGGCAGGAAGATGAAGCATGGTGTTTGTTGAGCAGCCCAGAGCCATATCCACCGTAAGAGCGTTTATAAAGGCTTCCTTCGTCATTATATCTCTTGGACGGATATCTCTCTTTACAAGCTTCATCACCTTCATTCCGGCGTGCTTCGCAAGCTCTATTCTCGATGAGTAAACAGCAGGTATCGTGCCGTTGCCCCGAAGTCCCATTCCTATTGCCTCAGTAAGGCAGTTCATTGAGTTTGCCGTATACATTCCCGAGCAGGAGCCGCAGGAGGGACAGGTCTTGCACTCATATTCATGGAGCTTTTCCTCTGTTATCTTTCCGGCGTTATACTGTCCTACCGCTTCGGAAATACTTGAAAAGCTTATATTTCTTCCGTCAATTCTGCCTGCAAGCATAGGTCCGCCGCTTACGAAAATACAGGGCAGGTTAAGTCTTGCCGCCGCCATAAGAAGTCCCGGAACATTCTTATCGCAGTTGGGAACCATCACAAGGGCGTCAAAGCCGTGAGCCAGCGCCATGGCTTCCGTTGAGTCGGCAATCAAATCCCTCGTAACAAGAGAATATTTCATTCCCTTATGTCCCATTGCTATACCGTCGCATACTGCTATTGCAGGGAAAACTATGGGCGTGCCTCCTGCCGACGCTACACCCAGCTTTACCGCGTCTACGATTTTATCTATATTAATATGACCAGGAACTATTTCATTGTATGAGCTTACTATTCCTACAAGAGGCTTGCTTATCTCCTCGTCAGTAAGTCCCAGTGCATGAAAAAGCGCTCTGTGAGGAGCGTTTGCCGCGCCGTTTTTTATGTTGTCGCTTACCATTTTTTTCTCCTTTATCAAAAACGCACCTCCCGTGCTGATTAAGACACGGGCGGCGCTGAATTTCATTTATCAGTTGTTTATAAGCTTGTCCTCGTCGTTCCAGCTGTAAAGCTTACGGATTTCCTTGCCGTAAACCTCTGAGGGATGCTCTGACGCAAGCTTTCTCATTGCCTTAAAGTGTACCTGCTCTCCTGCATCCGACATATCAAGCAGGAAGTCTTTTGCAAATGTTCCGTCCTGAATGTCCTTAAGAATTTTCTTCATCGTCTTCTTTGTTTCATCGGTGATGATCTTAGGTCCGGTTATATAGTCGCCGTACTCAGCTGTATTTGAAATTGAATATCTCATTCCGGCAAATCCGCTCTGGTAAATAAGGTCAACTATAAGCTTAACCTCGTGGATACACTCAAAGTATGCGTTTCTGGGATCGTATCCTGCTTCAACAAGAGTTTCAAAGCCTGCCTGCATTAATGCGCAGAGACCGCCGCAGAGAACTGCCTGCTCACCGAAAAGGTCTGTTTCAGTCTCGGTACGGAATGTTGTTTCAAGAACGCCTGCTCTGGCTCCGCCTATTCCCAAAGCATAAGCAAGTCCTATATCAAGAGCGTCGCCTGTTGCGTCCTGATGAACGGCGATAAGACAGGGAACGCCTTTGCCTGCCTGATACTCACTGCGTACCGTGTGTCCGGGGCCTTTGGGAGCGATCATGATAACGTTAACATTCTTGGGAGGCTTAATGCAGCCGAAATGAATGTTGAAGCCGTGAGCGAATGCAAGAGTTTTTCCCTCTGTAAGATAGGGAGCAATGCTCTCCTTATAAAGCTTGCTCTGCTTTTCATCGTTAATAAGTATCATAATAATGTCGGCGCGCTTTGCAGCTTCCGCAGCTGTGTAAACCTCAAAGCCTGCATCCTCAGCCTTTTTCCAGCTCTTGCTGCCTTCATAAAGTCCGATGATTACCTTTGCTCCGCTGTCACGAAGGTTTAAAGCGTGAGCATGTCCCTGTGAACCGTAACCGATTATAGCTATTGTCTTGCCGTTAAGTCTGTTTAAGTCACAGTCCTGCTGATAATAAACTTTTGCAGTTGTATTTTCCATTTTAAAGTCTCCTTTATTTATTTTCGTTTTTTATTATCAAGAATATTGCTTTTTCCTCTTTCAAGAGCAACTATTCCCGTTCTGCATATTTCAATTATTCCGAATTCACGGACAAGCTCCACAAAAGCGTCTATCTTTGAAGATTCACCCGTGATTTCGATTGTTAGTACATCCGACGCATAGTCGATTATTTTTGCTCTGAAAACATCCACAACAGTCATTATATCCTGTCTTATTTCAGGGTTGTTGTTAATCTTTATCAGAACAAGCTCCCTTATTACGGCGCTGTCGCTGAAAAGCTCCAGTATCTTCTCAACATCAGGCATTTTCTGAAGCTGCTTTATAAGCTGATTTTTGATTTTGTAATCTCCTGTAAACGAAACTGTTATTCTGGAATGTTTGGGGTCTTCCGTTTCGCTTACCGTAAGAGTGTCAATATTAAAGCCTCTTCTCCTGAACATTCCCGATACTCTCGCAAGAACGCCGAACTGGTTTTTTACAAGTGCCGCAACAACATGCTTTTCCATTTATTCAACCGTCCTTTCAAGTATTATATCGTCCATGGAGCCTCCCGGAGGCAGCATCGGCAGAACCATTTCGTCCTTGTCTATACAGCACTCGATTATAACGGTTTCGTCCGATTTTAAGGCGTCTTTAAGAGTCTTTTCAAAGGAGCTTAAATCAGAACATCTGAAGCCTTTTCCGCCGAAAGCCTCTGCAAGCTTTACGAAATCCGTTTTTCTGTCAAGGACAGTATTTGAATAATGCTTATTGAAAAACAGCGTCTGCCACTGGCGTACCATTCCCAGAACTCCGTTATTTATAAGAACTATGACTACGGGTATATTCTGACTTACTGCCGTTGCAAGCTCGTTAAGATTCATTCCGAAGCTGCCGTCGCCTGTTACAAGGATTGTTTTTTCTCCCGTGCCTGCCTTTGCACCTATTGCGGCTCCCATTCCGAAGCCCATGGTTCCCAGTCCTCCGCTTGAAATAAACTTTCTGGGATGGAAGAACTCGCAGTACTGAGCCGCCCACATCTGGTGCTGTCCTACATCGGTGGCAACAATCGTGTTTTCGTCCTTGCACCTGTTTATGACTTCGATTATATTTTTCGGCTCAAGCTCAGAAGATTTCTTTATATGCCTGCGCTCTTCCGTTCTGTAATAATCAACCTCGCTTTGCCAGTCCGGTCTTTTTGCTTCCGCCGCCGCATTTATAATGCTGTTAAGTGTCATTTTTACATCGCCGCAAAGTCCGCAGGTTACTTCAACATTTTTATCTATTTCCGCGTCGTCAATATCTATATGTATTATCTTTGCGTTGGGCGCGTACTTATCCTTTCTGCCTGTGGCTCTGTCGCTGAATCTCGCTCCCACCGCTATTATAAGGTCTGCACTGTCAAGCGCCTTTGAGGAAGCGTAATGTCCGTGCATTCCCTGCATTCCCAGAAATCTTTTGCAGTCGGTGGGTACTGCGGATATGCCCATAAACGAACAGCCTATGACTCCGTCGATTTTCTCAGCGAGCGCCATAACCTCCCCGGAAGCGTTTCCCGATATTACTCCGCCGCCGCAGTATATAAAAGGCTTTTTACTTTCGTTTATAAGCTTTACGGCACAGGCGGTTTTCTCTTCGTCCGCCGCTGCTTTTTCGTCGGCTTTTACCGCTTCTTTAGGTTCGTATTCATATTCCGCCGTCTGAATGTCCTTTGGAATATCTATTAAAACCGGGCCCGGTCTTCCCGACTTTGCAAGCTTGAATGCAACTCTTACAATGTCTGCAAGCTTGGACACCTTATTTACAAAAAAGTTATGTTTTGTAATAGGCATTGTTATGCCGGTTATATCAACTTCCTGAAAGCTGTCCCTGCCTATAAGTGAGCAGGCAACGTTGCCGGTTATCGCTACCATCGGCACGGAATCAAGAAACGCCGTTGCTATTCCGGTAGTAAGATTTGTGGCGCCCGGTCCCGACGTCGCGATTACTACGCCGACTTTTCCCGTGGCTCTGGCGTATCCGTCCGCCGCATGGGCTGCTCCCTGCTCATGAGCGGTCAGCACGTGCCTTATATCCTTCTGATAATCATATAATTTGTCATAGATATTGACAACCTGTCCTCCCGGATACCCGAAGACAACGTCAACATTTTGCTCTATTAACGTTTTTACAAGTATCTCAGCACCTGTCAATTTCATTTTCTCACCCTATCCATGCAAATTTATTAAATAATTATAACTTATTACAGATTAAATATCAAGTAAATATTATATTTTTAAATAGCGTAATATTCCCTTTATATCAATCAGCAAATTTTATCCGCTACGATTTTACCCATCTCACTGCAGGACACCTGAGTTTTGCCGTCCTCCATTATATCAACGGTTCTGTATCCCTCTTTAAGGGTTTCATTTACAGCGTTTTCAATTTCATCGGCTTCCTTTGCCATATCAAAAGAATATCTCAGCATCATTGCCGCGGAAAGTATTGTGCCCAGAGGATTTGCGATGTTTTGTCCTGCAATATCAGGGGCTGAACCGTGTATAGGCTCGTACATTCCCCTTGTACCCTCGGAAAGGCTTGCAGAGGGCATCATTCCAATTGAGCCGGTGAGCATACTGGCTTCGTCCGAAAGAATATCGCCGAACATATTTTCAGTTACGATTACATCAAATCTGCCGGGGTTTTTTATAAGCTGCATTGCCGTGTTGTCTACAAGCACATCCTCGTATTCAACCTCCGGATACTCTTCGCTGAGCTTGTGCATAATCTTTCTCCAGAGTCTTGAGGTGTCAAGCACATTCGCCTTGTCAACGGAAGATACTTTCTTTCTTCTCTTCATAGCCGATTCAAAGGCTACCCTGCCGATTCTCTCAATTTCATGCTCCCAGTATTTCATCTCGTCGGAAGCGTAAGCTTCTCCCTTTTCTTCTCCTGTATCTCTTTTACCGAAATAAATTCCTCCCGTAAGCTCTCTTACTATAAGAAGGTCTATTCCGTTTTCCGTCACCTCGTCTTTAAGAGGAGAAGCCTTTGAAAGCACAGAAAACAGCTTTGTGGGTCTTAAATTCGCAAAAAGTCCCAATTCCCGCCTTACCGCAAGAAGCGCCTTTTCCGGTCTTACCGACGGATCTACATTGTCCCACTTAGGGCCGCCTACGGCTCCCAGCAATACGCTGTCGCAGTTTTTGCACTGCTCCATGCCCTCGTCGGTTATGGGTACGCAGTATTTATCTATTGAACAGCCGCCTATATCAACATATTTATACTCAAATTCATGTCCGTACTTTTCGGCAACTCTGTTAAGAACCTTAATCGCTTCATCGGTGATCTCGGGTCCTATTCCGTCGCCCTTTAATACAGTTATAACCTTTCTCATCTTTTCCACCGTCACTTTAATGAATTAAGCAGTCCGTTTGAAGCTATGATTTTCTTTATAAAATCCGGAAACGGAAGAGCCTTGTACTCTTCGTTTTTAGTTATATTTTTTATGATTCCCGTATCAAAATCAACGGAGATTTCATCATTGTCGTCAATCTTCTCGCTTGCCTCGGGGCACTCAAGTATGGCAAGACCTATATTTATTGAGTTTCTGTAAAATATCCTTGCGAAGGTAGAAGCTATTACGCAGGAAATTCCCGATTCCTTTATGGCTATCGGTGCGTGCTCCCTTGAAGAGCCGCAGCCGAAATTAGCTCCGCCTACCATTATATCTCCCGGCTTAACCTTTTTTACAAACTCCCCGTCAATATCCTCCATACAGTGTGCCGCAAGCTCCTTATGGTCGGCAGTATTAAGATATCTTGCCGGAATGATTACATCCGTGTCAATATTGTCTCCGTATTTGTGAACAGTTCCGTGAGCGTTCATTATAATACCTCCCTTGGATCAACTATATGTCCGGCTACCGCTGTCGCCGCCGCTACCGCCGGGCTTGCAAGATATACCTTAGACGTTTTTGCGCCCATTCTTCCGATAAAGTTTCTGTTTGTTGTGGCTACGGCGATTTCATCGTCCGCAAGTATTCCCATGTAGCCTCCAAGGCAGGGGCCGCAGGTAGGCGTTGATACAGCGCAGCCGGCGTCAATGAAAATTTCCATGTAGCCTTCCTTGATACATTCCTTATATACCTGCTGAGTTGCAGGAATTATTATACATCTGATATTTTTTGCAACCTTTTTGCCCTTTAAAATTTCAGCGGCGCATTTCATATCGGAAATTCTGCCGTTTGTGCAGGAGCCGATTACAACCTGATCGGGCACAATATCATTAAGCTCTGAAGCCGGCTTTGTATTTTCAGGCAGGTGAGGGCAAGCCACGGTTGGAACAATCTCGTTAAGATTTATAACATATTCCTCATCATAAACAGCGTCCTCGTCCGCCTTATATACATTAAATTCCCTGTTTGCTCTTCCATTTACATATTCAAGAGTTTTTTCGTCAACATCAAAAATTCCGTTTTTGGCTCCGGCTTCAATAGCCATATTAGCCATTGCGAAGCGGTCGTCCATGGACAGTGAATGAAGTCCGCTTCCCGTAAATTCCATTGAACGGTAAAGGGCTCCGTCAACGCCTATTTTGCCGATTATGTAAAGAATGAGGTCCTTGCCTGATACGCCCTTCCGAAGCTCCCCTGTCAAGGTAAACTTAATTGCAGAGGGAACCTTGAACCAGCATTTGCCCGTTGCCATTCCCGCCGCCATATCGGTGCTTCCTATTCCCGTTGAAAAAGCTCCCAAGGCTCCGTATGTACAGGTATGGGAATCGGCTCCGATTATAAGCTCGCCCGGCGCCGCAAGTCCTTTTTCGGGAACAAGGGCGTGCTCTATTCCCATATCTCCTACATCGTAGTAATGCTCAATATTAAAGGTTTTTGCAAAGGTTCTGCACTGCTTTGTCTGCATTGCCGCCTTAATGTCCTTATTCGGCACAAAATGATCCATTACCATGGCTATTTTTTTATTGTCAAAAACCTTATTAAAACTGTTTTTTTCAAACTCGTTTATGGCAACCGGAGATGTTATATCGTTGCCCAGAACAAGATCAAGGTCAGCCATTATAAGCTGTCCCGCTTCAACCTTGTCAAGTCCGCAGTGTGCGGCAAGTATCTTTTGAGTCATTGTCATTCCCATGATGCTTTTCCTCCTTACTCTTTTTCGGCGCTTTCATATCTGTTTATTGCCGAGAACAATGCGTAAATTGATGATACGATAATATCGTCGTCAACGCCTACGCCCCAGCTTACCTTGCCGTCGCTCATTGTTATGCTGACGTATGTTACAGCCTTTGAGGATGAACCTACATTAAGAGCGTGCTCGGTATACTCAAGACTGCCGAAGGATATGCCGTAATCTCGCAGAGCGTTGCTTACGGCGTCAAGACGGCCGTTGCCCGTGGCTTTTAATGTTGCAGTTTCCCCGTTTCTCTCTATTGTAAGCTCAACGTGCACATCAGGTGTTCTTACAAAATGATAATCAATGAATTTAACAGGACCGTTAATTATGTTGATATATTTTTCACTGAAAATATCAAATACTTCCTGGGGCATAAGCTCCTTGTGCATTTTATCGGAAACGCCCTTTACGCAGTAGCCCACATCTTCCCTCATTTTAACGGGAAGCTTATAGCCGAAGAGCTTGTCAAGCAGATAACCGATGCCGCCTTTTCCCGACTGGGAGTTGATTCTGATAACGTCCGTTTTGTACTCTCTGCCCACATCCTTGGGGTCTATCGGCAGGTAAGGAACCGTCCAGTACTGACAGCTGTTTTCTTCCCTGTATCTCATGCCCTTTGCAATAGCGTCCTGATGAGAACCGGAAAATGCCGCGAAAACAAGACTTCCCGAATAAGGCGATCTCTCGTATACCTGCATTCTCGTTACCCTCTCGTATGTTTTTGTAATATGAGGCATATCGGTAAAGTCAAGGTTCGGCTCTACACCCTGAGAATACATATTCAAAGCGAGAGTTACGATATCGGCGTTACCCGTTCTCTCTCCGTTGCCGAAAAGCGTTCCCTCTATGCGGTCCGCTCCCGCAAGAAGTCCCATTTCACAGTCCGCAACTGCGCAGCCTCTGTCATTGTGAGGATGAAGAGAAACAACTACATTTTCACGGTATTTCAAATTTTTGCACATATACTCAATCTGGTTCGCGTATACATGAGGCATTGAATTTTCAACCGTAACGGGAAGATTTATTACTACCTTTCTGTCAGCATTGGGCTGCCACACGTCAAGCACGGCGTTGCACACCTCAAGAGCGTATTCAGGCTCCGTGCCGGTAAATGACTCAGGAGAATATTCATAACGGTACTTTACTCCGTATTCCTTCGCCAGGTCATCAAATAATTTCGCTCCGTCAACGGCAATCTTCTTGATTTCATCCTTTGACTTTCTGAAAACCTGCTCTCTCTGAGCTACAGATGTTGAATTATAAAGATGCACGATTACATGGTTTTCGTTTTTTATTCCCTTAAGGCTTTCAAATGTCTTTTTGATTATATGCTCCCTTGACTGGGTAAGAACCTGTATAGTTACATCATCGGGAATAAGGTTTTCCTCGATAAGCGTTCTTAAAAACTGATATTCCGTATCGCTTGCCGCCGGAAATCCTACCTCGATCTCCTTGAAGCCTATTTCCGTAAGAAGCTTGAAAAACTCAACCTTTTCATCCAGATCCATGGGAATCATAAGGGACTGGTTTCCGTCTCTCAAGTCTACCGAACACCATACGGGCGCTTTGTCAACATACGACTTTTTCATCCACTCTCCCGTCACCTCAGGGGGCATAAAAAACTGTCTCGTATACTTCGCTGTCTCTTTCAAAAAAATCACCTCTCTGCAAATTAATACAGACGCCTTACAACAAAAAAAAGCCCCGTCTCACAAAGAGACGGAGCTAAAAAGTCCGTGGTACCACTCTAATTGATAATTATAATAATTATCCGCTCATTTCACATCTGCCTACCCGGCAAATATGGTACTTCTTTAACGATGAAGCTCCGTTCTTCCTACACAGCCGTTACATTTTAACAGCTTTCAGTCGACCGCTCGAAGGAGAGATACGATCACTCACGGCTACAGCCTCTCACCACCCGGCTGCTCTCTGAAAACACCGCTCAGAATGACCCTTTGGCCTTGTCATTGCGTTTATCTGTATTGTCATAAGTATATTATTTAAGCCCGTAAATGTCAATAGTTATTTTCCTAAACTACAGAAAATTTTCTTTAAAAATTTATGTTACTATTGCACTAAAATAAAAAAAATGGTATAATTTCATAGGTGAATTATATGGACGAAAAAAGGTCTTTAATCCTTAAAGCGTACGAGCTTCTTGACAGAAATACTCCTCTTAAAACCGACTGCGGAAGGCTTTGCGGAAGCTTATGCTGCAAGGGCGACTCCAAAACCGGAATGTGGCTTTTTCCCGGCGAGGAATTTTTCTTTGAAGAATTAAGCGGTTTTACCGTCCTTAACTGCGATGGAAATTTCGGATATAAAGAGGTTGTCTGCAAAGGCGTTTGCGACAGAAAAGCAAGACCCCTGGCATGCAGGCTTTATCCTTTTTTTCCCGTTGTCAGCAGCGGCTGTTTCGACGCAAGAGCCGATATCAGAGGAATCGGGTCGTGTCCCCTGCTTTATAAAAATATAAAGCCTGATAAAAAATTCTTAACCCAAATAAGAAAAACCGGGAGACTTTTTTCCCGAAATGACGAGCTGAAGCAATACATTATAAATGTAAACTGTTTGCTTGACGACATTGTGAACCTTGCCGAAAGGACCGCTTATTATGAATAAATACATCGATCTTCACACCCATTCAACCTGCTCCGACGGTTCTCTGACCCCTTCCGAACTTGTAAAAAAAGCGGCAGAAACAGGCCTTGCGGCAATAGCTCTTACTGACCACGACACTGTGGACGGTCTGTATGAAGCCTTTGAAGCCGGTAAAAAATACGGCGTCGAGGTTATATCGGGCATCGAGTTTTCTCTTAAAACCGACAGAGAGGTTCATATGCTGGGGCTTAATTTTACTCCCGAATGTCCCTCAATCAGAAACGAGCTTGAGCAAATGAAAATAAACAGACAAAAAAGAAACAGAGAAGTGCTCAGGAAGCTTAATGAACTAAATATTAATATAACTGACGAGGATGTGGCTGCCCAGTCAACCTCCGATATTGTCGGCAGAAGCCAGATAGCTAAAGCCATGAAGCTTAAAGGCTATGTAAGCTCCGTTCAGGAAGCCTTTGACAAATATTTATCATTCGGCAAGCCCGCTTTCGTAAAAAGGGAAACTCTTTCACCCGAAAAGACAATATCCATTATAAAAGAAAGCGGCGGCAAGGCTTTTCTTGCCCATCTTAACCAGATCGGTCTGCCCGACAAGGAGCTTTTTGACTTTTTAAAAGAGCTTAAATCCTACGGACTTTACGGAATCGAGGGCTACTATTCGGACTATACCGAGGAAATGAATAAAAAGTACAGAAAAATGGCTGAAGAGCTTGATTTAAAGTTATCCGGCGGCTCTGATTTTCACGGAAGCAACAAGGACAACTATAACCTCGGAACAGGTCACGGCAATTTAAAAATTCCGTATTCTTTGCTGAATTATATAAGATAATAGACAAATTTGTTTCTTTTTATACATTAAAAATATTGATTTTATATTAACACTTTGATATAATTATAACGATAATTATTTTAATAAAGGAGAATAATCATGTACGATATTGTCATCGTCGGCGCAGGTGTAACCGGTGCAATGACAGCCAGAGAGCTTTCAAAGTACAATTTGAAAATCGCTCTGACGGAGAAATGCAACGATGTTGCAATGGGTGCAACAAAAGCTAACAGCGGAATTGTTCATGCCGGTTTTGACGCCGCTGAGGGCAGTCTTATGGCAAAGCTTAATGTTAAAGGCTGTTCCATGATGGCGGAAACCTGCAAAAAACTCAGCGTTCCCTATAAAAACAACGGTTCTCTCGTAGTTGCTTTTTCAGACGAAGAAAAAGAACACCTGAATGTTTTATATGAGAGAGGCGTTAAAAACGGCGTCCCGGATATGAAAATTATTTCAAAGGACGAGCTTCGCGAAATGGAGCCGAATATAAGCGATGAAGCTGTGGCAGCCCTTTACGCTCCTACCGCAGGAATTGTTTGCCCCTATGAGCTTACAATCGCCGCCACAGAATGCGCTGTATCAAACGGCGTAGAATTTATAAGAAACTGCGAGATTAAGGGAATAAGAACCGTCGCAGATAAACTGGTTCTTGATACCACTCAGGGCGAAATCGAAACGAAATACGTTATCAACGCCGCCGGTGTTTTTGCCGATGAAATAGCAAAAATGGCAGGCGACGATTCCATTCACATTACCGCAAGAAGAGGAGAATATTTCCTTCTTGACAAATCCGTAGGCAATCTTGTAAGCCACACCATTTTCCAGTGTCCCGGCAAAATGGGCAAGGGCATACTTGTGGCTCAGACTGTTGACGGCAACCTTCTTATGGGTCCCACTGCTGAAGACATTGATGACAAAACAGATGTGTCCACAACAAACAGCGGTCTTAACAATGTTAAAACCTTTGCCGCAAAGAGTATTCCAAGCGTAAGCACAAGAAACGCCATTACATCTTTTACGGGACTCAGGGCTCATGAGAACAGACACGAATTTATTATAGGCGTAAGCGACAGCAATAAAAGGCTTATTAATGCGGCGGGCATTGAATCTCCCGGACTTACTTCCGCTCCTGCCATTGCTCAGTACATTGACGGTATTGTAAAAAATCTCTTTGAGGGAATAACTCCCAGGGACGACTACAACGACACAAGAGAAGCTCCCGTAAGATTCAGACACATGACAGACGAAGAAAGAGCCGAGCTTATTAAGAAAAACAGCGCTTACGGCCGTATCGTCTGCCGCTGTGAAACAATTACCGAGGGTGAAATTATTGACGCCATAAGAGCTCCCGCCGGCGCAAGAGATGTTGACGGAGTAAAAAGAAGAACAAGAGCCGGCATGGGCAGATGTCAGGGCGGCTTCTGCGGCTCAAAGGTCGTTGAGATTCTCGCAAGAGAGCTTAACACCCAGGTAAACGAAATCACAAAATTCGGCGGAAATTCAAAAATTCTGTTCGACAAAACAAAGTGAGGTGGGAATAATGATTAACTATGATCTTGCTGTTATCGGCGGAGGTCCCGCAGGCATGGCTGCGGCTTTAAAAGCGAAGGAATGCGGAGTTGAGAAAATTGTTATTCTCGAAAGAGCCGAATCCTTGGGCGGTATTCTTGAACAGTGCATACATACGGGCTTCGGTCTTCACTATTTCGGCGAAGAGCTTTCCGGCCCCGAATACGCGGATAAATTTATTGAGCTTGTAAAGCAGACCGACATTGATGTTAAAGTCAACACAATGGTTCTCTCGGTAAGCGACGACAAAATCGTTACCGCAGTAAATACAACGGACGGTCTTATTCAGATAAAAGCCACGGCGGTAATTCTCGCCATGGGCTGCAGAGAGCGTCCCAGAGGCGCTTTGCAGATAGCCGGCACAAGAGCTTCCGGCATTATGACGGCAGGTACTGCCCAGAAATACGTTAACATCGACGGATATATGCCCGGCAAAAAGGTTGTAATTTTAGGCTCCGGCGACATCGGTCTTATTATGGCAAGGCGCATGACTCTTGAAGGCGCCGAGGTCAAGGTTGTCTGCGAGCTAATGCCCTTCTCCGGAGGTCTTACCAGAAATATCGTTCAGTGTCTTGACGATTTCGGAATCCCTCTCAGGCTGTCAACAACCGTTATTGAAACTCACGGAAAAGAAAGACTTGAGGGCGTTACCATAGCTCAGGTTGACGACAAGCTCCAGCCTATTCCCGGCACGGAAGAATATATCGAGTGCGATACCCTTATGCTTTCCGTGGGACTTATTCCCGAAAACGAGCTTACAAAGCAGGCGGGCATCTCGCTTGACAGAATTACAAACGGAGCAGTTGTAAACGAAATGAGAGAAACAGACCATGAAGGCATATTTGCCTGCGGAAATGTTTTACAGGTTCACGACCTTGTTGATTATGTTACTCTTGAATCTCAGATTGCCGGGCAGGGCGCGGCAGACTACATTCTCGGCAAAAATGCAGGAGAAAAGGTTTATATTAACACGGTTCCCGAAAACGGCGTAAGATACATCGTTCCTCAAAAGGTAAATATCAAATCAAAAGACGATGTTAAGCTTTATTTCAGAGTCGGAGCCATCTACAAAAACAAAAAGCTCACCGTTGAAGCCGACGGAAAGGTTATCTCTTCAAAAAAGAAGGTAAAGCTTGCTCCCGGTGAAATGGAAAATGTTTTAATACCGGCTGACATTCTCGCCGGACTCAGCGAAAACAGCACCATTAAAGTCAGAGTGGAGGATTAAGGGTTATGAAAAAGCAAATGAACTGTGTAGCCTGTCCTTTAGGCTGCCTTATAACTGTTGAATACGAGGGAAACGAAGTTCTTTCCGTAACCGGCAACACCTGCAAAAGAGGCGAAGCATACGCTAAAACGGAAATTACAAATCCCGTCCGCTCTATTCATTCCACGGTAAAGGTTATCGGGGGAATTCATCCCGTTGTTCCCTGCAAAACCTCCGGACCTATCCCCAAAGGCGTTATTTTTGACGTTATGAAGGAAATCAATAAGGTTACCGTTAACGCTCCCGTTAAAATCGGTCAGGTGTTTATTGAAAATGTTTGCGGAACCGGAGTTGATATTGTAGCTACAAACAACGATACGGGCAAATAAATTTAATGTCTTTTTCAGCCGCTGTAAAAATTTTCTCAGCGGCTGTTTGTTTAATGTTAGGAGTTTTATATGAAAGCTTATGAAATCGCCGCCGGCGTCAAACCCACCGACAGGCAGTACAGCTGGCAGGAAACGGAGTTTTACGGAATTGTATACTACGGCATGAACACCTTTACAGGAAAGGAAATCGGCGACGGTTTTGCCGTGCCCGAAACCTTCTGCCCCGAAAATATTGATACCGACCAGTGGGCGGAAAGCATAAAGCTGGGCGGTATGAAGGGCGTTATTATAACAGCGAAGCACTATGACGGTTTTTGCTGCTGGCAGACGGAAACTACGGATTACGGAGTAAAAAATTCCAACTGGCTGGAGGGCAAAGGCGACATCGTAAAAATGGTTCAGGAATCCGCTGAAAAATTTTCCCTGAAATTCGGAATATATATGCCCGTTTGGGACAAGCACGAAAAATACTTCAAAGACCCCTCAGGAAAGTACAACATTTTTTTTCAAAAACAGCTTGAGGAACTGCTTACGAATTACGGAGACATATTCGCTCTTTGGCTTGACGACAGATGCGACGATGAAATGGTTTTTGATTTCGACTACAAGGGAGTTTATTCTCTTGTGCGGCGGCTTCAGCCTGACTGCGCTATTGTTTTCAGAGGTCCCGACGGCAGATGGGTGGGAAACGGCAAAGGCGTTACAAGGCAGGAGGAATGGAGCAGCGTTCCCGCTTCCTACAGCTTCGCTGAGGACGGCTCGGTGCCTTTTTCAGTTAAAAAGAAAAAATACGGTCAAATGGAAACCGACATAGGCTCAAGAAAAGCCATAAGAGGAGAAACAAACTTTTTATGGGCTCCCTGCGAAGTAAACTACCCTATGCGGCCTCACTGGTTTTACAGAAAAGACGATGACTACCTTGCAAAAACAAAGGATAAAATCCTTGATATGTACTACAGAACAGTGGGAAACAATTCAAACCTGATGCTGGGACTGGCTCCTGACAAAAAAGGCAGGCTTCACGATACCGATGTTCAAATTCTTAAAGCCCTGGGACACGATCTGAAAATCATTTTCGGATATAATCTTTTAAAGGACGGAAAGGTTACTGCCACCAGCACTCTTGACGCTTTCAGCAAAATCGAAAATGTAATAACTCAGGATGGCGGCTCATTCTGGAGTCCCCTGCCCTCCGATAAAAAACCTGAAATAACAATAAATTTCAACAAAACTGAAATGTTTGATAAGGTTATTCTTAAAGAGAATATAAGAAACGGACAGCACATAGAAGACTTTACTGTTTTTATAAAAGTTAAAAACAGGTGGAAAAAGTTTTACAGAGGCTCTGCGGTAGGACACAAGAAAATATGCACCGGCAAGCCTGTTGAAACAGACGCCGTTAAAATTGTATTTACAAAATACAGAAAGCTTATTGAAATTTCTCTTATACAGATAAATTAATATTTTGCAAAAATATAAACGCCCGGAACAAATAATCCGAGCGTTTTTGTTTTGTTTTGGTTTATTCTGCGTTGTTGTCAGGAATTTCGGAATCAGGAATATTTTCTATGCTCTCTGTATTTGCCGGCTCTCCTTTATCGCCGTGCTTATGCTTCGAGTGCTTATGTCCCGTTTTTTCTCCATCATCCTCAAAACCGTAGCCGTATTCTTTTTCACCATAGCCGTAACCGTATTTGCCGTAGCCGTATCTTCCGTAGCCGTACCGTCCGTAACCGTATCTGCCATAACCGTACTTGCCGTAGCCGTATCTTCCGTAACCGTAGTAATAACCGCCGTAGCCCGCAAAGCCTTCGTTTACTCCGTTAAAGGCGAATCCTATTATATCGGCTCCCGTGTATGACAGATATTCAAGAGTTCTCCTGATTTTTTCAATTGAAACTGAATCCTGCTTTACTACCGGTATAATTTTGTCGCAAAGGGTGCATACGGATACTGCGTCCGATACAGAATCTCCCGGAGCGGTATTTACAAAAACATATTTATATCTGCCTTTTAAAAATCTGAAAAATTCCTGCATCTTCTCCGAGGAAAAATCAACTTTTGAATTTCCCGTGCAGTATATGTCTACATGATCCTCCGCTTTGTATCTTGCCGTTTTCCAAATACTTTTTGCGTTCTCACTCTTAAAAGCCGACAGGTCATTTTCATTCATTACATCTGTATATCCCTTAATGCTTTCAGGATTTTCAATGTATTTATTTACAGGCTGCCTTTTTATATCGCAGTCAACCAAAGCTGTTCTGTATCCTGCCATCGCGAAAGCGCTTGCAAGATTTACCGCAACGGTTGTTTTTCCTTCGTTTGCCGCCGCAGACGTTACGGCTATTATATATGATTTCTTTTCGTCCAAATTTCTTGTTATTCTTTTCCTTAACAGACGGAAAGCCTCTTTAAGTAACGGATGCTTGTTATCCTTTATTAAAAGTATTTGAGCCTTTTTATTTTTATCCTTAGATTTTCTGTGTATAACAACATTGGGGATTTCCGCAAGGCATTTCTGATTCAGCATTTCCTTGAAATCCTCTTTTTTCCTTATTGTATTCCTGAAAAGAGCGTACACCGAAATTATTCCGCAGCCTGCCGCTATTCCTGCGCATACGGCTATAAAAACATCTCCGAAAACACTGTTGCTTGTATACGGCTCCTCAGGCAGCGACGGCTTTATAAGAATATTCAGATTAATATTTCCTATAACAAATCGCGCAACATCGGGATACACCTTAATTACTGCCTGAACTATGCTGTAAGCGTCTTCCGGCGAGCTGCTGGACACCGATACCTTGAATATATTTGAATCCGGAGCAACTGCCTCCGCCGTTATGACGCCGTTTATATAATCCGTTCCCAGCTCATTCTGAATAGCGTTTCTCATCATAGATGTAGAAACTATATAGGGAAATGTTTTTGACATCTGGGCAGCCGAGGTATTGTCATAGTATGACGCGCTTACAGCGCTTCCGTTTGAGCTGTAAGAAACGGAAGATACTGAAAAGGACACCGTTGACTGATACATAGGCACATACGATGTGTACTTTATGTAAAAAGCCGCCGTACCTGCGATAACCGCCAGAATTACTATAATGTACCAGAATTTCTTAAAGCCTTTTGCAAAATCAACGGCAAATACGGTTGTGTCGAATTCCTGTTCCCTTTCCGGGTTTTGAAGGGCCATGTCTCTGCTTTTTTCTGTTTCAGCCATTCTCTTCATATACCGTCACCTTCTTCCGACTGTCTTTCTCCCTGAATTACGGAAGACTGACCATAGGAAACGCTCTTTTCGTTTTCAGCAAAAGGAAAAGCGTGAACATCGTTAAATACGCATCCCAGCACTTCCGTACCGCCCTGGTTCAGCTCGTCTATCATATCGTTAATTTCCGGAACAGGAGCCACATCCTGTCTTACTACTATAAGCGCCGCATCAATGCTGGACGCCATTATTTCCGAATCGGACACAAGAGCGGCAGGAGCCGTATCAAACACTATTATGTCAAACTGATTTTTTATGGAAGCTATAAATTTCTCAAATCTCGCCGTCGTTACAATTTCTCCGCTGTTTCTGTACTGCTGATCCCCGCTTAAAAGATAAAGTCCTGATTTTTTATCTCTTCTGACAGCCTTGTTAATTGAAATATTCCCGCTGACAACTTCCCCTAATCCGTAATATTTTTCATCATTCCCGGACGCTCCACTGAAAAATTTATAAACAGCCGGTTTTCTGAAGTCTCCGTCAACCAGAAGCGTTTTCTTTCCTATTGACAACAGCGCCAGCGCGATGTTTACCGCCGCTGTGGATTTTCCTTCGTTTTCTCCGCAGCTTACAAGCATCAAGGTCTTAATGTCCTTTGTCTTCATTAAATATTCAAGCTTTAACGCCATAACCCTGAAGGTTTCGGTAAATCTGTAATTTATCAGTATGTTTGTTATCATAAGAGGCGCTTTGGAATGGGTAAACCTGAGCTTGGACTTAATAGTCTTGTTTTTCTCCTCATGATAAACTACTCCGAAAAGCTTTGTGTCAAGCATTTCCTCAACATCGCTTATATTTTTTACCGTATCCCTGAAATATGAATACGCAAATATTATAAGCAGGACTGCCGCCGCACATAATGCAAACGCAATAACATCATAATTATGATATGAAATCGTATTTGCCGGGGCAACAGGCACTGCCGGAGGCGAAATAGTATTAATTATCATGTTTTTAAAACTGTGATCCGTTATTTCATTATAGTTTTCAACTATTGCCACCAGTATTCTATATGCCTCAACAGGTGAAGAGCATGAGTATGAAATTACTATTAAATTTGTCTCCTCTATCTGCTGTGCTTTTATATTTCCCGTTACCTCTGTGCCCGTAAGGTCAGAAAGCTTTTCTCTGAAATATGAGCTTTGAAACATTTCCTGAAATGTGGACGCAGCTTCGATTGTCTTATTTAAGTTTGAAAAAGTGTATATACCGGACTCCGTTGCGCTTACCGCGATTGTTGTTGAACATGAATAATAAGGCTCATAGGTAAAATTATAGTAAGCTCTTACTCCTAAAAAGCCAACAAGAGCAGCCAAAATCACTACCCAGATATTCCTTAAAATATCTCTTACGGCTGTATACCAGTTTATATAATCAGCTCTAAGCTCCCGCATTTCACTCACCCTCTCACTGCAACGGCAAGATATGCCTCACCCAGAATTTCAGCAGCGCTGCTGTTTTCCTCTTTCGGCGTTCTTACAAGTCTGTATGTTACATAATAAGTTCCGCTTTTCTGATAATTCGTTTCATCGGTAATTTTAAGCTCGTATTTATAGTCTTCCGAATAATCCTCATCAAGCATCTCCTTTGGATAAGAAGACAAAAATGTCTCAGGATTAATTTTCTTGTTAATGTCGGTGTATACAAGATAATTTTTTAATATTATGCTTTCGGACAATCTGCCGTCATACACATATACATTAACGGTAATTTCCGAAAACGAACCCTTTGAAGTGGTTACCCTGTATGTTACCGGATATACTCCCGGCTGAGACAAATCAACCAGCGATTCCTTAATTGTTATTCTTGACGAAATATCACCTTCGAGTACATCCTCTGCCGTTACGCCGTCCAGAAGATCCACCTTTGAGGCTCCTGTATAATATACCTGCTGCTTAGCTATGCTGAAAACAGGATTGGTATAATCGGTATAAACCAAATCCTTTTCAAGCTTTGTAACATTATTGTCAGAATCACAAACAGTAAATGTTACCTTTGCGCGATTGTCAGCAACAAAAGAGGATATGCTTTCTATGATTATGTCCGAGGTTATGTCTCCGTCCTTTTTGTCCGACGCCGTTACATACTTTAAAATCTCCTCTTCTCCGTCTTTTACGGAAACTTCTATCGTATCGGTATCACAGCTTATAACGGGCGCGTTGTAATCGGTTTTCTCCCCAAGAAACACATAGACGGAAAATGAAACTACCGCCGCAAAAAGCACCGTTATGAATATTTTTAAAAGTCTCATCTGGATTTTCTCAGGCACGGCGCACTTTAAGCCGCCATACCGCTCCTTTCATAAAATTATAAATTTCATTTCATGCCTTTAAATGCTCATGTCAAGCAATATCTTTTTAGGATTATCATGAAGCAGTTCGTCTGTTTTTGACTTGGGCAAGACCCCGGCAAGCCACTGATATATATCGCTCATGTCGGCATCCCTTAT
>CALYBJ010000034.1 GCA_944412445.1 uncultured Clostridia bacterium
GCAGTACACAGTGAGGAAGGCAAAGAAAAGCTCCATCTTTTGATGGTGGACAATCATATTCCGGCAGGCGCAAAGCTGTATTAAATCGGAGAAAAATATCATAATTGATGATAACCGGGCAGTCCCTTAATGGGATTGCCCGTTAAATATTAGCTTTACGGAAAAAGCATTTGCCGGATTAATCTTTTATATGCTTCCTTTGAGAGAGAACACACTTTTCTCAAAGGGAGTTTTTGTTTTTCATGTAATCGGCGGTAAAACAAAAAAATTAAATTTCATATTTTTATTGTTATTGACTTGATTTTTTTTACCGTGTAGAATAATTATAGCTTATTTTTTATCGTAAATTTTTTCGGCTGTAATTATGTTTGCTGTTATTAAAAATATTATACCGATTTTAAAGATTTAAACCGAAAGGCAGTGACGCAATGAAAACAAACGCCGCATATTTTGTAAACAGCAGTGAAAAGCCTCTTCGTTACGGAGAAATCAATTTAATAAACCCGAAAAGACGAAGACTCAGGGGAGAAGAGGAAAAAGAGGGAATCGAGGCATATCCCGTTTTCTGCGGTTTCTGCGGAACGGACTGGGAGCTTATGAAAATGGGTGAAAAAGGTATGCTTTCCCCAAAGTTTCCAAAGGGGGAAAACAGGCTTATCAACGGTCATGAGGGGGTAGTCCGGATACCCTCGGAAAACAGGTTCGGAATTGTTCTTATAAGAGGCGGCGACAGCTTTGACCCTACCCGCTTTACCGAAGAGGAAACATATTTTGAATACGGCTGCGACGGAGCCGACGGACTTTTCTGCGATATGAATTATTTTAATCCGGATATGCTTCTGCATCTGCCGGAAAAATATGACGGACTTGAAAAGCTTCCGCTGTCCCTGGCGAAGAAGCTTGTGTTTTCGGACCCTTATGCCTGCGCGGTGTTCCAGCATGAGAGAATGTGCGACATAGGCGCCGCCCAGCTTTTCAGAGTTGTGCAGGCTCATGAAAAGTGCTCCCGTCAGGAGGCGGAAAAGAAAGCCGCCGAATATACTTTTTTAAGGACGGTAATATTCGGACTGGGAACCACGGGACTGTTTATAGGCGACCAGATAAGAAGAAATCATCCCGGTGCAAAAATTCTATTTGCCGCAAGAAGTCCTGAAGACAGCAAAAAGGCTGAATTCGTAAAAAGACATCTTGGGGCGGAATACCTGTCAACAGGCAGTATGGACGAAAGGGAAACAGCCGCCGAAATTATTAAAAGACTGGGAGGAACAGCCACTGTTTTCGTGGGCACCTCAGGAGCGGAAACGGAGCACAGAATAGCCTTTAAGGAAGGCGTGCTGGGCTGCAACGGAATATACGACAGCTTTTCCTTAGGTCCTGAGATAACCTTTGACACAATGCCCTTCGGCTTTAAAAATCAGGTTATACTGTCATCAATTAACTTTACGAGAAAGCACATGGAGCAGGCAATAGAAATTCTGTGCGAAAGCGAATTCGGAAGCCTTGTGGAGCTTATTGACAAGGATGAATTTATAAAGGACCCTATAGACGCCTACCGGAATAAAATATACTCAAAGGGAGCGCCTTTAAAAACAGCGGTAATCTGGAATAAGGAATATATCGACACGGAGATGTAATAAATATGAAAGCTGTAAAAATAATCAAGCCGGGACAGGTTGCAACGGAAGAAATACCTATGCCGGAGGTAAAAGAAAACGAAGCCCTTATAAAAATCAAATACTGCGGAATATGCGGAGCTGACGTGGCGTCGTTTACGGGAAATCAGCCCTTTACAACATATCCCAGAATTCCGGGACATGAATTCAGCGGAGAGATAGTACAAATCGGTGAAAATTCAAAAGGCTTGAAGGCGGGAGATGTTGTAACGGCGAATCCGTATTTTAACTGCGGTCAGTGCTATTCCTGCAAAAGAGGAATAGTAAACGCCTGTACCGACAACAGAACCATGGGCGTCCAGAGAGACGGAAGCTTCTGTGAATACATAGCCATGCCTGTTGAAAGAATCATACCGGGAAAAGGACTTTCGGCAAAGGAGCTGGCGCTGATAGAGCCTTTTTCAATAAGCTGTCATGCCTTGTCAAGAGCCGAGATAAGAAAAGGGGACAACCTGCTTATTATGGGAGCAGGGCCTATCGGATTATTTGCCCTTATTAAGGCAAAATCCATGGGTGCAAATGTAATGATTGCCGATTTGCTTGACAGCAGGCTTAATCTTGCCCTGGAGTACGGCGCAGACAAAGCAGTTAATATAAAAAATGAAGGCCTTGGCGATTGTGCAGAGGAGTTTACAAAGGGAAATATGTTTGACGTAACCGTTGAAGCCTGCGGACAGCCGGAAACATTTTTAAACTGCATTGATTTGGCAGCCACGGGAGCCAATGTTATACTTATAGGAAACGGAAAAAGAGAAACAACCTTCCTTCACAGCGTGCTTCTTAAAAAGGAGCTTAATGTTTTCGGCTCAAGGAACGCATTTACAAGAGATTTTGAGGAGCTTATTGATTTGACAGCGGCAGGAAAGGCAGATGTGCTTAAAATGGTAAGCGGAGTTTATCCTGCTGACGAAGCAGAAAAGGCGTTTAACGCTCTGGCTCATAACGACGGAAGCCTTGCGAAGCTGTTAATATGCTTTGACGGAAATTAACTTAAAAACGGAGGCGCAAGCCATGATTATAGACGCTCACGCTCATTTGTGGAAAAACCAGAAGGGCTTAGTTGACGGGAGAGCCGTTACGCCTTTGGAAAACGGGAAAAGCGATTTCGGAGGAGAAGTGCGGCAGATGATGCCGCCTTATATGACCGACTGCGAGAACACGGCGGAAAGGCTTATTGCCAATATGGACTACGCCATGGTAAACGGAGCCGTTATAACTCAGGAGGAAATCGACGGCAATCAGAACGATTACTTAAAAACCGCAAAAAGCAAATATCCAAACAGACTGAAAATCTGTTCCCTTTATCTCGAAAATACGGAGACGGAAACGGAAGGCTTTGACGGAATAAAAATCTGCGCCGGAAGACTCAGGGAGCAGAACCTTTTAAAGCACAGCGGTGTTTTTGAAAAAGCGCAGGAAAAGGGAATGTTTATTTCAATAGATTTAGCCGAGGGCAGCAGACAGACAGGGGAGCTTCGGGAGCTTATACAGCAGTATCCGTCTCTGAAAACTGCAATAGGACATTTCGGAATGGTAACTGTCGGCGGCTGGCTGGAGCAGATAAAGCTTGCAAGGCATAAAAATGTATATATTGAAAGCGGCGGCATTACATGGCTTTTCAACAGTGAGTTCTATCCATATCCCTCGGCGGTAAAGGCAATACTTGAAGCCTCTGAAATCTGCGGCTTTGAAAAGCTTATGTGGGGAAGCGATTACCCAAGGACAATGGTGGAAATCACTTATAAAATGAGCTATGATTTCATAGTGAAATCGCCTTTGATTTCAGAAGATGAAAAAGAGCTTTTCCTTTTTAAAAACGCTGAAAAATTTTATAATTTTGAAAAATTGCCCGAGTGTCCGGAAATCAAAAATATGCTTTAATTATTGCAGGACAGTTAAGCCAGAGTGAATATTGACAAGAAATATAAAAACGGATAAAATATTTTTAAAATGCTTTATCTGTGAAAAAACGGCGTAAAACAGAAGACAAATCATAAAAATATCGGGAGGCGGATACCGTGATATATGCGGCTGTTCTTGCAGGAGGAAGCGGTTTGCGGATGGGAGGAGATCTTCCCAAACAGTTTTTGAATATATGCGGCAGACCCGTTATTATAAGAAGCATAGATGCTTTTATAAAAAGCGGCAAAACAGATATGATATATGTTGCCGTTTCGGCTTCTTATACGGAATATATGAGAGAGCTTATAAATAAATATATACAATTTAAAAACATAAAGGTGATATGCGGCGGCGGCAACAGAAACGAAACTCTTTACAATGTTCTTGAAAGCATAAAAAAAGAGAGAGAAGTTTCGGATGAGGACATAATTCTGACCCATGACGCTGTAAGACCCTTTATTGACGACAGGATAATAAATGAAAATATTGAAGCCGTAAAAAAATACGGAGCCGGCAACACGGTTATACCTGCCGTTGACACTATTCTTCAAAGCTCTGACGGAAAATTCATAGACAGTATTCCACTGAGAAGCACCATGTTTCACGGACAGACGCCCCAGAGCTTCAGCGTAAAAAAAATTACGGAGCTTTATGAAAATATGACGCCGGAGGAATTTGAACAATATACGGACGCTTGTTCCGTTTTTGTTGCAAAGGGAGAAAAGGTATGCCTTGTTCAGGGAAGCAGGGACAATATTAAGCTTACTTATCCGGAGGATATAGAAAAAGCTGAAAGCATAATAAAAAGCAAGGAGCAGGATTAATGAACCGTTTATCAGTTATCGTTACCGTATATAACGGAGAGGACAGTATTGAAAAAACTCTTGAAAGCTTGGTTACTCAGACAGTTGAGGATTTTGAGGTAATAATATCGGACGACGGCTCAACGGATAAGACGGCTGAAATATGCAGAAAATACTGCAAGGAATATGTAGATTTTTATTACACGGCTCAGGAGCATCAGGGAAGGGCTGCCGCAAGAAATTCAGGAGTGAAAAGGGCAAAAACGGGACATTTTTTATTTCTTGAAAGCGGAGATGTTTTGCATCCCGGTTCCGCCGAGGGAATAATTAATACAATCGAAAAAAACGACGCAGATGTTATTACCGGCAGATGCCTGAAATTACTGGGCAGTGAGTATGAATATGACAGAAAGCTTGATATGCTTTCGGGAATGCCGGTAATTGAAAAATTTGAAAGCAGTCTTTTATGGAGCGGAGAAATCAGCGCCAAGGTTTTTTCAAAAAAGCTTTTCGAGCATTATAATATGAGCTTTTCCGAGTCTTCCTGTTACGGAGATTTGCTGTTTACCGTTAAGGCAGTAATGAAAAGCGGAAAAATAAGCGGCTGTCATGATTTTATTGTAAAAAAATCGGAGAACAATAATGAAAAAAGCTTTTCGCCTTTGGGAAAATCGCCTCTTGAAAGTGTAAAGGAGGCATCCCGTGTCCTTGCGGGAATATATGAACTGGGAAAGGCTGAAATTTTAAAGGCAACGGGACAGGTTGACGGAGACGAAGCCTACTGTCAGGAAATTATATATATGGTATACCAGTATTACATAGATAATTTTTACAGAAAATACTGGTACATGGATAATGAAGCTCTGGCGTTTATGAAGGAAGAATTTGAAAAGTACGCCGGGCTTGTTAAGCCGGAGAGGTTCAGGAAGCTTCAGGAGAATAACGGAGATATAAGGCTCCCCTATATATATACCGATAAAAACGACGCAGCGTCGGAGCCGTTATTTACGATAATTTTTGATGTTGCTGATGAAAATGAATACAGGGATTTTCTTTATTCATTATACGGTCAGACATATCCGTTTTTTGAAGTGATGATAGGCGAAAGCAAATATGAAAGTCCGTTTTTCCCGGAGGAATTAAAAAACATGGAAAATATTCATGTTTTCAGCGACAGGAGTTTTCATGTTGAAGCCAGAAAAAACGCCAAATCAAAGAACTGCTTTGTAATTAAGAGCGGCGCTCCTCTTGAAAATAATATACTGCGGGAGCTTGCATCGTCAAAAATTCCTTCCTTTTTAATGCAGTATGTTTTTTCACAGAAAAGACAGACATCGGGAGCGAAAAAAGCTTTAAAAGACAAGGGGCTTATGTGAAATAAAACATTTAATATGTGAAAATGAAAATATAAAATAAATTTTTCTTGACACAATTTTTTCTGCTTGTTATAATTAAATAACAAGCAGCTTTTTTTGGCAAATTTTTTATACGATACTTACATACTTTTAAATAAATTGTTTTGCTTGTGCGCTTGAATTTATTAAAAGGATGGTTTTTGTGTATCCGGATGTTTTATTCAGCATCGGCGGTTTTGAAATAGACTTGTATATGCTTATGTATCTTGTGGGTATAGCGGGTATGTTCGTGATTTGTATTCTCACAAGGAAAAAATATGATTTATCAAAGCTTAAAGCCGGCGTTTATACTTTGATAACTTTTGTTTTCGGAGTTTTAGGCGCAAAGCTTATGGGAAAAATTTATGCCGCTTCCTTGGATGCGGTGACAAACGGCGAATATATTCCTAATTCCGGGGTATGTATTTTCGGCGCAATTATGTTTTTGCCGTTTTTTATGCTTTTGCTTTCGTTGTTTGTCAGGGAAACCTTCCGGCATCTTTCCGATTATATGACTCCCGGTATATTTTTTATTCTTGCCTGCGCAAAATTCGGCTGCTTTATGGAAGGCTGCTGTTACGGAGTGCCTTCTGAAAACGGCGTTTACAATCATATAATTCAGTGTAATGTTTTTCCCGTGCAGCTTTATGAGTCAATATGTACTTTTGCCGTGACGGCAGTTCTTATTGTTTTAGCATTAAAGTCAAAAAAAATAAGAGCCGGCGCCCTGTATCCGGCCGGCGTTATTATTTACTGCTCCGCAAGACTGTTTTGGGAGAATTTCAGATACTACGGCGTTGAGGCGGAAAAAGATTTTTTTGCCGGGCTTACATACTGGCAGTGCTGGTCGGTCGCGGCGGTTGTATTTTCCGCAGTATGGCTCGTTATTTTGTACGGCTCAGAAAAATTCAGAAGCTGCCCTCTGAAAAAGGAAGCAATAGGATTATTTATAATAGCTGATAATATAACAAGAAAAAAAGATGAAAAAAATAAAATAAAGTACAGGCAAAACGAGAAAAAATATCAGGAAAAAGCAAGAGAAATAAAAAAGAAAGCCCATAAAAAATAAAAGCAAACATTTATATTCGGCATTGAAAAATAAAAATATATCAAATCAGGAGGCGAATTTTCAATGTTTCCGGAAACGCTTTTCAGAATAGGCGGAATGTCAATAACCATCTATGAAATAATGTACGGAGTAGGATTGGTAGGCGTCTGCCTCATTTGCCTTTATACAAAAAAGAGATTCAATATTTCCTTTTTGCATTACTGTATTTACATAGGCATATCTCTTGTTTTAGGCTTGGTCGGAGCCCGTTATATGGGAGAAATACACATCGAAGTTATAAAGCTTGTGACTGACGGTCAGGTAGTGCCTACAAGCAGTATGAGGACTTCAGGGGCACTTATTCTTATTCCTTTGGGAATGCTGATAGTTTCTCCCTTGCTGAAACATTCCTTCAGGGTAATAATGGATTTTATGGCTCCCGGAATATTCTGCTTTTTTACCTGCGCAAAGCTGGGATGTTTTCTCTGCGGCTGCTGTTACGGCTGGCATGACGACAACGGGCTTTACAATAAAGTAGCAGGAGATTATGTTTTTCCCGTACAGATTTATGAAGCGGCGTTTATTCTGCTTGTTACGGTAATGCTGGTAGTTTTGTATGTTCTTGAAAACAAGGGAAAAGTAAAGCTGAGATGCGGAGCCCTTTATCCCATAGGAACAATAGTCTATTGCATAACCCGCTTCGGCTGGGAAAAACAGCGGTATTATAAATATGATATAGATTATAATTTTATTTTTAATATTTCATATTGGCAGTTAATGCTTATAATCGCAGCTGTTCTGGCAATAGTTTGGCTAATAATTCTTTACAGGGTGAAAATGTTTTCCGTTATTCCGGAACCGAGACAATATACTATTTGGCAAATAAGAGAGTTTACGGATAATATTTCCGGAAAGATAGAAAATCGCCAAAGGAACAGACATAAAAAGAAAGCCCAAAAGCATAAAGCTAAAGCCGATATGTTAAAAAAACAACAAAAAAAGAATTGAATTGTTAATATTTTGTGAACAAATGTTGTATAATTTATATATCAATGTAAACAATCTGTTTTTAAATATACAACTTATTGAATTATTTTATATTTAGTGATAACATATTTATGATAAGTGTCAGTGTTTTTTGTTTGTTTGTGACAAAAGCATGATATTAATTATTAAATATTAAGAAAAGGAGAAATCAACATGAAAATCGCAAAAAGAACACTAAGCGTCTTTTTGTCATTGCTGATGATATTCAGTGCTTGTTCTGTTTGCTTATCGGGATTTTCGTTGACGGCGGCAGCGGCTTCCAGTTATACGGTTGCCCAGGTTAAAAACCTTGTAACGGCTGCGGCGTCATCAGCGTCAAGCTCATCAAGCAGCGGCAATTCCTGGAATTTTACCGGCGATGACGGAAAGGTCTTGGCTGCGGCTGAAGCTGTTTACGATTACGCGGTAAACGGCGTCAGAACAACCGGAACAACTGCGAGCTACAACTCATCGGACACTCTCTACAACAGAGTGATATCTCTTTTGGGTTACAGCGCAGGCTCCAGCCAGGCAGAATTTGTTAAAAAGGTGCTTTATCCCAACGGAACGACCACATACGGTTATTCTTCAAGGCAGTCTAAGTCAGGCAGCTGGGAAGACCGGTCCAGCATGAGCAACGGCACGAATCTCACAAACAACGGAAATGTGTCGTATAACGGCAATGTTTCATCATCGGTTACAAAAACATCAGCAGTTACCGTTGATGTAAACAGCTATTTGCTTACATTTGACTCAATAGCGGATATACCTCAGTCTTTCCCCACGAAAATCACATATAAGTACACTCATACCACAAGCAAAAGCGCTTCTCAGACAAGCCAGTCTCAGAGAACTGTAGAAGAGGGCAGCGGATGCGATGCGCATGATGTAACTTATTATACTCACAAGTGGACATCATATATCTGGAACTATCTGTCCTCTGTAACAAGAACCGTTAATTCAACAAATACAACGGCAAAGGCAGAGCTCCAGAGCTATGCGAGCTATTTTGATGCTGCCCGTCTGGGCACGGCGGCAGAGGATATGCTTGGCATGACAGCGGCAGAGCTTCAGACTCTTTATGATGAAGCGGTAGCCAAGTACAATGAGATGAATACAAAGTATGCAACACAGGTAATTTCTCATTTCTTTGACACGGCTGCCATTGAAACATATCTGAACGAAGTTTTGTTTGCAAAACAGGTTGTAATGGCTCAGCCTCAGATGCAGATATTGCTTGCCAATACCGGCAAAGCTTACGACAATCAGAATTACACTGAAATGGAACAGCTTTATACCGTATTGACAAACGCTTACGATGTAGTTAAGGATTATCCCGCAGAGGTTTTCGATTTTGTAGTTGCAAACTATGAAGGCTATGAAAACTTCTCTCTTGAAAACTCCAAAGAGTTTATGGACGCTCTTTATTACGATATGGAGCTTTACCAGCTTCGCGTTTTGAAAAATTCCATAGATGCGGATATAGCGGCTAACGAAGCTAAGCTTGCCGATCCTGAAAATAAGGACGATATAACCGACATTGAGCTTGCGGCTCTTAAGGATAAGTTTAACGGTTATGAAAAAGCGTGGAATCAGTTCTCAGTTGAAGCCGTAAACGAAGTTTTTGCAGACGGCTTCGGATATATAAGCACATTCCGCACTGCAATTCAGACCAAGATAGATACAAGAGACGCTCAGGTTGAATATGATGCGTATTTTACATATTTCATTCCCTATATCTTCGCAAATATTGCATCATGGACAAATGACGAGGTTCAGAACAGATATAATCTTGACACGGTTAAGCAGACAGCTCTTAACAATACATACAATACATATAAAGGTGTTATAGGCGAGGAGTTAACAGCTTCCGTATTTACATTTACTTACGAAGAACAGGATTATCTTCTTACAACAGCTGTAGCCGATTATATTGCAAGACTTAAGCAGAATATAATCGACCGCAACAACGCACAGCTTGATATAATCAAATCCTATGCAGATATGTCAACGACTATAAACTTTGAGAACTTTATAGGCGTTAAAACATCAATTGATAAGTTTGATCAGACATTATATGATTATGCAAACGGCAAGGGCTGGGTAGACAGCGCTCATAAGGCTATTTACAACAGCATAAACGGTCTTCTTGCTCAGTATAACAGCTTCGTTGCATCAGGCGGACTTCCTTATACACAGAAGCATTATCATGACGCTAACGGTATTTATATTACTCGTTACGCGGGAGATCAGACAGATGAAAACGGCAATCAGTTAGGCTATGAAAACGATATTGCAAGAGACGGCGCTGATGACAATTATGATGTTACGGAGCAGAAGGTTCTTGACACTGTCGAAAAGCTTGACAAATTTATTACTTCCGAAGATTTCTGTAATCTTGTCGGACTTGAAAGCGAAGAGGGCGTTGCGTATTCAAGCCTTTCCGAAGCAATCGACGAGATTCTTACTTCAAACCTGTTTACCAACGACATGGTTAACACTCTTGTAGGAGCCTTGTTCCCCATGGTTTGTGATCTGATACCTGAGCTTCTCGGAGATCTCGGTTCTCTGGGCATTGACGGTATTACAACATCACCCGATCCCAACGCTGCCGCAAGAATTAACTTAGGCGCTTTCGGTGTTTCCGGTCTGGGAGGAACTCTTGACCTGTATGTTGACGGTCAGCAGGGAACATCTTCAATCCGCACCCTTATGCAGGCTCTGGGCGTATATATTTATCCTGCCGATCTTGCAAGCAAGCTTCCTTCAGGCGGCAAATATACAGCTATAAAGTCAGCTCTTAATGCAGCCGGCACAAACTGGAGCTCTCTTCTTGATGAGGAAGGCAAGGTTAATTTCGATTGGGGCGTAACCGATTACGATTCCTTCACGGAAGTTGTCGGAAACGTATTTAACTCAATTCTTCCTCTTCTTCAGACAGTTCTCGCAGGCGCTACATTAGACAAATATGTAGGCAACGCCGCATACGCAATCGGTACAATTTCCTATGATACAGGCGTATGGCCGATAAATACGGTTACACCCGATGTAAAGGTAAGAGCCGGCGCACAGATTACAATCCCCGGTCTGAATGTTTATAAGACACTTTGGATTCCTCTTATGGAAGCTTTAGGTGTAACAGACTTCAATCCTAACTACAGCTTCAGTATTCCTTCTGCTTCAGCGGACGGTCCCACAATAGCAAAGTGCTTGTTTGACCCGGTTATGGAGCTTATAGAGCAGCTTAAATATCAGCCCATCGAAAGAGTATGCGAGATGCTTCCTTCTCTTATATATGCCCTTTCAATGGATAAGCTTCAGGACATTATAGACAGCACAGTTATCCCGATTACAGCAAAGCTCAATGTTGAAAGGATTGATGAGATTAAGCTTTCGGGCGCTATTGACTGGCTTCTCAGTCTTCTTGAAGGAACAATCAGAGACGCTATTAACAACAACCTGTCTCCGTTTAAATTCAATGTTGCTTTGGGAGATATGGTAAATCTTAAGGATATGCTGGGCTTCGAGTATACAAACATTAACGCTCTTCTTGACTACCTGTTTGATACTCTCGGCATAGACCTCCAGCTTCCCACAATGAACGCAGGCGAAATTATACTCTGCTCCAGCTATGTTACAAACGCTCCGTCAGCGAGAGGCACAACAAGACTCAGAATTGACGCAGATGTAGCAGATGTATTCTATGTTCTTCTCAATTACATTGTTAAAGCCATAGGCGACAGAACATTCGTTGAAAATATTATTGAATTTATCCAGAACATGAACGCTGAGGAAGGCTCCGAACCTGAGCCGATTGAGCTTCCGGAGCTTGTTTACAATATAATCGCAAATGTAAACGGCAATCCCAAGAACGCTCTTGCAGCTCTCGTTGAGCTTTTCAACCCCGTAAAATATGATACGGAAGAGTACGACTGGTATGAATCCGGATATAACTACGGCGATATTCAGGGCGTAAACGACGCATCAATAGTATACCTTAACTACGGCAACAACTGGACAAAAGCGAAAGCTCAGTATGTTGTAGACAATGTTGACGCTCTTCTTGAATCTGTTCTTGAGCTTACAGGCGCTGAGGAAACTCAGATTAATGTAGCTCTTCAGAATGCTTTGGCAGGACTGTTCAACAACGAAGCCGTAACCGGCATGGTTGGCGGACTTGTAACTCTCGGCGTAGCTCTTAATAATGATTTTGTTTATGATCTTATTGAACGAGAGTTCGGCGTTGACCTTACAATCTGGTATGACGCATTCGGATACCTGTTCCCGGATACAGCGGCTGAGTACGGTTTGACACCTGTTGCTCCCGGTGAAGCAGGCTATGTAAACGATACCGGCGTTACTGCCTCCGTAAGCGATGAAGGCGTAATCACATGGAATTACAACGGCGCTGCATTTGCAGACGGCGACAGAGAAGCGTTTGTAGGCATCTTCTGCGGTCTCTGCGATGAGTTTGCTCCTCTTATAGCGCTTATCTTCAAGGGCGAGGATCTCGCACTCTTCAACGACGCCATAACCATTCTGGGTTATGAGAGCTATGCAAATTCAGTAGGCGTACTCTTTGAAATGCTTGGCATAACCGATGTTATGGATCAGGTTGAGTACAACGCATACTGCGATGCAAACGGCGACGCTGCGGCGTTTAACTATCTTACCAACCAGCTCTTTGACTGGGTAGATTATATGCTTGAGGGCAACACAATCAAGAAGGCAGTTGATCTTCTTCCCAAGCTGATTTACTTTGTTCAGAGCAACGGACTTTCAACAACGCTTCACAATATGCTGATGCCGATACTCGTGCTTCTTGACGATGTTCGTCCGATAATTGACATTGATGTCAACGCTATAGTTTCCGTACTTGTTTCCGACCTTCTCAATACGGGAACAGTTGATGTTAACAGCATACTGGATCTTCTTTCCGGCACTTATAAGCCTTCGGATGATCCCGAATACAAGTACATCGAAATAGATCTCAATAATCTTACACTTTCCAATATAGTTAAGATTGCAGACGACTATCTGGGCACAAAGCTTTACGACAGCCAGCTTGTTCAGGCAGGTCTTGACGGACTTTGCGCAGGCAGAGTACAGTACGATTCCGTAATCGGAACAGCTTACACAACAACAGTTGATACTGCGGACTCTCTTACAATCTTTATAACAGCCCTTATTGAGTCGCTTCAGTATCAGGCAAATGATACCCAGACAAACGGCGATATCATCTTCGGTATGATCGACGAAGCCACAGAGTCCACAACTGCAACGGATATTTACAATGCGGTTCTCGGAATCTTTGAAGATGTCGTAACCGATATGGAAGATATTAAATGGGCATATATGTACGGAGATGACTTTGATTACAGCAATCTTGAAAACTTCGAACTGCCCGAACATTCAATAGTTTACCTTCAGTACACAAACAACTGGAACAAGGAAACAGCAGACTATCTCGACAGCGTGCTTTCGGATCTTATAAATGAAATTGTTACTGCTACACAGGGCAGCGATATCAGCACACTCTTTAATGCTGCAATTAACAAGGATCTTTATAAAGAAGAATATCTTGATATGCTCGTTGAAAAGGTAGTAGGACTTCTTGTAAACCTTAACGGAACAATCAGAGGTCTTGTAGACGCAGTTCTTGATACGGATATTGAAGCATGGTTCGACTACTGCGACATCGAAACAGACGCTGACGGAAAGGTAGTTTCCGTAACCTGCAACAAGGACTGGAATATCACAGGCAAAGACAGCTTTGTAGCTGCACTGGCTGAGGTACTGGAGCCTGCACACAGCCTTATTTCCTGGCTGTTCTTCGGCACGGACTACAAGTTCTTTACAGGAACAGAACAGAATCCCGACGGTACTTATGCGTACAACGACATAATCACAATTAACGGCGGAGAAGGTTATTCATACGGCCTTGTACCCATCCTTGAGGCTCTCGGCTGCACAATGAATTACGACGGCACTGATTCCGGTATCAAGCCCGCATCCGCATACCTTAACGCGGACGGAACCTACGATGTAGGAACGGCTGTAACGGATGTTCTCTATGCTCTGACAAATAAGATCGACGAAGTAGGCGAAGATCCCATTGATGTACTTCTTGCGCTTCTTCCCAATGTTGTATACTTCATTAACGCAGACGGCGTAAAGGTATCTGTAAACAACCTTATGGCTCCCGTTTACACAATAATCGAAAAGCTTTCACCTGTTGTTGGCGATATCAATATCGACGAAGCAATAGGCTTCCCGCTTTCCGATATTACATGGAATACGATATTCGATATTCTTGAGCAGAAGCTTAATCTCTATATTCCTGAAAAATGTCAGGAGCTTATAACCTCCTTCTTCATCGGCGATGTTGAATATTTCACATCTGCAAACGGACGCGGAGCATTCTATATGTCCTACAATGATGAGGAATCAAGAAGAGATATGCTCACAATAATCCTTTCACTGTTTGTTGATGTTCTCTCCTATGACAAGAATGAAGAACAGTTTACAACATGGTTCGGCAGCGATATTTACAGTACCATTAAGAATATGCTTAACATAAAAGAAGCAAAGCCCATGCAGGACTTCTCATGGTACTACACTGAATACGCAAATACCGACAAGACATTTACGGCAATTGAGTCTTCAAACAGATATACAGGCACCTACAATGAGTACTGGACAAAAGACAAGGCTCAGTATGTAGTAGATCATCTTGAAGCATTTATCGGCAACTTCCTTTGTCTCTCAGGACTTCAGATAGACGGAATTAAAATTGAAAATCTTGACTCTATTATTGAAGAACTTGTAGAAGGCAATATTTACACTCAGGCAAATGCGGACGCAATTCTTAACGGACTCAAAGACGCAATGAGCCAGCTTACATCACTTGAGCCTTACGGCAAGTATATTGCCGGCGCTCTCAAGAACGCAATCGGCGTTGATATTCACGCGTGGGATAACATGACAGTTACCGTAACAGACGGCGACAGAGCATCCTTTACAGCAGCTCTTTGTCAGATAGCCGCTCCTGCGGTACCTCTCATCAATGTTCTTCTTAACGGTGAGGACATAAGCCTGCTGCTTAACATTGAGGGCGAAGATGCTATTACAATCCCCGGCTCAGAGGGCTACGCATACGGTATAATTCCTATTCTTGAGGCTCTGGGATGTGAGAATGTTCTTACTCCCGATGAGTACAAAGCCGCAATTGCCGCAGATCCCAATGCTGCAATAAAAGCAATCGTAAATCCCGTATTTGATAAGATTGAAGCCGTAAAGGCAGATCCTGCGAACGAGATACTGAATATGCTTCCCGCAGTAATCTACTTTATCAACTCAAACGGACTTGACACCTGCTTCAAGAACATTGTAAACACTGTAGATACAGTTCTTATGGCTCTTGAGCCTGCAATCGGCGAACAGACAGTTGAATCCTTCCTGGGCATAGATCTCAGCACATACGATTTTGAATATCTTATAAACTTTGCTCTTGATGCCGTTAAGGAATCAACCGGATATGACCTTACGCCTTTCGCAATGGATCTTATCGCAGAGTTCACGGTAGGTAAGGTAGTAACATACCAGTCAAAGAACGGCGAAACATACTACACCATGGAGTATGCTTCAGAGCTTGACAAGGCGGATATGCTTACAATCGTTCTTCGTGTAGCAATTGACTTTATCACCTCCGATGAAAACATCGAAAAGGTTAAAGGTCTGCTTAAGGAATACATTCCCAACGAGGATAATTACAAGTCGGTATGCACAATGCTTGAATCTCTTGCAAAATCCGCAAGCGAGGATCCCGGAATGGGTCAGGCACTGTATGTTCTGTACTATATCTTCTACGGACTTGAGAATGCACTTGAAGAAACTGATGATATTTACCATGATGTAAACAACTCATGGCAGTTCATCCTGAAGCTTCTCACAGACAGCAACGAGCCTATACTCAGCAACTTTGCAAACGACCTTAAGGGCTTCCTTAATAAGTACTTTGAAGGTATATTTGACGATGAAGGCGTTGCTTCCAACGGATTTATCGAGTTCTTCAAGAAGATAGCCGAATTCTTCAAGAAGATAGCCGAATTCTTCAGAAATCTGTTTAATATCGGATAAAACTTGAAAAAGTTTGCCCCGGAGCTTTAAGCTCCGGGGTTTTGTATTTGCCTGTTTGTTATCTGAAATATTCTTTTAAAGAATTGACTTTGAATTTATATATTTTAAATTTTCCGTCTGCGTAAGCGTCGCAGAAAGAAACATCTAAGTGAAGCTGTTTTGATGTCAGAAAAATGTCCATTTGAAGCTCGCTGAAATGTAGCGCCGGAATTTCGTTTTCGGCGGCAAGCTCAATATATCTGTCAGGGCTTTTTGAGTCGCTGTAAAGAAAAAAATTCAAAACCGGAAGAGCTTTCCCTGCAACAGTTATTTTTTCAAACATTCCTTTATTAGCTTTTTTCTTTCTTCTTTTTTTGCTTATAAGTCCCATAAATCCACTTCCGGAAAATAATAATGAAAATTATATAAATATTTTACAAATAAAAAATATTCAAGTCAATATAAAATTCTTCAAAGGTATTTATTTTATAATTTTTGTGTGATATAATAATTACGATTACATTAAAAAGAGTGTGAGAAAATGAAAAAGGTTTCGGTTATCGTTCCTTGTTACAATGAATCCGAGGTCTTGCCGGCTTTTTATGAGTCGATGACGGATATAATAAATAAATGCGCGGAATATGAATTTGAACTGCTTTTTGTGAACGACGGAAGCAGAGATTCGACGCTGAGTATTGTTGAGGATTTTGCAAAAAAGGATTCAAGGGTAAAATTTATTTCTTTTTCGAGAAATTTCGGCAAGGAAGCGGCAATGCTTGCAGGTCTTGAGCACTGCACGGGAGATTTTGCCGGTTTTATCGACGCCGATTTACAGCATTCGCCGGATTTAATACCTGAAATGATTAAGGCAGTTGATGAAGAAGGCTATGATGTCGCAGCCTGCAAAAGAGTGGACAGGGAAGGCGAGTCAAAGATTAAGAGCTTTTTGTCGGCAGGCTTTTATAAGGTAATAAACAGAATTTCCGAAACATATATTGACGAAGGCGCACAGGATTTCAGAATAATGAAGAGGAGCGTTGTTGAGGCAATTCTTTCGATGCCTGAGAGCAACAGATTTACAAAGGGAATTTTCAGCTGGGTGGGCTTTAATACAAAGTGGTTTCCTCATGAAAACAGAGAGAGAGCCGCAGGCACCACAAAGTGGTCAATAAGAAAGCTTTTAAAGTATGCAATTGACGGAATTATAGGCTACACCATGACGCCGCTGAAAATACCCACCTACTGCGGAATTCTGTCTCTTGTGCTGGGCTTTATATACGGACTTTCCGTACTTGTAATGTTAGCTGTAAAGGGACATACATTTTATCTGGGTGACAGAGCTGTTTTAACGGCAGTGCTTCTTGTAGGCGGTATGATACTTTTGTGTATAGGCATAGCCGGAGAGTATATGGCAAGAATATATACCGAGGTTAAAAACAGACCCAAATATCTTATAGCAAAAACAAACTGCGAAAAAAATAAAATTAAATAAAATATATTTTGGAGGCAATACAAATGGAAATAACAAAAAATTCAACAATCGGAGAAATCCTTGACGCTGACCGTACACTTGCGCCTTATTTTCTTGAAATGGGAATGCACTGCTTAGGCTGTCCTTCCGCAAGATCGGAAACAATCGAGCAGGCGTGCATGGTACACGGAGTAGACGCAGACGAGCTTGTAGCGAAGCTTAACGCAAACAAAAGCGAGAAATGAGCTTAATTTTAACAAACAGACTTAAAACGGCTGCGGATATGGTAAGAGAGAACCGTTTTACAGCAGATGTCGGCACAGATCACGGTTATCTGCCGGCATTTCTTGTTATGTCGGGAAAAACTCAAAGAGCTGTTGCTTCCGACATAGGAGAAGGACCCCTTGAAAACGCCGCGAAAACTCTCAGGAGATACGGAATCCAAGACAAAGTGCAGCTGATTTTATCCGACGGCTTAAAAAATGTGCCGGAAGATGCGGAAGAAATTGTAATAGCGGGAATGGGCGGAAATCTTATAACGGCAATACTAAGCGGCGCCCCGTGGATTAAAGATAAAAATAAGCATTTCGTGCTTCAGCCCATGACTCATACTTATGATGTGAGAAAATATTTGTGGGAAAACGGATTTTTTATAGACGATGAAAAAATATGCCGTGACAGCGGCAGGGTATATGTTGTAATAAGCGCGTATTACAGCGGCGAAAAGAAGGAATTTGACGATTTTCTTTGCTATTTCGGAGAAAAAATACAGCCTAATAATGAAGACGGCAGAGCTTACATAAGTAAACAGCTTGAAATAGTCAAATCAAGGTACAAGGGGCTTTCCTCCTGCGGAAAACAGGATGAAGCGAAAGTGTTTCTTGAAATTAAGGAAAAGGCTGAAAAAGAATTTAATATAAGCTGAAAACGGTGATTTTATGAAGGTTCGGGAAATATACGATTATCTGAATTCAATAGCACCCTATGACACACAGTGTCAGTGGGACAACAGCGGCTTGGCTGCGGGAAGCCCGGAAATGAGCGTCAGCGGAATAATGACGGCGCTTGACTGCACAAACAGCATAATAGAACAGGCTAAGGAGAAAAACTGCTCTCTTATTGTTACCCATCATCCCCTTATTTTTTCTCCTTTGAAGACAGTGGAAAAGGACACTCCGGTTTATAACGCCGTTAAAAATGATATTGCGGTGCTGTCTGCCCATACAAATTACGATATGGCGCAGGGCGGAGTAAACGATGTTTTGGGGGAGCTTCTGGAGCTTGAAAATATCAGTGTTCTTTACGGCGAGGGACTTCCAATAATGAGAGCCGGAGAAAAATATTTTAAAAATGCCGGACAGCTTGCGGAATATTTGACAAAGGTTTTAAAAGGACCTGTAAAATATACGGACGGCGGCGGAAAAATTAAAAAAATCGGCTTGTGCGGAGGCTCCGGAGGCGAGTACGCCGCCGAAGCATTGAATCAGGGCTGTGACGCTTTTATAACCGGAGAAGCAAAGCATCATGAATTTCTGGAGGCTCAGAGACTGGGAATAAGTCTTTTTGCCGCAGGTCATTATCATACTGAAAACCCTGCCGCCGAGGCTTTGTATAAAAGACTTAAAAATGCCTTCCCGGACTGTCCCGTTTATTTAGGAAAGCAGGCAAGCCCTTACAAAACGGCGCTTGTGCCTGCCGCGGAGGAATTTTAAAAATGGCTCTTGACGGACTTTATCTCAATCTTTTAACAAGAGAGCTTAAAAGCGTTCTTTTGGGAGCAAAGGTGGATAAAATATATCAGACACAAAAAGTGGAGCTTGTTTTCACAATGAGGACAAGAACGGGAACATACAGACTTTTGATGTCAGCTTCCGGGAATTCACCCAGAGTGCATCTCACAACCCATCAGATTGAAAATCCGGCGAATCCGCCTATGCTTTGTATGCTTCTTAGAAAACAGCTGGGAGGAGCGACGCTTCTTGACATACGCCAGGAGGGCTTCGACAGAATAATAACCTTTGTATTCAGCGCAGTAAACGAGCTGGGTGACAGAGTAGAACGCAGGCTTATTGTTGAAATAATGGCTCAGTACAGCAATATTATTTTGACCGATGAAAACAATGTAATAATTGACAGCGTAAAAAGGGTAGACGCGTCAAAATCCTCGGTAAGACAGATTTTGCCCGGGCTTTTATATGTTTTTCCGCCCTCACAGGACAAGCTTGATATTTCGGAGCATTCGCCGGAGGAAATAACGGGAAAAATAATTTCAAAAAATATGAAGCTTTCAAAAAGCATACTTTCCGTATTACAGGGAATATCACCCTCACTTGCGGACGAAATCGCCTTCAGAGCAGGAGGAAGCGAAAGCCTTGCTTCGGAGCTAAACTCAAGACAACAGGAAAAGCTTAAATTTGAAATCGAAGTGCTCGGAAACATTGTAAAGACTCAGGCGGTATCTCCCACGGCTGTTTCAAATTCCGACGGAAAGCTTCTTGATTTTTCATTTATTCCCTTTACACGATACGGAACAGCGGGAATATACACATCTTATGAATCTCTTTCGGAGCTTCTGGAAAGCTTTTACTATGAAAGAGAGCGGCTTGTGCGAACGAAGGCAAAAGCGGAGGATCTGTTTAAAAATATAAACAGTCAGATAGAGCGTCTGGCAAAAAAAATCAGCAATCAGCTTCTTGAGCTTAAGGAATGTGACACAAGAGAAGAAAAAAAGATTTTCGCGGAGCTTATTAACGCAAACCTTTACAGACTTCAAAAGGGAGTATCAGTTTATACCGTAGAAAATTATTACGAAGACTTAAAAACTGTTGATATCCCCGTAAAGCCGGAGCTGACGCCTGCCGAGAACGCTCAGAGATATTATAAGGAATACAGAAAACTCCGAACCGCAAAGGAAAAGCGTACAGAGCTTATAACTCAGGGTCAGGAGGACTTGGAATATTTAAAAACAGTCCTTGACGAGCTGAACAGAGCGGAAACGGAAAAGGAAATCGGAGAAATAAGACAGGAGCTTTCTCAGGGAGGCTTTATAAAGCATAAGGGGCAGGGCAAACAAAAGAAGTCCCAGCCCTTGCCTCCTTTGGAGTTTACCTCTCCTGACGGATTTAAGGTGTATGTGGGAAGAAACAACATTCAAAACGATAAGCTGTCCTTAAAAACAGCGGCAAAAAGCGATATGTGGTTCCATATTCAAAAGGCGCCCGGCTCACATGTTATTTTGTCCCTTGAGGGAAAAGAGCCTACGGAAAGGGCTATGGAGTTTGCCGCAGAAACGGCGGCTTATTTCAGCAGCGGAAGAGACTCCGGCGGCGTTGAGGTAGATTATACCCCTGTGAAAAACTTAAAAAAGCCTGCGGGAGCAAAGCCGGGCTTTGTGATTTATTATGTGTATAATTCGGTTTTGGTTAAGCCTAAAAAACCGGAAGAAGCATAAAGCAAATTTAATTGAAACTCATTTTTTCTGTAAAATGACGGACATAATAAGCACCGAAAAAAAACCTCAGGCCTTCAGGCGAGAGGTTTTTTTGTCAGCGGTCAGACTTCAGAAGACCGTAATAGCAGGCGTCGCAGATTCCCTGATTATTCCAATCGGAGCTGCGAAGCGTTCCTTCATATTTCATACCGCATTTTTTCATTACTTTTCCCGAGTTTGGATTCCGGGGATCATGCCTTGATTCTATTCTGTTGAAATCCGCTTCGTCAAATAAAAAATCAATAACTGCTTTAAGCGCTTCCGATGTAATTCCCTGATGCCACCACGCTTTTCCGATACAGTAACCGATATGAGCCATTGAAATTTTTTCATTCATATTTACAACGGCAATATCGCCCACAGGCTCGTTTCCGTTTTCTTTTAATATGATGCCCCAGTGATAATAATTTTTGTTTGAATATTGTTTAATGCAGTCATCGGTAAACTGCCGTGTAAATTCTTCATTCGGGTGAGGCTTCCACATTAAAAATTTTGTAACCTCTTTATCAGAAGCCCGGTTTTTATAAATCGCCTCAGCGTCTTCTTTTACATATCTCCTTAAAATCAGTCTGTCGGTTGTTAATGTTTTTGTTCCGCAGTGATTCATAACAGTTCCCGTCCTTTTTTATTTATTTATAAATTATAATTGAAAAATTTGCGGCAATCAATAAGTAATTTAATATATTTATTGTTTTGTATCGCGTAATTAATGCAAAAAGAAAGGCTCAGCTATGCCGAACCTTTCTTTAAGTATTTTTTAATATTTTAAGGATTATTTATGCAGCTTATGCTCTATTCTTGTGGTAAGGTCTACCTCGAAAATTCTTCCTATCAAATCAAAGAAGAAAAGGAATATTCGGAGTATTCTGCTTATAAATTCGTTTTCAAGATCTCCGCATATGTCGCAGTAACCGTCGCCGTCGCTGTCAATATGCTCTTTCTCAGGCGCTGTTATTACTATTGCGGAGGCAACCTGTCTTTCAGCCACATAGCAGGGAGAGTTGACAAGCTCAACTTCATAGCCGCAGGAGTTTTTTGCAAGCATTGTTGTTGAGGAGCCTCCGTCAAGGTTGCCGGCTCTTACACAGCCCAGGCTTTTCATAATATAAGCAAGCTCCGTAAGAGTGGCTCCGCAGGAAATAGGGCTTTGTCTTCCGTCAACGCATACAAGGACAACCGTGCCGTCGTATCTTACTCCGATTGCGGTACGGGGATGAAGAGAGCTGTCGGATATGGGAAGAACCTCACCGTTGTCAACAAGCATCTGCCATACAGATAATCCCTCTTTAACGTCGTCCGTCGGCGTTCCCGGATCTCTTATAACTGCGCTGCCGTCATTCAGAACAGCAAAGTAATAATATGTATCGGCGTTGTTTTTCGTAAAATCCTTGCCGTTCATAATTATTGTTCCGGTGTTTACATAGGATGAGGTGTTGAAAGCCATTCCGTTAACTGCCGCCACAACATTTTCCCCTGTTGCTTTTTCAAGAGCTTTAACCTGACTTCTTACTGTCTGGAGACCGGGTGTTCCGGCGTCATAATTTTTGTAGCTTACAAGCACATGGTTGCCGTCCGATACATCGGCTGTTACCGCATATACCTTCTGCTGATAGTTGCCTGCCTCATTGTTGAGAACAATGCTTGTCTGAAGAATTCCCTCTGAAAGCTCTTCCTCCGAAACGGAGGTAACAACGGTTCCGGCGGCGAGAAGCTCCGGATTGAAAACCGCCGTTTCATACTGAACGGCTGCGGAAGCTGCTCCGCCGAACATTGGCATAAGCATAAGAACAGCCAAAAACAGGGCTGTAAATGATCTTAACTTTTTGTTCTTAAACATAAAAACATCCTTTCGCAGTCTTTAAATAACAGAATTATGAAGTTATTAAAGACTATATTTTATAAGGAAATATTACCATATTTAGAACAAAAAAGTATATTCACCTTTTTTATAAACTTTATAGCTATTTTTCGTTAAAATATACAATCAATTTGATTTTTCGGAAAAATAAATCCGGCAGATTGTTTTCCGCCGGATAAAATTTTAATTTATTTCTCTGTGCCTGTTTCTTTTTATATATCTTAAAAGAGCGAAAACGGCAAAAATCATAATAAGAGGGAAAACCGAGCCTGCGAAAAGTCCCGCGCTTAAGTTGTTTTCGAATTTTTCCGAAACCAAGCCTACCAGCAAAGGACCCGTTGAACAGCCTGTATCTCCTGCGAGAGCAAATAACGCGAAAAGAGAGGTTGTGGGATTGTACCAGTTCTTCGCCGCAATGCTGTATGTGCCCGGCCACATAATACCTACTGCGAATCCGCATATTCCGCAGCCTATAAGTGACATAAAAGGATAAGGAGAAAGAGAAGTTACAAGGTAGCCGGCAAGGCATAGAAATGAGCAGAACAGAATATATTTTTCAAGATTGATTTTCAGGCTCAGCTTTGTATATAAAAGCCTTGCGGAGCCCATAAGGAAAGCGAAAAAGCAGGGGCCGGCAATATCTCCTGCGGCTTTGGAAATTCCCAGACTTTCCTCGGCAAAAGCCGAAGCCCACTGGCTTACTGCGATTTCCGAAGCTCCGGCGCATATCATCATAAGGGCTAAAATATAAAAAGA
>CALYBJ010000035.1 GCA_944412445.1 uncultured Clostridia bacterium
TGCAAAAGCGCCGCATCTTGTCGTATAATCTTAATATCACGCAGAATATAGTAACAGATTTGCTTGTCAAATGCAAGAGTTTTTAAAAAAATAATTTAAAAATATTAAAAAAATTCTCATAATAAACTGTGCAAAAGGTGCAAAATAAAAAAAATTTTATAAATTAAAAAAATTGCTTGCAATCAAAAAGCGATTGATATATAATGTAATCGAACATTTGTACAACACAAACTCCCGAAAGGAAGAATAAAGATGGAAGATAAACAGAAAGCGCTTGAAACGGCTCTTGCACAGATTGAAAAAAAATACGGCAAGGGCGCCATTATGCGTTTAGGCGAAAACAGAACAATGAACATAGAGGCAATTTCCACAGGCTCCCTGACTCTCGACGACGCAACGGGAATCGGCGGACTGCCCAGAGGAAGAATAGTTGAGATATACGGACCTGAGTCCTCGGGTAAAACGACGCTTGCCCTTCATATTGTGGCTGAGGCTCAGAAATTAGGAGGCGAGGCGGCGTTTGTTGACGCAGAGCACGCTCTCGATCCGGTATACGCGGCGAATTTAGGCGTAGACATTGATTCTCTTCTTATTTCCCAGCCGGACAACGGAGAACAGGCTCTTGAGATTACCGAGGCGCTTGCCCGTTCGGGAGCTATCGATGTTGTTGTAGTTGACTCGGTTGCGGCTCTTGTTCCCAAGGCTGAAATCGAGGGAGATATGGGAGATTCTCATGTGGGACTTCACGCAAGGCTTATGTCTCAGGCACTGAGGAAGCTTACCGGCGCCATTGCGAAATCCAATACCCTTGTAATATTTATAAACCAGCTTCGTGAGAAGGTAGGGGTAGTATACGGCAACCCGGAGGTAACCACGGGAGGACGAGCTTTAAAGTTTTATTCCACAATCAGAATAGATGTAAGAAAGGCCGACCAGCTTAAAGGACAGGGCGGCGAGGTAATAGGCTCCAGAACAAAGTGCAAGGTTGTAAAGAACAAGGTTGCGCCGCCCTTTAAAACAGCGGAATTTGATATAATGTACGGTGCAGGCATATCAAAAACAGGGGAAATGGTGGACTTGGGCGTTGATACGGGAGTAATAACAAAAAGCGGCGCATGGTTTTCCTACGGCGATATGAGACTGGGACAGGGAAGAGAAAATGTAAAGATTTATTTTGAACAGCATCCTGAGTTTTCCGCCGAAATCGAGGAAAAAATAAAGGAAGCAAGAAAGAACAAAGACACAGAGGACAAAAAATCCGGAGGCACGAAAACAGGAAAAGCAGGAGCGCCAAAATCGGCTGCTGCCGCAAAGGCAAGACTTGATGTAACGGTGGATGACGACGAATAATGAAGCTGACCACGGAACCGGGAAAAAGCGGAAAAATATATTTGTATACGGACGGAGAATACCGTATGAGCATGGATGCGGACACATGGTATTCTCTCAGCTACCGTGACGGAGACGAAATAGACGAAGAAGAGCTGACAGAGCTTAAAAACCTTGTCAGCTCTCGTCTTGCGTATGCCCAGGCACTAAGGTTCTTAACACTCAGGAGCCATTCGGCTCAGGAGCTTTACGGCAAGCTTTTGAAAAAACATTCACCGGAAAGCGCAGAATACGCCGTTGAAAAGTGCAGAGAGCTGGGATTTATAGATGATGAGGATTTTGCGGAGCGTTACGCAAGAGAGCTGGCAGAAAAGAAGCACCACGGACCGGCAAGAATAAAAACTGAGCTTTTAAATAAGGGGATAGACAAAGAAATTATCTCCAATGTTTTGGAAACCCTTGACATTGATTTTTCATCGTGTATTATAGATGTAATAGAGAAGAAGTATTATAACTGCCTGAGCGACAAAAAGGGCAGGGATAAAACCGTTGCGGCGCTTATGCGGCTTGGCTATTCATATTCAATGATAAAGGAAGCGTTAAGCGAATATAAATTATCGGAGGATGGGGAATATGAGTATTAAAGTAGGATTTATATCTCTGGGATGCCCTAAAAATCAGGTTGACGCGGAGCTTATGCTTAAAAAGCTTACGGATGCCGGCTATGAGATAGTGGATGTTGCCTACGAGGCGGATGTTGTAATAATAAATACCTGCGGTTTTATTGAGGACGCAAAACAGGAATCAATAGATAATATACTTGAAATGGCAGAGCTTAAAAAGGAGGACAGCATACAGAAAATTATCGTAACAGGCTGTCTTGCTCAAAGATACAATCAAGAGCTTGTCCGGGAGATGCCTGAGGTTGACGGAATTTTAGGAATAGGCGCCAACGGAGATATTGTAAAAGCGGTTGAAGCTGTCATGAACGGCGAAAAATACGAATCCTTCCCGGATAAGGAAAATATGCCTCTTGAGGGAGAAAGACTTTTGACGACTCCTCAGTACTGGGCGTATTTAAGAATAGCAGACGGCTGTTCAAACTGCTGTGCTTACTGCGCCATACCTATAATAAGAGGTGCTTTCCGTTCAAGAAAAACGGAGGATATAATAAACGAAGCAAAGAAGCTTGCAGCAGAGGGAACAAAGGAGCTTGTAGTAATAGCTCAGGACACAACACGCTACGGTCTTGACCTGTACGGAAAGCTAATGCTGCCCGAGCTTTTAAGGGAGCTTAACAAAATAGAGGGCATACAGTGGATAAGGCTTTTGTACTGCTATCCCGACAGAATAACCGACGAGCTTCTTGAGGCGATGGCTCAGTGCGAAAAGGTGCTTCATTATATTGACATTCCTCTTCAGCACTGCGACGAAAAAATTTTAAAGGCAATGAACAGAACGGGCAATCGTGAGACTCTTACAGAATTGATTGACAGAATGAGAGAAAAAATGCCCGATATAATTCTGCGTACTACATTTATAACGGGCTTTCCCGGAGAAGACGAGGAAGCTTTTACCAGTCTTTCCGAGTTTATCGACGATGTGCAGTTTGACAGGCTCGGATGTTTCCCGTATTCTGCGGAAGAGGGAACGCCTGCCGCTGAATTTCCGGAGCAGATTGACGACGAGGTTAAAAAGCACAGAGCCGATGTTATTATGGAACAGCAGTATGATATTTTCCAGTTTAAGCAGAAGCAATATATAGGAACTGTTCAGAAATGTATAGTCGAGGGCTATGACGGCTACACCGACAGCTATTTCGGCAGAACATGGATGGACGCTCCGGAAATTGATTCCAATATTTATTTTACCGGAAAGGGGGATTACAGCGAGGGAGATATAGTTGATGTTGAGATTTTTGATATAAACGAATACGACCTCATGGGAGAGATCGTTTAATAAATTCAAAGGAGAAATAAAGTGAATTTACCAAATAAGCTTACAATTATCAGGATTGTACTGACCCCTGTATTTCTGTTTTTGTATCAGGCTGATTTTATACCTCATAATTTATTGCTTTCTCTTATAGTTTTTGTAGCGGCGTCGCTTACAGACATGGCTGACGGAAAAATCGCCAGAAAGAATAATTTAATAACCAATTTCGGAAAAATCGCCGATCCTATCGCGGATAAAATACTTACCACGGCAATACTGCTTTGCTTTATGGAAGACGGTCTTTGCAGCCCCTGGATAATACTTATTATATTAACAAGAGAATTTACCGTTTCGGCAATAAGAATCACGGCGGCGGCGCAAGGCTCCGTAATTCCGGCAAATATTTTCGGTAAAATAAAAACAGCTTCTCAGATGACATTTTCAATAATGATACTTGCAGTAGTAATGTTTGAAGACGAAGGACTTTTCAGTATACCTTATTTTGATATAATAGCCTCCGTACTGCTTTGGATAACGGCAGTTCTGACAATAGTTTCAGGGGTTATCTATATTAAGGACAGCGCAAAGGTTATTGATTTCTCAAAATAAAATTTATTTCGGCTGCCGGCAGCGGCAGCTGTTTTTTTGTTATTGTTTCTTTTTTGTTTTCATATATATAAAGCATAGCCGAAATTTTAAAGCAGAGGTGTTTAAGCTTGAAAGGTGAAAAAATCAAAAAAGACGAAAGCAAAAAGGATTGGTTCTCTTATGTGATGATAGCCCAGACGGTTGTGTGCGGAGTAATTATACTTTTGCTTGTATGGTCTGCGAAAACCCAGGGCAGCTTCGCTGAGGAAATGGGAAAAGCTTATATTGAATTTATGTCTGCTGATTTTTCCGAAAAGGATTACGAGACAGCCCTGAAGCATATAAGAGAATATGTCTATACATTTTCTCAGGATAAAAATGAGACTGATAAAAGCGGCGCCGTAAATGTTTTCAGCGCCGGGAGGGAAGAAGCGCAGTCAGAAAACAGCTCCGGTGTTATAGGCGGAGGAATAGATTTGGAGTTTGACGGCATAGAAGCTCTTGAGGGAATATGCTTTGACGAGTATACTCTTCCATTCAGCTTAAGGGAGCCTTTGGAGGAGTATGAAATAACCTCCGGCTTCGGATACAGAAAAAGTCCTTTATCGGGAGAACCGGGAATACATACGGGACTTGACATGGCAGCCGGTTACGGCACGGAAATTCACGCCGCCGCAGGAGGAACGGTAGCCGACGCCGCTTATGACAGCAGCTACGGCAATTATGTTAAAATCCTTCATTCCGATAATATAGTTACAATTTACGCTCACTGCTCGTCTCTTTGCGTGGAAGAGGGAGAGACGGTAAGACAGGGAGATGTAATAGCATTGGTGGGAAGCACCGGAGCATCTACGGGCAATCATCTTCATTTTGAGATGAGAAAGGACAATATAAGAATAAATCCCTCATTCGGGCTTTTCGGCAATGACGGTAAAGCTTAAAAACATAAAGGTGACAGCGGCTTTTCCCGTTTTTGCCGCTGTTACATATTTCCTGTCGGGAGAAATGCAGAAAAATTTTTTATGGGCGGCTCTGTTTGCTTCCGTTCATGAGTGCGCCCATATACTTGCAATAAGGCTTTTCGGAAAGAGAATACAAAATCTTACATTTGGAATAATGGGAATAAGAATCGGCAAAAACAGAATATCGCTTTCTTATAAGCAGGAATGTTTGACGGCTGCGGCAGGCCCTTTTGTTAATCTCCTTTTGGCAATTATATTTTACTTTTTAAAAAGCGGCAATGATTTTTTTACTCTTCCGTTTAATATTAACCTTGGGTTTTTTATTATAAACATGCTGCCAGCTGAAATTTTTGACGGAGGCAGAATAATATATAATTACACGTCCCTTAAAAGGGATGAGAAAACAGCAAAAAATGTAATATGTATTTTTGAAATACTTACTGAAATAATCTTGGCGGCTGTCCTTATAATTTCTCTTCTGACTGATTATGTAAATACCACCTTTGTATTTTTTTCATGCAATATGATGGTGATGATTTTTTCAGGGATATTCTTTAAAGGTAAAGCAAAAAGCATTTTTGCAAGTTGACAAGACATGCTTAAAAAGTATAATATTATTGATAAGTTAAAAAAATAAAAAAATGTCTTTAAGGGGGATGTGAAAAATGAGCGTAACAAAAGCATGGGACTGGAGCAAAAACACAGACACTCACTGGCTGAAGCCCTGCATAGAAATTCCTTATCTTGCGGAAAAGTGGCAGGCTCAGGGATTCAAGGAGTTTTTGGATTTAGGCTGCGGTCTTGGCAGACATTCCATTTATATGGCGAAGCACGGATTCAGTGTAAGTTCGGTGGATCTGTCTGAATACGGTGTAGAGCATCTTAAGGAATGGGCACAGCGTGAAAATTTAATAATTAATGCGGCAGTATCCAATATGCTGACTCTTCCCTTTAAGGACAACAGCTTTGACTGCATAATGGCGTACAACGTTATATATCATACCGATACAAAAGGTTTCTTGGCGGCTATCGATGAGATAAAAAGAGTGCTGAAAAGCGGCGGGGAGCTGTTTTTAACTCTTATTTCAAAGGGAACATACGGTTTTTCAACAATGAAGGACAAGTCCAGAATTGTTGACGAGAATACAATATTAATAGACGAGTACGAAGCCGGAGATAATATACCGCATTTTCATGCTGATATAGATGATATAAAGAAAATTTTTTCCGATGACTGGACATTTGAGATTTTTCCTGTTGAACAGTGTGAATATAATGTAGAAAAACCTGAGTTTTTCAGTAAACACTGGATTATATTGCTTAAAAAGAAATAGAAACGGAAGTGAAAATATGAAAAGGGAAATTGAAAAAATCATAAGCCGTGTTCAGAAGCCTGCAAGGTATACAGGAGGCGAGCTGAACGAGGTTATAAAGGATAAAGCTAAGGTAGATTTGCGGTATGCTTTTTGTTTTCCTGATACCTATGAAATCGGAATGTCCCATTTAGGAATGAAAATACTTTATTCTCTTATCAACGCAAGAGAGGACGCCTGGTGCGAAAGAGTTTTCGCTCCTGCCGAGGATATGGAGGAGCAGATGCGGAAAAACGGCATACCTCTGTTTGCTCTTGAAAGCGGAGATTATATAAAGGATTTTGACGCAATAGGCTTTACTCTTCAGTATGAGCTTTGCTATACCAATGTTTTAAATATGCTTGACCTTGCAGGGCTGCCGGTGCTTTCAAAGGACAGAACGGAGCTTACTCCCATAGTTATGGCAGGAGGAGCCTGCGCCTGCAATCCGGAGCCTATCGCTGATTTTATAGATATTTTTCAGCTCGGCGACGGAGAGGAAATGATGAACGATGTCTTGGATCTTTTAAAGGAGTGCAAGGCAAAGGGTGAAAGCAAGCAGGATTTTTTAAAGAAGGCGGCGCAGATTCAGGGCATATATGTGCCGTCCCTTTATAAAGTGTCCTATAATGACGACGGAACGATAAAGTCGGTAATTCCTGAAGGAGACGCTCCGGAAAAGGTTACAAAAAGAATTATAAGCGACCTTGACAGCGTTTTTTATCCCGATAAATTTGTGGTGCCGTTTATAGATATAGTTCACGACAGAACGGTGACGGAAATTTTCAGAGGCTGTATAAGAGGCTGCCGTTTTTGTCAGGCGTGCTTTTTAAACAGACCCATAAGGGAAAAATCACCCGATGTAATTAATGAGGACTGCAAAAAAATATGCGAGTCATCGGGATATGACGAAATATCTCTCTGTTCACTCTCCAGCAGTGACTATACAAAGCTTCCCGAACTTCTTACAAAGCTTTTAAGCTGGACAACGGAAGAAAAAATAAATGTGGCGCTGCCGTCTCTGAGAGTTGATAATTTTCCTCAGGAGCTTATAGAAAAGCTTAATGAAGTCAGAAGAAGCGGACTTACATTCGCTCCGGAAGCGGGAACACAGAGGCTCAGAGATGTTATAAATAAAAATGTAACAGAGGAAGAGGTTATTGAAACGTCAAAAAAAGCCTTTAAAGGCGGCTGGACAGGCGTTAAGCTTTATTTTATGTCTGGACTTCCCACGGAAACAAAAGATGATATAAAGGGAATAGCCGACCTTGCCCAAAAGGTTGTGGACGAATACTATAAAAACCCGGACAAGCCAAAGGGGAAAAGCGTAAATGTCAGCGTAAGCGTGTCTTCATTTGTGCCAAAGCCTTTTACACCATTTCAGTGGGAGGCGCAGGATACTCCGGAAATGCTCAAGGAAAAGCAGGAATTTTTAAAGGAATGTGTAACCACAAGAAAAGTGTCCCTGCATTTTCATAAAATTCCGATAAGCTTTTTGGAGGGAGTTTTCGCAAGAGGCGACAGAAAGCTTAACGAAGTAATATTAAAGGCGTGGCAAAAGGGCTGTAAGTTTGACAGCTGGGACGATCAGCTTAAAATTGAAACATGGCTTGAGACCTTTAAGGAATGCGGCGTTGATCCGGCGTTTTACGCTTCAAGGAAAAGAGATTTTTCCGAGGTTCTGCCATGGGATCACCTTGACTACGGAATAAGAAGAGAATTTCTTCAGAATGAAAACAAAAAAGCTTACGCAGGGGAAACGACGGTACACTGCCGGGAAAAATGCTCTGCCTGCGGAGCGGCGAAGCTGAACGGAGGTAAATGCCATGCGATGCGTCAGGATTAAGTTTAACAAAACCGGCAGGGTAAAATATGTATCCCATCTTGATGTAATGCGAGCCATGACAAGAGCGGTAAGGAGAGCGAAAATACCGCTGTGGTACACAGAGGGCTTTAATCCTCATCCTTATCTGAACTTCTTGCAGCCTCTGCCTTTGGGGATAGAGGGCTTTAACGAGCCTCTTGATATAAGGATAGAAGGGGAAATTGAAAACAGGGAGATTAAGGAGCGGCTGAACGGCGTTCTGCCTGAGGGCTTTGAGATAATATCCGTAACGGAGCCTTATATGAAGTCGAATGATATAGCCTTCGGCGAGTATGAAATAATTTTTGAAAGGGAGCCGGAGCTTCCCGGACTTCTTGAAAAGGCAATGAGCTCAGGTGGGCTTGTGTGCGAAAAAACAGGAAAAGTCAAGGGCAAAAAGGTAATAAAAGAAGTAAATATCTCCGAAAACATCAAGGAATATTCAATAAAAGAGGAAGACAATGCAATTATATTAAATGTAATTCTTCCCTGCGGAAACACAAAAAATGTAAACCCCGTAAATCTTTTAAGCGCTGTTTGGGGATATATCAAAAAAGAAACCGTTCCGGTAAATATAAAGAGACTGAGACTTACGGATATTAATTTAATGGATTTTGAATAACATTAAGCATATCTAAAATAAATTCAAAAAAACTATTGAAAAAAAAACAACAGTATGCTACACTATATAAGCGTTCGTTTGCGTTTAGGGAACAAAAACACTAAACGGCGGTTAATGTGACGCAGCGTACATTAAAGCGGTCGGTCCTCTGTCAGAAGAATGTTAAGAACGGCTGAAAAATTCAGGAGGTAAATATGGACGCATTGAAACTTATTGCTCAGGACAGCATGAAGGCTGACGCACCTCAGATTAAAGTCGGTGATACCGTAAAGGTACACGTAAAAATCCGTGAGGGCGAAAAAGAACGTATTCAGGTATTTGAGGGAACAGTTATTGCCCGCAAAGGCAGCGGCGTTGCCGAGACCTTCACCGTAAGACGCGTATCCTACGGCGTTGGTGTTGAGAGAGTATTCCCCGTACATTCACCTAATGTTGCAAAGGTTGAAACCGTAAGAGCCGGTAAGGTTCGCAGAGCAAAGCTTTATTATCTGCGTGACAGAGTCGGCAAGGCGGCAAAAATCAAAGAGCAGCTTAAATAATAGGTTCGGCTTGAGCAAAAGGGACAGTTATGTCCCTTTTTTGCATAAGATGGAGAAATTTTTTTCGGACGGTTTTGTTTATGGACAGCAGGAAAAACGGATATATTTATTATGATTACCGTAAAAAATCCGAAAAAGAAGAAATAGCGGAAACCGCATGGAAGTCTGTCTATCATTGGCTTTATTTTATAGTTGGAGTTTTGTTTGTTGTTTCTGTTTTGATGACAGCCTTTTGCAGAGTTGTATCCGTTAACGGAGATTCAATGCTTCCCACTTTAAACAGCGGCGATAAAATCCTTGTTTATTCGTTTTTCTATCGGCCGGAACAGGGCGATATTGTAATGGTGACAACTAATCAGGAGGACAGATATCCTCTTTTAAAGAGGGTTATAGCTCTTGAAGGACAGACCGTAGAGGTTGACTACAAAGCGGGAACGGTAAAGGTAGACGGAAAGGTATTAAATGAAGATTATCTTTTTGAAAAGATGACTGCTGAGTCAAATAACGAAATAACCTATCCGTATACGGTGCCGGAGGACTGCGTTTTTCTTATGGGAGACAACAGAAACGAATCTCAGGACAGCAGAAACGAAAATATAGGCTGTTTTGATGTGCGGTACATTTTAGGAAAAGCCGTGTTCAGGCTTTATCCTTTTTCAGACCGGAATATATATGACTGTCGGTGAAACGAATGAGAAAGTTAGCGAATAGTTTATATGAAATAGCGTCTGTAATAATGACGTCAATAATTGCAATCGTTATACTGTTTACGTTTGTATTCAGACTTGTGGGTGTAGACGGTATTTCTATGGAACCTACACTTAAAGAGAACGACTGGCTTATAACGACAACTGCAACAAGCACATATAAATATAAGGATATCGTTATCGTTGTTCAGCCTACCATGCTTAACAAGCCTCTTGTAAAAAGAGTAATAGCCACAGGGGGACAGTGGATAGATGTTGACTATGATGAAGGCGTAGTATATGTAGGCAACACAAAAGATGATATGAAGCCTCTGACAGAAGACTATATCGCAGAGCCTGCCACAAAGCATTATACAAACGATACATACGACTATCCCGTACAGATTCCTGATGGCTGCCTTTTTGTAATGGGCGACAACAGAAATCATTCTACTGATAGCCGTTCCTTTGAAGTAGGCTTTATAGATGAGCAGTATATTTTAGGAAAAGCCGTATTCAGGCTTTATCCTTTTTCAGACTGGAATATATATGACTGACGGTGAAGCAAATGAAGAAGTTAGCGGATAATTTATATGAAATAGCGTCTGTAATAATGACGTCAATAATTGCAATCGTTATACTGTTTACCTTTGTGTTCAGGCTTGTAGGTGTTGACGGAACATCCATGGTTCCTACTCTTTCAGATAACGACTGGCTTATAACAACAACTGCAACAAGTACATATAAGTATAAAGATATTGTTATTGTTGTTCAGCCGGGGCTTCTTAACGAACCCCTTGTAAAACGCGTAATCGCCACAGGAGGACAGTGGATAGATGTTGACTATGACGAAGGCGTAGTATATGTAGGTGACACAAAAGACGATATGAAGCCTCTTACTGAGGACTATATCGCAGAGCCTGCCACAAGGCATTATTCAAGCGATACAAACGACTATCCCATACAGGTTCCCGAGGGCTGTCTTTTTGTAATGGGCGATAACAGAAACAATTCAACCGACAGCCGTTCCTTTGCGGTAGGCTTCATAGATGAGAGATATGTTCTGGGAAAAGCCGTATTCAGGCTTATATCGGGAGATACGGGACTTGATTTTGAAAAGTTCGGTATATATTGATAATAAAAACAAGGGCTGTATAAAAACAGCTCTTTTTCTTTAAGAAAAGGTGAAAAGCATGGCTGATTCAGTAAAGCAGACGGTTCAGTGGTTTCCGGGTCACATGGCAAAAACACGGCGGCTTATAAAGGAAAATTTAAAGCTGGTGGACGCAGTTACGGTGCTTCTTGACGCAAGAATACCGGAAAGCAGCAAGAATCCCGAAATTGAGGAGCTTATATCGGGAAAACCCGTTATAGTTCTTTTAAATAAAGCTGATCTTGCGGATGAGCGAGCCACAAAGCAGTGGATAGAATATTATCAGAAAAAAGGCGCGGCGGCGCTTGAGGTAGACTGCCGCACGGGAAAGGGAATAAATAAATTCCGGTCTCTTGTAAGAGAAGTTTTAAAGGATAAAATAAAGAAAAACGAAGAAAAGGGCATGGCAGGCAAAACTCTCCGAATAATGGTGGTAGGCATACCCAACACGGGCAAGTCGTCATTTATCAACAGAATGGGAGCCGGAAGCAAGGCGAAGGTTGAGGACAGAGCCGGAGTAACAAGAAACAATCAGTGGTTCGTAATAGGCGGCGGCATTGAGATGCTTGACACGCCGGGAGTTCTCTGGCCGAAATTTGAGGACCCGGAGGTAGGGGACAAGCTTGCGTTTACCGGCGGCGTTAAGGATCAGATACTTGACATGGAGACACTTGCCGTAAGGTTTTTAGCGGTTATGAGGGATAACTATCCGGAAAAGCTGGCGGAGAGGTATAAAATAGAAAATTTTCTTGATAAAGAGCCGTATGAAATACTGCTTATGATAGGCAGAAAAAGAGGAATGTTAATAAGCGGCGGAGAAATAGATACGGAAAGAGCGGCAGCGGCTGTTCTTGACGAGTACAGAGGCGGAAAATTAGGCAGAATAACTTTGGAGTGGGTAAAGAAATGACATACGAGTATGAAAACGAGGCTCATAAAAACGGTTACGCTGTTGTATGCGGAGTAGATGAAGCAGGAAGAGGACCTCTTGCGGGACCGGTATATGCGGCGGCGGTAATTTTGCCGGAAGGCATGGAGGATATGGGAATAAACGATTCAAAAAAGCTCAGCGAGAAAAAAAGGGAGGAGCTTTTTGAAAAAATCACCGAAAAGGCGGAGGCGTACGGAATAGGGAGCGCCACGGAAGATGAAATCGATGAAATAAATATACTTAACGCGGCGTTTCTCGCCATGAAAAGAGCCGTTGAAAATATGGGGGTAAAACCTGATCTGATACTTGTTGACGGCAACAGAAAGCCCAATACGGGATATGAAGAAATGACGCTTGTTAAGGGAGATTCAAAGTCGATTTCCATAGCGGCGGCATCAATTCTGGCAAAAGTAAGCCGTGACAGATACATGAGGGAGATTGATAAAAAATATCCCGAATATAAATTCGGACAGCATAAGGGCTACGGCACAAAGCTGCATTATGAGATGATAGAGAAATACGGTATACTTCCCATTCACAGAAAATCGTTTCTTAAAAAGATAACGGGAGAAATAAAAAAATGATAGGAGAGCCCCGAAGAACAGGTATTCTGGGAGAGCTGAAGGCGGCGCAGTATCTTAGAAAGAAAGACTATGATATTCTGGCGTCAAACTATATAACAAAAACGGGAGAAATAGATATTATCGCCGACGACGGAAAATATATATGCTTTGTAGAGGTAAAAACAAGACGGGAGGGAGGCTTTTTTGCTCCCGAAACGGCAGTTGACGAGAAAAAGGAAGAAAACATAAAAAGCACAGCGGCGGCGTTTATTGCTGCGGCAAAGATAAAAATGCCTGTTCGATTTGATATAATAGAAGTGATACTTTGCGAAAGCAACTATAAAATAAGACATATAAAAAATGCATTTTAAGGTGATAAAATGAGACTGTTTGATCTTCACTGCGATACAATAACGGAGCTTTACGGAAAAAAGGGACAGCTAAAGCATAACGGCGGACACATTTCTCTTGACAGGGCGGAATATTTAGAAGAGTACGTGCAGGATTTTGCCGTATTTATTCCCGATGAATTAAGAGGGGAAGAAGCGGTAAAATATTTTGACGGAGTTTACAGTTTCTATAAGGAACAGCTTCTTGAAAATGAGAATCTGACAGAATATAAGGATAGAAAAAACTCAAAATTCAAAAGCATTTTATCCGTAGAGGGAGGAGCCGGCGCAGGCGGAAAAATCGAAGGATTTTACCATCTCAGGGATTGCGGCGTAAAGCTTATTACCCTTACATGGAACGGGAGAAACGAGCTTGGAAGCGGCTGTTTTGATGATGAAGACATAGGGCTTACAGACTTCGGAAGAGAAGCGGTAAAAGAGATGGAAAGACTGAAAATAGTTGCCGATGTTTCCCATTTGTCGAAAAAAGGCTTTTACGACCTTGAAAAAATTGCCGAAAAGCCCTTTATCGCATCTCACTCCTGCTGCGACATAGTTGACAATTATAAGGCAAGACACAGAAATCTTACTGATGACCAGATAAAAATTATCGCTGAAAGAGAGGGAATTATCGGAGTAAACCTTTGGGAGAAGCTCCTGGGCAACGGTAATGACAATTCCTTTGAGGCAGTGAGAAGGCATATAAGCCGGATTATTGAAATCGGCGGAGAAGACTGTGTTGCAATGGGAACGGACTTTGACGGCTGCGACATAAACGAAGACCTGAGGGGAATTGAAAAGATAAAAGACCTTTATGATTATTTGGGCTGTCACGGTTTTGACGAAAAGCTTCTTGATAAAATCTTTTTTGCCAATGGGGACAGATTTTTCATAAATTTTATTTGAATTTTATAATAGAAACCGTATTTACGGCAAAATGAAAAACAAATCTTTACAAAACTGCGGCGCTTTGTTATAATGAATAAGTATAAATTTAATTATTAATGCAAATGCGAAAGGACTGTGGCAAATGTTTTATACATCCACAAGAGATAAAGCACTGAAAATAACATCGGCTGAAGCCGTAACAAAAGGAATTTCCGAAGAGGGCGGACTTTTTGTACCCTGTGAAATTCCTGCTGTTTCCGCTGATTTTATTGAATCCATGAAAAACGATACATATAAGGAAAGAGCAAAAAAAATAATGGCTCTTTACCTTACTGACTTTACAAGGGAAGAAATATCTGATTTTGTTGAGGGAGCGTACAGCGGCGGCAAATTTTCAAGCGACGAGATAGCACCCGTTGTAAATCTTCACGACAATGTAAATATTCTTGAGCTTTGGCACGGACCCACATGCGCTTTTAAGGACATGGCGCTTCAGCTTCTGCCTCATCTTCTTATAGGTTCTTCAAAAAAGACTCTTAAGGACAAGGAAATCGTAATACTTGTAGCAACCTCCGGAGATACGGGAAAAGCGGCGCTTGAGGGCTTCTGCAATGTAGATTCAACAAAAATACTTGTATTCTATCCCAACGACGGCGTAAGCCCCATGCAGAAGAGACAGATGTGTACCCAGGAAGGGGACAATGTGGGAGTATGCGCCATCAACGGAAATTTTGACGACGCTCAGACAGGGGTAAAATCAATTTTCACCGACAGTGAAATTAAAAAGGTATTTGAAAAAAACAACCTTGTATTTTCTTCAGCCAACTCCATAAACTGGGGCAGACTTCTTCCCCAGATAGTATACTACTTTTCAGCATACTGCGATATGTTAAAGCAGGGCAAAATCAAAATGGGAGATAAAATCAACATTGTTGTTCCCACGGGAAATTTCGGAAATATTCTTGCGGCAAACTACGCAATGAAGATGGGGCTTCCCGTAAACAGGCTTATTTGTGCTTCCAACGCAAATAATGTTTTAACGGACTTTATAAATACAGGCAAATACGATAAAAACAGAGAGTTTTACACAACAATATCCCCGTCAATGGATATACTTATTTCAAGCAATCTTGAAAGACTTATTTTCTCTCTTTATGAGGGCGATGACGAGGCTGTAAGGGAGCTTTACAAATCTCTTAAGGAAACAGGCAGATTTGAGGTTTCAAAAGAAGTTTTGGAAAAAATCGACTCTGTATACTCAGCAGGCTGCTGTGATGACGCCGCTACAAAAGCAACAATAAAAGAGATATATGAAAATTATAATTACCTTTGCGACACTCATACGGCGGTAGGAATAAAGGTGTGCAGTGACTATATGGCAAAAACAGGGGATAATACTCCCGTGGTAATCGCTTCAACCGCAAGCCCCTATAAATTCTGCGCAAGCGTTCTTTCGGCGGTTTCACCCGAGGAAAAGGAAACAGACGAATTTAAGCTTCTTACAAAGCTTGAGGAAAAAACTGGAGTAAGCGCTCCTGCTCAGCTTAAAGGCCTTAAAGACAAGGCGGAGAGATTCAATAAGGTCTGTGAAAAAGATGTTGACAGCATGAGAAAAGTAGTGTTCGATATGCTGGGCATAAAATAAAAAATCCGAGGACGGTTCAAAAAACCGTCCTCTTTGCTGATTGAAGAATTAACCCTTAGCTGCGTTATCCTTAAGCTCAAAAGTTGTGCATACGGTTTCGCCGCATACACAGGCGTCATAAGTGCCTACTTCAATGCAATTTGCCGTGCAGGAATCTTTACCGCTGTGATGAACGCAGTTCTTAACATCACATTTTACTTTGTTTTCGTTCATTATTCAATCACCTTTTCGGCCTTGGGCCGTGTATATTAAAGAGATATCTCTTGTCAGTATTATTTGATGAGAGAGAAAAATTATTATTTCCAAATTTTACAAAAAAGGAGTTTTTTCAATGTCGTTGTTCGGAATAGGCGATACACATTTATCTTTCGGGAAAAACAAGCCGATGGATATTTTCAGCGGCTGGGACAGCTATGTTGAAAGACTTGAGAAACAGTGGAACGGGGTAGTTGACGATGATGACACCGTGGTGATTAACGGAGATATCTCCTGGTCAATGAGGCTCAGCGAGTGTTATGAGGATTTCAGCTTTTTAAACAGTCTCAAGGGCAGGAAAATACTTTTAAAGGGGAACCATGACTACTGGTGGAGCACTTTGAGCAAAATCAACAAATATCTTGAAGACAATAAATTTGACACAATAAAGGTTCTTTTTAATAATTCCTTTAACGCCGGAAATTACAGTATATGCGGAACAAGAGGCTGGTTTTACGATTCTCCGGAAAGCGACAAAAAGGTAATTTTAAGAGAGCGTCAGAGACTTATAAGGTCAGTTGAAAGCGCAGGAGACGAAAGAGAAAAAATCGTATTTCTTCATTATCCGCCGGTATATGACGATCAGGTATGCGAGGAAATATATTCGGTTCTTGTTGATTATAAAATAAAGCGCTGTTATTTCGGGCATATCCACGGAGAGAAAACGGGTCGATACGAGCATTTTGAAAGAGACGGCATCAGATTTTCACTTATATCAAGCGATTACCTGAGATTTTGTCCAAAGTTGATAGAAAAATTTTAAAAAATTATTTAATTTTTTCCGTATTTTTTTATATAACACTGGAAATCAAAGCAATTATTTGTTATAATACATAAGTTGAAATATCTCATTTTTAAAATGAGGACGGAGGAAAAATATATGAGTTTAAAATCATCTGAAAAAACAGGTACAAACGAAGTTACTATTGAGCTTTCAATCGACGCAGAGGCATTTGCCGCAGCTGAAGTAAAGGCTTACAACAGAAACAAGAATAAGATAACTGTTCCCGGTTTCAGAAAAGGCAAAGCTCCCAAGGCGTTTATAGAAAAGTATTACGGCGAAGGCGTATTTTATGATGACGCCCTTGAAATCGCATTCCCCGAGGTATATGAAGCAGCAATAGAGGAAGCAGGCATTGACGCCGTAGATAACCCCTTTGATTTTGATATAAAGAAAATCGGCAAGGACGGCGTAGAGCTTTCATGCAAGGTAACAGTAAAGCCCGAAGTTGAAATAGGCGAATATAAGGGACTTAAAGCTGAGAAGGAGACAGTTTCCGTAACAGCTGAAGAGGTTGAAGCCGAGCTTAAGAGAAAGCAGGAGGACAACGCAAGAATTATCGATGTTGACGACAGAGCTGTTGAAAACGGAGATATAGCAAATATTGATTACGAAGGCTTTAATGACGGAGTTGCTTTTGAGGGCGGAAAGGCTGAAGGCTATGACCTTACAATCGGCAGCGGACAGTTTATTCCCGGCTTTGAGGAGCAGATTATCGGACATTCAATCGGCGAAGAGTTTGACATTAATGTAACTTTCCCCGAGGATTACGGCGCAGAAGATCTTGCCGGAAAGCCGGTAGTTTTCAAAATCAAGGTTAACGGTATCAAGGTTAAGGAGCTTCCTGAAATCGACGACGAGTTCGCAAAAGATGTAAGCGAGTTTGACACTCTTGATGAGCTTAAGGCTGACATTGAAAAGTCAATAACCGAAAGCAAGCAGGAAAGAGCCGACAAGGAGTTTGAGTCAAAGCTTCTTGATATGATAACAGAGACTGTTAGGGGTGAAATTCCTCAGTGTATGTTTGAGACTGCAATCGACAACATGATAAACGATATGGATTACAGACTTCGTATGCAGGGACTTGACCTTAAAACATACATGAAGTATATCGGCATGGATGAAAAGGCTCTGAGAGAGACATATAAGGCACAGGCTGAAAAAGATGTTAAGTTAATGCTTGCCATTGAAAAGATAGTAAAGCTTGAGGGCATTGAAGCCACTGCCGAGGATATCGAGGCGCATTATCAGAAGTTTGCCGACGCATATCACACTGATATTGAAAATATCAAGAAGGCTGTTTCAGAGAAGGTTGCAAAGGGAGATATTACCTCTCAGAAGGCAATTGACTTTATTGTAGAGAACGCAAAAGCAGTAAAGCCCAGAAAGACAGCCGCAAAGAAGACAGCAAAGAAGGCTGCCGAAAAGACTGAGGAAGCTGCGGAAAGCGCCGAAGCTGAAGAGACAGCAGAATCAGCAGAATAAAATTTTATAAAAACTGAATATTAATTTTAAAATCTGATTATAATCATAAATGTACGAGGAGGTTATGTTATGGCATTGGTACCTACCGTTATAGAGCAGACAAACAGAGGCGAAAGAGCATACGATATTTTTTCAAGACTTCTTAATGACAGAATAATAGTTCTTTCCGATGAAGTAAACGACGCGACGGCAAGTCTTGTAGTAGCGCAGCTTCTTTTCCTTGAGGGACAGGACGCTGAAAAGGATATAAGCCTTTATATTAACAGCCCCGGAGGCTCGGTAACAGCCGGACTTGCGATATACGATACAATGCAGTATATCAAGTGCGATGTATCAACAATCTGTATGGGCATGGCTGCATCTATGGGAGCGTTTCTGCTGTCATCGGGAGCAAAGGGAAAAAGACTTGCTCTTCCAAACAGCTCAATAATGATACATCAGCCTTCCGGAGGAGCACAGGGACAGGCGACTGAAATAGAGATTGTTGCAAAGCAGATCTTAAAGACGAAGGAAAACCTTAACAGAATCCTTGCCGAGAATACAGGCAAGCCTATTGAGGTAATCGCAAGAGATACTGACCGTGACAATTTCATGACAGCTCAGGAAGCTCTTGAGTACGGCCTTGTAGATAAGGTTATAAAACACAGATAATTTTTGCAAATCGGGTAAATAAAAACGCATCTTTTTTAAGCCGGCAGAAAATTAATATTGTTTATACAAAGGTTTTCTGCCGAAAAGAGTGTTTTAATATTTACCCGATTAAATTCTATCAGTTAGGAGTTGAATTATCATTGTCGAAGAATGACAATTCAAAAACCACGGAGCATTTTTGTTCTTTTTGCGGCAAATCCGAAAACAAGGTTCGGAATTTGTTCGGAGGAGCAAACAACTCTTTTATATGCAACGAATGTATAGAAATCTGCGTATCTCTTATAGGACTTGATTATTTTACACATCCCAAGAAGAAAGCAGCGGAGAAAAACGGAAAGAGAAGACTTCCGAAGCCCTCGGAAATAAAAGCGGAGCTTGACCAGTATGTAATAGGACAGGACGCTGCCAAGACAGCGCTGTCGGTAGCTGTATACAATCATTACAAGAGAATTTACAGCGGATTTGAGGCAGATGTAGACATTCAGAAAAGCAATGTTTTAATGCTGGGACCTACCGGCGTGGGAAAAACAATGCTTGCCCAGACCTTGGCAAAAATACTTGATGTCCCCTTTGCCATTGCCGACGCTACAACTCTTACGGAAGCGGGCTATGTTGGCGAGGATGTTGAAAATATTTTGCTTAGGCTTATACAGGCTGCGGATTATGATATAGAGAAAGCTGAAATCGGCATTATATATGTTGATGAAATTGATAAAATTTCAAGGCGTTCAGAGAATCCGTCCATTACAAGAGATGTAAGCGGCGAAGGAGTTCAGCAGGCGCTTCTTAAAATCCTTGAGGGAACCGTTGCCAATGTGCCGCCCCAGGGAGGCAGAAAGCATCCCCAGCAGGAATTTATCCAGATTGATACAACCAACATTCTGTTTATATGCGGCGGAGCTTTTGACGGAATAGAAAAAATAATAGAAAAAAGACTCGGCAATTCGGTAATAGGCTTTGAGTCGGAAATCAAGTCAAAGGACGATATTGACTATGATTATATTATGTCTCAGGCGATACCTCAGGACCTTGTAAAATACGGACTGATACCTGAGCTTGTAGGAAGACTTCCGCTTCTTACTTCCCTTAAAAATCTTGACAGGGAAGCCCTTATAAGAATTTTAAAGGAGCCAAAAAATTCACTGTTGAAGCAGTATACGGCGCTTCTTAAAATGGACAATGCCGAGCTTGATTTTACAGATGAAGCCCTGGCAGCCGTTGCGGATTTAGCTCTTGAAAAGGAAACAGGCGCAAGAGGCCTGAGGGCAATTATGGAGGATGTGCTTCTTAATATTATGTATAATGTTCCTTCCGATAAGTCCATAAGGAAGGTAACGGTTACAAAGGAATGTGTTACCGACAAGCAGGAGCCGATTTATGAAAGAGACGAAACTGCCGCTGAGGATGCACCTCAGGAGGAAACCCAAGAGCCTGCGTCCAAGACAGCAGTAATTGGAGCGGTATAATAAAAAATGTCGGCAGGAGAAAAATTCCTGCCGATTTTTAGTAGCAAGGTGAAAGAATGAAGCTTACCGAAAAGGAATATTTAATGGACAGTACCGAGCTTGCCCCGTATCTTATAGGCAAGCTTCTTTGCAGAAAGCATGAAGACGGCAGTGTGAACAAAATGCGAATAACCGAGACGGAGTGCTATTTCGGAGAAGAAGACACTGCCTGTCATGCTCATAAGGGAAAAACACCCAGAACAAGGCTGCTTTATGAAAAAGGCGGAGTATGCTATGTTTATTTGTGCTACGGGATACATAATCTTTTTAATGTAATCAGCGGCAGGGAAGGTCATCCCCAGGGAGTTCTTATCAGAGGCGTTGAAGGTTATTACGGTCCGGGGCGTCTTACAAAAAAGCTGAATATCGACAGAAGCCTTAACGGCATAAGCCTTATTGATTCCGGGGTTATATGGATTGAGGACGACGGCTTGTCATGTGAAATTCAAAAGGGAAAAAGAATAGGAATAGATTACGCCGAAAAGGAAGATATAGAAAGACTCTGGCGTTTCACAATGAAAGAATAAACTTTTAATAAAAAATTATCAGTTTGTTTATCAAATATATTCAATGGTTTTCTGCCCGGTTTTGTGCCGGGCGTTTTTTATGCTTATCTTTAAAAACATGGAAAATTCTTATGTTTTTTACAATATAATCTTAAGTTTTTTTTTAGTTTTTCTTAATAATTAAAAATTATAATATTTTTAAATAA
>CALYBJ010000036.1 GCA_944412445.1 uncultured Clostridia bacterium
GTTTTCCTATGTATTAAAATATTTAAAAGTATTTATTTGTTTTCCTATGTATTAAAATATTTAAAAGTATTTATTTGATTTCCTATGTATTAAAATATTTAAAAGTATTTATTTGATTTCTTTCTTGATTATATTATATACCTGACTTACGGCTTTATCAAGATCATCATTTACCACCGTATAGTCATATTCGCAGCTTTTTGCAATTTCTTTTTTCGCGATACACATACGCTTTGAAATATCAGCTTCGGAATCAGTCATGCGTTTTCTGAGTCTGCGCTCCAGTACATCTCTTGAGGGAGGCATTATAAACAATGACAGAACGCCGGGATAAAGCTTCTTGATCTCAGCCGCTCCCTGGACATCAATAACAAGGATTACGGTCTTCCCGTTCTGTATTCTTTTTTCAACATCGCACTTTAACGTTCCGTAATAATTGGAGCCGTATTTGGCGTATTCGATAAAGCCGTCCTGAGCTATTTTATCCTCAAACTCTTTTACAGTAAGAAAATAATAATTTTCACCGTTTTTTTCGGTTAATCTTGGAGGTCTTGTGGTAGCGGACACGGACAGGGAAAAGCTGTCGTCGATTTCAAGAAGACCGCCTACGATTGTGTCTTTTCCGGCACCGGAGGGTCCCGACACTATTACAAGCTTTGACGATATGTCACACATCTACCGTTACCTCCTCAAAATTATCGTTACGGGTTCCCTGAGAGAACCGCTCTCCCAGCTTTTCAGCCTGAAGATATGAAAGTATTATATGGTCGCTGTCGGCAAGTATCACGGATCTTGTTTTTCTTCCGTGAGTAGCGTCAATAAGCATCCCCTTTTCCTTGGAATCCTGTATCATTCTCTTTATGGGCGCCGACTCCGGACTTACTATGGCTATTACTCTTGAAGCGTTTATCATGTTTCCGAATCCGATGTTTACAAGCTTCATTCAGCGTTCATTCCCTTTATTCGATATTTTGTACCTGTTCCCTTATTTTCTCTATTTCCGCTTTTATATTTATTACCGTTCCGGCAATCTCAATATCGTTTGCCTTGGAGCCTATGGTGTTAGCCTCCCTGTTCATCTCCTGAACAAGGAAATCAAGCTTTCTTCCGATAGGTTCCCGGGCTTCTGCAAATTTTCTGAGCTGGTCTATATGGCTTCTGAGCCTTACGGTCTCCTCGGCAACGGCTATTTTATCCGCAAACACCGCCGCTTCTGTAAGCAGCCTCTGCCGGTCTATTTCAGCGTCGCCCAAAAGCTCCCTCATTCTCTGCAAAAGCTTTTCGTTATATTCCTTTACCGTCTCCGGAGAGCGTTTTTCTATAAACTCTACATATTTTATTATTAAATCAGCTCTCGACAAAATGTCTTCCCGGAGCTTTTCCCCTTCGGCTGTCCTCATTTCAATAAAGGACTCCGTTGCGCTCTGAAGGACCTTTTTTACATCCTCCCAGATTTTATCCTCATCCGCCGGAGCTTTTCTTACCGTAAAAATATCGCTGTGCCTTGCAAGCTGTGATACGGTAAAATCATCCTCAAGCCCTAACTTTTCAGCAATGCTTTTAATTGCTCTTGTATATCCGGCGGCAAGAGATTCGTTGACCTCGACTATAACATCATCGGTCTGAAGCGCGTCTATCTGCACGCTGCACTCAACCTTGCCCCTTGATATCAAAGAGCTTACATATCCCTTAAGCTTGTCCTCAAGAAATGAATACGCCTTGTATATTCTGGGTGAAAATTCAAGATAACGGCTGTTTACGCTTTTGATTTCCACGGTTATGTTCATACCGTCCAAAAGCTCCTGGGCTCTGCCGTATCCGGTCATGCTTTTAAACATGGTTAAAACCTCTGTTTGTCTGTTAAGTTATTTAATTATTATAATATAACCGTCTTTAAAAGTCAACATTTAATCCTTTTAAGCCGTTTTTTCAGCCATTCTGACGATTTAAAATGCTTCTTTTTAATAACGCCTTTTGTTCTGCTTGCTGTTTTTTCTTGTTTCTCCGGCTTTTTTTGCCTTCTGAGCAGATCTCTTTAACGCGGATACCTCTTCCTTTGTAAGCTCCCTGTACTTTCCCGGAGCCAGCATTCCCAGCTTCACAGATCCTATGGAGGTTCTCTTGAGCCTTATTGTTTCAAGTCCCACCGCTTCGCACATTTTTCTTATCTGCCTGTTTCTGCCTTCGTGTATTGTTATCTGAAGTACGCTTCTCTGAGGCTCGTCCGTCAGAACCTGAACAGAAGCCGGGCTTGTTTTTCCCGAATCAATTACAACTCCCGCCGAAAGAGCTACAATCTGCTCTTCATTTGCCCTTGGTCTTACTGTTACTCTGTAGGTTTTTGAAATGTGCATTGACGGATGCGTCATCATATTTGCGAACTCGCCGTCGTTTGTAAAAAGCAGCAGTCCCTCGGAATCCCTGTCCAGGCGTCCAACAGGATATACCCTGGCGTCAATGTCCTCAACAAGCTCCGCCACGCACCGTCTGCCCATTTCGTCGCTCATGGTGGTAACATAGCCTCTGGGCTTATGAAGCATTATATAAATATTTCCCGTCTGAGGCTCTACACGCTCTCCTCCCACGGTTACAATATCCCTTTTCGGGTCAACCTTATCCCCGATGCCTGCGGGATGTCCGTTTACCTTTACCCTGCCGCCTATTATCAGCTCCTCGGATTTTCGCCTTGAAGCTATTCCGTTATCTGCAAGATATTTCTGAAGTCTTATTTTATTATCCTCTGCCATAGCACCACCGTCAGTCAAACAGCTTTAGAAATTTTTCCTTTATTCTTTCAAAAAAGCTTTTATTTTTATTGTTTTCGTTTTCCGTTATTTCACAGTCTTCCCCTGCCGTCAGAGGTATTCTGCAATATATTTCTCCGTTTAAATATATTTCTCCGAAGCCTATTACATCGCCATTTTTTACAGGCGATTACAAAAGCCGCTCCGTATATGCCTTAAATGAAATTTCAGGCTCTCCGTTGTCCTTTAAATAAGGCACGGTAACCGTCCGGACTTGTGTTGACACGCTTTGAATTTGTCCTCCCGTTACAGCCACTCTGAATCCCGAAACATCGGGACTGAAGGTTAAAGTATCATAAAGAGAAAAGCCCCGGTCAAGCATTTTCTCATGGTCGTTCCAGTCGTCGGAGGCATTTAATGTTACGGCTATAAGGGTTACGCCGTTTCTCTCGGCAGCAGATACAAGACATCTGCCGCTTTTCTTCGTAAAGCCTGTTTTTACACCTATACAGCCCTCATAGCTGCCCAGCAGTTTATTGTGATTATAAAGTGTTACGGTTTTATCCGAATCCTCAAAGGTTACGGTATATGTTTTTTCGCTGCATATTTTTTTAAATGCTTCGTTTTTCAGCGCTTCCGCCGTAAGCAGCGCCATATCGTAGCAGGTAGTATAATGGTTTTCGTCGTCAAGTCCGGAGGGAGTTACGAAATTAGTGTTTTCCATTCCGATTTCCCCGGCTCTCTTATTCATCATTTCCGCAAAGCCTTCAAAACTGCCCCCTATGGCAACCGCACAGGCATTGGCAGCGTCGTTGCCCGACTCAAGAAGCATACAGTACACAAGGTCAATAAGCTTTATTTTATCCTCTGCCCTAAGTCCCGAGGATGTCCCCTCAACATTGACCATTTCCTCCGTTATAGTTACTGTACGGTAAGGAGTATTCTGTTCAAGGGCAATAAGGGAGGTCATAATTTTCGTCGTGCTTGCCATGGATCTTATATCGTCCTTATTCTTTTCAAAAACGATTTCCTTTGTATCGGGACAATACAGAACCGCGCTGTATGCGGATAAATCTTCCCCGGACAAAGCCTCAGCCTTTAACGGAAAATTAAATCCCCATAAAAACAAAACTACCGCCGAAACAAATCCGGCAACCGCTTTTTTTAACATACCAACCACCGCCTACATAAAATTTATGTAAGCGGCAGCGATTAAATGACTGTTAAATTAATTATTCCGTTTCAACAATCGGAGCGGGCTCTTCATCAGCAGCAGGAGCCGGAGCCTTTTTTCTGTCAACATAGTTTGTTACCTTATCGAACATTTCGGGAATAAGGTTTACGGCTCTTTCCGCAGCGTTGTCGGAAGCTGTAATGTGCTTAATTGTAACCTCGCCCTTATTGCATACAAGAAACGCAACGGGATTAATGGTTATGCCTGCTCCGCCGCCGCCGCCGAAAAGCTCTACATTATTTCTTGAGGGAAAATCCGATCCGCCGGAAGCGAATCCGTATGTAACCTTTGAAATAGGGATAATGGTAATGTCCGCATTTATTGTAATAGGCGCTCCTACTATTGTGCTGACGTCTACTAAATCCCTTACCCTTTCAATTGTCGTTGCAAGAATTTTTTCAGCTGACTGATTTTTCATTGTTTTGCACCACTCTCTGTATTTTTAGTTTGATTATTTTCAATATAAATGTCAGGCTCTTTAACCGTGTCCTCCTCGTATTTTCCGTAGACCACCTGCTTTACAGGCATCTGCATCTGTTCTTCCGGAGATTCGGCACTGTCCTGACCGGTATTTCCGCCATTTTGGGCTTCGGCGTTTTTCTGAGGCTTAATTCCTTTTAGGAACTTTATTCCCACCTTAAACACGGCTCCGAATGCAAACAGCAGAACTGCGTTTATAAGCTTTCTGGGAATAAGCGATATTTCAAGGGAAAAAGCAAATTCATTGTAACCGCTGCCCAGATAATCAGGCTCCACATTTACGCTGTACTTAACCACCTTGCAGTTGGCGCAAACCGCTCCCGTTACGGGAAAAACCTTCTGACAAGTCTTTCCGTATTTTTCGGCTGTATCGGCTGCGTCCTTTCCCGACACAAGCACATCAAGGAACATTTCGTCAATTACAAAGGAATTTAAAAATCTTCTTCCGAATTTATCAATAAGGGCAAGAAGCCTTTTCAGCAAATCCAAAACGCCCTGGAGCTGCTCGTTTTCATAAAACACAGCAAAAGGATTTTGTCCCTTGGGCTTAGGCTCCGCCGGCGCCTCCTCCTTGGGCTTTTCCTCTTTCTGAGGCTTTTCCTTTTTAGGCTTCGGCTCTTTTTCGGGTCTGGGGAAAAGAGGTATTTTAAGAAACGCCCATCCGGCGTACGCCGTGACTGTTTCCCGGTATTCCACATGAATACGCATCTTTACGCTTAAAACAATTATAAACAAAAGTATAATTGCCAGCAGTATGTAAAGTACAATCAAAAGCTTACCTCCCCTATATTAAAGTCATCTGACCGTCCATATCCTCACTGTCGTCCGAAGAAGCTTCTTCAGGGATATTCCGGGGAAGCTCCGGAAGCTCGTCAAGGGAAGATATTTCAAAGCACCTTAAAAAGTTGTCTGTAGTACAGTATAGCAGAGGTCTGCCGGGCAAGTCAAGCCTTCCGTGTTCTTCAATGAGATTTCTCTGACACAGGGTCTGAATAACTCCCGAACAGTCAACGCCTCTAACCTGTTCTATAAACGCCTTTGTAACAGGCTGGTTATACGCCACAACCGCAAGCACCTCAAAAGCCGCGGAAGACAGCGGCGTATTCTTTTTTATGCTTAAAACACTGCGTATCCGGGAAGCGTACTCCTCTTTTGTTGCAAACTGAAACTTCCCGTTCAGATTAAGAAGCTCAATGCCGTGGGAGTCCTTTTTGTACTCCTGCTGAAGCTCCGAAAGACAATCAAGGAGAGTTTCCCTGTCCACAAGCAGAGCTTTTGCCGCCTTATCCGGGTCGAGAGGCTCTCCCGACGCAAACAGCACCGCTTCCGCAACAGCTTTTAAATTATCGTTATTCACTTACGCTTTTCACTCTTTCACAAATTTTTAATCCCTGTTTTCCTGAACAGCCGTATTTTCGCCCTTTAAATCAAGCTGAACATATAAATTTTCATTTTCGCCCTTTAAAACGACTCTGCCGTTCTTCGCCATTTCAAGTACGGCGAGAAAAGACGCCACAAGCTCCGAACGGCTTTTTGACATTGAAAAAATATCGAAAACCTTTACCTTTCCTGCTTTGGACAAAAGGCTGTAAATATTATCTATTTTAAGAGAAACCGACACAACCGCCTTTTCAACAATCTCCTTAAAGGAGTCCTCCGGCGGAGGCAGCTTTCTTAAATTTTTTCCTGCCGCGTTTATGTAAGCCTGATAAAGCTCAAGAGCGTCGTGAAGTCTTGTGTAGGTTAAATCGCTTTTGACCTCCATTGGCTCCCGGACCATTTTATCGGTTCCGCCGGACTGTCTGCTGAGCTTTTCAGCCATAATCTTTAAATCCCTGTGTTCTATAAGCTCCCCGGTAAGCTCTTTTTTCAGCTCCTCCGCTTCCTCATAAACAGGAAGCAGGGAAACGGTTTTTATATAGACAAGCCTCGCCGCCATTTCAAGAAATTCGCTGGCGATTTCCATATTTTCCTGCTGCATTTGCTTAACATAGCTTATATACTGCTCCACAAGCTCAAAAATCGGAATGTCGTTAATGTTCAGCTTATGCTTCGAAATCAAATGCAGAAGCAAATCCAGAGGACCTTCAAAGGCTTCGGTTTTATACTGAATTTTTTCCATTTTACATTAATCCCAAAAGCCTGAAGGGCAAAGTCGCAAGCCAGTTCAAGCCGCTGTAAGCAAGATTAGAGAGAAAATTCAGGGGGATTGACAGTATTCCGAACCACAAAAGGGCAAAGGTTACAAGAATTATATATCTTTCGTATCTTAAAAGCTTATAGTAATACTTTGAGGGCAGAAGAAGCGTTAAAATTCTTGAGCCGTCAAGAGGAGGTATAGGCAGAAGATTGAACACCGCAAGGGAAATATTTATTGACGCGGCGAAATAAAGAAAAGTCATTAAAACGGAAGACGCCACCTGAGGAAGGGGAATTACATATACAACGGCGTTTAAAAACAAAAAGATAAGCGCCATTATAAGATTTGAAACAGGTCCCGCAAGAGCTACGAGAGCGAAGCTTTTCCTGCCGTTTTTCAGGTTGTGGATATTTACCGACACGGGCTTCGCATAGCCGAAGCCTACAAGGAAAATCATTACCGCGCCGATTATGTCAATGTGCGCCATGGGTCTTAAGGTAAGTCTTCCCTGAAGCCTGGGTGTATCGTCTCCCAGCTTAACCGCCGTCCATGCGTGCGCAAACTCATGAACGGGCATTGTGCAGAAGACTACAAAAAGAAGAGACGCCATGCTTATGAAAAGTGTTGTGTAATTGCCTGTGGAAAGACATTCACGCAGAATTGAAATCATAGTTTTCCTCCGTCAGTATTTGATTCCGGAAACAAACCGGCACACGCCGTACATATCGTTTTCCGTTTTTATTTTAAGATTTGACATCAAACAGGGCTGAGCCGCCGTTTGTTTTTCGATTATTTTAACTATTTCGGGAGGCTGTTCCTCTCCGCTTTCAAACATGAAAAAGCCCTCTTTTTTAAGATACGGAAGCCATTTTTCCGCAAGGCACCTGTAAAAATCAAGGCCGTCCTCACCGCCTACAATGGCGTTTTCAGGCTCAAAATGCAGTTCTGTCTGAAGATTTTCAAATTCGTCCCTTTTAACATAGGGAGGGTTGCAGAGAATTACATCGGGAAAGGGAAAAACCTTTTCGTCAAAGCCTTTAAAAATATCGTAATTCAGAATGGTTACATTTTCAAGAGCCGTTTTTTCAAGGTTTTTTCTTTGACATGAAAGAGCCTTTTCCGAAATGTCCGCAAGATAAACTTTACACAAAGGATTATTGGCGGCAACGGACAATCCTATACAGCCCGTTCCGGAGCAAAGATCCAGCACCGTAAGATCTTTTTTGTTTTTTAAGAATTTACAACATTCATCGGCTATCTGCTCAGTTTCGTTTCTGGGAATCAGCACTCCCTCGTCAACAAAAAAGGTAAAGCCGTAAAAATCCCACTCCCCCAGAATATACTGGAGAGGATAGCCCCCTGCTCTTTTTTCGGCGCACTCCTCAAAACGCTTTAAATCGGTTTCATTGACTTCTCTTACGGGCTGCAGGAGTATATCCGTTTTGTCAAAGCCGAAAACATACCCTGCGATTTCGTAAGCGTCAACGCCGGGCGCGTCAGAATAAACAAGCTTTTTTTCGGTTTCTGCAATAAGCTTTTTTAAATCAATCCTTATTTTCGGGAGCATCGTTTTTATCGCTTTCCTGATTATCGGCGTCTTCTTCCTGACGCCAGTTCTTATCGGTAACGGCTGTCAGCGCCGCTATTCCCACTTCTATCATGGAGTCGTCAGGCTCTTTTGTTGTAAAACGCTGCATCCAGAGTCCGGGAGCCGAAAAGAATCTTGTGCATTTATTGTCGTGCTTTCCGGCGAATCTTATGTACTCGTAGCCGATGCCCACTACAAGAGGCATAATAAGGATTTTTATTAATGACCATGCCCAGGTAACATTGAGAATATGAGTTCCCCCTATTGTAAAGCCCGGGAATTGCTTAAGCACAACCGCAAGCACGGAGGAAGCAAGTATACTTATTATAAGGACGATAAATATAAAGCTTGTGCCGCATCTGGGATGGAAGCGCTTATATTTTTTAACATTTTCAACGGTAAGCTCTTCTCCCGCCTCATAGCAGAATATTGTTTTATGCTCGGCGCCGTGATACATAAAAACTCTTTTTATGTCCTTCATCTGAGACACCGCCGCAATATAGGCTATAAAAACAGCTATTCTTATAATTCCCTCGAAAAGAGGACGGAGGGCGTACTGATTCAAAATTCCGTCCAAAACATACTGGTCGAAAAGCCTTATTACGAAAGCCGGAAGATATACAAAAAGAACAAAAGCGAGAACCGTTCCCAAAACCATGGCCACGGTAGAAATTACAGCCATCATCTTAGGGCCGAAGTGGTCGCTTAACCACTGATCCAGCTTTGACATATTCTCTTCTTCCTCAATTTCAAGCTGTCCCGACATTTCAGCGGAATCCATAAGGCATTTATAACCGAAAACCATGGACTCGATAAAGTTTACAATTCCCCTTAAAATAGGCAGCTTAAACACGGGAACCTTATCCCTTATGTGCTTAAACTCTTTCTTTACGGTTTTAATGGTGCCGTCGGTCTTTCTTACAGCCATGGCTCCGCCTAAGGGTCCGTTCATCATGATACCCTCGATTAAAGCCTGACCGCCTGCCGTTCCCAGCCTTGAGTTTTTATTTTCATCTGTTTGACTTTTATTGCTTTTATCGGACATTTTCAGTTTCCTTTCGCTGTATTTCATTATATATTAAACGCCGAATACGGCATAAATTATTATCTCTTTTATTGTTCCGGAAGGCTCAGGCTTTTATCTGTGGGGAGAATAATCGTCACCACGGTGCCCTTGCCCTCGGTGCTTGATATGTCAAGCTTGCCTCCGTGAAGATTTACTATTTCCTCAACAACCGCAAGTCCTATTCCGGAGCCTCTTACGGACATATTGGCTTTGTAAAACTTCTCGGTAATATGGGGCAGATCCTTTTTCGCTATTCCGCAGCCTGTATCGGCTATGGAAATTACCGTTCTGTCGCTTAAATTCTCGGCGAAAACAGCTACTCTGCCGCCTCTTTTCGTATATTTAAAAGCGTTGTCAAGTATATTGGCAAACACCTGTTTTATCAGATTTTTATCGGCAGACATAGGGGCGGTTATATCCGGCTTGTTGTATACAAGGGTTATTCCGTCCCGCTTTGCCCTGTCGTTGAACACATAAACGGCAGCGTCAAGCTCCTTTATCAGGTCAATGGGCTCCGCTCGCATTGTCATTCTGCCGCTCTGCATCTTTGAAAAGTCAAGCAGATCCTCTACTATATTATAAAGTCTGTCGCTTTCGCTTATTATAACATCAATACCCTTTTGAGTAAGCTCCTCATCTGACGTTCCTATTGATTTTATCGTTTCCGCCCAGCCCTTTATCGCCGTAAGAGGAGTTCTCAGCTCATGGGAAACGGTTGAAATAAAGTCGTTTTTAACTCTGTCCGCTCTGGCTATTTCCTCGGACATATAGTTTACCGTATCGCAAAGCTCGCTTATTTCGTCGTTGCTGTCGGATCTTTCAACCCTGGCGTTAAAATCGCCTTTGGCTATAAGCTTTGCGGTTTCGTTGATTCTGGCAACGGGCTTTACAATGGAGCGGATAAAGAAGGAACCGGAAATTGCTACCATGCCCAGTGCCAGTAGTCCGAGAACAGCTATAAAAACAGTATAAATAAAATGCTGTCTGTCCAAATCCTCTAAAGATGTTACAAGCCTTACGGCTCCCGCAACGGAATTGTCGGAATTTTTAATTGTAAAGGTCTTTGCCAGCACCTTTTCATGGGAGCTGTTATAGCCTGTCCAGGAGCCTGTTCCGTCTTCGCTTACAAGGGCTGTCTGATAATCGGGCATTATGGTAGAGCTGTCAACGGAAAATCCCGCAGACGAAACGATAGTATTTCCGTTTTTATCTATCATCCAAACATCCATTAAATAGCTGTAGCTGAAATTTTCAACAAATTCTCTTGCGCCCTCTTCAAAAACCTCGCTTGTGGAGTCAACATAGGATTTGAAAAAAGACTGAACGGCAGACTGCTGAACCTTTGAATCGATTGTGTTTTCAGCCATTTCATAGTAATAGCCTCTTATTGCCGCAGAAGCGGAGACAGTAACAATTACAAGTATAACGGCAATAACGCTGAGAGTATTTAAAATCCAGCGCCGTGTAATGCCTCCCGAATGCATACTGTCACCCCTTCGACTTTAATAAGTAACTTGAATTTTTAAGGCACCCATTTATAACCCATGCCCCAGACGGTTGTAAGGTGGTCGGGTCTTGAAGCTTCGTCCTCGATTTTCATGCGGAGCCTTCTTATGTTTACATCAACTACCTTTTCATCTCCGAAGTAGCTGTCTCCCCATACATATTTCAAAATGCTTTCTCTTGAAAGGGAAACCTCCGGATTGCTCATGAAATATTCCATTATCTGAAATTCAACCTGGGTAAGCTCAATAGGCTGCTGATTTTTATGGAGCGTTCTGTTCCTGAGATTCAACACAAAATCGCCGCTTGTAATAACATCCCCGGCGCCTTTATCGGCAATCTCCCTGTTTACATTTACTCTCCTGTAAACAGCGTCCACTCTCGCCATAAGCTCAGAAGGTGAAAAAGGCTTTATAACATAGTCGTCCGCTCCTACAAGAAGTCCCGTTACCTTATCCATCTCCTGAGATTTTGCCGTCAGCATTATAATTCCTATGGTACTGCTTTTCTGTCTTAAATATTTACAGACCTCAAGCCCGTCCATTTCCGGCATCATTATGTCAAGAAGCGCTATGTCCACATCTCCCGAGCACTGATTATATTTATCAATCGCTTCTCTGCCGTTTTCAGCCTCGATTACCTCATAGCCGCTTCTTTTCAAATTTATTACCACAAATTCTCTTATTGCCGTTTCGTCTTCGGCAACTAAAATGCGTTTCATCTATAACTCGCTCCTTCACTGAGTCAATGAAAAAATTTCGGTTATATACTGCTTTGTAATGCCTGCGTTTTCGCCCTCGTCGGTAATTTCATAAATATATTTATAGGTTTTTCCCGACATTAAATATGTGCCGATGCTGACTGTATCATCAAGCTTTACAGCCGTAACGGAAAACAGCAGAACCGATTCGTCCGGTTTTCCCGGGTCCTCCGATTCCTTAAGCACGCTGAACTGGGAAAGGTGGGTGTCCGGATAAAAGGTTACGCTCCAGTTTTTCATTTTTTCCGGGTCGTAATTTATCTTAAAATAATCGTCCTTGTTTTCAATATACTGAGCCGCAACGGTAAAATTGCCTCTGTCATACTTGTTCCATTTGACAATGTATACATTTTCCGCAGAAGCCGTTAAAACCTCCTTTGCCTCTTCCTGCTGCCTTACAACGGAGCTGTCCGCAAGAAGCGCCGTTCCCGGAATTTCTATTTCTCCGTCTCCGTCAATATCGGTGCATACAAGATCCAAGGAGCGGCTTGTAGGACATGATGTAACCGACAGCACATCCACCTTTACCGCGGAAGCAAGGGCGTTTTTCTGGGAATCCCAGTAAAGCATCTCCGTAAGATACAGATTGCCGGCGGCTTCGTCAATGTAAACATATTCCCTGTCTCCCGACTTTCCGGAGGTTATCTGCATAAATGAGGCGGTTTCCGAATAAAGGCTTGTTTGTCCAACGGCGTTTATCTGAAAGCCGTTCTTTTCGTCGGGCATCATTTTAAGCAGCCTCGCCTCGGTTTTGTATGTGTCCGATGTGGAATCTATCAATGCAAGAAGTATTTCCGTTTCACCGTCCTCGTCCAGGTCTGCCGTGTGCATTTCCGTATAAGCCTCTATTGCAAGTAGCTTATAGTTAAGGCTCTGGGAATTTTTAAATGAACAGTATACGGACAGCTTTTTATTGCTTTTTGAATCAAGAGAGCTCCAGCCTACAAGAACCTCGGAAATTCCGTCTCCGTTAAGATCGCAGAATTCAACTGAGTAAATATCGCTGCCGTCTCCCAGGACTTCTCCCACAGCGTTCCAGCCGCTGTCCGAATAGTTGAGCATATACATATATACAAGCATTTCTTCGGTTTTCGGAGAATAAAACACGAAAGCCTCGTCGTTTCCGTCTCCGTCGCAGTCATAGCGGACATAAGCGGATCTGTACTGCCCCTTTGTGGGATATCTTAAAATATATTCGCCTTTTTTCTCCACAGCCGCTTCAAAAGCTTCCTGAAGCTCACCGTCAATGCCCGAAAGCTTAGGTGGCCGCACAAGGTTTTCCGCTGAATTAAAGGCGAGAAAATCAAGACCGTTAACAGCCAGAGCCGCCGTGCAGCAAAGCAGTACAACAGCTGCAACGGCTATTATAATTTTTTTTCTCATAAATTCACCCGCCCCGAATCAGCTTTCAAAAAAATCTTAATAACTTCTTAAATATCCTCAGCATCTTAAATTTTTAAACTACTGAGTAAGTGTAATAACAATATTAAGGGTGTCGGCGTTGTCCGTAAGGGTTATGCCCTGAGGAAGCTCAATATTTTCCGTTTTTACGGTAAATTTGTTTTCTCCCGCCGTTAAAGACGCATAGTCAACTGTAAGAACGGAAATTGAGTTTTCTTCAAACTCATAGGAAGTATCAAGCTCTGCGTTCAGCATCTGAACATCAACCACGGTTTCCACCGTTCCCGTTTTTGTTCCTGTAAAGCTTACAACAGGCAGAAGCTCAAGCTCTCTGGCAATATTAAGCTTTACAAAATACTCCTGACCTTCAACAATCTGAACATACTTGTTCACAGATACCGTATCCGCTGCCGTTTCCCCTTCAAGGCTCAGGGTTACGGGAACGGTTGAGGTTTCAAAAAGGAGATCCTTGGGGTACTGGGGATCCGCAACAACTCTGACGATTTTGTTTATCTCTGTTTCGGGGCCCTTGATTGTTACGCCGGACACTGTAAGCTCCGCGCTTTTAAACTTATAGCCCTGAGCGATTTTTTCATTAACCGCGCTGTCGTCAAGCTGTATCTGAAATTCCTTTTCAAGCTCCGCGTCAAAATAAACCTCGATTGAAGTCTGGGACATCGACGCAATAGTAACATCCTCGCTGTTCTTCTTCAGCTCAACCTTCAGGTTAAGCTGTGATATTCCCGCAGAGTCAACGCTGTTAAGATTGGCAGTAACAATAAGGTCGTCCGCAGTAATTGTATTTATCATATATCTGGGGCCGTTTACCGTTACATCTATTTTATCGTCGCTCTGCCAGAAGTTTATGTAGCCCTTCTGAGAAACAATGCTGTTTTCCGTATCTATCTGAATAGGCACATTATATATGGTAAAAGACTCCTGAGGACTTTTGTACATTGCCACGGCAACCCATACTCCGAAGGCTATAATCAGCGACAAAAGAAAAACAAACTTATTGTTTTCCATAAGAGCATTAAAGCTTTTCGTTTTTTTTGCTTTTTCTTTTTCGGGAGAATTATTCATGCTTATTATCCCCCTTGTTTTTTCTTGAAAATTTATTAAGCTTCTTTTTAACCGACGCCGCCTTTTCCTTTGTATCGCCGGAGCTGTCTATAAGAAGCTCCGTAAGCATCTCACGAAGCTGAGCGTCCGTTAAGCCTCTTTTAAGCTGTCCGTCGCAGGCTACTGAAATAATTCCCGTTTCCTCGCTTGTAACAACAGCTACCGCGTCAGACCTTAAGCTTACCTCAAGCGCCGCTCTGTGCCTTGTTCCCACGTGCTCCGTTACCTCTTTTTCATTTTTAAGGGGAACGACGCATCTGGCAGCCACAATTCTGTCGTTCTTAATAACTATCGCTCCGTCGTGAAGCGCCGCCTTCGGGAAAAATATACTGCACAGCATCTCCGTTGTAACGCATGAATCTATGGGAACGCTTTGCCTTGTGATATCCCCTAAAAGTGATTTTCTCTGGAATACAATCAGAGAACCGATTTTATCCTCGCTCATTTCACCGCAGGCACGGCATACGCTGTTAATAACATCAAAAGTTGAATCGTTGTCCTTTTTGGAGCTGAACAGAGCAAATATGGGATTATTTCTTGTCTGACCCACTCTCTCTAAGGTTTGTCTTATTTCTCCGCTGAAAACAATTACTATAATTACCAGCAAATCACCAAAGACCGTATTAAAAATATATTTACTGGCGTTCATCTCGAACAGGTTTACAAAAAGATACAGAACCGCTACCAGAGCTATGCCTTTCATAATCTGAATTGACTGAGATTTTCTGATTTGAATTATAAGGGTATATATTATCAATGTTACAAACAATATATCCAGCACGTCTTTATATGAGTTAAAGCTCATTACAGCTCCCAAAAATTTATCCCATGTTGAAGCTATTGTCTCGGATATTGACAACAAACCTAAAAACCGCACTTAACTCGCCGCCTTTGCATTATTTAGCACTATACCGTTTCAATAAGGCATACGGCATGGGCTGAAATTCCTTCCAGCCTGCCTGTAAAACCGAGCTTTTCCTCGGTTGTAGCCTTAACATTTACGCTGTCCTCCGCCGTTCCGCAGAGAACAGCTATATTCTTTTTCATTTCCGCTGTATATTTTCCTATTTTCGGCTGCTGAGCCACTACCGTTGCGTCTATATTTACAACCTTGTATCCTTTTTCCCTTAAAAGCTCCGCAGTCTTTTTCAAAAGTATTTTGCTGTCTATGCCTTTGTAGCTGTCGTCGGTATCGGGAAAATGAGCTCCGATATCTCCCAAAGCGGCTGCTCCCAGCAGCGCGTCGCAGACAGCGTGAAGAAGGACATCGGCGTCGGAATGGCCCAAAAGCCCTTTTTCATAATCTATTTTTACTCCGCCCAAAAACAAATCCCTGTTTTCGCAAAAGCGGTGAACGTCATAACCATGTCCTACTCTTATCATAGCTTTTTCCTTAAAACTCTTTTGCAGCCGCAAGCTTTACGGCAACGCAGAGAAGCTCCGCTGAAGTTCTGAGCTCATCCTCGGAAGGATATGAAGGAGCTATTCTTATATTTCTGTCGTCGGGATCGTTCTTGTAGGGGAATGTTGCGCCTACTCCCGTAAGGGTAAGTCCTGCCTCCCTGCAAAGCTGTCCCGCATATTTTGCGCTGCCGGTGTTTACATTAAGGCTTATAAAATATCCGCCGTTGGGCTTGTGCCATGAAGCTATTCCCAGTCCTCCCAGCTCTTTTTCAAGTATTTCAAGAACTGCCTCAAACTTGGGTCTTAAAATTTCGGCGTGCTTCTTCATCTCATCCTTTAAAGCCTGAACGCCGGGAAAAACCATATAGTGACGAAGCTGGTTCATCTTGTCATAGCTGATTATCTGCATTGAAAGTCTTTCAAGAATTTCCTTTATGTTTGCTTCGGAAGCGGCAATGGCTGAAATGCCCGAGCCCGGGAAGGAGATTTTTGATGTGGAGCAGAACTCTACAAAATTATCCTCAGTGCCGTACTTCTTTGCGGCTTCAAAAATATTAAGAAGATTATCTCCCTCATCGTAAAGGTCGTGAATAATATACGCGTTGTCCCATACTACCCTGAAATCCTTTGCGGCAGGCTTCATTTTTGCAAGACGCTCTACCGTTTCGTCGGAATATGTATAACCGTCGGGATTTGAGTACTTGGGAACGCAGAACATTCCCTTTACCATGGGATCCTTTACAAGCTCCTCAACCATATCCATATCGGGGCCGTTTTCGTTAATAGGCACATTGACCATTTTGATTCCGAAATATTCGGCAATGCCGAAATGACGGTCGTATCCGGGGACAACGGCGATAAACTTAACATCGCCCTGTCTGCACCAGGGAGCGCAGCCTCCTATACCGTGAGTATAGCACTGACCTACAAAGCTGAACATAAGCTCAAGGCTTGAATTTCCTCCGACAATAATATTCTTGCTTTCAACCTCAAGAAGCTGGGCAAAAAGCTCCTTTACCTCGTCAATGCCTGCGAGCAGTCCGTAGTTGCGGCAGTCAAAACCGCTTTTCGATTTATATTCATCGCTTTCAAAGGCTTTTTTGAAATCCTTCTGAACCATGTCAAGCTGAACAGGGCCGGGCTTGCCTCTTGACATATCTATTTTCAAACCGCGGCTTTTTAACTCATCGTAACGGCTCTGAGTCTCCTGCTTAAAAGCTGCCAATTCCTCTTTTGTCATTTCACATAATTTTTTCATTTTCATCAGTCCCTATCTGTTTTTTGTTTACCGCGAAGCCCCCGTTTCAGTTTTACGGCAGAATTTTTGCCTTCTGAACAGCACAAACACCTCTTCGCATACAATAAATCAATTTATTATATCACAGGAAATAAATATACTCAAGTATTTTTAAACATATTTCAAAAACTTAATATTTTAAATAATTATAAAGCTTAAAAAAGTATTGACTTAAAATAAACAAGCATAAAAAATTTAATAAAATTTTATTTGCAAAGCTCTGTTACTTTTCCGAGAAATATGCCGGCAGCCTTTGAAAACTTCTGCTCCTTTCTCCATATCATCCTCATGGGAGAAGTTATTTCAGGCTCTATGGGACGGAAGCACAAAACGCTGTCTGCCCCTGTATTGACAAGCCTGTCAAAGCCCAGAGCGTACCCCAGCCCCTCCTTAACCAAAACGGAAGCGTTAAAAATCAGATCATAAGTAGCCGCTATGTTCAGCTTACTGTAATTTTTCTTCAGCCATTGGGGCATTTCGCTTGTGGGGCCCTGTCTTGACACGATAAGAGGCAAGCCTATAAGCTCCTCGACGGTTACCGAGGTTTTCGACACCATAGGGCTGTCCTTTCTCATAATCAATCCCCATTTGTCGGCAACGGGCAAATCCAGATATTCGTATTTTGACAAATCAATATTCTGCACCACAAAGGCAAAATCAAGCAGACCTTTGTCAAGGCGCTGGCAAACCGTTTCGGCGTTTCCGCTGTAAAGATGAAAATAAAGATTGCCGTATTCTTCCCGAAGCTGTTTTGCCGCCTTTGCCAGCAGAGCTATACCCTCCGATTCGGCACAGCCCAAATATAAATTCCCTCCGTTAAAATCCTTCATTGAGGAAAACTCCGACACAGTCATATCCACCATATCCAGTATATCAACAGCCCGTTTGTAAAGTATTTCTCCTTCGGCAGTCATTCGCAGCTTATAATTTCCTCTGACAAAAAGCTTCTGTCCCAGCTCATCCTCCAAATCCTTAATCTGCTTCGATAAAGTAGGCTGTGTTACATGAAGCTTTAAGGCTGCGTTTGTCATGCTGCCCTCTTTCGCTGTTTCCGCAAAATATCTTAAAACTCTCAGTTCCATAAAATACCTCCTGTCTTTCAGTAATATTTTATCTGCTTCAGATATTGTTTTCAAGAATATCTTGTCATAAAATATAACAATTTGCTATTTGATTTTCAATGCTTTATAATAAAATCACCATCAAAAAACTTAATCCGATATTTTTTTCTTTAATGAAAAACATTATTTTCAAGGAGAACAGCTTATGAACAAAAAAATTTTAATTATTTCCGCAAGCCTGAGAAAAAACAGCAACTCTCACGCTTTGGCTCTGGAGTTTGCCAAGGGCGCTCAGGCTTCCGGCAACGAAACTGAAATTATAAGCCTTTCTGACAAAAATATAGGCTTTTGCAAAGGCTGTCTTGCGTGCCAGAAAACGGGCAGATGCGTAATTCATGACGACGCCGACGCAATCGTACAGAAAAAAATGATAAACGCAGACATAATAGTTTTTGCAACGCCGATTTACTATTACGAAATGGCAGGTCAGCTTAAAACCCTTCTGGACAGAGCAAACCCTCTTTATTCCTCCGACTATTCATTCCGTGATATATACTTTATTGCCGCCGCCGCGGAGGACGGAGACGATGTCTGGGCAAAAGCCGCCTCAGGTCTTGAAGGCTGGATAGACTGTTTCCCGAAGGCGCACCTTTCAGGCGTAATATTCGCAGGCAATGTTACGAAAGCCGGTGCAGTTTCAGACTCTCCTGCAATGAAAAAAGCATATAATGCGGGAAAAGCCGTTGTTTAAGCCGTAATGCTTGATTTTACAAAAAAAAAAAGAAAGCCGTGACTTCCGGATGAAAAAATTAATTTTTCTT
>CALYBJ010000037.1 GCA_944412445.1 uncultured Clostridia bacterium
GAAGAATACATAGCAGATATTTATCATTGCCAAGAAAGTTATGATTTTTCAAGCATTTTGCTGGAAAAATATAAAGACGATAAAACAGCCATTGAAAAGTTTTTTGAACATTTGGAAGTTTATATGAGAGAACAATACAAGCTTGAAAATAATTAATAAAAGATTGTATTTAGCTGACATATTTCAGTTTAAAATTTTATGTAAAAGATGAATGTGTATACGGTATTAAATGCTTGGTGATACAGTTTGCGGCAGATTTTAAACATAAATTATAACAAGGAATGAATATAGTATGGATATTACAAAAATGCTTATAAAAATCAAAGATCATGGGATATATCTAACAAAAATGGATTCATTAGATAGCCTTGTGGATTTTATTCTTGGGTATTGGAATGGATATTGTGATGCGAACAATGTTTCGTTAACTGATCTTAGTATTCGGTTGTTTCCGGGATTTAATGAATTTGTTTGGGATTATTATCATGATTTTCGACATATTGAACCATGGTATTTGATGATTCGCGAGAATACACGGTCAGATCGGGAAGCCTATGAAATGTTCTTTCGCCTTTATGCTTCATACGAGAATTTGCCTCTGATTCAATTTGATACGCTGTATCTTGCGGTAAATAATTTTCAATATATGGGCATACAGTCCTTTCGGGAAATGACAAAAATTCTCAGTACCGATTTTTCTTGGTTCTTTGATGAGGAATGCGATGCTTTCAAGGATTCTCTGTTTAAAGACTTTGGCGGTTTTGTCCGTCAGCGCTTGCATGAAAAAAAAAGCAGGTCTTGGACGGAATGTATTAATTTCAATAGTAAAAGCGACGAAGACGCCTTGAAGCTGTTTTCGGCTCTTTTTAAAGAGTATTGTGATGATATGAAAGAAAATCGGTAAAAACATTTTTATCCTTCGTCGCAGATATTGCTGCGGACTATCCGTTATTAAAAAACGCCTGCTTGAAATTAATGGCGTCAGCTAAATCCAAATCAAAAATTCAGAAATATGTCGGGTGATAATTAGTGAAAAAATTATTGTGTTTTGTATTTGTATTTTTACTTTTCTTTTCCGGCTGTTCGGCGGACGGTAATGAGAAAATTTCGGTTTATGAAAGTCTTACTGATATTTATGACTACATAAGTTTTGAAATGCTGGAAGAGCCCGTTATTATAAGCGAAAGCAATCATTTTGCACTTTGGAAAACTGCATCGGAAAAAGCTGAAGCCCAATATTATTGGTACCGTATTTACAATAAAGAAGGTGATGTGCTTTTTGAGGGCGGTACTGAATGGAAAGAGCCGATACTTCATGAAACAGGCGGAATTGTAGCTCTTGCGCTTTCTATGGGTACTTCCGATATTCGCTGGCAGTTTTTTGACGGTGAAACAGGGGAGATTTCAAAAGTTTTTGCTAATGTTTTGACTGATAAAGCAGAGATGCTCTGCTGCTATTCTTCAACAGAAAAAAAGCTTTTGATTTTTTCTGCTTTTGATGATTCACAGATTATAGGAGAAATCAGCGCGGACTTTTCATCAAGAGTATTTCCCGTATATGAAGCGGAATTTCTTTCCGACAGTGAAATAAAGTTTTCTTATTATGACAAGGACGAGCAAGAAAAGACAACCGTTAAAAGTTTTTAGAATTAATTTCAATTAAAAAAGCCCTGAATCGGAATGATTTCTGATTCAGAGCTTGCTTTTTATTCGTCCTTATTAAAAAACTCAAAAATGCTTTTAAGGTATTCCTCCATAGCATCGTTTTTACTGCTGAAGATTTCATGCTTTGTGTTGCCGATTTTGATTAATTCCGAACTGTTTAATTTCTCATTGAACTTATCGCAGTAAGAGGATATAAGCTGTTTGTCCTGTTCCGGCTGAATAATTAGAATTCTTTCCTTAATTTTTTTGCAGTTGTCGTCATTCATTATAAATCCGGTAATGGAGGAGGCCTCCTTTACCCAGTTAAAAGCCGGGCCGGTTGTGCGGAGAAGAGGATTTTTCCTCTTTTTCTTCATGTAATAATCAAATCTTGCTTCGCTTGCGGCGTCGCTTTTCTCAAAGGTTTCGTTTTCATTGAATTTGCATTTTCCCGGCACAGGAACGTCGCCTTTACCCACAGCCGTAATAATTCCCGACAACACCTTGGCGGCAGGCAGCGGCATACCGGCGTTAATACATATCATGGGAGAAGACAAAAGGGCTTTTTTGAAAACACCCGAATGTTTTTCCATATAGATAATTCCAATTGCCGCTCCCAGTGAGTGGGAATAAAGATACAGCGGCAGGTTTCTGCTTCTGGGTATTACGATGTCGTTTATAAACGCGTCAAAGTCCTTGATGTAATCATCAAAGCTGTTAAGCCTGACGGCGTAGGAATCTCCCGGAAGCCTGTATGAGCTTCCGTGGCCTCTGTGGTCGATTGAAAATACGCTGAAGCCGTCTTTTATAAAATAATAAGCCATTTCCCTGAACTTCTCCGCAGACTCGGTAAAGCCGTGGGAAATAACAATATTCGCTTTCGGATTTTCCGTAAGGTATGCTTCATAGTGAATCCTCTTTCCGTCAAATGATATAAAGGTGTCGTCCTTTCTGAGCTTTTCAAGAAAAGGCTCAACGGTGTTTTTCATAATTTCGGCATAGCTTTGTTCGTCGATAACTGAAACGGTTTTGTTCATAATAAATCCCTCTGATACCATATTAACGGTATGAATTTTTAGTATCACCTTTCACATTTTTTGTATAGTATTTATAGTATATCATACAGTAACGCAAAATGCAAATGTTTTGTAAAAAATATCCCAGATTGACAAAGAATATTAATAGTATTATTATATAAGCATGATAAAACGGAGGAAAATTTATGTACGATTATGTTAGAATTATAAACGCCGTTCCCGATATTTCGGTGGGAGATCCGGATTTTAACTGCGGTGAAATTTTAAAGAAAATAAGAGAAACCGAAAAATATAACGGGGATTTTATAATTTTTCCCGAGCTGTGTCTTACGGGCTATACCTGCGGAGATTTGTTTTTCCAGAAGGAGCTGCTTGAATCCGCAATTAAAAATCTTTTAAGGCTTGCAGAGGAAACAAAGACTGCTGACTGCTGCATTGCCGCAGGGCTTCCCCTTGTAATCGACGGACAGCTTTATAACTGCGCAGCCGTAATCTGCGGCGGAAAAATCAGGGGTCTTGTGCCTAAAATTTTCCTTCCCAACTATAATGAGTTTTATGAGCGGAGATGGTTTTCCTCGGCAAAGGAGCTTGATAAAAAAAGCGTAAGGCTGTCCGAATTATATCCCTCAGCTGAAAACGACTATGAAATACCTGTGGGCAGCGACTGCATTTTTAATTATAAAAATCAGCTTAAATTCGGAATTGAAATATGCGAGGACTTATGGACGCCTCTGCCGCCGTCAACGCTTTTGTCGTTAAAGGGCGCCGAAATGATAATAAATATATCTGCCAGCAACGAAACCATAGCTAAGAGAAATTACAGGCGGGAGCTTGTAAAACAGCAGTCCGCAAGATGTCTCGGCATATACGCTTATACATCAGCCGGAGAAAGCGAATCTACCCAGGATTTGATTTTTTCGGGACACAGCATCGTATGTGAAAACGGAACCGTTATAAGCGAAAATAAAAAAACGATAGACGGAGATTATTTTATTGTCTGCGACGCCGATTTGGGAAAAATCAAGGCGGACAGGCTTAAATACAAAAGCTTCAGGGACAGCGCGGCGATTTATAAGGACGGAACCGAAGCAAGAATTATAAATATCTTTGGAAAAAACAACTGTCTTTACGGCAGCGGAGATTTTGCGTATACAGATAAAAGACCTTTTGTTCCGTCAGATTCAAAGGACAGAATAGAAAGGTGCATGAGCATTTTCAATATGCAGGCGGCAGGGCTTAAAAAGCGCCTTAAGGTGACGGGAGGAAAGGCGGTAATCGGAGTATCGGGAGGGCTTGACTCAACCCTCGCTCTGCTTGTTACAGCTTACGCCGTGAAAAGTCTCGGAAAAGATTTAAAGGACATTATTGCCGTAACTCTGCCCTGCTTCGGAACAACGGACAGGACATACAATAACGCTTTAAAGCTTATGGAGGAGCTTGGCGTTGACAGCAGGGAAGTAAACATAAAAGAGGCCTGTACTCTTCACTGCCGTGATATCGGCCACGATATAAATAAACTGGATGTAACCTTTGAAAATGTGCAGGCAAGAGAGAGAACACAGATTCTTATGGATATTGCCTGTCAGGAGGGCGGCTTTGTAGTAGGCACGGGAGATTTAAGCGAGCTGGCTCTGGGCTGGTGCACTTACAATGCGGATCACATGAGTATGTACGGCGTTAATTCAAGCATACCGAAAACCCTTATAAAATGGATGATTTCCGCTATTGCCGACAATAATATTTTCCCCGGCTGCTCGGAGGTTTTGTACGATATTATCGACACTCCCATAAGTCCGGAGCTTCTGCCTCCCGACAAGGACGGAAATATAACTCAGGAGACGGAAAGTCTTGTGGGACCATATATTCTTCACGATTTCTTTTTATACTATATGCTGAGATACGGCTTTTCTCCTTTAAAAATTTTTGCCCTTGCGAAAAAAGCCTTTAAAGATGATTTTTCTGAGGCGGTTATATTAAAATGGCTTAAAACATTTTACAGAAGATTCTTTTCCCAGCAGTTTAAAAGAAGCTGTCTTCCCGACGGAGTTAAGGTGGGAAGCGTGTGCCTGTCTCCCAGAGGGGACTGGCGAATGCCCAGCGACAGCTCAGGCAGGGCATGGCTTAAAGAGCTTGAAAGCATGGAATTATAAATAAACGGTAATAAAAATGAAGTTAAACGATACTTTTTTCGGTTCCTGGAAAATTGACAAAAGAATAGGCTCGGGCAGTTACGGTTCAGTTTACAGATTAAAGAAAAACGACTTCGGCGAGGATTACTATTCAGCGATGAAAGTAATACCGGTAAGCTCGGAGGACAGGGAAAACTGTCTTGATGAGTTTGTCAGGGAATTTTCCATAATGTCAAAGCTTAAGGGCAACAGCAATATAGTAAGTTATGAGGATCATCAGATAATAAGCCGCGATGACGGCGGCTGCGATATTGTTATAAGAATGGAGCTTTTAAAGCCCCTGCTGAAGTACGAAAAGGAAAAAAGCTTTGAAAACAGGGATATTTTAAAGCTCGGCATTGATATGTGCCGGGCTTTGGAGCTGTGTGAAAAAAATAATATTATTCACAGGGATATAAAGCCCGAAAATATTTTTGTATCGGCAAACGGTGACTTTAAGTTGGGCGACTTCGGAATAGCCAGAATACTTGAAAAAACCTGCGGCTGTCTTTCAAAAAAAGGCACTTTTGCGTATATGGCGCCTGAGGTTTACAAAGGCGAAAAATACGATATGAGAGCTGATATATATTCTCTGGGCATTGTGCTTTACAGATTTTTAAACAACGGCTTTACTCCTTTTTTAAGTGAGAACTGCTGCTGTGCTTCGGACAGGGAAAACGCGGTCGCAAGAAGAATTAAGGGCGAGACTGTTCCGGAAATTCCGGGTGTTGATAAAAGCCTTATGAACATAATACTTAAAGCCTGCGCACATAAGCCTCACGAAAGATATAAAAACGCCGGTGAAATGGCAAAGGAGCTGGAAAAGCTTCTTGCCGAAGAAAACGCCGCCGGGGCAAAAAGAAAAAAACCGCCGAAAACCTTAGAGGAGCTTGGCTCCGATAAAAGGTTCCTGACGGTTATGAAGGTTTTAATATACTGCGCCGCGGTTCTGGCGGCAATACTTGTAATACTGCTTATTATTTGATTTCCGTAACAGTATAGCCTTCGTTTTCAACAATGGCTTTCAGCTCCTCGTCGGAAATGTCCTTTGAAAGATTTACTTTTGCGCATTTGTTTTCAAGGCTTACTTCGGCAGTTATCCCATCATGAGAATTAAGCGCCTTTTCAACCCTGCCCGTGCAGTGAGAGCACATCATTCCTTCAATGTAAATTGTTTTTTCCATATTTGACTTCCTTTCTGTTTTAATATTTTTTGTTTGTCCTGTTTTTTTGCTTTCGCCGTATTTGAAAAATCTCAGACGAAGGGCGTTCGCCACAACGCATACAGAGCTGAAGCTCATACAGGCGGCGCCTATCATGGGACTTAATTTTATGCCGAAGGGAACAAAAAGTATTCCCGCCGCAAGAGGTATTCCCAGAATGTTATAGAAGAACGCCCAGAAAAGGTTTTCCTTAATGTTTTTTATAACCGCCTTGCTTAGCTTAACGGCTTTTACCGCGTCTGTAAGGTCGCTTTTCATTAAAACGATATCAGCCGATTCAATGGCAATGTCCGTTCCTGCTCCTATTGCGATGCCTACATCTGCTCTTGCAAGAGCCGGAGCGTCGTTTATTCCGTCGCCTATTACGGCGACTTTTTTATTTTGCTGCTGAAGCTTTCTTACTTCTTCTTCCTTGCCTTCCGGAAGAACGCCCCATATAACCTTTTTTATACCCGCTTTTTCGGCAATGTACTTTGCTGTTTTTTCGTTGTCCCCGGTAAGCATTATTGTTTCTATGCCCATTTTGTTAAATTCAGCTACCGCTTCGGGGCTTGTCGTTTTTATTGTATCGGCGGCGGCTATTATTCCGAGAAAATTACCGTCCATAGAAAAAAACAGGGGAGTTTTTCCCTCTTCCGAAAGTCTTGACGCTTCTTTTTCATATTCGGAAACGTCTGCTCCTGCGTCTTTCATTAAAAGAATGTTTCCTGCGTATACCGTATTTCCGTTTATTTCGGCGGTTATTCCTTTTCCCGGAATGTTTTTAAGGCTTTCCGCTTTTAAAAGCTGTGCGCCCGTTTCTTTTCCTTTTTCCGCAACAGCTCTTGAAAGAGGATGCTCCGACAAATTTTCCGCGGAATACGCGGCTGACAGAAGCTCATCTTCCGTTATTCCTTCCGCCGTTATAATATCGGTAACACGAGGCTGTCCCGTAGTGACGGTGCCTGTTTTGTCAAGGATAACCGTATCAGTTTTATGTGCCGTTTCAAGGCTTTCTCCCGATCTTATAAGTATTCCCTGGGAAGCTCCTTTTCCCGTGCCTACCATAATGGCTGTAGGCGTTGCGAGTCCAAGAGCGCAGGGACATGATATAACCAGCACGGAAATTGCCATTGACAGCGAAAGCTCAAAATCCTGTTTTATTATCATCCATGATATAAAAGTAATAACAGCTATGATAATAACCCCAGGAACGAAGATACCGCTTATTTTATCGGCAAGCTTTGAAATGGGAGCCTTTGACGCCGACGCCTCCTCTACAAGCTTTATTATCTTTGAAAGAGCCGTGTCTTCTCCTGTTTTCTGAACCTGAAATTTAAAATATCCGCTTTTGTTTACCGTTCCTCCGGTAACCTTTTCATTTACGGTTTTTTCGGCAGGGACGCTTTCTCCGGTTATCGCCGATTCGTCAACGGAGCCGTTTCCCTCCGTAATAATGCCGTCGGCAGGTATTCTGCTTCCCGGCTTAACAATAACAATGTCGCCCGGCTTTAAATCTTCCGCAGGGATTTCCTTTTCCGTTCCCTCTATGTCAATAAGGGCTTTCCGTGGGCTTAAATCCATAAGCTTTGTTATGGCGTCGGAGGTTTTTCTTTTAGCTTTCGCCTCAAAAAATTTACCCAGTGTGATAAGAGTTAAAATCATTGCTCCCGACTCAAAGTACAGATTGTGCATATATTCTTCGGCGGCTGCGGCGTTTCCGTCGCCCAGGGCAGCTCCGATTAAAAAGATGTTGAAAACACCGTATGCTGCGGCAGCCATAGAGCCTACCGCCACAAGGGAATCCATATTCGGAGAGCCTTTAAAAAGAGATTTAAAGCCGCCTGTATAATATTTTCTGTTGACATACATTACGGGAAGGGTCAGAAGAAACTGGATAAGTGAAAAAGAAACGCCGTTTTCGGCTCCTTCAAGAAAAGAAGGAACGGGCAGTGAAATCATGTGACCCATTGAAATATACATCAAAGGGATAAGGCACAGAAATGAAACAATAAGCCTTGTTTTCATTGATTTCAGTTCTTCATCCTCATTTTTTTCTGATTTCTCTATGACTTTTTCTCCGTGTATTTTTGCGCCGTAGCCCGCCTTTTCAACGGCTTTTATTATATCTTCTTCGGTAGTATCCCCGGAAAAAACCGCCGTCATGCTGTTGGTTAAAAGGCTCACCTGAGCGGATTCCACTCCCGAAAGCTTTTTTACGCTTTTTTCAACCGCCGCGCTGCATGCGCTGCAGGACATTCCGGTTATGTCAAACTGCTGTTTCATTATATACCGTCTTCCTTACTTTAATTTTTTTATCAAATCTATAACTTCCGGAATTGTTTCTTCGTTTCCCTTTAATATCTGCTGAGTAACGCAGGTTTCCATATGGTCCTGAAGAATTATATATCCGAAGCCTTGCAAAGCGCTTTCAGCCGCCGCAACCTGAGTCAGTATATCTCCGCAGTAACGGTTGTCGTCAATCATTTTTTTTATGCCGTTAAGCTGTCCTATGATTCTGTTAAGTCTGTTTTGCAGAAGCTTCCGGCTTTCCGGGTCACGGGGAGTCTCCTTGTATCTTTCAGCGCAGTGAGGGCATTTGATATTATCTTTTTCCATTTTAAGCTCCTTATACCCCTTGGGGGTATTTTTTTTGGTTTTATTATATACCCTTACCGGGTATTTGTCAACTGTTATTTTTTATAAAAAAAGCGGCAGGCCTGTCAGCCTGCCGAAAGGTGAAATGTAATGTTTATTCTTCTGCTGCCGCTGTTGTGGTTTCCTTGCCGATTATACCTACCGAAAGGTCAAGGTCAATACCGAAGATGGCAAGAATTTGTTCGTAAATGCTGAAAATTTTATTAAGTATATCAATGATAAACTGCATATATTTTTCTCCTTTCAAATTTTTATATGCCATTGTCAGCATAATCAATATAACAGAAATTTATTGTAAAAATTTGTGATAAAATTTAAAATACAAAAAATCTTTTTTTTTTAAATGGGATATTATTACAGCATTTTGACATATTTTTTAAGCTTTTTATAAAAGCTCCCGGGATGCTGTATCCCGGGAAACAAATTGTTATTATTTTATTAATTCGTAATTTCCTGAATGTAAAATGTTAAGGAGATCCCCGTTTGTTTTTATGGGAGTATCCGTTATGATTCCTCCCTTTGCAAGATGCTCTTTCCTGTGAAAATCGCTTCCGCTTACAAGTATGCGCATATTATTTTTTTCAGCCCAGCGGACGGCTTTTTCATTTTGCTCAGGGTTTGTTTTTCCGTTGTGAGCCTCCGTTCCGTCAAGGTACTTTGGATTTATTCTGAACATGAAGTCCCTGAACGGGTGAGCCTGAAGAACTATATATCCCTTTGATTTCGCCAGCTTATAAAATCTTTTTGGATACATTGCCATAAGGTTTCCGCTTGTTCTTAAAAAATCCTCGGTGACGCCGTATACAAGAAAATCGTTTGCGGTGGCGTAGTACCTAAGCTCCATGCCCAAAAGCACGGTGAAATCATCATCGGCGTATTTTAACGCTTCACGGTAGCCCTTTGTGTAGTGGTCAATATGTTTTTGGGGACAGAAAAGCATTGACGGCGGGAAAGTCATAGGGGAGTAGTGGTCGGTAATTACGATTCCGCTGTATCCCTTTTCCTTATACATTTCTATTATTTCCTTAACGGGAACCCTGCCGCAAAGGCTAACTTCCTTTGTATGGCAGTGAAGCTCGTATTTGTATTTCATTTTTCTCACTTCCCATAGTTTATTTGAATATAAGCTCTTTTTTCGGTAAAAATATTTCCGTAAATATAAACGGAAGGTGTTAATATGGACAGCGTTGTTAAAGCCGACAGGCTTCTGTATAATGTGGGTTTTGCTTTAAAAGCAGGCAGAATAATTAAATTTTTAAACTTTTTAAAAACTGCGACAGCAGTGGTTTCCATCGTTTTAATATCATGGAATGTGCTGTTCCGGATTTTCAACGATCCTGTAACCGTTTAAAAATATAATCAGTGGATTGCCGTGAATTTCGCAGTTTTCACGGCTTCTTTTATTAATTCTTCCGCTTCGGCAGCTTTTTCAGCCTCGATTGCGGCTTCCACAGTGGGCTTTGTTTTCGGGTGCTTAGGTGTAAATACGGTGCAGCAGTCCTCATATGGCTCTATTGATATATCGAAGGTGTCGATTTTTCTTGAAATCTCAATAATTTCGTTTTTGTCCATTCCTATGCAGGGTCTGAAAACAGGCAGGTCTGCGGCGTCGTCAGTACACTGCAAAGCCCATATTGTCTGAGACGCTACCTGACCTACGCTTTCTCCTGTAATAAGCGCCGAACAGCCCTGATTTTTTGCTATTTCGCTTGAAATTTTCATCATAATGCGGCGCATTGTAATCGTAAACATATCTTCGGGAGCCTTATCTCTTATTGCTTCCTGAATATCGGTAAAACGAACTGTGCAGAGATTAATTCTTCCGCTGTATTTAGCAACTCTGCTTAAAAGCTCGTGAACCTTCATTTCGGCTCTTTCGGAGGTATAGGGAGGAGAAGCGAAGTGTATTGCCGTAAGCTCTATTCCTCTTTTTGCCATCATCCATGCCGCGACGGGACTGTCAATTCCTCCGGAAATAAGAACGGCTGCCTTTCCTCCTGTTCCCGTTGGCATTCCGCCGGCTCCCTTAAGCTGGTTGCCGTGGATAAAGGCGTGATGATCTCTTACCTCAACAGTTACATTAACATCGGGATTGTGAACATCAACCTTTAAGTGATGAAATTTTGAAAGAAGAAAGCCTCCTACTTCATTGCAAATAGCAGGGGAGTTATAGGGGAATTTTTTATCGGAGCGCTTTGCCGTTACCTTAAAGGTTTTTGCAAAGGATAATTCCTCTCCCAAATACCCGAATGCCGTCTGCTTTATGACCTCTATATCCTTTTCGCAGCGGGCGGCTCTGGAAATTCCGACAACTCCGAAAATGTGCCTTATAATATCCACCGCTTTGTCAAAATCAACATTTTCGTCAACAGGCTCTATAACCGTTGTTGACTGTGCTCTTGTAAACTTAAATTCTCCCACGGAATGACGCAGGCGTTTTCTGATATTTTTATTAAGAATATCCTCGAATGTTGAGCGGTTAAGTCCTTTTAACGCCAGCTCTCCGTCCTTTAAAAGTATAATTTCCTTCATTTTTTTACTCCTGATAATTTTATCTTCTTATTCTCATTACGATACTGTTTACAGCCTTTACAACCTGATCCATGTCGGATTTCGATGTGTATCTTGAAAGGCTTATTCTTATTGCCGAGTCAATTCTCTTGGGGTCAAGTCCTATTGCCGTTAAAACCTCGCTTCGGTGACCTCTTTTGCACGCCGAGCCTGCGGAAACATAAATTCCCTGCTCGGAAAGAGCGTTGACCATGGTCTGAGAGGGGATTCCCAAAACGGACATATTGATTATGTAGGGAAGGGAATCATGTGAGGAATTAATATGAACGCCTCCGATTTTCGTTACCTCGGATATGAAGTAATCCCTTATTTTTTTTATTTCCGAATACTCCCGGTTTAAATCGGGAAGAGCTTTTACGGCGGCGCCGAAGCCGATTATTGCCGGCATTCCCTCTGTTCCCGAAACAAGTCCCTTTTCCTGACCTCCTCCTACTATGTAAGGAGGCAGCTTTACGCCCTTTCTTACATACAGCGCTCCAACGCCCTTGGGACCGTGGATTTTATGGGCGCTTGCAGTCATCAAATCAATTCCTGCTTTTTCGGGATTTAACGGAACTTTTCCGAAGGCCTGTACGGCGTCAACATGAATAAGCGCCGGGCAGTTTGTTCTTTTTACCGCCGTTTTTATACTGTTAACAGGATTAATTGTTCCGATTTCATTGTTTACTGCCATTATGCTTATTAAAATTGTATTGCTGTTTACAGCGTTTATAAGCTCCTGAGGCGAAAAAGCTCCGTTAATATCCGTTTTAAGCCTGATTATCTCAAAGCCTTGGCTTTCGAGCCTTTTCATAGCCTCGTTTACGCTGGGATGCTCAATTGATGTGGTTATTATTCTGTTTCCCCGTCTTTTGTTAAGAGCGGCGGCTCCGAAAATCGCCGTATTGTTTCCCGCTGTTCCGCCGGGGGTGAAATAAACCTCCTCCTTTGAACAGGAAAGCGCGTCGCTCAATGCACTTCTCGCGTTTTCAAGGGCTCTTGAAGCCTCTGTGCCTTTTTTATGAATTGACGACGGGTTGCCGTAATTATTTGTCAGCATATCCATCATTGCGTCAGCCGCTTCTCTGCAAACCTTTGTGGTGGCGCTGTTGTCAAGATAGATTTCCAAAATACTCACTCCTTGTGTATAATGCGTCAATACATTATACTCCTGTGTCTGCTTACGGTGAATTAAATATTTGTCTATAATATGAAAATCAGCCTGTATAAGCCGTTAGCGATTATATGTTCAAGGTTTTCTTGATTTCAGCCATGCGCCTGTCAAGCTCCGCATTAACCTCGGCGCACTTTTTCAGTTCTTCTATTACATACTGATTGTGCTGAATATTTTTTTTGTATTTAAGCTGGTGTTCAAGACTTGCCCAAAAGTCCATGGCAATGGTTCTCAGCTGTATTTCAACTCTCATAGGGCGTTTTTCTTCCGCTAAGAATATAGGGACTTCTATTATTAAATGGAGACTGCGGTAGCCCTCCGGTTTCGGATTCTGTATATAGTCTTTTTTCTTGATAAGCTTTATATCGTCCTGCTTTAAAAGAGCGTCAGCAAGTAAATAAACATCGTCGATAAACGAGCAAATTACTCTTACTCCCGCAACATCGTTAATATTCTTCTCAACAGCGTCGCAGGTCAGGGGAAGATCTTTTCTCTGAAGCTTTTCCCCGATGCTTTCAGGGGATTTAAGCCTTGTTTTAATTGTTTCGATAGGGTTCCTGTCATGCTGAAGGGAGAACTCCTCGTTTAAAACGTTGAATTTCGTTTCAATTTCCATCATGGCGCATTTGTAGTAGGACATAAGCGTTCTGAAGGGCAGGGTCTGCTCTTTTATCCAGTCTCTTACCGCCTGATTGGAAAGCATCTTCATTGGTATTGTTTCCTTGATTTCCATTATATCAACTCTGATTTTAAAATATAATATTATATAAGTTTATCATTTTAAATGCTTACTGTCAAGAACGGCGACGAATGTATCTTAAAAAAACAAAAAAACAGACAGTATAAAACCGTCTGTAAAAAAGTTTTTAATTTTTATTTACATATAAAGTGTATTCCGTGAGCAATGCCGGGTATGGAAAGCTTCTGAAGAGCCGTAGTCGGCGACATTAAAGCTCCCGTAGCAAAAAACAAAACGCTTTTCAGCTCTCCGTTTTCCATTCTGTTAAAAATATTTGAGCATAATACGGATGCCGAACAGCCGCAGCCGGAGCCTCCTGCGTGAACATCCTGCTTTTCCGGATCAAAAAGCATAAGACCGCAGTCGTTATGAACTTTTGAAATGTCAATATTTTCACGGGTCTGCAAAAGCTCGTATAAAAGCTCCGTTCCTACTTTTCCCAGATCTCCCGTAAGAATCAAATCATAATCTTCCGGCTTTGTGTTTGTGTCCGACAAAAAATTTTTAATTGTGTCGGCAGCGGCAGGAGCCATGGCGGCGCCCATATTGTTAGTATCGGTAATTCCCAAATCGCAGATTTTTCCGAATATAACCTTGTCAATAATTATTCCCGTCTGACGTTTTCTCTCAATTACCGCAGCTCCCGAGGCTGTGGCGGTTCTCTGAGCCGTGGGTGTTCTCTGTCCTCCGTATTCAAGAGGAAATCTGAACTGCTTTTCCGCCGAGCAAAAATGAGATGATGTTGCTGCCGCCGCAGTGTATGCCCCTTCTGAATCAGTAAAAACTGCCGCCGTTCCCAGGGACAGCGCCATTGTGGAGCAGGCTCCGTACATTCCTAAAAAGGGAATATTTAAGTCTTTCGAGCCGAAGGAAGAGCTTGAGCACTGATCCAGAAGATCTCCCGCGAAAAGCATATCAATATCTTCATTTTTTTTGCCGGCTTTTTTTATAGCTTTTGTAAGGGCGTTATTCAGCATTGCGCTTTCAGCCTGCTCCCATGTTGACTGTCCCATGCCGTCATCTGGGTAAATGTAGTCAAAGCCTCCCGCAAGAGGTCCTTCTCCTTCTGTTTTTCCTCCTACCGCGGCATATCCGATAACGCCTGTTGTACCGGACAGCTTCAGCGTGTATCTTCCCAATCGCTCCATATTATCACCGTTTTTATAATTTATCTTATAATTATTATCTGATATATCCGCTTTATTATGAATAAAAAAAATATACTTATTTTTGTAATAATTTATATTTATTTAACAAAATGCCTTGATTAATAAAAATCATTATGTTATACTTCAACAAATAAAATTCAGGAATATTTAAGGAGCTGTTGTAATGAAGAAAATTATTTTTATTTTAACGGCGGCTGTACTTGCTGTAAGCGTGCTGTTTACATCCTGCTCAAAAACTTATGAAATCAAGGAATATCCTCAGATGAAAACAGATTTTGAATTTGATATTAATGATAATTTGAATATTTCGGCAGACCGGGAAGAATTTTTAAAAAATCCCGACAGAGGCTTTAGGGGCGAGGTTTATATAACTCTGGGAAGCTGTACCTCCTACGGCGGAGAAGGCGACGCTTATGAAAAGCTCAGTCAGGAGCTTGAGTCCCTGAAAGACGATAATGTGGGAATACTTCAGTGTTATGTTTATTTAAGCGAATACCATGACAGGGAGCTTGATGAAAAGGCTTTACAGCAGCTTAAAGAGTATTTCACCGAGCTGAAAAGCAGAAATATAAGGATTTTAATAAGATTTGCCTATGAATACGATCAAGCCCTTAAAATGGGTCCCGGCACTGAAACAATAGAAAACCACTGTAAACAGCTTAAAGAGTTTTTCCTTGAAAATATTGACTTGTATAACAGCGTGGTTTACGGCGCTCAGCTGGGAATGATCGGCTTATGGGGCGAAGGTCATACCAATTCAAAAAGGCTGAATTTTTATAAGGTTGTGGAAGCCGTAAGCGATATGTATCCGGAGGAAACCGTAATAATGATGCGGCTCCCTGATTTTTACAAGTATATACCCGAAGACGAGGACGATACCCGGTATACCGTTCACGATGATTTTATCGTAGGAGTATCCCACGAATGGGGCACGATTCCCTTTGACCACGAGCAGTACGGAGCGATGCTTACAAAAAATCAGTATAATCTCTGCGACGGCGAGATGCCCTGGGGCAGGGACAGTACCGTTCAGAATATTGACGGAAAAGCCGTGCTGAAGCAGATAGCCGGATACGGCTTCACCTCCTTCAGCCTGACACATAATTATAAGGAAGGCACAGCGTATCTTAACAAATGGAAGGATTTATATGTAACGGAGCAGGAGCTTTTTGAAATGGGAGCGGCTTGCAATCCGGAATGTTTGGAGAACGGCAGAATTTCAGTTTTCGATTACCTTAAATATCATTTGGGATATCATCTTGCCGTAAGCAATTTTGAAGAGAGCGGCGGCAAAATAAGCTTTTTAATAAATAATTTCGGATTGGCGGCGCCGCATGAGTTTAAGCTTTACTATGTAATAAACGGAAAAGAAATCGAAGATGAGAATTTTGATAAAATGTCTCTTTCAAGATTCGGACAGTATAAGGTCAGCGCGGATGCGGAAAATCTTGAGAGCTTCGGAATAGTGTTCAGACACCGCAGAGACGAAAGCCTTACAATAAAGCTTTCCAATGATCTGCCTTATGAAAACGGAATAAATTATATTGTTTATAATACAGAAGGCACAGCGGAAAATTAAATATGTAAATATGATTTTTACTTAAAATATTGACAGCAGGCCATTATAAAATATAAAATATATAAGTAAATAACATAGCTTTAAGAGGTGCTTTATGAGTAAATATGTAATAGGCGTAGATTACGGAACACTTTCCGGCAGAGCGGTGATAGTTGACGCAAAAACAGGCGAAGAAAAGGCAAGCTCCGTTTATGAATATCCCCACGGAGTAATGGATGATTTTCTTCCCGACGGTACAAAGCTGGGGACTGACTGGGCGCTGGAGCATCCGCAGGATTATATAGATGTTTTGGCGAACACCGTTCCCGATGTATTAAAGAAAAGCGGAATTCCGGCAGAGGATGTAATAGGAATCGGAACGGATTTTACCGCTTGTACTATTCTTCCGGTAAAAAAAGACGGAACACCTCTTTGTATGCTTCCCGAATACGAGCATGAGCCTCACGCTTATGTAAAGCTTTGGAAGTACCACGCCGCACAGGATAAAGCAAACAGGCTTAATGAAATCGCCGAGGAAAGAGGAGAAAAGTGGCTTAACAACTACGGCGGGAAAATATCCTCCGAATGGGCGATACCTAAAATTTGGCAGGTTCTTGATGAAAAGCCGGAAATATATGAAGCGGCGGACAGATTTATAGAGGCGGCAGACTGGATAATATGGCAGCTTTGCGGAAAAGAAACAAGAAACTCCTGCACGGCGGGCTATAAGGAAATATGGAATAAAAAAACAGGCTATCCGTCAAAGGAGTTTTTCGCTTCCCTTGACAAAAGACTTGAAAACGTAGTTGAAGAGAAGCTGGGAACGGTTATAACGCCTTTGGGAGAAAAAGCGGGAGAAATAACGGAAGAAGCCGCAAGGCTTACAGGTTTAAAGGTGGGAACGGCTGTAGCCGTAGGCAATGTTGACGCTCATGTGTGCGTTCCTGCCGTAGGAATAGACGGACCGGGAAAAATGCTTGCTATAATGGGAACGTCCACCTGTCATATAATGATGGGAGAAGAGGAAAAGCAGGTTCCGGGAATGTGCGGAGTTGTAGAAGACGGAGTTATGCCGGGATATTACGGCTATGAAGCGGGACAGAGCTGTGTGGGCGATCATTTCGCATGGTTTATAGACAACTGTCTGCCGAAAGCTTATTATGATGAAGCCGAAAAATCAGGAATGAATATACATAAATATCTCCGCTCAAAGGCTGAAAAGCTGAAACCGGGCGAAAGCGGGCTTCTGGCACTTGACTGGTGGAACGGCAACAGAAGCGTGCTTGTTGATGTGGATTTAACGGGAATGATGCTGGGAATGACCCTTATGACAAAGCCTGAGGAGATTTACAGAGCGTTAATTGAAGCTACAGCCTACGGAACAAGGGAAATAATTGAAAATTACCGTAAAAACGGAGTGCCTGTAAATGAATTTTACGCATCGGGAGGAATCAGCCAGAAAGACCCTATGACAATGCAGATATATGCCGACGTGCTTAAAATGCCCGTAAAAATAGCAGGTTCAACTCAGGGACCTGCATTAGGAAGCGCAATTTTTGCAGCAGTTGCCGCAGGAGAGGAAAAGGGCGGCTGGAATAACGTATTTGACGCGGCAAGAGCTATGGGAAGCATTAAAAACACCGTGTATGAACCTATAAAAGAAAATTCAGATATATACGATAAACTGTTTGCTGAATATCAAACTCTTCACGATTACTTCGGAAGAGGAGAAAACGACGTAATGAAACGCCTGAAAGCAATAAAAATTCAGCAAAAAGCGTAATTGCATAAATAATATATTAAAAAGTCCGATTCTTTCGGGCTTTTTTTTGCGTTTATATGTTGAAAAAATATTGTTTTTATAATAAAATATGATTAAGTATAGTAAATCGTAACAGGAGGCAGTGAAATGAAGAAGACATTAAAAAGGTTTATAAGCGTTTTTCTGGCAGTGACAATGCTTACAGGTATTTTCGGAGGAATGAATATTTCATTTGCCGTGACTTGGAA
>CALYBJ010000038.1 GCA_944412445.1 uncultured Clostridia bacterium
AGGCGTTCAAAAACATTGTACCGTATCTTGACTTTATTTTTATCAAAAATGGGTCACATCTATTTACAACGCAGAAATCACCTCTTAAAAAATATGTTTTTCATATTGACATCCGGTTTTTTTTATGCTATAAATAATTTATGATATACAAAACAAAATAATTTGTAAATTATCTTGCTTTTTCAAGTTATTTTCAAGATTATTGCTTTATATTTATCTCAGAAGCAAAGATAAATGTTTTATTTTCATTTTGATTTCTCCTAACGTTTTTCATAATATACTCCTTCAAAGAAACAGAGATCGAGCTAACCGGTCTCTGTTTCTTTTATGCCGAAAAAAGCTATTGAGCATTTTAGACAAAAAGTAAATTTTTATTTAATTTATTATAAAAAAATTTAACAATTTTCAATATTTATTCAATATTACAGATATAATATATATAAGATATATATTATGAAGGAGGCACTTATATGTGCGGAATTATCGGATACTGCGGAATAAACAACGCCGAGGATATTATTATTTCAGGTCTTCACGCTCTTGAATACAGAGGCTATGACTCTGCCGGCATGACCGTTTTCACGCAGAACGGATTGAAAACCATCAAAACTAAGGGCAGAGTTGCGGATCTTGAAAACAAAGCAAAAATAATGTTCCTTGAGCCCTCCGGCTGCGGCATAGGCCATACCCGCTGGGCAACCCACGGCAAGCCCTCCGAAACCAACGCCCACCCTCACGGCACAGAATCGGTAATGATTGTTCACAACGGCATTATAGAAAATTACAACGAGATAAAAAAATTCCTTTCCGAAAGAGGCTACGGCTTCCTTTCTGAAACAGACACCGAGGTTGCGGCAAAGCTTCTTGATTATGAATATAAAAATGAAAAGGACAAAATCAAAGCCATTATAAACACTGTAAATCAGCTTAAAGGCTCCTACGCCTTCGGAATAGTCTTTAAAGACGAGCCGGGCACCGTTTACGGCGTTAAAAAGGACAGCCCTCTTCTTGCAGGCTTAAGCGGACAGGGCAATTTTATAGCTTCCGATATATCAGCCTTTTTAAAGTACACCGGGGACTATATAAGACCGGAAGACGGAGAAATTATAAGGCTCACATCGGACAGTGTATCGGTTTACGGTCCGGAAGGCAGTCCCGTTGAAAAAAAGGCGGAAAAGGCTCTGTGGAACAGCGCAGCCGCTGAAAAATCAGGCTTCAGACATTTTATGCTCAAGGAAATTTTTGAGGAGCCTAAGGTTTTGAACGATACTTTTGACAGCATCACAAAGGACAGCTATCCCGATTTTTCCGAAACTATCCCCGATGATTCATTCTTTGAGGGCATAGGCACAATTCACATAATCGCCTGCGGAACGGCGATGCACGCAGGACTTATCGGCAAGCACTACATTGAAAAGCTCGCGAGAATACCAGTTAACGTTGAAATCGCCAGCGAATTCAGATACAAGGACCCCATTCTTTCAAAAAACGACATGGTAATTGTTATTTCCCAGTCGGGAGAAACGGCGGACTCTCTTGCGGCTTTAAGGCTTGTAAACAAGATGAATATAAAAACTCTTTCCGTTGTCAACACCTACGGCTCGACAATTGCCAGAGAGTCCTCCCATGTTATATATACAAAGGCAGGCCCCGAAATCGCCGTTGCCTCCACAAAGGCGTTCAGCGTTCAGGCGGTTGTTATGCTTATTCTGGCTTTAAAGCTCAGTGAAATACAGGGCAGGCTTACGAAAGAGGAAATTTTAAAAATATCCTCTTCCTTTAAAAATATGACAAAAACTTCCCTTCACAATGTTCTCTGCAACACCCAGAACATTGAAAGAGCCGCCGCAACAACGGCTAAGCATCAGGATGTATTTTTCATAGGCAGAGGCTATGACAACTATTTGGGCATGGAGGCTTCCTTAAAGCTTAAGGAGATATCCTATATCCACTCCGAGGCATACGCCGCAGGCGAGCTTAAGCACGGAACAATCTCCCTCATTGAGGAAAACACTCCGGTAATAGCAATAGCCACCAACAAGGATTTCTATGAAAAAATGAGAAGCAATATTGAAGAGGTAAGGTCAAGAGGAGCCTATGTAATTTCAATATGCACGGAAAACGCTGATATTATAAAAAATGTTTCCGACGCGGTTATGACGATTCCCGATGACGACGAATTCTCAAAGCCCTTTACCGCTGCGGCTGTAATACAGCTTTTCGCCTACTACGGCGCGCTGGCTTTAGGCAGGGACATCGACAAGCCCAGGAACCTTGCGAAATCCGTTACCGTTGAGTAAAATTTCTGCTTCTTGAAAACGCCGCCTGAATATGATATCATTAAGAAGGTGATTTTATGGAAATAAGAGAATCTGCTGAAATGTATCTTGAAACAATTCTGATTTTATCTAAAAAATCGGAACAGGTGCGCTCCGTCGATATCAGCGAATATATGGGCTTTTCAAAGCCAAGCGTCAGCAGAGCGGTAAACCTTCTTAAACAGGGCGGCTTTATAGATATAGACGGCAACGGTTATATTACCCTTACAAAAGAGGGATATGAAGTAGCTTCAAAAATTTACGAAAGACATACGATACTTACGGATGTTCTTAAATTTTTGGGAGTAAGAGAAGAAACGGCAGCCTCCGACGCCTGTAAAATCGAGCACGTTATAAGCGACGAAGCCTTTGAGGCAATAAAAAAGCACATAAAAAGAAATTAATTTAACATTATCACAAGGAGCGGATTTAAAAGTCCGCTCTTTTTTTGTTGTAACAGCTGTTTTACACTTTTTTATATTGAAATACTGTTTTTTATATGTTATTATATATAAAAATACAGATTACGCAGAAATAATTTGTATAAAAGTCAAAGGAGGCGCAAAAGTGAAAGTAAAATTAAGAAAAGTATTAAGTATTGTACTTACAATTGCAATGCTTACGGGAATTTTCGCAGGGATGAATATTTCCTTTGCGGAAACTGTAAGCGGTGATTTTGAGTATGAAGTCTTAGAGGACGGCACGGCTGAAATTACAGACTATACAGGCACAGCGACTGAGCTTACAATTCCCGATACAATTGACGGCTATACCGTCACAAGTATAGGTGATTCTGCATTCTTTAATTGCACTTACTTAACATCAGTAACAATCCCCGACAGCGTTACAAGTATAGGTTATCAAGCATTCGCTGATTGCACAAGCTTAACAGAAATAACAATCCCCGACAGCGTTACAAGCATAGACGGTTATGCATTTTATAATTCCGGTTATTATAATGATAAAAGCAACTGGGAAGATAATGTATTATATATAGGAAATTATCTTATAGAAGCAAACTATGAAATATCAGGAGAATATAAAATAAAAAATGGAACAAAAGTTATTGCCAGCAGTGCATTCAGTTCGTGTGAAAATTTAACTGAATTAATAATTCCGGAAAGTGTTACAAGTATTGGTGATTCTGCATTCTACAGTTGCGACAGTTTAACAGAAATAATAGTAGCTGAAAGCAATCCCTTATATTCATCAGAATACGGAGTTTTATTTAACAAGGATAACACAGTTATTATTCGGTATCCTGAAGGCAACAGCAGAACAGAATATACAATCCCCGACAGTGTTACAAGTATAAGTGAATATGCATTCTATAATTGCGACAGCTTAACATCTATAACAATCCCTGACAGCGTAACAAGTATAGGTCGCTATGCATTCTGGTATTGTGAAAGCTTAACATCGATTACAATCGGAGACAGCGTTACAAGTATAGGCAGTTATGCATTTAATGACACCGGTTATTATAATGATGAAAGCAACTGGGAAAATAATGTGCTGTATATAGGAAATTATCTTATAGAAGCAAAAATTGAAATATCAGGAGAATATACTATAAAAAACGGTACAAAAGTAATTGCAGATTCTGCATTCTCTTTTTGTGAGAGCTTAACATCAATAACAATCCCTGACAGCGTTACAAGTATAGGTGATGATGCATTTGATTATTGCGACAGCCTGGAAACAGTATATTATGCCGGCAGTGAGGAACAGTGGAATAATATCACAATCGGTTATGTCAATGAAGATTTACTTAATGCAAATATAATTTTTGGTGAAGAGTCTGAGGAGCCTACCACAGAACCCGCAACTGAACCGACCACAGAACCTAATACAGAACCTACAACCGAGCCCACAACCGAACCCACAACCGAGCCTACAACTGAGCCTACCACCGAGCCTACAACTGAGCCCACAACCGAACCCACTACACAGCCCACCACTGAGCCGGTAAACACGGAGCTTGAGGTAAAACCCGGCAGCAGCGAGGTTGCGGCGAACAGTGACGGAACGGTTACAATAACTCCCGAGATGACAATAGATAAGCTTAAATCAAATATTACAAACGGCTCCGTTAAGGTTATAGGAGCTGACGGAAAGGAAATAACGGAAAGTCAGCTTATCGGCACGGGAGCTAAAGTTCAGGTGCTTGACAAAGACGGCAAAATAGTTTCATCCTATGATGTTGTAGTTCCCATGGACTCAACAGGTGACGGCAAGATAACAGCCTCCGACGCCAGAACAGCCCTCAGAGCTTCCGCTTCTCTTGAGGTTTTAGGAACCGCATACGCAAAGGCTGTAAACGGTGACACCTCAAAGAGAATAACAGCTTCAAACGCAAGAAAAATTCTCCGAGTTTCAGCGGGACTTGATAAATACGAAGGCATAAATTTCGGAAAAAAATAATTATTGACCATAAAAAAAGGAACTGCCGTGGCAGCTCCTTTTTTGCTTTAGGAAAAATTCTCCGCTTTTTTCATTTTGAACACCAGTCTTAACAATCCCTTTAAAAACTTCGGGCTTTCCAGTACAAGAATTTTCATAAGCTTTTCCTCCCGGTTATCTTTTTAACAGCATAAGCCCTGAGCAGACAAGAGCCGCCGCTATAAATACAAGCATCCATTCTCCGGGAAGAACACATACGGCTATTATACCCAGCCCCAAAGCTATGAAAATTACTCCTGCCCGGCATAGGTTTTTTCTGTGTCTGTTCAAAAAAAGACCTCCCCGTAATGAATGTTTCTATAACATTATACGGAGAGTTTTTTTATTGGTGCAAGTCCTTTAAGAACAAAAGACTTTATTTGTTTTCCCATTCCCTGTAATCCTTTACCTCGTCATACATCATCCTATAGCTGTCATAGCGGCTTCCCGAGATTTCCCCCTTTTTAAGAGCCTCCCCTACGGCGCAGCCTTTTTCACCTATATGAGCGCAGGATACAAATTTGCAATTGCCTATATATTTTTCGATTTCCGGAAAACAGAACTGAAGGTTTTCCTTGACAATCAGCTCGCTTCCCTCAAATTCCAAAGCGGAAAAGCCGGGAGTATCGGCGATAAGTCCCCCGAAAAGCTCGTAAAGCTCAACTGTTCTCGTTGTGTGCCTTCCTCTGCCCAGCTTACTGCTTATATGCGCCGTGGCAAGGGACAGCTCCGGAGCAAGGCTGTTAAGAATTGATGACTTTCCCACTCCCGTATTTCCCGTTAAGGCGCAGAGTGAGTTTTCAAAAATCTTTTTGAATTCATCAATGCCCTGTCCCGTTTTCGACGACACTCCGAAAGACTTTATGCCGGCATTGTTATAAATTTCGGCGTATTTTTCAAAGTCTCCCAGATCGGCCTTTGAAAACACAACAACCGGAGTTATCTCCTGATTATAAGCCTGCGCCGTCAGCTTGTCTATTATATAAAGATTCGGTTTCGGCTCATCTACCGACGCCACTATTATAAGCTTTTGGATATTTGCAACAGGCGGTCTTAAAAGAAAGTTTTTTCTCTTATAAATTTCCGTAACGGTGCCTGATTCCCCGTCAAAGGTCACCGTTACTTTATCTCCTACAAGAGGCGTTATTTTCTGTTTTCTGAAAACGCCTCTTGCGCGACATTCCATTATATTGCCTCCGGGACCTTTTACATAGTAAAATCCTGCCGTGGCTTTCATTATAATCCCGTTTTTGATTTCTTCCGTTATCATTGGTCGGCAGCTCCGGTGCTTACATATACTCGGATTTCGGCAGTTGCCACTTCAGACGCGGTAAAGGTGGACTTTTCCGCAGAAACGGATATTACCTGACCCTCGGGAACGATATCCGATGACTTCTGAACCATAACTATATTGTCAAAGCCGATATTTATAAGCTCTGAATAATAATCCGAATAGGTTTTTCCTGTAAAAGACGGAATTGAATAGGTGTTTGATGTAGTAGTAACAGGAGCGGCAGTTGTTGTTTCTCCGGCGTATTTATACTGAGATACCGTCTTATTTGTAACGGAAGGCGTTGCAACCGTAAAGTCTACGCTTCCGGTGCAGACTGTCTGCTCGCCTATATAAATCTTGAATGTGGTATTGTCGGAGCCGCCTATTTCAACAGTATGGGTCGAGCCGTCAAGCTTTACGCTGCTGTAGGTTTTGTAAAGAGTTTCTCCAACATATACATAAACGGACTCATATATATTTCCGTAATCCTTAAGGTCGGGAAGAGTAATTGTAACGGAGGTTGTTTTCTTTGAGCTCATGCCTACGATTATTGTAATTTCCGTATTTTTCGCAATTACAGCCGTATCGGCTTCAACAGACTGCTCCAAAACTATTCCGGCATTTTCATTATCCGATTCCTTATACTCAACATTTACCTTAAAGCCTAATGCCTCAAGCTCTTCCTTTGCCGCTGCAAGCTTATCTCCTACAACGCTTGGAACTGCTACTCTGCCTTCATCGGAAATAGCGTAATAAATAGTTACCTTTGAGCCGTAAGCCACGCTGGCTCCGGAAGCCGGGTCTGTTTTAATTACCGTGCTTTCCGGCACAGACGTATCAACAACACCCTCAGTTTCTATTTTAAAGCCCATTTTCTGAAGTATGCTTCTTGCCTCCTGAAGCTTGACTCCCTCGTCAAGCTCCGGTATGGTCATGGATTCGCTTGTATATGCGATGTTGAGCTTAATTATTGTTGAAGAGGTGCTTGTTATCTGCATTTTCTTGCCGGCTTTTTCGCTCTGATAGAAAATGTACCCTTCGTCATATTCCGTGGTATACACAAGGTTTTCCTCTATAAGTCCGTTTTCAAAGAAATATCTGTATTCGTCGTCGTCCCTTATTTCTTCGATATTCTTTCCCACAAACTCAGGAACCGTTACTTCCTCGGTATTTGTAAAGAAAAACCATGCGATTCCTATAATCACAACAATCAAAACAAATATTATTCCGAACATTATGGGAAGAGTGTAATTTCTCTTTACCATTTCCCTGTCTTCCTCATCGTATGCGTCATATTCGTCATACTCAGGGGTAATTACGGTTGTAGTCTTTTTCTGCTGATATCCGTTTCCCGTGTCATTGCCCACAGGAGTTCCCGAAGCATAGGAAGACGGCTTTCTGTCGGAAGGCATAACATATTTCGTAGGCTGGCTGTCTACAAAATAGCTGTAGTCAAATCTGGCGTTGGGATTTCTTCTGAATTCGTCTATGTCAAGAAGCATCTCCGCCGCAGACTGATACCTGTCCCTGGGGCTTTTCTGCATCGCCCTCATTGTTATCTGTTCAATTCCCACGGGAATACCGGGATTTATTTTTCTGGGCATTACAGCCTGCTTCTGAAGCTGCATTATGGCAACCGATACGGCGCTGTCAGACTGAAAAGGAAGCTGTCCCGTTATCATTTCGTAAAGCACTACGCCTACGGAATATATGTCGGTTCTGTTGTCTACAAAATCTCCCCTTGCCTGCTCCGGGCTTATATAATGAACGGAGCCGATTGCACCGTCAGCCATAGTTTTCGTATCGTTTTTATTATTGAACCTGGCGATTCCGAAGTCTGTAACCTTTATTGTCTTCATATCGCTGAGAAGCATTATATTCTGAGGCTTTATATCTCTGTGGATAACGCCTTTTTCATGAGCGTGCTGCAAAGCCTTTAAAATCTGTGAGGTAAAGAGAACCGCTTCTCTCCAGTCAAGAACGCCCTTTTCCTGGATGTACTGCTTAAGAGTTATTCCGTCAATATGCTCCATTACAATATACTGGAGCTTTTCTCCGAAGCTTACATCATAAACCTTTACAATATTGGGATGAGATAAAACCGCAATTGCCTTGGACTCGTTTTTGAATCTTCTTCTGAAATCATCGTTTGCGCTGTATTCTTCTTTTAATATTTTTACGGCTACCTGCTTGTTGTCGATATTATCGAAAGCTCTGTAAACAACCGCCATGCCTCCGACGCCTATAATCTCTCTGATCAAATACCTGTTTCCCAGAATCCTGCCTGTATAATTTTCCATACAATCCTCCTAAATCATCCCGCAATTACAACGGCTGTTATATTATCAGTTCCTCCGCTGCTGTTTGCAAGAGAAATCAGTCTGTGGGCGCAGTCAAATATCTCTCCGGTGTTAACGCATCTGATTATTTCATCTTCACTTACATGGTTTGTAAGACCGTCTGTGCATAAAAGCAGTTTTTCGCCTTTTTCAATAAGTATTTCGGAATAATCTCCCTGAACCTCGCTGTCTATTCCCAAAGCTCTTGTTATTATGTTCTTCTGAGGATGGCAAACGGCTTCGCTTTCGGTTATTGCCCCTGCGTCAACAAGCTCCTGCACAAGGGAATGATCCCTTGTAAGCTTTGTAAGGGAGCTATCAGATATAAGACAGCATCTGCTGTCCCCCACATGAGCAACAATGCCCTTGCCATCGGCGCATATCGCCGCCACCACGGTAGTGCCCATTCCGTAAAGCTCCTGCTCCTTTGACGCCTTTTCAAAAACGGCTGTGTTTGCCCTGCTTAAAGCCGAGGCAAGCATATTTTTAAGGGAATAAAAGCTCATGCCCTGTCTGTAATTGGCCGCTATATCCCGTGCTATGCTTTCAGCCGCCATTTTGCTGGCTGTACTTCCTCCGGCGTGTCCGCCCATTCCGTCGCACACTACCGCCCATACTCCTCCGTTGGGTAAATCACCTATGGCGTAGGAGTCCTGATTATCCGTCCTGACCCTTCCCGTATCTGTTTCCGCCGATATTTTCAATGTGTTACCCTCCTTATTTTTTAGCCGTTACTCTGTATTGTATGATTTAATTAACCGCCTTTTCTTTTTCAGTCCTGCCGCTGCTTCTTCTGAGCTGTCCGCAGGAGGCGTTTATATCTGAGCCCAGCTTTCTTCTTACCGTTACGGTGTAACCCTTTTTCTCAAGTATTGAAGAAAACCGCTCTATTCTGTTCTGACTGCTTTTTTTGCAGCCGGTTTCCTTTACCTCGTTTACAGGTATAAGGTTTATATGACAAAGTATGCCCCTAAGTCTTTCGGCAAGCTCCCTTGCACATTCGTCGGAATCGTTTACCGAATCCACCATGGCGTATTCAAAGGAAATCCTTCTGTGAGTTTTATCCGTATACCTGCGGCAGGCCTCAAGCAGTGTTTCCACATTCCACTTTTTATTTACAGGCATCATTGTGTTTCTTATTTCATCGTTGGGAGCATGAAGCGACACCGATAATGTAAGCTGAAGCTCTTCGTTCATCAAATCATATATTTTCGGCACTATTCCGCAGGTGGAAAGGGATATATGACGCATGGACATATTCTGTCCCTCTTCGCTTGTAATAAGCTTTAAAAACTTCATTACATTGTCGTAATTGTCAAGAGGCTCTCCCATGCCCATAAGCACCGTATGTGAAATTTTTATGCTGTTATCTCTCTGAGCGGCGTAAATCTGGGAAAGTATTTCGGAAGGCTCAAGGCTTCTTACAACTCCCTCAAGGGTAGAGGCGCAGAACTTACAGCCCATACGGCATCCCACCTGAGTTGAAACACAGAGAGTATAGCCGTATTTATACTTCATCAGCACCGACTCAACACATTCTCCGTCATGAAGACTGAACAGGTACTTTTGTGTATTATCATACTCCGAAATCAGCTTTTTTTCAATAGCTGCGGTAAAAATGACAAAATTGTCATCAAGTTTTTCCCGGAGGTCTTTAGATATATTTGTCATCTCGTCAAATGATACGGCGCAGAATTTATGAAGCCATGAAAAAATCTGTTTCGCCCTGAATTTCGGCTGGTTCAACTCTGCCATTGCCTCTGTAAGCTCCTGAAGGCTCATAGAAAGTATATCTCGTTTTTCCAAATTTTACACCGTCCTTTCAAAAGCCGCTATAAAAAATCCGTCACAGCCGTAAACATAGGGCAGAACCGTTAAAAATTCTCCGTCCCTGAAGCCCTGAATACTGTCGTCTGTATGTATGGCTTTAAAATTTTTGTTTCTTTCTAAAAATGTTCTGCAAACACGGGCGTTTTCCTGAGGCAGCAGAGTGCAGGTTGAATACACCAGCCGTCCTCCTTTTTTCAGGTAAGAGGCTGAATTTTCAAGGATTTCAAGCTGCAAAGAGGGTAAATCTTTTATTTCATCTGCTTCCTTATACTTAATTTCAGGCTTTTTTCCCGTTACTCCGAAGCCGGAGCAAGGCACGTCGCACAGTATTCTGTCAGCTTCGGGCAAAGGGCTGTTTTTATCGGAGCCGTCCCTTTTTCTTGTTTCTATGATATCAATTCCAAGTCTTTGTGCCGTGTCTTCAATTAATTTAAGCTTGTGGTCGTAAATATCGCAGGAAATAACCCTTCCCGTATTTTCCATGATTTCGGCTATTGTCATTGACTTGCCTCCCGGCGCGGCGCAGACATCAATTACAGTCTGTCCCTTTTCGGGAGCCAACACCTTACAGCAAAGCTGAGAGGACAAATCCTGAACATGAAACAAGCCCTTTTTAAAATCAGCATTTTCAGGGATGCTGTCCTTTTCCTTCCATATAAGACAGCTGTCGGTCACGGGACATTTTTCCGTTTCGGAAACAATCTTTTCGTTTTTAAGACTGTTTACCCTTATGTATATGTTTTTTTCACCAAGGGAAGAAGCCATTATTTTTTCGGCGCTTTCCCGTCCGTAATAATCCGCAAGCTCTCTGCAAATATAGTGAGGAAAAGAATATTTTACGCTTATATAATTTATGTAATCATCCTGTTCGGGAAGCTTCAGTCCTTCGGCGGCGATTTTTCTCAAAACTGCGTTTACAAGTCCCGAAGCGAAAGCGCTTCCGTGCTTTTTTACAAGCTTTACGCTTTCGTTTATAGCCGCGGGAGCCGGAATTTTATCCATAAACAAAAGCTGACACGCACCCGTCCGAAGAGCGGTAAGCACATGAGGCTTCAGCTTCTTCAGCGGCTGCGTGAGATAAACCGATAAGTTATAGTCGATTGTAATTTTTCTTTCAAGAACCGTTTTAACGATTCTGCGTGCAAGGAGCGTATCCTGCTTTGACAGTCCCGAAAGGCTGTCGCTTTCGCCTAAAACAAGATTTGAATATGATTTGTCTCTTTCAATTTTAGAAAGCAGGAGAAATGCCGCTTCTCTGGCGTTTGTCATATAATGCTCCGTCCTTAATCAGTCGTTTCGTCTTCTTCCGCCAAAAAACAGAATAATGAATCTTAAAAGGTTTGCAAGAGTTACCGCAAGGGACGCCACATAAGTCATAGCCGCCGCGGCAAGCACCTTTTTGGCTCCTTTTATTTCCTCATCGCCTCTTAAAAGTCCCGTTTCGTCAATAACCTTTACGGCTCTTGCGCTGGCGTTGAATTCAACGGGAAGAGTTACAAGCTGGAACACTGCTATAAGGGAATAAAGTCCGAGACCTATTAAAACAAGAGGCTCATAGCCTAAAAAATATCCTACAAAAGCAAGAGGCAGTCCCAGATACGAGCCTATGTTGCAGGCAGGTATAATTGCGTTCCTGATTTTTATGGGAACATATCCCTTTGCGTGCTGAGCCGCGTGTCCCGCCTCATGGCAGGCGATTCCCACAGCGGCAATGCTGCTTCCGTAGTACACATCCTTTGAAAGCCTTATTACATTGCTTCTTGGGTCAAAATGGTCTGAAAGCTGTCTGTTTATGGCTTCTATTGTAACGTTCATTATGCCGTAATGACGCAGAACAGCCGCCGCGGCCTGAGCTCCGGTATATCCGCTTGTGTTCCTTATTTTCGCCATTTTGGCGTAGGTGGTCTTTACCTTTGCCTGAGCCGCCAGCGCAAGCAAAAACGCCGGCACCACAAGTATAATATAAAGCCATGTGCTGTTTAAATAATAACCAAGCATATAAAATCCTCCTTTTAACAGATTTTACGCTTATCCCAAAACCGAATCCTCCGTTACGGGGTGACCTGCCAGAAAATCACGGGCGGCAAGTCTTTTTCCTCCCTCAAGCTGAAGACTTTCGATTTTTAACAGTCTTCCGTCTCCGCAGGCGGCAAGAATTTCGTTTTTGTCTTTTTTGAGTTTTCCCGGCTCCATGTCCGTTTTTTCATCAGTAAGAGAGGAAACAAATATTTTCAGTTTTTTGCCTCCGTAAACTGTATACGCCACCGGCCATGGACTCATTCCCCTTATCAGGTTATGAATTTCCCGTGATGACTTTTTCCAGTTGATAAGAGCCTCCTCTTTCGTTATCATGGCGGCGTATGTAGCCTTTTCTTCGTTCTGCTTTTCGGGAATTAACTCCCCTTTTACAAACTTTTCAATGGTTTCCGTTAAAAGAGAAGGAGCCATCTGAGCCAATTTGTCGAAAACCTCTCCCGATGTTTCGTTTTCGCCTATTTCATATTCAAGCTTCAGCAGCATATCACCTGTGTCAAGGCCTTCTCCCATAAGCATGGTGGTAATTCCCGTAACCTTATCTCCGTTTAAAACGCTTCTCTGAATAGGCGCCGCGCCTCTGTATTCGGGAAGCAGGGAGCCGTGAACATTTATACAGGCGTATTTGGGCAAATCCAGTATATTTTTTGGAAGTATTTTGCCGTATGCCGCAACGATTATAAAATCAGGCTCGAAAGCTTTTAAATATTCATAGGCTTCCTGTGTTTTTAAGGTGGAGGGCTGATAAACATTAAGTCCGTGATTCAGCGCCGCCGTCTTTACCTGTGAGGGAGTTAAAATCTGCTTTCTGCCCTGAGGCTTGTCTGGCTGGGTTACAACACAGCAAATCTCATAATTTTCTTTTACAAGCCTTTCAAGGCAGGGCACCGCAAAATCAGGCGTTCCCATGTATATTATTTTCAAAGGTTTCACCTCAATCCTCGGAAATTCTTACTCGCTCGCCTTCTGCAAGCTTCTGTGTAAATACAATTCCCTCAAGATGGTCAAGCTCATGGCATACGCATCTTGCGAAAAGTCCCTCGCCCTCGGCTTCGTACCAGTTACCGTTCCTGTCCTGAGCCTTGAATTTCACCCACCGTGGTCTTAATGTAACTCCCGACTTGCGGGGAAGCGAAAGACATCCCTCTATTTCTCTCTGCTCCCCTTTTCTCTCGGTGATTTCCGGATTTATAAGCTCCAGGAAGCCGTGATCATCTCCCGTATCTATTACAACAACTCTTTTGAGTATTCCTATCTGAACAGCCGCAAGTCCCACTCCGTCAGCTTTGTAAAGAGTATCCTTCATATCGTCCAGAAGCGTCCAAAGCTTTTCGTCAAAATCTGTTACCTGCTTGCTGATTTTTTTAAGTATCGGGTTTTCCTCTGTTTTGATAATTCTGTAAGCCATGTCTTTTTCTACCTCTTGTTTATGTAAAATTTATATTAATACAAGCTTTCAGGATTCATGTCGCAGTATACCGCAACATTATTGTAGCCTTTAATCGTTGAAAATTCCTTTAAACATTCAGCCGTCAATTTCCTGAAATTCTTTGAATTTCTGCATTTTATAATTATTCTTTCCCGGTAGTTGCTGCTGATTTTTGCCACCTTGGGAGCAATAGGACCCAGAACAACTACTTTTTCATTCTGATATTCATTTTTTATTTTGTCTCTGAATCTTCTGAAAAATTCCACGGAGGCATTTTTTACGGTAATTTCCGAAGCTCCCGAAAAACAGATTTCGCATATATCGCAGTAGGGCGGATAAATCATACCCTTTCTTATTGCGATTTCCGAATTGTAAAAGCCGCGGTAATCCTGCATCGCCGCAAGCTCTATTACGGCGTTTTCCGGAGCCAGAGTCTGAATAACGGCTCTGCCGGTTTTTTCGCCTCTTCCCGACCTGCCCACAACCTGCGTAAGCAAATCAAAGGTGCGCTCGGAGCTTTTGTAGTCGTCGTTGTAAAGCTGCTGGTCAACGGATATAACTCCCACAAGGGTTACATTGGGAAAATCAAGTCCCTTTGCCACCATCTGAGTTCCTATCATTATATCATATTTGCCTTGGGAAAACTCATTGAATTTTTTTTCGTGGGAATTTTTCGCAGAGGTTGTATCGGCGTCCATTCTAAGGATATTGGCTTCGGGAAAAAGACTCTGAACCTCCTGCTCCACCTTCTGGGTGCCGAAGCCCGAAAACCTTACCGTTTCCTCCCCGCAGACAGGGCAGACGGTTTTTGCCGGCTCCGAATATCCGCAGTAATGGCACATAAGCCTGTCGTTGACGCTGTGATATGTCATGGATATACTGCAATTTGGACACATTATAACATTTTTGCATTTTGTGCAGGCAATAAAGGTATTGAAGCCTCTGCGGTTTATTAAAAGTATGGTCTGCTGACCCTTTTCAAGGTTATACGCCATTTCTTTCCTAAGAACAGTACTTATTGTCTGCATCCCCTCCATGTTTTCCCTTTGGGACACATCCGTTACAATTACTTTGGGCAGTCCTGATTTTGAATATCTTTCCGTTAATTCTATAAGTCTGTACCGTCCGTTTAAAGCTCCGGCGAAGGTTTCCACAGAGGGCGTAGCCGAGCCCATTATCAAAAGGCCTTTATTATAAGCGCATCTGAACCTTGCAATGTCCCTGGCGTGGTATCTGGGGCTCATTTCCGATTTATACGTGCCCTCCTGCTCCTCGTCCATTATTACCGCCGCAAGATTTTTAACGGGAGCAAAGGAGGCGCTTCTTGTGCCTACTACTATTGACGCGCTGCCGTTTTTGATTCTTTTCCATTCGTCGGCTCTCTCTCCCAGTGACAGTCCGCTGTGAAGCACTGCCACCTTGTCACCGTATCTGGCGTAAAACGCCGTAAGAAGCTGAGGGGTCAGGGATATTTCAGGCACCAGCACAATAACGCCTTTGTTTTCCTTTTCCAAATCGTCTATAAGACGCATATATATTTTTGTTTTTCCGCTTCCGGTAACTCCGAAAAGCAGCGCTCCTCCGGCTTTGCCGGAATTCAGCATTTCCTTTAATTCTTCGTAAGCCCTGTTCTGGGTTTCGGTAAGCACTATGGGAGAACATTCTCTTTTTGTTTCCCGCAGCTGCTTCGGCGTTCTGAAAACCTCGGCGTCCTCGTAATAAACTATCCCTTTGCTGTGAAGCTTTTCAACCACAACCTGAGTAACGCCGGTATAATATGAAATTTCCTTTGACGCCGCAGAGCCTATATCCCTTAAAAGCTTTACTACGGCGCTTTGCTTTGCCGTCAGCTTTTCGGGAATACTTCCCTCTTCTTTATATTCCGGGGAGAGATATACTATTTTTATTGTGGCGTCGTTGATTTTTCTCAAAGTGTCGGTATTCTTTAAAAGAATACCCTTGCCGAACATTCTTTTTATTATGTCCGATTCCTCCGAAAAGCCCAGATCCTTTTTAATTTTCTCTTCCGGCACAAAAGTATCCTTAGCAAAAAGATATTTTGCAGTCTGTTTTTCATCCTCAGGCAAATCCGGGTCCTCGTCAAAGGAATATTCCGGCGACAGTCTGTAGGTTTCCGTAACATTAAGACATATCCCGGTTGGCAGAAGAGCTTTCGCGCTGTCAAACAGAGTGCAGAAGGTCATTCCGCTTATCCATTTTGCAAGAGAAAGCATTTCATCATCAAGCAAAGGCTCCCTGTCAAGCTGTTTTTCAAGATATTTAAGCTTTTTTCCGTTTGTTTCTCCGTCCCGGGAAATCTCAAATACAATGCCCTGCCTTTTTTTTGAACTTCGCCCGAAATCAACTAAAACCCTACACCCGACCTTAAGGCTTTCCGCCATAAAATCAGGTATAAGGTAGTCGAATAACTTATCGAAGCTGTAAGCCGTATTTTCAACGGCAACTTTTGCGAAAACAGGGTTTGACAACCGAATTCACCTCAGAACCGTGAAATCAATCATCGGAATCAATCTTCCAGATACCCTCTTTTAATTCCTTTACAGCTATGCTTACGGGCTTGTCGATAATAATATCATGATTTTTTTCAGCTTCGTCAACTATCATTCTTGCCCTTTTGGCAGTTGCCGCAACAAGTGCGTATCTGCTTGAGCCGTCCCTGAGAAGCGCCTGAATATCAACATTAAGCATATATATCTTCCTTTTCTTAATTGATTTTCTATGTATTAAAATATTTAAAAGTATTTATTTGTTTTCCTATGTATTAAAATATTTAAAAGTATTTATTTGTTTTCCTATGTATTAAAATATTTAAAAGTATTTATTTGTTTTCC
>CALYBJ010000039.1 GCA_944412445.1 uncultured Clostridia bacterium
TTTGTAGCTAATTCATTATACCATATTTTGAAGTTACTTCTCTTCTTTTTTGGGTCACATCATTTTAACACATACATCCGAGCAAAAAATATTAGCTTCCTGAGAATAATTTCGGACAAGTGAACATAGGTATTAAATAAGGAAGTGACAGAGATGGACAATGAAAATTTCAGCGAGATAACGGAATATTTATCAGACAGAATAAAAAATATTCTGAAGTATCTTCCGGAAAATGTAAAAAATGAAGCTTATGAAATAAGGCTTCGTGAAAACAGGCCTTTGGTGCTGTTCGGTTCAAAGGGAGCGATGTTTATAGGGGAGAATTCTTCCTATTCATCAATGGACAGCAGGTACGGAGCAATAGTAACGAAAAATGATATTGAGGAAACAGCAGCAAAAATATGCGGATATTCTGTTTATTCCCATCAGAACGAAATGGCAGAGGGCTTTGTTACCTTCGGAAAAGGTCACAGGGCAGGATTTTGCGGAGCTGCGGTATTTAACGGAAGCACTGTTTCTGCCGTAAAAAATATTTCTTCGTTAAATATAAGAATTGCCAGGGAAGTGCCGGGAGCAGCCGACGAAATTTTAAAAAGGCTTTATTCTCAGGAAAAATTTCCGGGAATAATAATAGCGGGACCGCCATGCGCAGGAAAAACCACCGTACTTAAAAATTTCGCTGAACAAGTTTCAGATAAATACACATACGGTTACAGAAAAACGGTAGTAATAGATGAACGGTATGAAATGTCGGGAATAACAGGAGCCAACTGCGATATTTTAAGAGGTTACCCCAAGGATTTGGGAATAATACACGCAATGAGAGTTTTGTCGCCGGAGGTTATAATCTGCGATGAAATATCTTCACCGTCGGAAGCGGACAAAGTTATAGCAGGACTTAACTGCGGCATAAAGTTTATAGTAAGTCTCCACGCAAAGTCCGAAGAGGATTTAATTAAAAAAAGCGCGGCAAAAATACTGATAAATTCCGGAGAATTTGAATATATAGTTCTACTGAAGGATTCGTTTTCACCGGGACAGATAAAAAAAATAATAAGGACGGAGGATGTTGAATATGGCAGCAGCGGCAGGAGCGGTAATAATAAGTTCTTTTGCGATTGCCTTCGCAATAGTGCGTCATGAGGCGGAGCATTGCCGGAATTTGTGTGCGCTTATAAGGCTTGTAAAGGCAATAGGGGAAAGGGCGCTGTATTACGGAAGCTCTTTTACGGAGACGGCGATGCTTCTGGCTGAGGATGAGGAATATAATAAATGTGATTTTTTAAAAAGCTTTCTGAAGCTGGAAAAAGACGGATTATCAGTTCCCGAAGCCTTTAAAAAAGCCATATATACATCAAAATTTAATATAACCTCTCAGGAAAAGGACGCTGTAATTCGGTTTTGCAGAGAGCTTTGCGTATGCAGAAGAGAAAGCATAGAGGAAAACACAAGGACGGCTGTAAACGAGCTTGAAGCATTTAAGAGGAACGCCTATGAAAACAAGGAAAAGAAATCAAAGACAGCGGGAGTTATGACAGTATCAGCCGGAATTATAATAGTGTTGACTTTTATATGAACGGAGGCTGACAATGGATATTTCCATATTATTCAGAATTGCCGCAGTGGGAATAATCGTGGCGATACTTAATCAGGTTCTGACCCGTTCCGGCAGGGACGAATATACAATGATTACAACCCTGGCAGGACTTATAATCGTTCTGATGATGATAATTCCCCACTTAAAAGATTTGTTTTCCTATGTGGAATCGGTGTTTGACTTATGATAAGGCTTGCCGGAATTTCAGTTATCGGAATTATTCTTTTTGCTGTTGTAAAAAAATACGCACCTGAATATTCGGTGTTGGTTGAAATCGGAAGCATTGTGCTTGTTGTTTGGATTGCTTTTCCTTATATCTGTGATGTAATAGATTTTTATTATGAATACATAGGGGCGTCAGGTGTAGACGGAGATTATCTGAAAATAGTTGTTAAAGCCTTGGGAATAGGTCTTATTACGCAGTTTTGCTCCGATATCTGCAAAGACTCGGGAGAGGGAGCCTTGGCATCAAAGGTGGAGCTTTGCGGTAAAGCGGTAATGCTTGCCATGGCTCTGCCGATAGCGAAAGCCGTGCTTGAATTTGCCTATTCAGTAATTAATATGAAATGAAAAATAAAAGAATTTTATGTAAAGTCTTTTTGCTTTGCAGTATACTTTGCTGTGTAATGTTATTCTCCTTTACAGCAAGTGCTGAGGAATCAGCGGACATTTCCGGAGAAATTTACGAAAAAGGCATTGAAAATTTGATGGAAAGCGTTGACGATGATGTATACGACATACTTAAATCGTTGGGCGTTGAAGATTTTTCCCCTGAGGATTTTATTAATATCGGTCTGGACGACTCTTTCAAACTTGTTTTTGATATTTTCAGGGGCAGTCTTACGGAGCCTTTAAAGTGTCTTTGCTCACTTTTGGGAGTTGTTATTATGACTGCTGCCGCAGGGAGCTTTATTGACGAAAAGGGCAGCTTCAAAATTTATTTTGATTCCGTTACCGTTCTCTTTTCCGGACTGCTGGCGTTTTCCATGGCGGCGCAGTGTATTAAAAGCGTTGCTTCGTCCCTTTATTCGGTGGGAACAGCATTAAAAGCTCTTATACCGATAATGGCGGCAGTAACCGCATATTCGGGAAATCCGGCTCTTGCGGTAAGCTATAATGCCGTGGCGTTATATTCAGCGGAAATAATAAATGCTCTGTGTCAGGATTTTTTAACTCCTGTTTTGTGTATGGTTGCCGCAGTGTCAGTCTGCGGGTCGGTGAATGTTTCTGCCGATTTCAGTCCCTTGCTTTCCGGTGCAAAAAAAATTATCAATATAATTTTAGGACTGTGCGGAACTGTTTTTACGGGAATTCTGACAGTTAAGGACGTGCTTGCGGCAAGCGTTGACAAGGTTTCCGTTAAAAGCCTCAAGTTTTTGCTTGGGTCGGCAGTGCCTATTGTCGGGGGATCTGTAAGCGAGGGCTTTTCATCTGTTTTGGCCTCCGTTTCATTAATGAAAAATACATACGGTATGCTGGGGATTATTATTATCGGAGTTATGGTTTTTCCTGCTCTTTGTCAGCTTATTTTATGGATGGCGGCATTTATTTTGGCCTCTTACGCCGCGTCTTCACTGGGACAAAGCAAAACGGCATCTGTCATATCGTCTTTGCAGTTTGTGCTTTCAATGCTTTTGTCCGTTCTGATTTTTATAACCTATATCTCAGTTATTTCTACCGCAATGGTAATTCTGATGGCAGGAAAATAAAAAGGGATGTGTTAAAAATGGAAAATCTGCGGACATGGGCAATGATGCTCTGTATAGCGTCCCTGGCTTCGGCGTTCATTTATTTTTTGGCGCCTTCCGGAGCTTTGGGCAAGGCGCTGAGAGTAGTTTTATCTCTTTTTATGCTGTCGGTTGTGATTTTTCCGCTGTCGGGTGAAAGCATTTTTGATATTGATACGGACTTTGAAGTGAATTTTGACGAGGCCTATTTAAAAAATTATGAGGAAATGTCCATAGAAATCGGGCGTCAAATTACGGACAGCGGCAGAGAAATAATAAAAAAAGAGGTAGACGAAAAGCTTTATGAAATATGCTCGGATGATTTTCAGTCGGAGATATTTGTCAGCGAGGCTGAGCAGGGACAGTTTGAACTTCAGGGGATAAGCATAATTGTTTCCGATGAAGACTATATATATAAAAAAGCCGAAATCGAAAAGGAAATAGGAAAGATTACAGGAATCGTACCGGATGTTTCAGCAGGTGGTTAGTATGAGCGGATTTTTTGATAAACTGAAAAAAGATAAAAAGCTTATTGCTGTAATGGCAGTGGGATTAGCGGGGGCGCTTATACTGATGTTCGGAGGAATGAAAACAGAAAAAACGCCTTCCGAAGAAGTTACAAAGGAAGCCGAAACGGCGGCAGTTTCTTTGGATGAAGCGGAAAAGCTCCTTGAGGAAAAGCTCAGAACGCTGATAAGCACGGTTCAGGGAGCCGGCAGTGTCAGCGTAATGGTAACGGTTGAGTCCGCCGGAGAATATGTATATGCGGAAAACAAAAAAAGCGAGGGGGGCAGCGGAGCTTCTTCGGATGAAAACGAGTATGTTATATATGAGTCTTCGGAGGGAATAAATTCGGGACTTGTACTTTGCATAAAAAGCCCGAAGGTAACGGGCGTTGCAGTAATTTGCGACGGAGGTGACAGCGCGGTAATAAAATCGGAAATAACAGGTCTTGTAACGAGCCTTTTCGGAATAGGCGCAAATCAGGTATATGTCGGCAAAAAAAGCTGATAAGTAAAATTTTAAGACTATATAATTTTGCAAAGGGGAAAAAGCATGAAAGGGTCATTGAAGAAAAATCAGATAGTTTTAGGAGGACTTGTAATATTTTTAGGAGTGGCGGTGCTTGTAAACTGGTATTATACAAGTCCGGAAAATGAAGCAAAATATGCGGACAGCGCGTCGGATACTGATTCAAGCAATGTAGACAGCGTTAATTTAGGGGACGCCGTATATGTAAACGGAAGCGAAATAAGCGACGAATATTTTGCGGGAGCGAAGCTTTCAAGAGACGAGTCCTATGACGAGGCTGTGGCAACGCTTCAGCAGATAATAGACAGCAGTGAAGCCGATGAGCAGTCGGTTCAGACCGCGTCCGACTCAATAAACGAAATATCCAAAAGAAGGATAGCCCAGACGAACATAGAAAATCTTGTAACGGCGAAAACGGGAGGACAGTGCGTAGCGGTATTAAGCGATGATTCGGCGGAAATTATTATTGACGATGAAAAGCTGTCAAGCGATGTAATACTTCAAATCAAGGAGATCGTAATGGATAATACGGAGCTGCCGGCGGAAAAAATCACAATAATTGGCGCAAAGTAGTTGTTTATTTTTATTTTTATGTTATAATATAGGAATTAAGGGGGGATTCCTGTGTTATACGGAAGCGGTCAGGACAATACCGAAAGCGAAATAATAATTGCTGACGATGTAATCGCGTCAATAGTATACAGCACTGTTAATGAGATCGAGGGCGTGTCTGCGGTAGCGTCTAAGACGGTTGACGGAAAGATAAAAATTTCCTCTTCAAAAACAACTGCGGGAATAAAGCTTGAAGTTTCAAATAACGAGGTTACTGTTACTGTTTCGCTGATAATAAAAAGCTGGGCGTCGGTTCCGGAAACAGCGCTGAAAGTACAAAAGGCAGTAAAAAATGCTGTTCAGTCAATTACGGGCAAAACCGTGGTTAAGGTTGATGTGGTAATTTTGGACGCAGATTTTGACGCAGTTTAAGAATAAAGATAGCCTTCGGAAATCTCCGGAGGCTGATGACATATACGGAGGTAGTTATGACACGAAAAGAAGCCAGGGAGCAGGCGTTTATAATTATTTTTGAAAAGGAATTTAACAGCGAGTACACACTTGACGAGATAGTTGACGCCGCAAAGGAAGCGGAGCTTTTTGAGGCTGACGGCTTTGCCTATGAGCTTGCCGTTAAAACCTTTGAAAGCATGGACAAGCTTGACGAAATTATTTCCGGAAAGCTTAAAGGCGGCTGGAAAATTTCAAGGATTTCAAAGGTGTCGCTGGCGGTATTGAGGCTTGCCGTCTGTGAAATGACGCAGTTTTCCGATATACCTGTTTCGGTTTCCATAAACGAAGCAGTTGAGCTTGCAAAAAAGTATGCTGCGGAAGATGAATTTGCCTTTGTAAACGGAGTTTTGGCGTCTGTCGGCAAAAGCTTAAAAGAAGACAGCGGAGAAAATGAGTAAACTGTATTTAGGAATTGATACCAGCAACTATACATCTTCATGCGCTGTTTACGACCCGGAAGAAGATTCTTTTGACTCTGAAAAACAGCTTTTGCCCGTTGCCTTGGGACAGCTTGGGCTGAGACAGTCCGACGCCGTGTTTCATCACACAAAAAATCTGCCCGGGCTTTTGTCGGGTCTTTGCGGACAATACGGAGACAGAATTGTATGTGTAAGCTCTTCATACGCTCCCAGAGACGCAGAAGGCTCTTATATGCCCTGTTTTTCGGTGGGAGAAGGCTTCGGAGATGTGCTGGCTTCGGCTTTTCACGCAACAAGATATCATTTTTCTCATCAGGCGGGACATATTGCGGCGGCGCTTTGGTCTTCCGGCAGAGCCGATCTTCAGAATGAAAAATTTATAGCCTTTCATTTTTCGGGAGGAACATCGGATGTGTTGTATGTTGAACCTGATAATGACAGCGTATTTAAAATTACCCTTGCGGCAGGCTCTCTTGACTTAAAGGCGGGACAGGCTGTTGACAGAGTCGGAAAGCTGCTGAATCTGCCGTTTCCGTCGGGAAAGTATATAGACGGGCTTGCTTGTGAAAGTGACAGAGAATATAAAATAAAGCCATATATAAAGGACGGCTGGTGCAGTTTTTCCGGTGTTCAGAACAAGTGCGAAAGTATGGTTAAAAACGGCGAAAAGCCCTGCGATACCGCAAAATACTGCATAGACTGCATATACGCCGCAGTAAGGCTTATGACGGAGCACGCTTTGAAAAAATACGGAGATCTGCCGCTGATTTACGCCGGAGGCGTAATGTGCAACAGCATTATCAGAAAACGGATAGCGGAAGAATACGGCGGATTTTTTGCAAGTCCCGAATTTTCCTCGGACAACGCCGCAGGAACCGCATATTTAGGCTATATAAAAGAAAACAGAAAAATATAAAACGGAGCAATAATTATGATTTCGGATTCGGCGCTGACTGTGTCACAACTTAATATGTATATAAAAATGATGTTTGAATCCGATATAAGGCTTCAGAAGGTTTTGTTAATCGGAGAAATTTCAAACTTCGTTAATCATTATAAAACAGGTCATTGCTATTTTTCTTTAAAAGATGATAGCTGCGGAATAAAGGCGGTCATGTTTGCGGGAAATGCCCGGAAGCTGAAATTCGTTCCCGAAAACGGAATGAGAGTTTATGTTTCGGGAAGGGTATCGGTATTTGAGCGAGACGGCGTTTACCAGATTTATGTTGACTCAATGGAGCCGGAGGGCGCCGGAGCTTTAATGGCTGCGTTTAATCAGCTTAAGGACAGGCTTGAAAAAGAAGGACTTTTTTCTCCTGAAAGAAAAAAAACGTTGCCTGAATTTCCCAACAAGATAGGTGTAATAACATCAGCTTCGGGAGCGGCTTTCCATGATATAGTCACAGTAATGTCAAGAAGGTATCCCTTAGGTGAAATTATTTTTTATCCGGCAGCCGTTCAGGGCCCGGAATGCGGCAGGGACAATGTAAAGGCTCTTCGTGAAATGAATAAACGGGAAGATATTGATGTAATCATTTTAGGCAGGGGCGGCGGTTCTGCTGAGGATTTGTGGGGCTACAACGATGAAAGCCTTGTAAGGGAGATAGCAAACTCAAAAATACCTGTTGTAACCGGTATAGGTCATGAAATTGACTTTACCCTCAGCGATTTTGCCGCAGATGTAAGAGCCGCTACGCCGTCGGCAGCGGCGGAAATCGTAACGCCGGATATAACAGAGCTTTACCAGTGGACGGATTCATTGATATTCCGGCTTGAAAACGCGGCCTCTTCGATAATTGAAAAACTCGAAGATACCCTTAAAAACTCTGCCGAAAGACTTAAATATTCCGATCCCGTCAACAAAATCGAAAAGCAGTCAAAGGATATAGAGCTGATGAAAAGCAGGCTGGAAACGGCAGTAAGCGTATATTTAGGAAATGCAGAAAAACAGCTTGCGGTAGCTGATGAAAAGCTTAAAATGCTCAGTCCCGTTAAAATGCTTCAAAAAGGATACGCAATGATTTTCAGAGATGATACGAAAATAAAAAGCGCGGCTGAGATTTCAGAGAATGATTTAATAAAGGTAATGTTTTCAGACGGAACGGCAAGCTGCCGTATAGAAGAAATAAGAAAGTACGGTTGATAACATGAAAAAAGACAATTTAACATACGAAGAAGCCATGAAAAAATTGCAGCAGCTTACGGAGGAGCTTGAAAAAGGGGAGCTGACTCTTGAGGAAACGGTGAAGCTCTACGATGAAGCCACAAAGCTGTCCGGTTATTGCACAGGGCTTCTAAATAATGCGAAGCTGAGAATAAGCGAAATGGCGGAAAAAAAGGAGGAAGAATAAAATGCCGGAAGAAAACGGAATAAATTTTGAAAAGCATTTTAAGGAGCTTTCTGCTTTTATAGAATCAAGAATAATGTCATTCGTACCGTCTGCCCAAAAGGAATACGGAATAATTGAAGAGGCAATGAAATATTCTCTTGAAAGCGGCGGAAAAAGGGTAAGACCGATGCTGGTGCTGGAGTTCTGCCGTATTTTAGGAGGAGACATAAACGAGGCGATGGCATTTGCTGCGGGAGTGGAGTTTATTCACACATATTCTCTTATACACGACGATTTGCCCTGCATGGATAACGATGATTTCAGAAGAGGAAAGCCCTCTTCCCACAAAAAATTCGGAGAGGCTTCGGCTCTTCTTGCGGGAGACGCTCTGCTCACTCACGCATTTTCATGTCTTGCGTCTTTTTCTTCTGACTGGGAAAAGACGGCAAAGGCTGTAAAGGTATTATCCGATTTCGCCGGTATAAACGGAATGATAGGCGGTCAGATAGTTGATATGAGCGGCGAAGAGAAAAGCCTTAATATTGACGAGCTGTTTTTAATGGACAAGCTTAAAACCTCAGCTCTTATAAAATCCGCCTGCGTATTAGGCTGTATTGCCGCCGGAAGATACGATGTAATTCCTTCTGCGGAGAAATTCGGTGAAAATTTAGGGCTGGCTTTCCAGATTATCGACGATATTCTTGATTTCCTTGAGGGTGAAAGCAGCAGCGATATTGTTTCCGGAAAGTCAACATACGTTTCGCTTCTTGGCATGGAAAAAGCCGGAAAGACTGCCGACGAATATACGGACAAGGCGCTGGCGGTGCTGGATTCAATAGACGCCGATACAGAATTTTTAAAGGAATTTGCCGTAAAGTTGCTTAAGAGAAACGCATAATAAGATTCTTATGTCTTGGTTTGAGGTTAAAAATGGAAGAAAAAAAGATATTGGAAAATATATCAAAGCCGTCGGATGTAAAAAAGCTTACGGATGACGAGCTTAAAATACTTTCGGATGAAATAAGAAAAACCCTTATAAATACACTGTCGAAAACGGGAGGGCATCTTGCGTCGAATCTGGGAGTGGTAGAGCTTACGATAGCGCTTCATAAGGTGTTTAATTCGCCTCATGATAAAATTGTCTGGGATGTAGGTCATCAGGTATATGTTCATAAGCTTTTGACAGGAAGGTATAATAAGTTTGACACACTGAGGCAAAACGGAGGGCTTTCCGGCTTTTCGTGTCCCGACGAAAGCGAGCACGACACCTTTTTCAGCGGTCACAGCAGCACATCGGTATCGGCGGCATACGGAATCGCCCAGGCAAATAAAATAAAGGGAAACAAAAACTATGCAATTGCCGTAATCGGAGACGGAGCATTTACGGGAGGCATGGTTTATGAGGCGCTTAACAATGCGGGAAGAGAGCGTTCAAGGCTTATTGTAATATTAAACGACAATGATATGTCGATTTCAAGGAATGTAGGCTCATTTGCAAAGCATCTTGCAGTAATAAAGGCAAGACCTTCATATTTCAGAATCAAGGCAAAAACGGAGCAGACCCTGAACAGAATACCTTTAGTTGGCGTAAAGCTTTCAAACTTCTTGTTCAGAATAAAAACCGGATTAAAGCGTGTTTTTTATAAATCAAGCACCATGTTTGAGGATTTGGGCTTCAGATATATGGGACCCATTGACGGTCATAACATTAATGTGCTTGTAGACGCTCTTGAAGCGGCAAAGTCAGCAAATTATCCTATTTTGCTGCACATTAAGACGGTAAAAGGAAAGGGCTACAATTTTGCCGAGCTTGAGCCAAGCGTATTTCACGGAATCTCCCAGTTTGATATTGATACGGGAGAATTTCATTCTCAGGGCACAAGCTTTTCAAACGAATTCGGAAAGCTTATGTGTCATTTTGCCGAAAACGATAAAAGGGTCTGTGCCGTAACGGCGGCAATGTCTCTGGGAACGGGACTTGCTGATTTCGAAAGGCAGTTTTCTGAAAGATTTTTTGATGTGGGAATAGCCGAGGAGCACGCGGTAACATTTTGCTCCGGGCTTGCAAAAGGCGGAATGGTGCCTGTTTTTGCGGCATATTCCGCATTTCTTCAAAGAGGCTACGACCAGATTGTTCATGATGCGGCGCTTCAAAGGCTCAAAATAATTTTTGCCATAGACAGAGCAGGGTTTGTTACGGGAGACGGTGAAACTCATCACGGACTTCTTGATGTTCCGTTTCTCAATACTGTTCCCGGTGTTGCCATATATTCGCCAACCACCTATGAGGAAATGAGGAACGCTTTTGTAAAGGCGCTTTATCACGAGCCGTCAGTTACAGCTGTCAGAATGTTTAAAGGCTCGGAGCCGAGCTTGCCGGAGGATTATGAATATAATGCCAAGGACTATGAAATATACGGAGACAGTGAAGCTGATATTGCCTTGGTAACATACGGCAGGCTTTTCGCGTCGGCGGCAAAGGCAAGAAATAATTTAATGAAAGAAAATATAAATGTTAAGGTTCTGAAGCTTAATAAAATCAAGCCCGTTAATAAAGAAGCGGTTGACAGCGTTTTTGACTGCAAAACAATATTCTTTTATGAAGAGGGAGAAATGTCAGGAGGCGTGGGAGAAGTTTTCAATCTTATGCTGACTGATTTACGGTACGGGGGCAGGTTTATATTGAAAGCCGTCAGGGATGAATTTGTACATCACGCAACTACGGAAATTCTTTTGCGGGAATACGGTTTTGACGAGGAAGGAATAACGAAATTTGTGTCCGGGGAGATAAAAAATGAGTGATAAACAAAGGCTTGACACAAAAATTTTTGAGCTGGGGCTGTCTGAAAGCCGTGAAAAGGCAAAAGCTTTTATAATGGCGGGACAGGTTTATGTAAACGGAATGAAGGTTCTGAAGGCGGGAACTTCGGTAGAGCCGGATGACAATATAGAGGTAAGAGGCTCCAGCGAATTTGTAAGCCGCGGCGGATATAAGCTTAAAAAGGCAATGACAGTTTTTCCTATTGATTTGAACGGAAAAATTTGTATGGATATAGGAGCATCAACGGGAGGCTTTACGGATTGTATGCTTCAGAAGGGAGCGACAAAGGTATACAGCGTTGATGTAGGATACGGACAGCTTGCCTGGAAGCTTCGGAGCGATCCGAGAGTAGTTAATCTTGAAAGAACCAATGTAAGATACATAACAGAGGAGCAGATACCTGAAAAAATTGATTTTGCGTCGGTTGACGTATCGTTTATATCTCTCTGCCTTGTGCTTCCGGCAGTTTATCCGCTTCTTGGTGAGGACGGTCAGTGCGTATGCCTTATAAAGCCCCAGTTTGAGGCAGGCAGAGAAAAAGTAGGCAAAAAAGGCGTTGTAAGAGATAAAAGCGTGCACGCCGAAGTAATAGAAAAAGTAAGAGATTTTGCGCAGGAGCTGGGATTTGCTGTTGGGGGCCTTGATTATTCTCCCATAAAGGGACCGGAAGGCAATATAGAATATTTAATATATTTAAAGAAAAGCAAATGCGACAGCGAAACCGTTGATATATGGATGACCGTAGAAAAATCCCATGAAGAGCTTGATAAATAAAGTCACCGACGCGAAATAAGGAGAAAACTTAAATGAAGGTTACGATAATCCCGAATTTAACAAGGGAACACGCCTATGAAACAACGAAAAAAATATGCGCGGAACTTGAACTTTTAAAAATACGGTATAATTTTTTGTGTGAAACACCGGAAGTTTTTGCTGACGAAGGATATACTTTTATTTCTGAAAATGAAATAAAAAAGAAAACCGATGTGTTAATTGCCGTAGGGGGAGACGGTACAATGATAAGGGTCGCAAAGCTTGCTCTGCCTTTCAATATTCCCGTCTTAGGCGTAAACGCCGGCAAGCTTGCGTATTTAATGGGGCTTGAAGCGGACGAATTGTCACTGCTCAGAGAGCTTGTAACAAAGGAGTATTATATTGAAGAGAGAATGGTATTAAGGGTAGATGTTTACTCCGATAACAATGAAATCATATTAAGCGATTTTTGCATAAACGACGCGGTTTTTGCGAGAGGCGGAGAAATAAGGCTTTCACAGTTTGATGTATACAGCGGAAACAAATTTATAAACCGGTATTTTTCCGACGGACTGATAGTATCAACTCCTACCGGTTCTACTGCGTATAATTTAGCGGCAGGAGGGCCAATAGTGGATCCAAAGGTTGAAAGTATAATTTTATCGCCAATTTGTCCTCATTCACTTGTTGAGCGGACGGTATTATTCGGACGGAATACAGAGCTTACGATTGAGAATCCGCGGGAAGCCGGAGCCGTAACGCTTTTGTCCTTTGACGGAAAATCATCGTTAAAGTTTGAGCCGGGATACAAGGCTGTAATAAAGAAGGCTGACAGAAAATCAAAATTCATAAGACTTAAAGACGACACATTTATGGATATACTTAATAAAAAAATGAAAGTCAAATAGAGCAGGAGAGGTGTATTAAATGAAAAAAGACAGACATACGCTCATTCTTACGCTTATAGATAAATTCAATATAAGCACACAGGAGGAGCTGCTGGCAAAGCTTCTTGAATGCGGCGTAGATGTAACCCAGGCAACCGTTTCGAGAGATATTAAGGAACTGCGGCTTGTTAAGCAGCCGGTGTCCAACGGACAGTACAAGTATTCCACGGCAGCCGGCTCCGATGAAAAATACATGAAATATTATTCAATATTTGCGGAATCGGTAACGCTTACGGACTATGCTCAGAATATATGTATGCTGAAATGTCATCCGGGAACGGCTCCGGCGGCGTGTGCGGCAATCGACGCATTGGGAATGCCCGAGGTGTTGGGAACTCTTGCGGGAGACGATACGATTTTCATTTTATGCAGAAGCGAAAGAGCTGCGCAGAATACAAAGAGGGAAATTGATACTCTTCTCAATTCTAAGGACTGATAAAATTGCTTGCGAACCTTAAAATAGAAAACATAGCCATAATAGAAAGCGCGTCCATTGATTTTCAAGGTAATTTTAACTGCATGACAGGAGAAACGGGAGCGGGAAAATCAATAATAATCGACTCGATTAATGCCGTTCTTGGGGAAAAGACCTCAAGGGAGCTTATAAGAACGGGAGAAAACAAGGCTACCGTGTCGGCGTTTTTTGTTGACATAACGGAATATACGGAGAGCGTGCTGGCAGAGCTGGGAATAAAAAGCGAAGAGGACGGAACGCTTCTTGTAAGCCGTGTTATGACAAGGGACGGCAGAAATATATGCCGGGTAAACGGTGAAAGCGTAACTGTTACAATGCTCAGGGAGCTGGGCAGAACCCTTATAAATATTCACGGACAGTCTGACAATCAGGAGCTTATGTCCCCTGAATATCACTATCGTTTTATAGATGCTGTGGCAGACAACGGGCAGCTTTTTGACAGCTACAGGGAAGCCTTTGATAAATTAAACGAAATCAAAAGCAAGATTAATAAAGTTGCCGTTGACGACGCCATGAAGGCAAGGCAGATTGATTTGCTTTCCTATCAGATAGACGAGCTGGAAAAAGCCGATTTAAGAGCCGGAGAGCGTGAGGAGCTTTTATCCAAAAAAAGAATAATTAACAACTCTCAAAAGCTTGCCTCTGCTTTGAATACAGCCTACGGAGCCATAGCCGGAGGAGAGGAATATTCGGGAGCGGCGGCGCTGTTGTTTGACGCGGCAAACGCCTTGTCCCAGGCGGCGGAGTTTTTGCCTGAAGCCCGAGAAATGGCAGAGTCGGTAAACGATATAGCATATACTATTGATTCCTATACATCTGATATTTCATCCCTTACGGACAGCACCGAAACAGATGAATATGAGCTTGCGGATATAGAGGAGCGGCTTGATTTAATATACCGGCTGTCAAAAAAATACGGCGAAACAGAAGAAGAAATGCTGAATTTTCTTGACAACGCCCGGGAAGAATTGCATAATATAACTGTTTCCGATGAAATTCTTCAGAAGCTTAATAAAGAGTACGATGAGTGGTACAGGGAAACGGAAAAGAGAGGGGAAGCCCTTTCGGAGTCAAGAAAAGCCGCAGCGGCTGAATTTCAAGAGAAAATAATGAAAGAGTTGTCTTTTCTTGATATGCCGGAAACGAAATTTTCCGTAGGCTTTGAAAAATGTTCTTTCAGTGAAACGGGAACGGACAGCATTGAATTTTTAATATCAGCCAACAGGGGAGAGTCCGAAAAGCCTCTGGCTAAAATCGCTTCCGGAGGCGAGCTTTCAAGAATTATGCTGGCAATTAAAAGCGTGCTTGCTGACAGGGACAATATAGATACTCTTATCTTTGATGAAATCGACACGGGAGTAAGCGGCAGAGCGGCAGGCAAAATCGCCATGAAGCTGTATGATGTGTCCATGCACAGACAGGTTATATGTATAACTCACTTGCCGTCAATCGCCGCCTTTGCGGATCATCATATGCTGATTTCCAAGGAGGCAAGAGGCGAAAAGACTTATACCTCGGTAACTGCTCTTGATGAAAAGGGCAGAACGGCGGAGATTTCAAGAATAATCGGCGGCAATGAAAAAGATAAGGCTCATATTGAATCCGCCAAAAGGCTTTTAGACGAAGCGGAGCAGTATAAAAAAGAAAAAAGAGCCGTGAAAAGTAAAAAATAAACAATATATAAATCGGAGGAAAGTAAGATGACTGTATATGACGAGCTTGTGGCAAGAGGACTTATTGCCCAGGTAACAGACGAAGATGAAATCAAGGAGCTTATAAATAACGGAAAAGCAGTATTTTATATAGGCTTTGACCCTACGGCTGACAGTCTGCATGTAGGACATTTCATGGCGCTTTGTCTTATGAAAAGACTTCAGATGGCAGGAAACAGACCCATAGCCCTTATCGGCGGAGGTACCGGAATGATAGGCGATCCTTCCGGAAGAACAGATATGCGCCAGGTAATGACAAGGGAGACGATTCAGCACAACTGCGACTGCTTTAAAAAGCAGATGGAGCGTTTTATTGAGTTCGGTGAAGGCAAGGCAATGATGGTAAATAACGCCGACTGGCTTCTCAATCTTAATTATATTGATGTTCTCCGTGAAGTGGGAGCCTGCTTCTCTGTTAACAATATGTTAAGAGCCGAATGTTATAAGCAGAGAATGGAAAAAGGTCTTTCATTCCTTGAGTTTAACTACATGATAATGCAGAGCTATGATTTCTACTACTTGTATCAGCATTACGGCTGCAATATGCAGTTCGGCGGCGACGACCAGTGGTCAAATATGCTGGGAGGTACCGAGCTTATAAGAAAGAAGCTTGGCAAGGACGCCTACGCAATGACAATTACTCTGCTTCTTAATTCCGAGGGCAAGAAAATGGGCAAAACAGCCAAAGGCGCAGTATGGCTTGACCCTCAGAAAACATCTCCCTATGAGTTTTACCAGTATTGGAGAAATGTTGACGACGGAGACGTGCTGAAATGTATAAGAATGCTTACATTCCTGCCTCTTGAGGAAATAGACGCCATGAGCGATTGGGAGGGAAGTCAGCTTAATAAGGCAAAGGAAATTCTTGCATTTGAGCTTACTAAGCTTGTTCACGGAGAGGAAGAAGCCAAAAAAGCTCAGGAAACGGCAAAATCACTTTTCGGAGCAGCCGTAAGCGTTGAATCAATGCCTGAATTTGCCATTTCCGAGGATGACTTTACCGACGGAGCCATAGCTGTAAACGAGGTATTGGTAAAAGCGGGAATCGCAAAGTCAAAAGGCGAAGGCAGAAGGCTTATAGAACAGGGCGGCGTTTCTGTTGACGATGCAAAACCCACATCTCCCGTGGCAGTTATAGCAAGAAGCGATTTTGACAAAGGCTATGTTGTTGTTAAAAAGGGAAAAAAGATATTTATAAAAGTTATAATTAAATAATTTTTTCAACTGAATAAAAAGATTTGAAG
>CALYBJ010000040.1 GCA_944412445.1 uncultured Clostridia bacterium
AATTTTTTTTATTTTGCACCTTTTGCACAGTTTATTATGAGAATTTTTTTAATATTTTTAAATTATTTTTTTTTTTTTTTTTGCATTTGACAAGCAAATCTGTTACTATATTCTGCGTGATATTAAGATTATACGACAAGATGCGGCGCTTTTGCATTTAAATGCGTTGCCCGTCATTATCAAAGGAGGTGCATTCCGCATGGCAAAATGCGATATCTGCGGAAAAGACATTGCTTTCGGTATTAAGGTTTCTCACTCCCACAGAAGAACCAACAGAACTTGGAAGCCCAACGTTATGAAAGTAAAGGCTGTTGTTAACGGTACTCCCAAAAGAATTCATGTTTGCAGCCGCTGCCTTCGTTCAGGCAAGGTAACAAGAGCCGTTTAATTTTTACTTTCTTATTTAATTATGAACAAAAACGAGCCGTGTTTTTCACGGCTCATTTTGTTTTGTCTTTTTAGTAAACATTAAATTACTGTTTACTGTGAATTTTCGATTTCTGTTATAAGGTCTACTCTTCTCTGATGTCTGCCGCCCTCAAACTCCGTGTTTAAAAATACCTCTGCCAACTCAAGAGCCGCTCCTTCTCCGATTACTCTCGCTCCCATGCAGAGTACATTCGCATCGTTATGAAGTCTTGTATATTTTGCGCTGAAATAATCGGAACAGCAGGCAGCTCTTATCCCTTTGATTTTATTTGCCGCCATTGAAATTCCTATTCCGGTGCCGCAGCAAAGTATTCCTCTTTCACATTCTCCGGAAATTATTTTTTCACAGGTTTTCTTCGCCTGTACGGGATAATCGGCTGACGCCGTGTCATATACGCCGCAGTCGATATATTCAATTCCCTTTTCCTCTAAATATTTTCTTATGGCTTCCTTTAACGGAAAACCTGCATGGTCGGAACCTATTGCGATTTTCATTGTTTCTGCTCCTTTTTCTTTTTTAATTCACGCTCAGCCTGAGGCAGCCTTAAATACGCCGGAACCAATTCCTCCGCCGAACAGACATTTTCATTATTTATCAATCTTTTTTCGCCGATTAACGCTGCGGAAGAAGATTTTTGATACACATACTGAGAAGAGGCTTTATAAACGCCGGATATTTTATCTTTTAAATATTCGTAGGAAATATCCGCTCCGTCACCTATTAAAATTATTTTTTTATCATACGCCTTAAGCTTTTCGGCAAGCTCCGAAAGAGAAAACGCGCTGTCCTCCGTAAGCCTTTCCATTGAAGACGAATGGCAGTCATACAGTCCGCAGTATACCTGAGAGCATCTGGCGTCCATTACCGCCGCGGCAATACACTCGGAATCAATTAAAGGATAGGCTATTACCTCAAGGGTTGAAACAGGTATACATTTAATGTCTGCCGGCACTGCAATGCCTTTCGCCGTGGCTACTCCTATTCTTACGCCCGTAAAAGAGCCGGGTCCGTTCGCAACGGCTATGCCGTCCAAATCTCCCACCGACATTCCCGCCCCTTCCATTGCCTGTTTTACAAGAGGCATCAGCGTTACGGAATGAGTAAGCCCTACATTGAGAAAATACTCCGACAATACCTTTGAATCCTTTACAACGCAAGCCGACGCCGACTGCGCCGAGCTTTCTATTCCCAGTATTACCATCTTCCGCCGCCTCCGCTGATTTTTATAATTCTGTCGCTGTCTTTTTCTCCCTTTGAAAACTCAACTTTTACTGCGTTTTCAGGAAGGACATTCTCAATATTTTCGCTCCATTCTATAAAAAGAATGCTTTCATCGTTCATATAATCAAAAAATCCCGTGGAATATAATGAATCCCATGTTTCCACACGGTACATATCAAAATGGTATATATGAATTTTTCCGCCGTAATCGTTTACAATTGAAAATGTGGGACTGCACACATCGGCTTCCGCTCCCAAAGCCTCGGCGGCTCCCCTGACAAAAACCGTTTTTCCCATTCCCATGCCTCCGGTAAACGCTACCACATCTCCGCCCCGGAGCTTTTCCCCGATTTCTCTGCCTATTTTTTCAGTATCCTTTTCACTGTGAGATTCATATATCTTCATATTACCTTTAACGCCTTTATATTTTTTACTTGAAAATTTTAAGGAATAAAGCTATAATTATGTCATAACTTGTATTTTAACAGGATGTTTGTTTATGAGCAAAATTATATCACAAATCAAGACCTTTTTCAAGGAAACAGATAAAATTTTATTATTTTTATGTATGCTTGTTTCCGCTTTCGGCGTCCTTATGGTAACAAGCGCTACACGCTCCTCATCTTCGGAAAATCTCCTTTCGAGAGACGCCAGAGTTATGCTTCTTGCAGTCGCGGCAGGCATCGTCATCGCCCTTATTATCTCCGCAATAGACTATAACTTTATTGTGCGGCTTTGGCCCGTCATAGCCTTTGTCTGTATTGTTTTAATGGTTCTTTTATTCTTTATCGGTACAGGCCCCGATTCAAGAAGCGATGTTAAAACTTGGCTTATGCTGGGAAACACAAGCCTGTATTTTCAGCCCTCGGAGCTTGTCAAAATAGGCTTTATTATAACCTTTTCATTTCATCTTGACGCAGTAAGGGATAATATCAATTCTTTAAAAAATGTTATTCTCCTCTGTCTTCACGGAGCTGTCCCCACTGTTCTCGTTACCGCCAGCGGAGATATGGGCAGCGCTTTGATTTTTATAATAATCTTCGGCGTTATGATGTTTGCCGCGGGGCTTTATTTAAGATACTTTGTTCTTGCCCTCGCTTTAATAGCCGCCGCCGCTCCCATTGTATGGAAATATGTTTTTACAAGTATTCAGAAGGACAGATTCTACGCTCTTATTTATCCCGAAGAATACCCCGATATTATTTATCAGCAGCAGCAGGGTCTTAAAGCTCTTAAAGCCGGCGGCCTTTTCGGTCAGGGGCTGTTTAAAGGCACGGTTTATGTTCCCGAAAGCAGAAACGATATGATTTTTACGGTTATCGGAGAAGAACTCGGCCTTATCGGCTGTTTCGCGGTTTTGCTTTTATTCTGCTTCATAATAATAAGAATACTTAAAATCGGCAAAAACGCAAAGGACGGAACCGTTTCCCTTATTTGCAGCGGCGTTGCCTCCATGATCGGCGCTCAGGTAATCGTCAATGTGGGAATGTGTCTTCAGCTTCTTCCCGTTATCGGAATTACTCTTCCCTTCCTCAGCGCAGGCGGTTCCTCCAACCTTTGTATCTATATTTCGGTAGGACTGATTTTAAGTCTCAGACGGTTTTCCGCTGAAAAAGACATTGTAAACTTCAAGCTGAAAAATATCAGCACACCTTTCAACTGATAAAAAAATTCCGAGTCACAAAGGTGATTCGGAATATTTTTTTAAATTCAATTATAAATATATATTATTACAGCGTTACATATATTTCGCTATAAACTTATCAATAGCGGGATAATAGATTTCCGGGTGGATGTCGCAGCTTTCAGCGTGAAGAGCGTCGGGAACCGACAGCTTTTCCTTCTCTGCGGTACAGGCGTCAAATACCTTATCCATCATCCAGTAGGGCACAAATTTGTCATTTTCCCCGTGTACGAACAGCGTCGGCGTTTTTGACCTTGCGACAGCCTCTATGGGAGCGCACTTCTTAAAATCAAAATTGCCTCTCAGCTTTGATACGGTGTTTGCCGCATGAAGAAACGGAAATACGGGAAGATGGAACATCTCCTTGATCTGGGAAGCAAACTCCTCCCAGCAGGAAGTATATCCGCAGTCAGCCACAGCGCATTTTACGTTATCCGGAAGGTCTTTTTCTCCTGTTACAAGCATTGTTGTGGCGCTGCCCATGGAAACTCCCAGCAAAACAATTTCAGCTTCCGAATCCTGCTCCCTTATATAATTAATCCATTCCATTATATAATCCTTGTCGTGATAGCCCATTGTGCAGTATTTCTGCTCGTCCTGGGCAAAGCTTATAAGCACCGGCATCAGAACATTAAAGCCTGTTTTGTAAAAGTGGAACGCCTGATCCGCCATACCTCTGGGACAGCTCGTATAGCCGTGTATAACTATTGCCCATCTGTGAGTAAATTCCTTCTGCATAAAAATATTGGAGTGCATGGTTTTGCCCTTTGAATTAACAAGAACGGTGTCCTCCGGGTGCATGGCGACGAACCATGAATCTCCGTCAATCTGATCCTCAGGCTTTCCGTAATACTGATATACCTCAGGTTCAACCTTACGGCAGTCATTTTTGCCTTTTGTAAATCTCTTATTTAAAACGCCCTCGTATATTACCTCTCCCAAGGCAAGATATGCCGCGGCGGCTCCTACTCCTATTTTTATCAACGTTTTTGCGGTACTGCCCATAAAATATGCCTCCTATGCTGTATCTATGGGAAAAATTATACAATATAATTGAAAAAAAATCAATATTATATGCGTTTTTTATCAATGTTTATTTTTTTCTTGCACAGATTTTTTGTTAATGCTATAATTATAATGTTTATTATTATTTATCCTATTTAAAAAGGAGAATATTAAAATGCCATCAGATACCGTATTCAGAAGCGCTGTTTTCGGAGGCTTTAACAGAAACGATGTTATAAACTACATTGAAAAACTAAAGCTTAACGAAGCTAAGCTTATGGCGGAGGTCACTTCCAAAAACAGCAAAATAGAAGAGCTTCAAAAAACCGTTGACGAGCTTAACTCAAAAATCAGCGAGCTTAACGACAAAACTCAGGCTGTTTATGTTGAATGTGAGGACAAAATAGCCGAAATTAAAAACCAGTGCAGTGAGGAAATCGAAAAAATCAGGGAAGAGCTTTCCGAAAAAAGCAATTCGGAATCTCTTGCGGAGCGTTCAGCTCAGGAAAAAGTTGGCACGGCAATGCTTGATGTCAGAAGATATGCCGACCTGCTTCTCAGCGAAACCTGTGAAAAAATCTCCAAAATGTCCGATGACGCAGACATCGCGGCGTCAAAAACTCTTTCCAGAGTCCTTGATATTTCATCGGGTATTCAGACCTTTTCCGACAAGCTTAACAGTATTCTCGCGGATCTGCTTAAGGAAAACGAGGCTATTTGCAGAGAGCTTACAGGCTTCAAGGGTTCTTTGAAGCTGCCCTTTGACGAGGCCTCAGGAAAAATCAATGCCGAAATCTTCGGTGAGTAAATTTTATATCATTTTTCGGAACCGTTTTTTATTTCACGAACACTGTTCTTTGATTTAAAAAATTTTCAGCTGTTTCAACATCAAATCTTATCGGAGTTAAATGCTTTGAAGTTTTCTGAATTCATTTCTTTGTTTTCAGGACGTCCAATTATTTTAATATCTGCTGTTCTTATTACCGGAGTGGTTCTTGTAAACGGATGGACCGACGCTCCTACTGCTATCGCCTCCTGTATTTCTTCAAGAGCCATGAAGCCGAAAAAAGCCATTGCCCTTGCGGCTGTTATGAATTTTGCCGGGGTTTTTGTTATGTCAAAAATCAACGGCAGCGTGGCTTTTACCGTTTTTAATATGGTGGACTTCGGAAGCAACGCCCAAAAAGCTCAGAGCGCTCTCTGCGCCGCCCTTTGCTCAATTGTTGTATGGGCTGTGGCAGCCTGGTTCTTCGGTATACCTACAAGCGAAAGCCACGCTCTTATCGCCGGGCTTACAGGCTCCGCGCTTGCCATTGACAAAAGCCTTTCCGGCATAAACTTTTCCGAATGGGTAAAGGTGATTTACGGTCTTGTTCTGTCTACGGTAATGGGCTTTATACTGGGTTTCATTACAGCTAAAACCGTAAGGTTTCTTATTAAAAATTCCGACCGTGAAAAATTCGATCCCCTTTTTACCTTCCTTCAAAATATCTCCGCGGCAGCTATGGCTTTTATGCACGGCGCCCAGGACGGTCAGAAATTTATCGGTGTCTTTATGCTCGCGGTTTCACTGTCTCAGGGAAAAACAGATTTGTCCGTCTTTAACATACCTGTATGGCTTATTGCTTTCTGCTCCGTTACAATGGCGGCAGGAACCTCCGCAGGAGGCATGAGAATTATAAAATCTATGGGAATGGACATGGTAAAGCTTAAAAAGTATCAGGGCTTCAGCGCCGACACAGCAGGCGCTCTTTGTCTCCTTATATCCACCCTGACCGGCTTGCCCGTCAGCACCACCCATACAAAAACAACTGCTATTATGGGTGTGGGTGCGGCGAAAAGACTGTCCTCGGTAGACTGGAAAATCGTCAAAGAGATGGTTCTCACCTGGATTTTAACTTTCCCCGGGTGCGGCTTTCTCGGTTATCTTATTACCGTTCTGTTTATAAGGTAAAGGTGATTTTTTGAGCAGAAAAAACGGCTTCGATTTCTTTTCGGCTCTTTATGAGTTGTCGGATAAAGCTTATTCGGATTCTCTGGCTCTTTATGAAATTTACTCTTCGGGAGGCTTTTGCGAAAGCAGGGAGCTTTTCGACTGCCGTCCCCTTTTAAATGATTTCTCCCAAAAGCTCAACAGCGAATTTTTTACTTCAGTTGACAGAGAAGATATTTTTTATCTCTCCTGCCTTACGGGAAGGCTTTGCCGTGACATTATATTTTCCTTTAATAAAATAAAAAGCCTTGAGTTTTTCACACCCAATGAAAGCCTTTCTGAAATTTTCCGTATGCTGCCTACATCAATTAATACATTATCCGATATTTTTAAAGAATTTTCCCTTTTTCCGAAATGCAGAAAGCTTTTTGCATACGCAGAAAATATCCAAAAGCTTTCAGACAGTGAAGGACAGCTTTATTTTTCTGTTTTAAAAAATTTAAGCAGCGGAAAAAATCAGGATTTAATTACCTATGATTTAGCAGCTTCGGCTCACGGTATTTTTAACGACGCAATTAAAATTTCAGAATATTCTATATATACATTAATAAAAAACACTTAAAAGAAAGGAATAACACGGACAAAAGTCCGTTTAATATGGTTTATGCTTATACAGGAAGCTCAAAAGTTAAGAGATAAAATCATTAAAAAACAGTTTTCAAAAATGAACGATATGCAGTTTGAGGCGGTTACAACAGTTTCCGGTCCTCTGCTTATCCTTGCGGGTGCAGGCAGCGGAAAAACAACCGTTCTTGTTAACAGGATTGCCTATCTTATGTCTTACGGCGATGTTTACGGCAAAGATAATTTCAGATTCCAAATAACGCAAAGGGAAATTGATATTTTAAAAGCATATTTAAACGGTGACGGCAAATATGAATACGAAGCAAAGCAGATTGCCGCATATAATCCTCCGAAGCCCTGGGAAATTCTCGCCATTACCTTTACAAACAAGGCGGCAAACGAGCTTAAGGAGCGCCTTATTAAAATGCTGGGAGAAAACGAAGGCAGCAATATCTGGGCAAGCACCTTTCATTCCTGCTGTGTTAGGATTTTAAGAAGAGACGGTGAAAGGCTCGGCTATTCTTCTCACTTTACGATTTACGATACCGATGATTCAAAGCGTGTTATAAAGGAATGTCAGAGGCTTTTAAATTTTGACGATTCCTACATAACGGGAAAAGCAATTCTTAACGAAATAAGCCGTGCCAAAGACTCTCTTATTTCTCCCTCGGAATATTTAAATCAGCACCAAAACGACCCCAGAAGAACCATAATCGGCAGAGCCTACGAAAAATATCAGGAGCTATTAAAAAATGCCGACGCAATGGATTTTGACGATATTATAGCAAACACGGTTAAGCTGTTAAGCGAGCACAGAGATGTGCTTGATTACTACCGGAGCAAGTTTAAATATGTTATGGTAGACGAATATCAGGACACAAACCACGCTCAGTATAAATTAACATCGCTTCTTGCCGGCGGTTATAAAAATATATGCGTGGTAGGCGATGACGACCAGAGTATTTATAAATTCAGAGGCGCCACCATTGAGAACATTTTAAAATTCGAGTTCCAGTACGAAAACGCAAAGACAATCAGACTGGAGCAGAATTACCGTTCAACACAGAATATTCTTGACGCTGCAAACGCAGTTATATCCAACAACTCGGAGCGTAAAGGCAAAACTCTCTGGACAAACAACGGCGCCGGAGATAAAATCCTTATAAACACTTTATCCGATGATTTAAGCGAGGGTCAGTTTATCGCCTCGGACATAATGGACTCCTCCTCAAAGGGCAGACAATGGAGCGATCATGCGGTGCTTTACAGAATGAACGCCCAGTCAAACACAATCGAAAGAGCTTTGGTCCGCTCCGGGATTCCCTACAGAATCATTGGCGGTCACCGCTTCTACGAGCGAAAAGAAATTAAGGATATTATCGCTTATCTGTCAGTTATATCAAACCCCAGCGACGCCATTCGTTTAAGAAGGATTATCAACGAGCCGAAAAGAGGCATAGGTGAAAGCACAATGAACAACGCCTCAAAAATTGCCGACGCACTGGGCGTAAGTCTTTATGAGGTAATAAGCCACGCCGGGGAATATCCCGTGCTGTCAAGAGCCGTTAACAAGCTCCGTGATTTTACCGAAATGATGGATTTCCTTATAGAGCAAAAGGATATTATTTCCCCAACCGAGCTTTTTGAACTGCTTCTCGAAAAAATTAACTATGTTGAATTTTTAAGGCAGGACCAGGCGACCTTTACCGACAGGCTTGCCAACTTAAACGAGCTTGAATCAAACATTCAGCGATATACCGAAGAAAACCCGGAATCTCCTACCATTGACGCTTTCCTTGAGGATGTTGCCCTTATGTCGGATATTGATAACTACAACTCGGAAACAGACGCGGTTGTTCTTATGACGCTTCATTCCGCAAAAGGACTTGAATTTCCCGTTGTTTATATCCCCGGCATGGAAAACGGCATTTTCCCGGGACTGCAGTCCCTTATGTCCCAGCAGGACATGGAGGAAGAAAGACGACTGGCTTATGTAGGAATCACAAGAGCTAAGGAAAAGCTTATTCTTACAAACGCAAAAACAAGAATGCTCAGAGGTCAGACCTCATATAATCCTCCCTCATGCTTTCTTTCGGAAATCCCTGAGGAGCTTACCGTTGTCAAAAAGCCTTTCTCTCCGGATTTCGGCAGAGGATATCAGGAAACCGGTTCAAGAGCCGAATACAGAGGAAACCGTCAGGAAAAGCCTTCCGTATATTCTTTCCAAAAGAAAACACCGGACTCTTCAAAATCAAAACTATCCCTTGACTTTAAGCCCGGGGACAGGGTAAAACACAAAAAATTCGGCGAAGGCGTTATTCTCAGCGCAGAAAAAATGGGAAGCGATATGCTTCTTGAAATAGCTTTCAATTCCATAGGAACAAAAAAGCTTCTTGCAAAGGTCGCTCCGCTTGAAAAATTGTAATAATGCAGTATAAAGGGCAGTATGAATTTTTCATATTGTCCTTTTTCTTTTCCGGTGTATGCAGTTTTGAATAAATTTTTTAAAAATTATCATATTTTTTGTAAATATTTAATATTATATATTGTGTTTTTTTTAATATTAATATACAATGGGTACATCAATTTTAAGGAGAAATGTTAATGAACATCTGCGTTTACGGTTCTGCCAGTGATAAAATCAATAAATGCTATATTAAGGCTGTTGAGGATTTGGGCGTGGAAATAGCAAAACGGGGAATGAACCTTGTTTTCGGCGCCGGCGGCAACGGTCTCATGGGCGCCGCCGCAAGAGGAGTTATGGCAGGAGGCGGTCATATTACCGGTATAATTCCCGAATTTTTCAGAGATGAAAAGGTGGAAGCCATTTTTGACAGCTGCGACACGCTTATTCTCACAAAAACCATGCACGAAAGAAAAGCCAAAATGGAAGAGCTTGCCGACGCCTTTATCATTACCCCCGGCGGCATCGGAACCTTTGAAGAGTTTTTTGAAATTCTGACTCTTAAACAGCTTCGCCGCCACGACAAGCCCATTGCGATATATAACATCAACGGCTATTATGACAAGCTGGAAGAGTTTATTTATTACTCAACGGGAGAAAAATTCATAAAAGCTACCTGCAAAATGCTTTATATGAATTTTACCGATATCGACGAAATGTTTTCCTACATAATGTCCGACAGCACGAAAAAGCTTTCCGTCCACGACCTGAAAGACGGCTGATATATAATTTTTAATCGGTTTTGCTGACCTTTTGCGTCTGTACAAACCGATTTTTTGTGCTATAATTAATCTGATATTTCTCTCGGAGGACTGTTTATGAAATTTAAAATGGCGCATGAAAACTACAATGTAAAAAATCTTGAGGTTTCAATGAATTTTTACCGGGAGGCTTTGGGGCTTAAGGAAATAAGCAGAAAAACTTCAGATGATTTTATAATCGTATACATGGGAAACGATGAAAGCTCCTTTCAGCTTGAGCTTACATGGCTTAAAGATCATCCTCAGGAGTATAATTTAGGGGAATGTGAATTCCATTTGGCTTTTACAACCGACGACTGCGAGGCTGCCTACAAAAAGCACAGTGAAATGGGCTGTATTTGCTTTGAAAACAGGGAAATGGGCGTTTACTTTATTCAGGATCCTGACGGCTACTGGATTGAAATATATTCCGAAAAGCAGTAATTTTCATAAAAATTACCGGCGGATGTGATCCGCCGGCTGTTTTTTCTTTATTTTGGTTTATATTCCGAAATCGGGTATGTTGGCGAAGGCTTTTTCCAGGTCTTCATCAGTGGGAACATAATCTGTCATTGTTCCTGCCTTGTAGGATTCATACGCCGTCATATCAAAATAGCCTGTTCCCGTAAGTCCGAAGAAAATTGTCTTTTCTTCTCCTGTTTCCTTGCATTTAACAGCTTCGTCAATAGCTGCTTTAATGGCATGAGATGATTCGGGAGCAGGAAGGATTCCCTCGCATCTGCTGAAATATGTCGCCGCCTCGAATACCTTTGTCTGCTCATAGGAACGTGCTTCGTTAAGATAGCCGTCATGATAAAGCTTTGAAACAACCGGGGACATTCCGTGATAGCGAAGTCCGCCTGCATGGTTTGCAGAGGGTATAAACTCGCAGCCCAAAGTATACATTTTCGCAAGAGGCGTTACCTTGCCCGTATCGCAGAAATCGTATACATACTTGCCTCTTGTAAGGGAAGGACATGAAGCCGGCTCAACAGCTATAAAATACGGGTCGCTGTGTCCCAAAAGCTTATCTCTCATAAATGGTGCTATAAGTCCTCCCAGATTTGAACCGCCGCCTGCGCAGCCGATAATTATATCGGGATATTCGTCGTACATTTCCATTGCGGCTCTCGCCTCAAGTCCTATTATGGACTGATGAAGCAGTACCTGATTGAGAACCGAGCCCAAAACATATTTAACCTTATCGCCCGTTACAGCTTTTTCAACAGCCTCGGATATTGCGCAGCCTAAAGAACCGCTGCAGTCCTTGCCGAATTTTTCAAGTATTGCTCTGCCGGCGTTGGTGGTATCGCTGGGGCTGGGAATAACGTCGCCGCCGAATGTCTGGATTACCGTTCTTCTGTGGGGCTTCTGCAAATAGGAGCCTCTTACCATATATACCGTCAGAGGAATATGGAAATATGCGCAGGCCATTGAAAGCGCTGTTCCCCACTGTCCGGCTCCTGTTTCCGTGGTAACGCCCTTAAGGCCCTGCTCCTTGGCGTAATATGCCTGAGCTACTGCGGAGTTAAGCTTATGAGAACCGGATGTGTTGTTGCCCTCAAATTTATAGTAGATCTTCGCCGGAGTGTCAAGCTCTTTTTCAAGGCAGTACGCTCTGATTAAAGGTGAAGGTCTGTACATTTTATAAAAGTTGTATATCTCTTCGGGAATATCAATATAAGGCGTTGTATCGTCAAGCTCCTGCTTTGCAAGCTCCGTGCAGAATACAGGCTCAAGATCGCTTACCGTACAGGGTTTAAGTGTTGCGGGATTTATAAGAGGAGGTGTTTTTTCCTTCATAAAAGCCCTGATATTAAGCCACTGCTTCGGAATAAGGTTCTCCGGTAAATTGTTTCTGTAAGGTACATCATTTCTCTTTGACATTTTCTTTGTCTCCTTTGATAAAAATTAAATGAACAATACAAAAAACCCGTACAGCTATCGCTGTACGGGACGAAAAAACTATTCCGTGGTGCCACCCTGATTCAGTCAAAAAATTGACCCTCATAACCGATCCATCAACCGGTCCGCAATATAACGGCTGCGCCACCGTCAGCGCCTACTCTTTTCATTTCGGGCTGCCCTCAAAAGTCCATTCACTTTAATTTTGTTTACCGCATCTCACCGGCCGCGGCTCTCTTAAAACAAAATGACTAAAGCTACTACTCTTTATCGTCGGTTTTGTCTGTTCACTTGCTAATGATTGTATGATGATTTTTTTTATTTGTCAATAGTTTTTTTAAATTTTTTTCATCTGAAACAAAATATATTCTTCTCCGGCTTCCGTATAAAACTCAATTATCCTGTCCTTCTTTTTAAATTTGACCTTTTTTCCGTTTTTCGCCTGAACAGAAATTTTTACATTTTCCGACACTTCGGCTCTGCATTTTCCGCCGTACAGGCTTTTTATTTTATATTCGGTCAGTTTTCCGCCCTTTATGCCTGCCGACACAAGAAAGCCGCCCTCGGCTCTTAAATTTTTAAAGGAAGCGTTGTTTTCTTTATTAAAGCACGGAAAAATCCTTATTACGCCGTCATAACTCTGCAATAACATTTCATTGACCGTTCCGGTAATAAGTGAAAAATACGCCGCCGCTCCGCTTCTGCCGTTATAAATCATATTTTCCATTATCTTTTTTTCAATATTTTTTGTAAGTCCTTCGGTTAAAAATTCCGGCTTTACCTTAAGCCTCGCTCCGCATATATGATAATCCGCCGCCTCAGTATCGTCAAAACGCCTGTCCCTGAGAAAATATGTATTCCTGCATATTTTCAAAAGCTTCTTATCAAACGGCAAAAAACTGTCAGACGCCGGAAATATATGCTTTAATACATAAGGGCTTTTCTTGATTCCGCTGTTTTTTTCCGACACCTTAAAACACTTTTTTCCTCTTTTTATACATAACGGATACGGTGAAAGACAAGTGTATATTTCCTTATATTCTTCCCTTTCGCTTTTCTTGTTTAAATCCTCTGATATTTCCGAAAGACTTTTATATACAAGTTTATAAAGTCCCAGAAGCGCCGTGTTGTTATCGCCGTTTTTTTCTCTTTCGGAAATACTAAAAATATCTTCTGCTCCCTGAGCCTTTATTATATATTTTCCCTTTTCCTTTACAAGATATTTTTTATAAAGCTCCCCTGTTCTTTTTAAATAAGGATATATTTTATTTTCAAGGTACTCCCGGCTTACGCCGTATCTGTAACGCATTGCGAAAATAACAGGGTTAAAGCCCTTTAATGCTTCCTCTGCTTTATCTCCTGCGGCATCCTCTATAAAGCTGTCCGCAAGCTCCGGATGATTTGACGCAAATACACCATAATAAGGCTGAATTTTTATATCGGGAGCGCTGTCCGTCTCTCCGGCTCTCAGAAAAATTTCACATCCATTAAATGAACGCTTTTTGCTGTCCATACAGCACCCTGCAAGATACAGACTTCCGTTATAAAGTTTTTCTATTTCCTTTTCGGGAATCGTCACCTGAGACTTATTAAAAAATTCATTCCAAAACCTGTTTGTTTTTTTCAGGCTTTCCTCATAATCGCTGTTTACAGCTTTTTCAATACATTTTGCGGAATAGTTTTCGCTGTCAAAATTAGTTACGGCTGATATGCAGAATCTTACTTTTTTTATTCCCTCCGAAAGCTCCGAGGGCATTCTCCGGCAGCAAAGCGCGGCAGCTGTCTGTGTTTTTATATTTCTTCCGTCAAACTTTTTTAAATACCACACAAGTCCCCTGTCTCGGCAGGTAAATACAGACCCACCGTCCTCTTCCGCCGCTTCCGGGGAAAAAGACGGAAAAGCGTCCTTCTGCTCCGCTGTTATTTCCGTAAAAATAAGATTATCGGGAGAAACAAATATTACAATTTCCGATTTTCCGAAAACGCACCTCAGCACGCCTTCTTTCATTTTCTGCTCAATAAAACAGTTTTCAATATCAAGACCGCCTATCCGAAGCGTTCCGATCTTTTTTATTTCGCCGTTTTCACATTGATAAGAAAATTTACGGAAATCACTTTTGTAAATGTTTACGGTAAAATCATCACTTTCGGCTTGAGCTGTTAAAACAATATCTCCGTTTCCGCATACGGGACCGAAAGGAACGAAAATTTCCGAACCTTTTTCCTCATTTTCTTTTATAATAGAATGAATCGTATTAGTATAAGTGTCCACCTTATCACCGCCGTAACTTAAATTATAGCTGTATGCTTATGTTATTTCAATACATAAACAAAAACAAAATTTTAAACTCTTGTAAAAATTAAAGGTATGCTGTATTATAAAATCGGAGTGATATTTATGAATGAAATTAATTTGCTTATTAATAATTATCCGGAATTAAGTCTGTGCAGTGACAGTATTTCAGCCTTGCTTGATATTCTTAAAACTTCTTTTTCGACAGGTGGCAAACTCCTTTTGTGCGGGAACGGTGGCTCCGCCTCGGACTGCGAGCATATTTCGGGAGAGCTTTTGAAAAGCTTTAATTCAACAAGAAATCTTTCAGATAAAGACAAAATGAAATTCAAAAACCGGCTTCTCTCCGATAAGCTTCAGTATGGGCTGCCATGTATTTCTCTCCCGTCCTTTTCATCTGTAATAACCGCTGTTTCAAACGACACCTCGCCGTCTTTGATTTTCGCCCAGCAGGTTTTTGTATTAGGCGGCAAAAACGATGTCCTTCTGGCTTTATCTACTTCCGGAACCTCGGAAAATATAGTTCTCGCCGCAGAAACTGCAAAAGCAAAAGACATGAAAGTTGTTTCAATAACAGGGAAAAAACCTTCTCCGCTGTCTGAAATTTCTGACGCCGCCGTCTGTATCCCATTTTCGGAAACTTACAGAATACAGGAGCTGACTGTTCCTGTTTATCACGCTGTTTGCGCTATGCTGGAAAATGAGTTTTTCCCTTAACTTAACACTGTAAAAAAAATTTCACCGCCGAAAAACGGCGGTGATTTTTGGTTCACATCAATATTACATCAGCGATAAATAAAGCTGTTTAATTTCCTCAACGCTTGTTTCTCTGGGATTGCCGGGTCTGCAGGCGTCG
>CALYBJ010000041.1 GCA_944412445.1 uncultured Clostridia bacterium
TGTAGCTAATTCATTATACCATATTTTGAAGTTACTTCTCTTCTTTTTTGGGTCACATCATTTTAACACATACAAAATTATAATTTTTTTATAAAACAGGGTTATATTTTATAAAAAACTGCCGCCCCATATAATGCGGCAGCAGCTTTGCAGTAATTTGAAAATTTAACATACCGGCTGATTTTGTTCTTCCGGAAGCCCGGTATTTTCCTCTTTTTTGTATTTGCAGTAGCCGAAAAGAAAAACCGTGGTAAAAAGAGTGACGGAGGTTATTATACCCACATAAAAAGCAGGGTATGCAAGCATCAGGCTTTTAAAGAGATTAACGGAAGGGAAAATAGAAACGGTGTACCATGTGGCCCAGTAATAAATTTCGGTACATATAATTGCTCCTACTCCGGTATAAATCAGCGGAAAGCTAATTTTTGAAAGCTTTTGCAGCCAGACGCCTGAAAGCACGGCAAGAATTGAAATAATCACAACGGGGTTGGTCAGAACAATCGTGCCGGAAATCTCGCTGATATTTTCACGGCCTCCGAACCAGGGCAGAAACATCAGCCCGGTATTTAAAACAAGCATGGCTGTAACGGTTATTTTTTGCAGAAGACTCATACTGCTCACTTCCTTAATGTTGTTAAGCAGATAATAGTCCGGCAACATAAAAAAGAGGCTAAAAAAATTCAAAGATTGTGCAAAGAATTTTTCAGCCTCATAGAAATAAATATTGAATATTAAATTTTACTGGATTTTGGCTTTGCCGCCGTCACGGTAATACTGGGTATGTGTTTTCGGGTGAGGATTGTTCGCCCATATTTCATCGGCGACAGGCTTCCATTCGTATGCGAACTCGTCGCATTTTCTGCAAAGGGTGTCAACATCCTCCTCCACAATAAGGTCAGTTGACTTAGCGCCGGTTTTCTTAACGATTGCCCTTAATTTGTCCGGGTTTTCAAGCATGGGACAGGGACGGAGATGGTTGTCGTTAAAGGGCTGACCTTTTCTGTATTCCGTAAACAGAGGATTTTTTAGTCCTTCCAGAATTGTATGGGTGTGTATATTGGAATCGGAAAAATGAATAAATACGCAGGGCTCCATATCTCCTCTTGAGTTAATGTGGAAATAGTTTCTGCCGCCTGCAATACAGCCGCCTACAAATTCTCCGTCATCCTGGAAATCGAAAATAAACATGGGCTTGCCTGTTTTTCCGTTTCTTACTCTTCTTATCCAGTAGTACATATATTTTCTCTGAGCGGGAGTCGGGATAAGCTCCTTGTCGGCGTCGTGACCAATAGGCATATAGTTAAAATAGAAGCCGAACTTAACTCCCTTTTCAACCATAAGGTCAAGGAAAGGATCGGCAGTTACAAAGTCAACATTTGCCCTTGTGTAGCAAACGGAAATTCCGAAGGCGCACTTGTTCCTTTTAAGCATATCCATTGCCTCAAGAGTTTTCTGATAAGAGCCTTCGCCGCGTCTTTGGTCGTTGCTTTCCTCTGTGCCCTCAATGCTCAGAGCCAACGCCAGATTTCCGACTCTGCGCATTTCACTGCAGAAAGCCTCGTCAACAAGAGTGGCGTTTGTATATGCAAGGAAGGTGCAGTCGGGATTTTCCTCGCAGACTTTAATTATATCCTTTTTTCTTATAAGCGGTTCGCCGCCGGTATACATATATACATGAGTGCCCAGAGCCTTGCCCTGACTTACAACGCTCCTCATATCCTCAAGGGAAAGGTTAAGCTCGTGGCCGTATTCAGCTGCCCAGCAGCCCTTGCAGCGCAGATTGCAGGCGCTTGTAGGGTCCATTAAAATAATCCACGGGATATTGCAGTTATACTTTTCACGGTTTGCCCTTACGGCTTTTGTTCCTTTGACTCCGGCTTCATAGCCCATGGACATTGCCATTGTTTTAAGAATGTTGAAATCTATATCGCTTAAGGCGTTTTTAACAAGCTTTGTATAGGTGTTTGAAGGGTCTGCCGCGCCTTTTTTTATATTTTCAAGATTTTTTCCGGGGAAAATGCCGTTAAATAAATTAAGCGCTTTTGATGCAAGCTTGGGAAGGTTTTTGTCAGGATCCTTCTGAAGATATTTTAACGCTTTGCCAACAACAGCTCCCAGCAGCGCTTTTGAGATGTTATCTTTTACAGACATTTGTTTCTCCTCCCTCTGTCTGAAATTCAGTTAATTATATCACACCTGTTTTGTTTTGTAAACATAAAATATAGTTACAAAATTGATATAGTTTTTACAGTTTCTTTATTATTTTGCTCAGCCGGAGATGTTGCATTATCATTTTATAATGTGTTATAATTATTTTGTATATGTAAATTTTTCCTGAAAGAAGTGACCTGATGGCTTTAAATAAAAAAGAAACGGCAGGCATAATAATAAGAGCCGCAGTTGCCATGACTCTTTTCATTATTGCCGTAACAAATTACGACTATCTTTCGTCTCTTGACCCTGAGGCAATACTTTCTTCCTTGGACAACACCCAAATAATTGTTGCCGTTGTTTTGGGAATGTATATTGTAAAGGCTCTTGTGTTTGTACTGCCGGCTTCGGTTATTTATGTTGCCGTGGGAGTAATTCTTGACACATGGCTTGCTGTAGGAGTAAATATTTTCGGCATTGTTCTTGAGGTTATGATAACCTACTGCTTAGGACGCTTTTTAGGCGGAGATTATGTCAGCAGGATTTTGTCGAAAAAGAAGGCGGGCAGAAAGCTCCTTGAAAAAAACTATCAGGATAAAAAATCCGTTATGTTTGTTATAAGACTTCTTCCTGTTTTTCCTATTGATTTCGTAAGCCTGTTTTACGGAGCCGCAAAAAGCAATCCCCTTGTTTATTTTCTGCTTTCGGTAGGAGGCATCGCTCCCAGAGTTATACTGTTTACCATAGTGGGTGACAATCTCTTTAAATGGATACCCCTTGACAAGCTTATTTTTATTGCTATATGCTGCATACCCGTAGGCGTGGCAGTGTATCTTGTTAAAAAATTCGCAATCGAAAAAAAGCATAAGGCATAATCAATAAAAAATATAAGCTCCCTTTCGGCGGGCTTATATTTTTTTAAGCAAAATACAGTAAAAATACATTTAGCTATATACAAAAACAAAGATTTGTGATACATTATATCTGTAAAACGGAAGAGAATTTTAAGGAGAGTTGAATATATGGATGTATTTTCATTTATTTCTGTTTTCGGAGGCCTTGCTCTGTTTTTGTACGGAATGAATGTTCTTTCCGTAAGCCTTGAGAAAATGGCAGGAGGCAAAATGGAGCTTATTCTTCGGAAAATGACCTCAAACCGTTTAATGGGACTGCTTTTGGGCGCAGGAGTAACCGCTGTAATTCAGTCCTCATCAGCGGTAACGGTTATGCTTGTAGGTCTTGTAAACTCCGGAATCATGCAGCTTTCTCAGGCAATAAGCGTTACAATGGGCTCAAATATCGGAACGACTATTACTGCGTGGGTTCTGAGCCTTACGGGAATAGACAGCGCTAATTTTTGGGTCAATATGGCCAAGCCTCAGAATTTCTCTCCCATAATTGCCTTTATCGGAATAATTCTTATAATGGCAGGCAAAAAACAGAAGCATAAGGATATAGGCTCTTTGTGCCTGGGCTTTGCGGTTCTTATGTACGGAATGACCATGATGTCCGATTCCGTTGAATCTCTTTCCGAGGTTCCTCAGTTTACCGGAATTTTAACTCTTTTTACAAATCCCATTCTCGGCGTTATTGTGGGAATGCTTTTTACTGCGGTAATTCAGTCCTCTTCGGCGTCGGTAGGCGTTCTTCAGGCGCTGTCAATGACCGGCTCCGTCACTTACGCTACTGCGATTCCGATTATTATGGGACAAAATATAGGAACTTGCGTTTCGGCGCTTATAGCTTCTTTCGGAACCACCAAAAACGCAAAGCGTGTAGCCGTTGTCCATGTGCTGTTTAATGTAATTGGTACGGTTATCTGTCTTTCTGTCTGGAGCGCGGTAAACGCTGTTGTTGACTTTGCCTTTGTTGACGATGCCGTAAGCCCCTTTGCCATAGCCGTAATTCATTCTATTTTCAATATTGCAACAACAGTAATGCTGTTCCCCTTTGCAAAGCTTCTTGAAAAGCTTGTTTGCCGTATAATTCCCGACGCCAAGGAACAGGAGACAAAGGTTCTTCTTGACGAAAGACTTTTGACGGTTCCTTCATTTGCCGTTGCGAAAGCAAGAGATATCACTAGTGAAATGGCTTCACTTTCAAAGAAAGCGGTAAAAACTGCGGTAGGACTTCTTGAGAGATATGATGATAAAACGGCTCAGTCGGTTGTAGAAATGGAAAACACTCTTGATAATTACGAGGATACACTGGGAACATATCTTGTGAAAATTTCCAAAAAGGAAGTAAGCGAACAGGATTCAAAACAGATTTCAAAGCTCCTTCATACAATCAGCGATTTTGAAAGAATAGGCGACCATGCAAGCAATATTCTTCATACTGCCAAGGAAATGCACGATAAAAAAATAAGCTTTTCAAAGGAAGCCAAGGAAGAAATCGATACATTGACGGACGCTATTTTCGATATACTTTCAATAACAGTAAAAACCTTCAAAAATGATGATTTGTCCCTTGCGGAAACGGTAGAGCCTTTGGAGCAGGTAATAGATGTGCTTATAAACGAGGAAAAAACAAGACATGTTTCAAGGCTTACAAAGGGCGAATGTACAATAGAGCTGGGCTTTGTTTTAACGGATTTGCTTACAAACTATGAAAGAATTTCCGACCACTGCTCAAATATCGCCGTAGCGGTAATCGAGGCACAGAAGGATATGTTTGACCCTCATGAATATCTTCAGAGCGTAAAAACGGAGCAGAACGGCAAGTTTAATGAGTTTTACGAGGGATATCTTAAAAAGTATTCAATATAAAACAAATATTAAAGCATGTTAAAAACTGAAACATTATAAAATGCAGAAACAGGAGAAATGCATATGAAAATTATTGTTGCAGGCGGAGTTGCGGCAGGCACAAAGGCTGCGGCGAAGCTTAAAAGAGAAAATCCCGGCGCACAGGTAAAAATTCTTACAAAGAGCCGTGATATTTCCTACGCAGGCTGCGGACTTCCTTACTATGTAGGAGGATTTATAGGTACAAGAGACGAGCTTATAGTAAATACACCGGGAAAATATTCCGGACTTACCGGAGCCGAGGTAGTAACCGGCTGCGAGGTAACGGGAGTTGACCCGAAAGAGAAAACTGTTTCCACTGTTCTGGACGGACAGGAAATAAAGGAAACATACGATAAGCTTATTATCGCAACGGGAGCTGCGCCCTTTGTGCCCGATATTCCCGGCAAGGATTTAAAGGGCGTATTTCCTATGAGAACTCCTGATGACGCCACAGGCCTCAGACAGTATATTGAGCTTAACAAATGCCGCAGCGCAGTTGTGGCAGGCGCCGGCTTTATAGGACTTGAGATTGCGGAAAACCTTAAAAGTCAGGGACTTTCAGTAACGGTAATCGATGCGGCGTCTCAGATAATGCCCAACATATTTGATTCGGAAATTGCGGATTTCGCAAAAGACCGCTTGAAATCTGAGGGGCTGAGAGTTATAACAGGCGCCGCCATAAAAGAGGTTAAAGGCGAAGAATACGCAGAGGGCGTAGTTACCGACAGCGGAGAGCTTTCCGCAGATGTTGTTGTCCTTGCAATAGGCATAAGACCTGTTACCTCATTCCTTGAGGGAACGGGAATAGAAATGATAAAGGGAGCCATTGCGGTAGACAATAAAATGGCGACTAACATTCCCGATATTTATGCGGCAGGAGACTGCGCCATGGTGTATAATATGCAGACCGGCAAAAAGCAGTGGTCAGCAATGGGCTCCACCGCAAACTTAACCGCAAGAGTCCTTGCGAAATCCATTTCCGGCAAGGGCGATACCTACGGCGGATGCCTGGGAACGGGAGTTGTCAAGCTTCTGCCGGGTTTGAACGCAGGAAGAACGGGACTTACGGAGGAAGCCGCGAAGAATGAGGGCTATGATGCGGTATCGGTTGTATGCTGCAGCGACGACAAGGCTCATTATTATCCCGACGCATCTGTATTTATTACCAAGCTTATTGCCGACAGGAAAACAGGGCTTCTTTTGGGAATACAGGTTCTCGGGGGCGGAGCGGTAGATAAAATGGTAGATATTGCCGTTACCGGAATAAGCGCCAAGATGAAAATTCAGGATTTTGATACACTTGATTTTGCGTATGCGCCTCCTTTCTCAACAGCGATTCATCCGTTTGTTCAGGCCTGTCATGTGCTTGAAAACAAAATTGCCGGAGAATTTGAGACAATTACTCCCGCTGAGTATGCAAAGGGAGCCGCAAAGGGCTATAAGGTTATAGATGTAACGCCTGAGGGGGCAATACCCGGGGCAAAGTGGGTAAATCTTGCAGAGGTTAAAGGTCCCGTTGAAGGACTTGACAAGGACGAAAAGCTTCTTCTTGTATGCAACAGGGGAAAAAGAGGCTATTTCCTTCAGAACCGCTTAAAATATTACGGCTATACAAATACAAAAGTACTTGAGGGCGGACTTACCGTAAGCAAGGTAAAGGTTGAAAATCCCGGCGGAAAGATTTCACCGGAGGAAATAAAGAGAGTGAAGGGAATGGGCTGTCTTCAGGACAAACGCTATCCCGACCGCTTCAATATCCGAGTAATAACAAGAAACGGAAAGCTTACAAGCGCCGAGCAGAGAGCTGTTGCGGAAGCGGCGGAGCGTTTCGGTTCCGGAGAGGTTACCATGACAACAAGACTTACTCTTGAAATTCAGGGAGTACCTTACGGAAATATTGACGATACGATTGATTTTATAAACAAAGCGGGACTTGAAGCCGGCGGCACAGGCTCAAAGGTAAGACCTGTTGTTTCCTGTAAGGGAACCACTTGTCAGTACGGCTTAATTGATACATTTGAATTAAGCCGGAAGCTTCATGACTTGTTCTATATCGGATACCACAATGTATCCCTTCCTCATAAATTCAAGCTTGCGGTAGGCGGCTGTCCCAACAACTGCGTAAAGCCTAACCTTAACGATATGGGAATTATCGGACAGAGACTTCCCGAGCCTGATTTGTCCAAGTGCAGAGGCTGCAAGGTCTGCCAGATAGAAAACGCCTGTCCCATACACGCCGCCACGGTACAGAACGGAAAGCTTGTAATAGATCCCGAAATGTGCAATCACTGCGGAAGATGCGTAACAAAATGTCCCTTCGGCGCAGTTAACGAAAGCACATACGGATATAAGGTTTATATCGGCGGCCGCTGGGGCAAAAAGGTTGCCGAGGGAAAAGCGCTGTCAAAGGTATTTACAAGCGAGGAGGAAATTCTGGAGCTTGTAGAAAAGACTATACTGTTCTTCCGTGACGAGGGAATTTCCGGGGAGAGATTTGCCGATACAATCAACCGTCTGGGCTTTGAATATGTAGAGGATAAGCTTCTTAACGGAAAGCTTGACAAGGAAAAGGTAATGAAGAAAACAGTTATCGGCGGAGCAACCTGCTGATAAAATAAAAATAATAAAACAGCAAACAGATTTGCCGTACCGCACAGCCGGGCTTAAGGCCTTAAAAAATCCTTTGCGAGCAAAAAAGCTGCGATTTTTTTCGCAGCTTTAGGGTATTTAAAGGGGGATTATTTATGAGAGGAAAGCCGGTTTTAATCGTTACAGCGCTTTTGTCTGCTGTTATTTTTTTGTTTGCCGGATGCGGCAATACGGCTGAAAAAATTGAGGAGAGTACAGAAAATATATGGGAAGAAAAAGATTCCGGAACTTTTCCCTATACCTTTACCGATTCTCTGGGAAATGAAGTTACTCTTAATGAAAAACCGAAAAAGGTTGCCGTACTTTTTTCTTCCTACGGTGAGATATGGAAAAACGCAGGAGGAGAAATCGCCGTAACGGTGGGAGATACCGTAAAAAGAGGATTTGCTTCGGAAAACGCCCTTCTTGTTGACGACGGTGCGGGAATAAAAATAAACGGCGAAGGGCTTATAGCCGCCGAGCCTGATTTTGTAATAGCTTCCGGGGATATGTCGGCGCAGAAGGAAATCTGCGAAAGGCTTTCGGAAAAAGGGATACCCTGCGGAGTTTTCAGAGAGGAAACCTTTGATGATTATCTTAATATGCTTAAAATTTTTACGGATATAACAGGGAATAAGGACGCTTACAAAAAGTACGGCGAAGATATAAAGGATAATATTGATAAAATTCTTTCGGATGCCGGAAAATATACGGAAAACAAAGAGCCGCTGTCAGTTCTTTTTATAAGGGCAGGCTCCGGGGATTCTGCAACTAAAGCAAAAACGGCAGCAGATCATTTTGTGGGAATAATGCTTAATGAGCTTGGCACCGTTAATATTGCTGACGAAGCGGGAATTTTATCGGAAAGGCTTTCGCTTGAGCATATACTTTTAAAGGAGCCGGATATTATTTTAATAGCGACGCAGGGAGATGAAAACGCCGCAAAAGAATATATGAACAGCGTTCTGGAGCAGCCCGGCTGGAACAGTCTGAAGGCAGTATCTTCAGGCAAATGCTGTTATCTCCCGAAGGATTTGTTCCATTATAAGCCTAATCAGAACTGGGACAAGGCATATGAATATCTGAAAAATATTTTATATTCTCAGCCGGAGAACAGCGATGAATAACAAAAAAAAGTATACCTTGCTTTTTACAGCTCTTTTGATTCTTCTCATTTTAAGCGCCTTTGCCGGGATTGTCTTGGGTGGCTCAGATATTTCATTTAAGGATATGTTAAACGCCGTTCTTAATAAGTCTGTTCACACTCCGGCTTATATAATTCTTTTTGATTTAAGACTTCCCAGAGTAACGGCTGCGATTCTTGCGGGAGCGGGACTTGCCGTTGCGGGTCTTTTGCTTCAAAGCGCAACGGACAACGACCTTTGCAGCCCCAATGTAATAGGCGTAAACGGCGGCGCCGGCTTTGCCTATATGGTTTTGCTGTGCGTTCTGCCTGCCGCCTTTGATTTTTTGCCTCTTGCGGCTTTTGCAGGAGCGCTTTTAACAACCGCCGTGGTTTTGGGAATGTCTTTTACTGTCGGGCACCATACATCTAAAACCACAGTAATTTTAGCAGGAGTTGCAGTGGGAGCTCTTCTTAATGCCGGAATTTCATTTCTTTCTCAGCTTTATCCCGAAGCGCTTTCCTCTTATTCGTCTTTCTCGGCAGGCGGCTTTTCAAACATTTATTTTTCGGATTTAACCGTTCCTGCCGTTATGATTTTTATAGGTATTGCAGCCGCTCAGCTTCTCTCTCCGGCGCTTAATCTTCTTTGTCTGGGAGATGAAATGGCTCAGAGCCTTGGTATACGGGTTCGGCGGATTCGTGTTCTTTCTCTTGTTACCGCAAGCCTTTTATGCTCAGCGGTAGTGTCCTTTGCCGGACTTTTGGGATTTGTGGGACTTGTTGTTCCTCATATAGTGCGCCGCGTGGCAGGGTACGATATAAGGGTTCTTGTGCCCTCCTGCGCTTTTGCAGGCGGTATTCTTACCGTGCTGTCCGACCTTGCATCAAGAACGCTTTTTTATCCTGCCGAACTGCCTGCCGGAATCCTGCTGTCTGTTTTAGGAGCGCCGTTTTTCCTTTATTTACTGTTCGGAAGGAGCAGAAAAGCATGATAATATGTAAAGATGTCAGGCTGACATACAGAAAGAAAAATATTTTAAACGGCGCTGATTTTGAAGCCGAAGCAGGAAAAATCACTGTTTTGTTAGGCAGAAACGGCTGCGGAAAAACCTCCCTTTTAAGATGTATTGCAGGCGCAAGGCATCATTCAAAGGGTGAAATTCTGTTAAACGGAAAAGATAATAAAAAGCTTTCTCCTGCCGAAAGAGGAAAAATACTTTCGGTAATGGTTCAGAACCTGCCTTCTCCACCAGTAAGCGTCAGAGAGCTTGCCTCCTTCGGGCGTCAGCCTTATTTGGCATACGGAGGAAGACCGGGAGAGAATGACCGTATAAAAATACAGAAGGCCATGGAGCTTACGGGAATACTTTCCCATGAAAGAGATATGGTAAATAAGCTTTCAGGAGGAGAGAGACAGCTGGCGTTTTTTACTATGCTTCTTGTGCAGGACACACCCATAGTTTTGCTTGACGAGCCTACATCAAACCTTGACGCCGAATACAGACGCAGGGTATATGATACTATGAAAAAGATGAGAGACGGCGGAAAGACAGTTGTGGCAACTCTTCACAGCCTTGAGGACGCCGTAATGCTTGCCGATAAAATATATGTAATGGATAAAGGGAAAACAGTTTTTAAGGGAAGCGCAAAAGAATTTTCGGAAAGTGAAATTCCGGAAAGTATTTTCGGATTAAAGCCTTTAAAGGTAAAATCGGAAGACAACAGGGAATTAACGGTTTTTTTAATGAAATAAGAAACGGAGCACAGCCTCGGAAAAAGGCAAATGCTCCGTTTTTAATAAAAAAACAAAAAAACGACCACCCTATTGGGTGGTTGAATTAAGTTTCGGCATCGCCCTATCTTCCCGGGTCGCTTCCAACCAAGTATTGTCGGCACTGCAGAGCTTAACTACTGTGTTCGGGATGGGAACAGGTGGAACCTCTGCGCCAAAGACACCGAATATTAAGTTTTCAGAGGATGTTGTCCCTCAGAACATTTGCTATTATATCACACATTCAGGAAAAGTCAATACCTTTTTTCAATTTTTTTTAATTTTTTTATTTTGATGTTTTTTTAAGTATTTTTACAATTTCACCTGTGAAAATACTGTGGTAATCATTGTCCGAATAACAGCCGGAAATATCCTTATCGTAAAAATTATTTGAGTCAAACTCTGTTTTTGATGTTTTCCTGCAAAGAAAAACATATTCCGCATCATCGCAGTAAACAAAATTTTCATCGAAAACAGGAGTTAAGCCTGTTTCTTTATATTTGTCGCAGTCTCTTCCGCTTTTTCTGCCGAAAAGAGTAAGCTCGTTTCTGTTCTTTCCCAAAAAACAGCTTACGGTAAAATATTCTCCGTTGTCCATAAACCCGTATGTATAGCGGCTGTGTCTTACAAAAACAAAAACTGTGGGCTTGCTCCATATTTCACCTATGGCTCCCCAGGAAACAGTCATAGAATTGAATTTGTTTTTATCGCCTGCCGTAAGCAAGGCCCATCCCTCGGAAAAAACGGTTACCGGATTAATACTCAGCTCCTGAATCTTGATTTCTTTAAAAGCCATGGAAAATCACCTTTCTATGTCGAATTTTATATTTTTAAGTTGAAAAAAACAGCCTTTTATATTATAATAACATATATGTCAATACTGCGGCAACTAATATTATTTATTATCGCTGAAAAATATGCTGATTTACTCTTTATAAATGTATTTTATTTTTATTATAATATAAGGAGAAGCTTATGGAAGACGAATATGAAATTTTTGATTACGACGAAGAGGAAAAAATAGCTCAGAAAATCATGAAAAAAGAAAATAAGTCTGAGTCAAAATCAAAAATGGGTATAAAGCAAAAAATCGAAATTGCGGCTTTCGGCATAGTTTTAATAATGTGCACCGTTAATATGCTTTTCTGTGTAAAAATATACAACAATCAGAAAAATTATACAGATAATCAAAAGGTTGTAGTTCTTACGAATAATGAGAAGGGTGAAAGCGGAGAGGGGTATTATATTGTAGAGCAGGCAACTTCTGAAGGTGAAGATATTGACGATTATTATGTAAACCCGGTACCGGCAGGAACAACTGCGGCAGCGCAGAACGGAAATGTTAATAATGACGGCGCCGGGAAAGAGGAAAAAACTACAAAAATTTCTCAAAGCACAACAGCTTCGGATAAAACTCAGGAGACAACAACAAGCAGGACGACATCTCCCAAAAACGATGCTGACGGAACCGTCAATATTAATACCGCAACTCTTGAAGAATTAATGGAGCTTGACGGAATAGGTGAGGTAAAGGCTCAGGCAATAATTGATTACAGGGAAGAATACGGATATTTCAGTTCTCCTGAAGAAATAATTAATGTGAAAGGCATCGGCGAAAAGACATACGAGAAGAACAAGGATAAAATTGTTGTTGAATAAAACAGGAAATGTGGGGATAATTTGAAAATTTTTAAATGCGG
>CALYBJ010000042.1 GCA_944412445.1 uncultured Clostridia bacterium
GTTTCTGTATTTTTTAACTATCAAAACAAGTCCGATTATAAAAACCAGCGCGGCCGCAGCGGCTCCGATAACAACATAAATTATCTTTTTGTTTGTTTCACCGTCGGAAAAGTCGTAGCCCTCCGAAGACGACACCTGAATGCTGTCTCCGTCCACGGGAACCTTTAAAGCCACCCTGTCGAGAACAACTTCCGCAGAATCGGGATCCATATTGCAGCTTTCGGCATAGGCGATAAAAGTAAGCTCCTTTGCGCTTTCGTCCTTTATCTCAAAGGTCACAGTTGCCACAGTAGCGCTTCCGTCCTCCTCGCAGTCCTCGGGAGCAACATGATAAAGGTCCACAAAGGTTATGGCAAGCACGTCCTTATCCTCATCGTCAATGCCGCTTTCAATAAAGGTGTCCTTCATATCGGTTGTTTTAACCTCTTGAAATTCAAGAGAAGAAGAATCAAATTTCAGCTTAAAATCGGCGCTTTCCGTTCCCGCAAAATCAAGAAGCCTGTACTGAACCGTAACCGTTTTCTTATCCTTGTTATAATCAGCCGCAAGCATAAACTTCGGCGTTTCCCAGGCATAAGCGGTAACAGATAAAACTGTGCAGACAATTAAAACCGCCGCCGTAATTATTCCGATTATTTTCTTCATTTCATCCTGTCCTTTCATATAAAATAAAACTGTGTGTCCCATGCGGGCAGGTACGGATTATGTCTTATATAAACCTTATAATCATCTCTGATTTCCATAATCTGAAGAGGCAGAGAAAAAATATCCTCGGAACGGTGGTAACAGGATACAAGCATTTTCGGCTTGTATTTTTTTATTGTTTCCGCAGCTCCCGTTACGGCTTCCTTTTCCATGCCCTCTACATCAAGCTTAATATATGTGATTTCTTTTCCGCCGCTTATACCGTCTATTGTTTCGCATTTAACCGTTTTACCGTTTTCAGAAATTGAGCCGCTTCTGCCGCCTCCGCCGGAAAAATGCAGCTCGCCTTTTTTATCCCACAAGGCGGCGTTCAGGCAGCAGACATTTTCATATTTTTCACAGTTTGACTCAAGCTTTTTAAAATTCTTTGAATCAGGCTCCGCGGCGTAGATTTTTTTATAGGAATTTACATTTTTAATAAATTCCTCAACAGTGTCCCCTGTAAAAGCTCCACCGTCAAAATATGTTTCATTGTCCGACAGCTTCAGAATATTTTCAAAGGCTTCCCTTCTGTCGGTTTCACAGCCGAAGAGAAGCTCCGTTTCTCCGGTAAGCTTAAACCTGATTACATTTTCATAGACCTTTTCCGACTGCTTATCCGAGAGAAGTGCTTTTACCCTGTTTATCTCCTCAATATGCTTTTCATAAAACTCGGCATTGAAAATATTATCTCCGTAAACGGGCACATCAACGGAGTAAAGCTCATGGCTTTCTTTAATTTGTTTTATTGTTCTTAAAACCTCCGGTCTTGAGGTTCCGAAAGACAGCAGAGCCGTAAAATCTCCGAATTTCTCCCGGGCTTCATTATAGCTCATTACATGAAAGCCTCTGAAATCTCTGTTTCTTACAAAGCCCTCTCCGGCGAAAACTCCGGAAATTTTAATATTCAGCCTTTCAAGCTCGTTTATAATTTTATCGGCGCCGTTTCCCGTGCCGTAAATCAGCACAGGCTTGTCCGTCCTCTTAAGCTTTTGCCAGATATCAAATATCATTCCAGAATATTGGAGGTTATGTAGTCTATTCCCCACTGAGCAAGCCTTGCCGCTGCCTCCGGGTCGTTGCAGGTCCAGCAGTTTACCTTTATTCCGGCGTCATGAAGCGCCTTCATATTTTCCTCGTTAAGGGCTTTATACTCAATGTCAAGGTCAAGATTGTTCTTTTTAAGAATATCAATTAGGGAGTCCTGATAATCGTCAATCAAAAACTGCGCCGGCTGTTCCGGATATTTCGCCCTGAGCATTACAAGGTTTTCAAGGCAGAAGGAAATAAATATTACATGGTCAAGATAATCAAGCTCTTTTATAATATCGATAATCTCATATATTTCTTTTTCCGCAAATGCGTTTTTAAGCTCCAGAACAGCTGTTTTTTCATACTTTTTGCAAATGGAAATATACTCTCCCAGAGTAGGTATTCTTATATCTGTTCTGCCCTTTTTGCCGTCGATGTCGGTTAAAAGAAGATTTCTCAGGCAGTCGAAGGTTGTTTTTTCAACCTCCATATCATCTATGGCGACTCTTCCCGTTGTATCATCGTGAAAAACAACATATTTGCCGTCAAGAGTTTTATGCACGTCGGTTTCGATTCCGTAATAGCTTCTGTTGCCGGCGGCTACAAACGCGGCGTTTGTATTTTCCTTTTCGATGCCGCTGAGGCCTCTGTGAGCAACCATAAGAGTATTTAATTTTTCAAATTTTACAGTATCCATAATCATACCTCCGATTAACTGAAGTATAACACTTCGCACATAAAACTTCAATATTAAATCAATAAATATGTTGCAAAATATTTAACCGTATGGTATTATTTATATAACTGAATTATTTTAGCATAGGTGATAAAATGAAAATAGAACAGCAGCTTTACAAGGATTTTACCGAAGAACAAAAGGCTAAGCTTACCGAAATTCAGGACATTGAGCTTAAAATCCTCAGAGAGCTTGACAGAATATGCGAAAAACATAACCTTCATTATTCTTTAAGCGGAGGTACTCTTTTGGGAGCTATCCGCCATAAGGACTTTATCCCCTGGGACGACGATATAGACATCGACTTAAAAAGAGACGATTTCAACAAGCTTATAAAAATTCTTCCCCATGAGCTGGGAGAGGATTTTGAGTTTATAAACTATGACGCATACGGAGAATATTTCTGCGACTTTATACCCAGAATTTATTATCGTAAAAGCAAGGCGGTAAACTCCTTCAGCACCGACGGCGGCAAAAGCAACTTCGCCAACGATGAGAGAATGAACAGAATATTTATTGAGCTTTACTGTCTTCACGACTCTGATTTTAAAGTTGTTAAAAAGCAGATTTTCAAGGTTAAAACACTGTACGGTCTTGCAATGGGTCACAGGCTTATTCCCACAGACAGCTCAAAGTATACCTTTGTTCAGAAAATGCAGGTAAAGGCTCTTACGGCTGTAGGCAAGAGAATACCCATGAAAAAAATATACAAAATGTATGAGGACTGCGTAAATTCAGTTACAACAGGCACCGGCGACTGCTACTTCAAGCCCAGCGTGCCTCTGCCCGTTCAGGAAAAGAATGTTTTCCCCAAGAGCTTTTTTGAAAAGTACACAAAGGTGCCCATAAGAAACGATATGGCACAGGCTCCGGCGGAATACATCAAGGTTCTTGAGTATCTTTACAGGAACTGGCAGGATCTTCCCTCGGACAAGGACAGGCATCCCGGTCATTTCGAGCTTCTGAAAACAGAAATTTACGAATAATTTTCAATTTTTCAATTTTTTCAATAATTTTTTCAATTAATAAATGCAAGGTGGAAATAAAATGAATATTATAATTATCATGTCAGGCGGCGTAGGCAACAGATTCGGCGCCGATATTCCAAAACAGTACTGTCATTTAAGGGGCAGACCCGTTATAGACTATGTTATCGACGCGGCTAAAGGCTCAAAGGTTGCGGACAAGGTAGTAGTTGTTGCGGACCCCTCCTGCATAGAGCTTTCCGACGCCCTTAAAAACTCCGGCTTTGACTTTGCAGTCAACGGCAAGGAGAGGCTTGACTCTTTAAAGAGCGCTTTCGACCATATCAACAAAAACTATCCCGACTGCGAGGGAATTATAATTCTTGACGCGGTAGGCCCCTTTGTAACATCGGAGCTTATCGATGATTATCTTACAAAGCTTAAGGACTACGACGCAGTTATCACCTGCCAGAAGATTACAGGAGCTTTAGGAAACTATGACTACGATCCTCTTGACAGAGAAAAGTATTATATGACTCAGTCTCCGGAGGCTTTCCGCTTTAAAACTCTTATGCCCTACTTTACAACAACCTTCCCCAGTCAGGAATTGGCGTGGCAGATGCCCAGAGAGACAAAAAAATATCTTAACTTTGACTTTAAGGAAAACCTTAAGCTCACATACGATTTCCAGTTAAGATACGCAGAATACCTTATGGATTATCTTGCGGATAAAAAATAAACGGAAAAGCTTGTGTGAAATTCATGAAGCAAACGCATAATAACAATCAGCAAAAATCAATAAAGTCTGTATTGTCAGGCAAAAAAGGCGTTTTTACAATAGCTTCCGATCTGGTTTTAAGCATATTAGGCCTTGTGCTTATGAACGGAGTACTTCAGCTTCTGATCAATCCGATGCTAAACAAATGGGCAGGAGAAGACGCATTCGGAAATTATCATTCTATTATGGCAGTGGTATCCATTATGGGTACCACTTTCGGTGTTGCGGCGAATTATTCAAAAATGGTAAAATCAAGAGAGAACAAAGACGCTAACAGCGACTATAATATTTTTCTTTTGATTTCGTCATTTTTATGTATTTTCGCTGCGGCAGGAACGCTTTTCGTATATCAATCCTTTAATATTACCCACTTCATTCTGCTTACTGTCCTTATGGTTTTCACAGTTTTAAGGTATTACGGAGACGTAAATTACAGAATGAAATTGAATTACCAAGGTTTCTTTGTATACTATGTGGTTATTACTGCGGGCTACTGTCTGGGATTGCTTATTTATAAATATCTTTCCCAGCAATGGATGCTTACAATCTTAGCCGGCGAATTTGCCGCGGTTCTGTTTGTTTTCTTTACAGGCGATATTTTCAAGGGCAAAAACAGGCTTACTCCCTCACCATACTTTAAGGAAAATATGAAGTCCATGGGGATTCTTTCGGCAACAAACTTTTTGTCGTCAATAGCTCAGCAGGCTGACAAAATTATATTAAGGCTGGCTATGGACGGCAGCGCCGTTACCACATTTTATGTTTCAACTCTTCTGGGCAAGGTTGTATCACTTCTTACAACACCGCTGAACGGAGTTTTAATCGGTTATCTCACAAAATATGAAGGCAAATTTACAAAGAAAATGTTTGCGGCTTTTGCCGGAATACTTTTAGGGCTGGGAGTACTCGCTTCGGGAGCCTGCTATATTGCTTCGATTATTTTTGTACGGTTTTTTTATCCCGGCGTTTTCGCAGAAGCAAAACAATATTTTTTCCTTGCCAACGCAGGTCAGGTTTTTTATTTTATTTCAAACTGTCTTATGACTGTAATTTTAAGAGTATCCGATGAAAAATATCAGATGTATATAAACATAATATACGCCGTACTTTACGCAGTTACCGTAATTCCCTGCACAATGAATTACGGAATATGGGGACTTACGATAGCTCTTCTTATCACCAACGCCGCCAAATACTTTATAGTGACTGCGGTAGGATTCAAAAAGGCTGCATAAGCCATAGCTATAAATACACTCGTCAAACCGGTCCGCGAGGGCCGGTTTCTTGATAATTTCATTCAGGCAAAGAACCGAATCTCTTTATCAGCCGCAAAAAAACAGCCGCAGCATAGCTGCGGCATATAATTTTATTTCTTCAATCAAGAAATTGCTTTGTAATTATTCTTAAAGAAGTAACAGTATTTTGTATTTTCAGTATCGGTTACATTTATAGTTTCGTGAATATTGAGAATTAATTCCAAAGGAGATTCCAAATCCATGCGGATGCCTACCGTAAAATCATACTGGAGATTATACTCAACAGCGCAGATTTTTTTCGTGTCATGGTCAAAATAGATTGTTACATAGGAATCATAATATTTAAGCTGGTTGAAGTCTGCCTTTATAGTTCCCACCAGGTCGGCAATATCACCGGTAAACATATTGTTAATCTCTTTGTAGCCTGCCATAAATGTATCTTTATCGGGAATGTCGAAGCATTTGCCGTGAGAAAGAGTCTGAATATTTTCCGGGATGTCGGATACAGTTTCCTGCTTTATATAAGCTGTAACGGCATCAAGATTATTCATTGTAACGCTGAGATCTGTATTAAGCGTATCATTATAATTATAAACATTAAATGTATAAGTCTGATCCGTCTTATACTCAATTCCGGATATATCGTTCATCGTAAGCAGGCTGCTTATATCGGCTTCACCTGAAATAGGGAAATTTGTTGATGAAGCAGGCTTTATATTTGTGATGGAGCTGTAGCTTTTTTTGCCTATATCTTCGGTAAGAGCCGCTCCGAAATCCATTTTTTCTCCGGAGCTTCCTGCAAGCCTGTTCATCTGGTTGTTAAACTTTTTAATGCCTTCATGATTGTCGTATGTAATATTTACAACAGTATTTACAGTTGTTTTCTGAAATTCCTGTTTTAAAGGCTTTATGCTGTTGATAAGAGCGTTGAAAAGCTCAAACTTATCAGCTCCCGAATAAAGCACATCCTTCTCTTCAAGCTGAGCGGAAACTCGTAAAATTGTTCTCGCGTCTATTGCCGTAACAACGCCGTCTCCGTCTATATCAGCCTTTGAAGCGTCAATGCCGCTGTCATCAAGTCCGGCGGAATATACAAGAGCGTCCCTTGCGTCCTTGGCGGTAAGCTGATTGTCGCCGTTGACATCGCCGGCAACTCCGTTAAACATATTATCAAAAGCGGCGTTCACGGCTTCTTCGGCTTCGGTTTTGGTAACTGCCGAGGCTGAAAATGCAAAGGAGGTTACAAGCATAACCGCAGCCATAAGCATTGATAAGAACTTTTTCATAAAGGTTTCTCCCCTCATCTGAATTTACTTATACATTTTAACATAAAATTTGCAGTTTGTAAACACTGATATTGATAATTTTACTATTGATATATCAGAAAATTTTTTGTATAATATTTTGGTAATAATATAAATGATGTTAAAAACCGAAAGGAGTTAATAAATCATGACTTACTCACACGAAGTAGAAACTATGTGCACAGTCAAAAAAGGACCTCATCACGGTCCCGCTCCCATTCCCGAAGAGGGCAAATGGGTAAAAGCTTATGAAATCAAGGATATATCGGGCTTCACCCACGGTGTAGGCTGGTGTGCTCCTCAGCAGGGTGCCTGCAAGCTTTCTCTTAACATCAAAAACGGCGTTATCGAAGAGGCTCTCGTTGAGACAATCGGATGCTCCGGCATGACTCACTCCGCCGCTATGGCAAGCGAAATCCTCCCCGGAAAAACCATTCTCGAGGCTCTTAACACAGACCTTGTCTGCGACGCTATCAACACCGCTATGCGTGAGCTTTTCCTTCAGATTGTTTACGGCCGTTCTCAGTCCGCTTTCTCCGACGACGGACTTACTGTAGGCGCAGGACTTGAGGACCTCGGCAAGGGTCTCCGTTCTCAGGTAGGCACAATGTACGGCACAAAGCTCAAGGGCGTTCGCTACCTTGAAATGGCAGAGGGCTATGTTACAAGAATGGCTCTTGACGATGACGACCAGGTTATCGGCTATGAATTTGTTTCTCTCGGAAAAATGACTGATTTCATTAAAAAGGGCGATGATCCCAACACTGCTTACGAAAAAGCTAAGGGCACCTACGGCAGATTCGCTGACGCCGCAAAATACATCGATCCCCGTAAAGAGTAAGGAGGTAACAAAACATGGCATTATTTGAAAACTATGAAAGAAGAGCCGATAAAATTCTCGGCGTTCTTAAAGAATACGGCATCAATTCCATCGAAGAGTGCAAGGACATCACTCTCGCTAAAGGCATTGACTGCGACAAAATCGTAAGAGAAACTCAGCCTATCTGTTTTGAAAACGCTGTTTGGGCTTATACCGTAGGCTGCGCTATCGCAATTAAAAAGGGCTGCACAAAGGCTGCCGACGCAGCAGCAGCTATCGGCGAGGGACTTCAGTCCTTCTGTATCCCCGGTTCTGTTGCCGACAACCGTGAGGTTGGCTTAGGCCACGGAAATCTCGGCAAAATGCTTCTTTCCGAAGAAACAGAGTGCTTCTGCTTCCTTGCAGGCCACGAGAGCTTCGCAGCTGCCGAAGGCGCTATCAAAATCGCTCTTAACGCCAACAAGGTAAGAAATAAACCCCTCAGAGTTATCCTTAACGGTCTGGGCAAGGACGCCGCTATGATTATTTCAAGAATCAACGGCTTCACCTACTGCAAGACAGAGTTCGATCCCTATTCGGAAACAGTTAAGGTTGTTGAAGAAACAGCTTATTCAACAGGCGACAGAGCTAAGGTTAAATGCTACGGCGCAGACAATGTTCCCGAGGGCGTTGCTATAATGAAGCTTGAGCACGTCGGCGTTTCAATCACCGGCAACTCAACTAACCCCACCCGTTTCCAGCATCCCGTTGCAGGCACATATAAGAAATGGTGCTGGCAGAACGGCGTTAACTACTTCTCAGTTGCATCAGGCGGAGGAACAGGCCGTACGCTTCATCCCGACAATATGGCAGCAGGCCCCGCAAGCTACGGCATGACAGATACAATGGGTCGTATGCACTCCGATGCCCAGTTCGCAGGTTCTTCCTCAGTTCCCGCTCATGTTGAAATGATGGGACTTATCGGAATGGGCAACAACCCCATGGTAGGCGCTACGGTTGCCTGTGCGGTGGCAGTTGAAGAGGCAATGAAATAATTTCGGTTTTTATATCATTTGTAAGGCTTTCGGATTTCCGGGAGCCTTTTTTATATCGAAAGAATTTCATAAAAATTTTCGGTTACGATATCGTTTGTAAGACTTTCGGATTTCCGGGAGCCTTTTTTATATCGAAAGAATTTCATAAAAATTTTCGGTTACGATATCGTTTGTAAGACTTTCGGATTTCCGGGAGCCTT
>CALYBJ010000043.1 GCA_944412445.1 uncultured Clostridia bacterium
CTATTGCGATTATACAGTCTGAACCGCTTTCCTTAAAGGCTTCTACTCCTGCCTGTACATTTTCTATTGTAGGATTAGCCTTTATATTGCTGTATATCTCATAGTCTATACCGGCATTTTCAAGTACGTCTGTTACTTTTTTCGTTACATTGAATTTTATAAGATCCGGGTCTGAGCATACAAACGCCTTCTTAAAGCCTCTTCCTTTTACCTCAGCCGCTATCTCCTTTATCGCTCCCGCTCCGTGATAGCTCGTTTCGTTTAATACAAATCTGTTGGACATAAAGTATCTCTCCTTTTATAAATTTTTACGCCTGGGTTATTCTAACATTATTTTTATTTTTCAACCTTAAAAAAGGGTTGAAATATTCGCTTTATTTTTCTCCCTGCCCTCAGCAGTTTAAACCGCACGGGAACAACATTTATCCATACATATTGAAAAAATTTCCATACGGCGTTTTTTTCAGTGATTATTTTTCCGTTCCTTTTTACTTTTCCGCATAAGGCGATTATATCTTCTTCCTTAACAGGGCCCTCCGAACGGCTCTGATTATCACCGATAAAATATATGCCTTCATCTTTTATTTTCCTGACCCGGTGAAGAACACAGCTTCCGTCCGGCCTTAAAAACATATATATTCCGCCTTTTTTCACCTTTCCCCGGGGCTTTTCAAGGAAAACCGAATCTCTTCCGGGTACAAGAAACGGATACATACTGATTCCCGTTACTGTGAGAGGCATTTCCTCTCCTGCGTCAAAATACGAGTTCATTATGTCAAGAAACTCTCCGGAAGAAAGCTTTACTCCAAAATCCTTCATGCTTTATTTTCACTTCGTTTTCACTTTATTCATATATACTATACATCATTTTTTGTCTTTTTTCAATAGGCGAAAAGCATATTAACCTTAAAAATATACTGTTTTATTGTCACTTTTCATAAAATTATGTTGACACCCATTTATATACATGATATATTTTAATAGAAATTTGTTTATATTATCTGAAAGGATGGTTACTTTGAAAACACGAAAAAAACTTCTTTGTATGCTGATGGCTTTGATTTTTTCCGTAATGATGATAGGAATTACTGCCGCTGCCTCCGCCGAGACTGACGCAAACGGCAATTCTGCCTCATCAGCCATAGAAGATGTACCCGAAGACGGCCTTAATGTTTACGCCGAACCTTGCCCCGACTGCGACGGTACAGGCTCCTGTTACAGCTGTGAAAGCTGCAGTTACAGCGGCGTCTGCGAAACCTGCGGCGGCTCAGGCATTATTGATGTCAGAGACAGCGCGGCAAGCAGTTATTTTGCCTCTTTCTGGGCACTGGTTCCTCCCATTATCGCCATTGCTCTTGCCCTTATAACAAAAGAAGTTTATTCTTCACTGTTTATAGGTATAGCCATAGGCGGTCTTCTTGCTGCAAATGTTTTCAAATCCGGATTCTCTCCCATGTCCGCTATGGACTACATTATAAAGGACGGTCTTGTTTCAGCCGTTTCGGGAACAGCCGGTATTTTTATTTTCCTTGTACTTCTCGGCGTTCTCGTAGCCCTGATTAACAAAGCCGGCGGCTCAAAGGCTTTCGGCAACTGGGCTGTTAAGCACATTAAATCAAGAACAGGCGCCACGCTTGCCACATTCCTTTTAGGCGTCCTTATTTTCATCGACGACTACTTTAACTGCTTGACTGTCGGCTCCGTTATGCGCCCCGTTACAGACACTCACAAGGTTTCAAGAGCTAAGCTGGCATACCTTATCGACGCTACCGCCGCTCCCGTATGTATGATAGCTCCCATATCCTCCTGGGCTGCCGCAGTTGCTACTTATGCCGAAGAGGGTCAGGGACTTACTCTGTTTATCAAGGCAATTCCCTACAACTACTACTCCCTTCTGACTTTTGTTTTCATTATTGCCATCGCCTTTATGAAAATAGATTACGGTCCCATGAAGCTTCACGAAATGAACGCTGTTCTCAACAACGATCTGTTTACAACAGGCGAGGAAGCCTCCCCAGACGAAGAGGTTACCGCCAACCCCAGAGGCAGAGTTATCGATCTTGTTCTGCCTATACTTCTTCTTATTGCCGTATGCGTTTTCAGCCTTGTATATTCAGGGGGAATTTTCGAGGGCTACAGCTTTGTTGACGCCTTCTCAAATACAGATGTTGCCGTAGGTCTTCCCTGGGGCGGTCTTATCGCTCTTGTAGTAACAATTATTTATCTTATATGCAGACGCGTTATCACCTTTAAAGAGGCTATGGAATGTATCCCGGCAGGCTTTAAGGCTATGGTTCCCGCAATACTGATTCTTACCTTCGCAACTTCCCTTAAAAATATGACGAGCCTTTTAGGCGCCAAGTATTTCGTTGCAGATCTGATGAACGGCGCGGCTTCCGGATTTTCAAGCTTCCTGCCTGCCATTATATTCCTTGTTGCCTGCGGTCTTGCTTTCGCAACAGGTACTTCATGGGGAACCTTCGGTATACTCATTCCTATAGTTACCGCCATTTTCCCCGCAGATTCAAAGCTTCTTATAATAGGTATCTCTGCCTGTCTTGCCGGCGCTGTATGCGGCGATCACTGCTCGCCTATCTCCGATACCACAATCATGTCTTCGGCAGGCGCAAAGTGCAACCACATTAACCATGTAAACACTCAGCTTCCCTACGCTCTTACCGTTGCCGCCGTTTCCTTTATATGCTATATTGCCGCCGGATTTGTTCAGAACGCTGTTATAATGCTTGTAATCGGCGTTGTCCTCACTCTTGCGGTGCTGTTTGTAATCAAAGCCCTTATAAAGAAAAAGGACGGAAAAAAATCTTAAAAAATCTGTTTAAGCAGGGGAATTTCCTTTTTTTCCCTTGCTTATTTTTTTTAGCTGCTGTAATATTAAATTATAAATAAATAAAAAAAGAGGCATAGTTTTATGACATACTTTATTGAAAACGAATTTTTAAAGGTCGGTGTAAAATCCTTCGGCGCCGAGCTTACAAGCGTTGAATCAAAAAAATCAGGCTTCCAGTTTTTATGGCAGGGCAACCCCGATATCTGGCACGGTCAGTCCCCTGTACTGTTCCCGATTATCGGAAGGCTTCTTAACGATACTTATTATGTAAACGGAAAAGAATACTCAATGCCCAAGCACGGCTTATTCAGAAAAAGGGAAGCAGAGCTTAAGGAAAAAACCGATACGAAATTAATCTTCATTCAAAAGGAAGATGAAGAAACTTTAGAAAAATATCCCTACAAATTCCTTGTCAGAGTAATTTTTGAGCTTTTTGACAGCTCGCTTAAAGTCACTCACGAGGTCATTAACACAAACGACGGAAAAATGTATTTTTCATTAGGCGCACATCCAGCGTTTAACTGCAAAATAGGAGATTATCTTGAATTTGACGAAAACGAAACTCTTGACACTGTTTCAATAGACAATGAATCAATACGCCTTTCGGAAAAAACTCCCGTATTAAAAAACGAAAGCAAAATTGTCATTACAAAAGATATTTTCAATAACGACGCTCTTATATTATCCGGCATCAAGTCAAAAAATATCACCCTTAAAAGTCCGGACCACAACAGAACCGTTAAATTCAATATGGGCGGATGTCCGTATCTTGGCATTTGGGCTAAGCCCGGCGCTCCTTATGTCTGCATAGAACCTTGGTGGGGCGTAAACGATTCCTACGACAAAAAATCCGATTTTTCACAGAAGGACGCCATTGAAGCTTTGGACGCAAAAGAAAAATTCACCTGCTTCTGGGCGGCGGAATTTTCCGAATAACATACGCGTTTCATATTGACACATTTGCTTTTTCCTGTTAAAATATAAACATAAAATCCGCCGGTATTTATCCGGCGATTGTGCATATAATTATATTCGGGAGAGAAATTATGAGCGAAGAGTTTTTAAATAACAATAATAACGAAAACGAAGAATATGATCCCGTTATTGTAAGCGTTGTTGACGAAAACGGCACCGAGCATACCTTTGAAGAGCTTGATTCCATTGAATTAGGCGACAAGGAGTATGTTGCCCTTCTTCCCGTTTACGACGAAAATGAGGATGTAATTGATGACGGCGAGCTTATCATTCTTGAAAGAAACTATGAGGACGACGACATTTATCTTGAACCCATTGAAGACGAAGCTCTTTTTATGAAAATCGGAAAAATGTTTGAAGAACGCCTTTCCGATATGTTCGAGTTTGACGACGACTGATTTTTTTCTTAGTATCAATTTAATAAATTCCTGCTGTGTGCGACAATTTGCAGCTTATATTAACCCAACACTCTTTAAAAGGGAGCTTGGCTCCGTTCATAGGGATGCAGACCTCCCGCTTTTGCGGACGAAGGGAGCGCGAGGATGACGGGCGGCACCCACCTGCTTTATGGCAGGTTATTATCGGCGGCAAACGGCACGGCGGGTTTTTTATTTTTTCAGCTTAAAAGCTGCGGCAGCCGAAACGGAACCGCAGTTTTTCATGTTTTAATCTGATGTTACACTGTAAAATTTTATTAACATACCGGCAAAAATTATTATACGGTGAATTTAAAAAAAAGTGTTTATTTCTATTAATTTTAATGGTAACATATAGAGGGTGATTATTATGATTCTTAAAAACGGCTATATTTTTGCAGACGGTGATTTTACACTTTCGGATATAAAAATAAACAACGGAATTATTGAAGGCATCGGCTCCTTTTCCGATGACGAGAATATTATAGACTGCGCCGGGAAATATATTCTGCCGGGCCTTGTGGATATTCACACCCACGGATGTATGGGCTTTGACTTTTCCACAGCCTCTCCCGGCGATATTAAAAAAATGCTGTCTTATTACCTTAACAACGGTATAACATCTGTCCTGCCCACCACTGTGGCGCTCTCCGACGAGGATATTAAAAAGGCTGTCGATAATATCGCTTCCGTTAAAAATGATGCTTACACCGGCGCTCAAATTCTCGGCATAAATCTTGAAGGACCTTATCTTTCACCGAAAAAATGCGGCGCTCATGATATTTCCCTTTTAAAAGCTCCCGACATTGATTTTGTAAACTCTCTGGGAGATATCATAAAAATTGTTGATTTAGCTCCCGAATATGACACTTCCATGGATTTTATAAAAAAATTCAAAGGTAAATCCTCCATAGCTCATACCGACTGCGATTACGATACCGCTGTTCGAGCCATTAACACAGGAGCCGACCATATTACTCATATTTTTAACGCAATGAACGGACTTCACCACAGAAATCCCGGAGTAATCGGAGCCTTTTTCGATTCCGACGCTTTTGCAGAAATGATTTGCGACGGTATCCATGTGGCGCCTCCCGTTCTCAGAATGATGTTTAATTTTAAAGGAGAAAAAATCGCCGTTATTTCCGATTCCATGTCGGCAACAGGTTTAAAAGACGGTACATATACATTGGGAAAGCTTCGGGTTTATGTAAAAAATTCCGTTGCCACTCTTGAAGACGGTACCCTTGCCGGTTCAACTATGAATATTTACGATATGATGAGAAAGCTTATTTCAATAGGCGTAAAGCCTCAGAAGGCTGTGGCTTCCGTAACGAATATCCCTGCCGTATCCGCAGGCCTGCAAAACTCCGCAGGCTTTATTTCAGCAGGCAGAAAAGCGGACTTGGTTATTGCTTACAGTGATTTTTCTCCGGACGCCGTTATTTTCAGCGGCTGTTTTTTTAACAGGAATTAATATTTTTGCATCCTTGACAAGTTACGCTTACAATTGTATAATAATATAAAAAACGGAGGCGTTTATTATGTGGCTTCAGGTTATTGTTGAATTTATTGATATCTTGAATTTTTTAATTAAAAATGTATTTTCAAAAATTAAAATTACTACCACTGAAAAAAAGTAAAATAAAATGAATGACTGCGGAGCTTTTTGGCTTCGCAGTTTTTTATTATGTAAATACAATAAAAAATTTATATTTATACTTGACAAATTTTATTTATATTTTATAATCATTTTAAGGAGGTATAACATTATGGTAAAACTTTTATCAATACTTTTAACAATTATGACCTTTTTCGGAGGATGGTTCGGATTTGCTGATAAAATTGACGCAAATCCTGCGAAAATATCGTTTTCAAGCCCTGAGCTTGCCTCGGAAGCTGATATTTCCGTTTCTTCTTCCGAATACTTAAAATGGACCCTTACAGACTCATCTTCCCTTACTTACTGGACAACCGGCAAAAACAACGGCGAATATATCGAAATAAATTTCGGCAGTCCTGCTGAAATCAACACACTTGTTTTAAGAGAGCTTACGGATAATGTCCGTCTGTTTACCGTCTACGCGGAAACTAAAAATGGTTATACGGAAATTTATCGTCAGGACAGAATTATGACATATCGTCTCTGCTCCTTTGACGCCGTAACAACCGAAAAAATTAAAATTGAATTTACGGACATTTCGGCTCCCGTTAAAATCGGCGGCATTGAAGTATACAACGAAAGCCGCAGCAACCCGGATTTCAGAGTAAGCGAGTATCTTGTCTTTAACGAGTACACGGGGGATTTTATGGCAAAACCCGGTTTTTCCGACTATTTTAATGTGGTTACCGATATCATTGTTATCAGCACCGTAAGCCTTAACAAAAACGGCGATATTGTAATAAGCATCGGTGAGGATAAATTCTCAGAATATCTTGATACTTTAAAGGACGCCGTTAAGGGCAGAGATGTTACTCTCTGGTGCACCGTCCTTTTCCAGCTTGAAAGCGACGATCCCAACGAAGACCCTAACGATTACAGATGCGATTTTCTCAACAATAATTTTGATAAAATCATGTCCAGCATAAAAGAATTTTGTGAGAAATACGGCTTTGACGGCATCGACTATGACTGGGAGCACCCCACGAAATCATACCAGTTTGACGCCTACAACAAGCTTATTCTGGAAACAGCTGAATTCGCAAAGGTATCCATAGCCTGTACTATATGGCAGTTCGGCTTTTCAGATGAAGCCATTGAAGCCGTTGACCATTTTAATGTTATGTCCTACGACCTTTTTGACGACAGAGGCGACCACTCCGATATTTATGAATGCGGCAGGCTTGCAATTGAAAAAATGATTGGCTTCGGAGTTCCCAAGGAAAAAATATTCCTGGGTATTCCCGAATACGGCAGACCGGAAAACGGTGATCCCTTCTGGCCGGCGTTTTCAGATTATCCCGATTTGGGCAAATTCGGCAATTATGTTTCAGATGTAACATACGAGGCTGACGGTTCGGAAAAAACAGCAGGGATATATTTTAACTCCCATGCTGAAGCCCGTGACAAAACGGCGCTGTCACTTCAGTTCGGCTGCGGAGGAATCATGCTCTTCAATATGAACTCCGATTTGCCCTTTGAAAATGAAAATTCAATCCATAAAGCCGTGTTTTATGCAATTGAAAATAATTAATATTCATCATTACAGTTCCATATGCACAAAAAAACAGCAACCCGCAAGGATTGCTGTTTTTTGGCAAATGACCCTAATTGTGATACAAATGAACCCCCTTTTGCGTTAGGGGGTTCACTTTGCGCCAAGGGGGTTCAC
>CALYBJ010000044.1 GCA_944412445.1 uncultured Clostridia bacterium
GGCTCCGATAAATAAGACTTATTATATTAAATATTAAAATTTCCTTTGCCTGCATTTTTATGCGGGCAAAGTTTTTTATAAAAAACCGCCGCCGGTTTTCCGGCGGCTTGTTCTTTATTATTCGCTTATTTTAAACTCGATTATTTTACTTTCTCCCGCTTTAAACGTTGCGGTTTTTACATCCTCCGAAAGTCCGCAGGAAAATTCTATTGTCTGCTCGAAATCGGATTTTATCACGGCTTTCGCGGTTTTTCCTTCAATATCCCATTCAAGAGATTCAATCTGCGCTCTTGTTCTTGTATTAAGTCCCGTTATTTTGCCGCTTCCGAATCCGCTTTCCGGAAGACAGGGCAGCAGCTCGATTTCTCCCTCTTCCGAATACACCAAGGCTTCGTTTATTATTCCCAGATATCCAAGCTCAAAATCGGTGCAGTAACAGCTGTCTCTGTCAAAGTTGTGATTTGTCATTAACGAATCATAATATATTTTGCTGTTCATAAGCGTTGCCAGAGACTGGGTCAAGTCGCTTCTGTTTTTAAGCCTTGTGTCTATAAGGCTTCTGTGAACAAGAGCGTGGCTGGCTTCGTTTTCGCTCTCTCTGTTGGCAATCGCCTGTTCACAGGCCTTTTTCAGCTCCTCGTCGTCCTGAGTTTCGTTTAAGGGCCATACGCAGTACATATGGCTTAAATGTCTGTGCTCGTTATTCTCCGTGAAATCAGTGCAAGCCCACTCCTTCAGCGCTCCCGTTTCATCATATAAATAAGGCGGCAGGTCGTTTTTAAGCTGCTCCCACTTGCTTGTGTCTGCGTCAGGGTCAACATCCTTTATAACTCTTATAAGCATATCCATGCTGCTTCTGCACGCGGATATGTCAATAGCACAGTTGGCAGTTGAAGGACTGCTGTAATTTGCAGGATTGTTTTCCGGTGAATAGCTGGGAAGAATACAGTAGCTTTCTCCCTCTTCAAGCTGAGTTTTACCCTTCTCGTAATGTATCGCGCCCTGCGCGTCCGTATAATATTCAGGGCTTAAAAGCTGATCCCAGTAATTTGCGCTTTTTGTAAGAAGAGGAAGCAGTATGTCCTTTTCAAGCTCAAGATAGCCTCTTTCTTCTATTTTTTCAATGTCCTCGTCTGTTAAATCCTCCTGAACAGGCGACAGCACTGATTTTAATTCCTCAAGGTCAAATTCATCGCTTAAAGGTATTTGTATGTCGCCGTAGCACTGCAAGGTTTCATACAGAGGAAGTATCATCCACGCTGTTCCCGCATTCCAGTATCTGAAGGGATAAGGGTAGCAAGTTTCCGTTATTGCCGCGCAGTCGCCGTCTGTGTTTACCGGAGCCTGTATGGCGTCCGTATAACCGTGGGTGGCTTTCGCGTTCTCCTCCCAGTCGGGAAGCTGTCTGAGTATAAAATAAGCATAGCCTATGGGCGCTGAAGATATATTGCTTGTGTTCATGGAAGACACCTGAAGGTTTACATTGGCGTCCATTGTGTATTTGCTTCCCCAGCCTGTGTTCCATTCTCCTGTCCACATACCGTAAAGCCTGCTTGTTGAATAGCCTGCACAGCAGATATAAGCATATCTGCCTGAATAGTACGCTCTCTGGGCAAGAGGCGCGCTGATTTCATCTGAGCCTTTCGCATCCTTTATAAGCTCCTCGTTGGACTTGTCGCTGCTTCCGTCTCCAAGCTCAAAGGTTACGGCTTCAAACTGTGGCTGATATATTTCAAGGTGACTGCCAAGGGCCTTCTGATAGTTAAAAGCTCCGTTTTCAGTATATTTTTCGGCAACATTCTGAGCTTTATCTTTAAGATCGTCCAAAAGCTCATATTCGGTCTGATTTTTAAAATCGTCTATTTTGCCCATATCCGAATCTCTGTCGGATACTGTAATAAGATATACTGCATCTGCGTCATTTATCTGTATCTGAGGATTTTCCTCCGATACATACTGCTCGTCCTTTACTTCATTACCCTGAATTACTTCCTTTGTTCCGCCTTCGCATACAACATAAGTAAGCGTGGCGTAGCCGCCGTATTTAAGCTCGCTGTTTTCATAATTCGGGTAATGTGCTACAAAAGCGATGTATTCGCCGCTTTCTCCCGCCGTCTTTTTATACTGCATATCCTTTTCGTTTCCGTCGCCGTAATTGGCAAGAGAAGATATGTTGTCAAAAGACAGAGTCGTATTAATCTTCGTTCCCGCGTCTGACTTTGTAATCATTGTAACTGTTACATCATCCGCCTTTGAAGTAAAGGTTGCTCTTTCCCATGTTCCGTTTTTATCGGTATACTTTACTCCCGTCTGAGCAGTGTTGTAATCAGTATATCTTATGTAGCTGTCAAGACTGCTTTTTTCCGAAGATATTCTGAGCTGTCCCCCGGGATGATAATAGTATACATCATCGTAGCTGGCGTCATCCGTAATGTCCTCGCCTTTTACAATGCTCTGTTTTACATTCTCAAGTTCGTCCGATGTGTCGGGACAGATTCTCGGATTGTTGTTGGGCATTATAAAATGTATATTCTGGAATATAAGCGTATCTTCATAGGGTGAGCCGCTTACAACAGCTCCCTGCCTTCCGTTTCCGCACACCATTCCGTTGCGCCATGCTTCCGTGGAATTGGTTTTATTGGCTGACAGCTCCTTGTAGCCGGTACAGTACGCAACAGTTCCGTCAGATGAAAAAAAACTGCTGATATCTGCTTTCTGAGGAGTACAGCCTGCAAGGCTTACACCTAAACCTAAAGCAAGCGCCGCCGCAGCCGCTTTTTTTATTGTCGTTTTAACATTCATTACATTCACCTCTGCATTTGAAGTATAACATATAATAATTAAATAAAATGCGACATGATAATTGAAAATATGTCGTATTTGTGCTATAATTTTTAAGGTGATTTTATGATTGAATTTCATTGGTCCGGAATAACCTTTTTGCTTGCGGACTGCGGCGGAGGCAGGCTTTTAAAAAACATTCCCATGCACTATCATTCAAAAAACAGCTATGAGCTTCATTTTATAACAGATGGCAAGGGAACCCTTCAAACGGAAAATAATGAATATTCTCTTCAAAAAGGCGATTTTTTCATTACGGGCCCACTTATAAAGCACGCCCAGATTTCCGATAAAAGCAATTTTCTTCAGGATATTTTTATTTATCTTCAGGTAAAAAAAGCCAACGATAAAAATAATGGGGCTGAGCTTTTTTTAAACACCGATTTTTGCTTCTATAATAAGTTTGACTTTACAATTCCAAGTCAGATTATTTTGGAATACAAAAACAACTTTACATCAAAAGAGGATATGATATCGGGGCTTTTAAAACAGCTTCTCACTTTAATAATAAGAATTTATGATGAAAATTCCCCCGATTCGTCCTTTTTGTCAGACAGTCTTGACGAACAGCGTTTTTTGATTATAGAAAATATGTTCCTGTATGAAAAAAATTTAACCCTTTCCGCTCTTGCCTCAAAGCTGGGTCTCAGTGAAAGACAGACTCAGAGATTTCTTAAAACTCACTATGATAAAAGCTTCAGAGACATATTAAAGGATTCGGATTTCAAAAATAATTAAACAGACGGACAAAACCGTCTGTTTTTTCTTTCAAAGAATTTCAATCACCTTTAAAACATTTCCGTTAACCGTGAACCTTATATCATGTCCGCAGAACTCAACGCCGTATATTCTGCTTTCATCTTCTATATAGGACGGTCTCGGGTCAAGGGCAAGCATTTGAAGGGCGCCGTTTCTTTTTTCCTGCGGCAAAATATTTAATAGCTCTTCGTCAATATCAACATTTAAAAAATGCTTTTTTGTTTCCTCGGTAAATCCGCCGGAGGCTTCCCTTACGCAGTCCGTTACCGGCACATAGGGCTTTATATCAAAAACAGGGGTGCCGTTCATCATATCTATTCCCGATACATAAAGAACTATCCCCTGCTCCGCCGTATTTTCGATTTTTTCAAGCTTTACGCAGGACAGTCCCATTGAGTTGGGTCTGAAGGGAGACCGTGTGGCAAAAACACCTTTTCTCCTGTTGCCGCCCAGCCTCGGCGGTCTTACCGTAAGAGAAATATTTTTGTCTTCGTTTTCGGAAAAGCTCCAGATCACCCATATATGAGAAAATTCCTCAAGCCCCCTAAAGGCTTCCTCCCTGGCGTATTCCTTTTCAAAAACGATTCTGCCCCGAAGCTCTCCGGCAAGTCCGCTTTGCCTGGGCACTCCGAATTTCGTTCCGAAATCAGTATATATACACCCTATCGGCTTGATATTATTTTTCATTTTTCAAAATTTTTTCAGCCTTCAGCACGGCTGCCTGTGTTTTTGAATCCATTATCTCTCCGTTCATTATCATTTCAACAAATTTATCAACGGGTATTTTTTCAACATTTAAAAATTCGTCAAAATCCGTATGAGCCTCGCCGTATGTCAAATTTTTCGCCATAAACATATGAATAAGCTCGTCCGTATAAGCCACCGACGGGTAAAGCCCCCCTATATATTTTATGTCAGCGCTTTCGACTCCCGTCTCCTCGCTCAGCTCTCTTTTCGCGGCCTCAAGGGGAGTTTCTCCCTTGTCAAGCTTTCCGGCAGGAATTTCAACCGTTACCCTTCCTATTGGGTATCTGTACTGCCTTACAGCGATAATTTCATTGTTATCCGTTACCGGCACAACGCATACCGCTCCCTGATGCTTTATATATTCCCTTGTAGCGGTATTTCCGTTGGGAAGCTCTATTTTGTCCTTGTATACATGGAGCAGCACTCCGTCAAAAACATTTTCCGATGATATTTTCTTTTCTGTCAGCATTTCTTCGTTCATTATTTTCACTATCCTGTCATATATATTAAAATAAATATACCATATTTTTTATTTTCATTCAACTGTACTTTTTTATTATTGTTATAAAATTTTCTCCGGGTATTTTCCTTTTTTAATTATTCTTCCGAAAAACTCATTTTTTATTGAATTTTATTTATGTTAAGAGTAAAATGTTTTTTACAAATTAATATAAGCTAAATGAAGTTTGCAGGAGATAAGGCTTTTCGCTTTTCCGAAGGAGTAACACTCTCAGGTTTCCGTATGGATGTGACTGTAAACGGATAGCAATTCCGGAGAATTCCGCTTGTCGGATGCCGAAGGTGCAAGGCGTATTTTTTTGCGCCAATCTCTCAGGCAAAAGGACGGTTTATTTTAATTATAAGGTTCTTACCTTATGATTTTTTCCTTTTGCGCTGCTTTTCCGCAGTGCTTTTTTATTTTAGCTTAAATCTATTGTTTAAATTTTTCGGACGGTGATTTTATGGACTTCCTTGACAAACTTTCGGAAATTAACAGCATTATTAATGATTTTGTCTGGGTAAAGCTGGGGCTTATACTCCTTTTGGGCACGGGTATTCTTATGACCGTGCTTACAAAATTCTTCCAGATTACACATCTTAAGCACTGGTGGAAGCAGACTATCGGCAGCATGAGAAGCAAGCATGTTTCAGGACATACGGAAAAAAATGAAAAATCTATTTCCCAGTTTCAGGCTCTCTGCACCGCTCTTGCAGCTACCGTTGGCGTAGGTAATATTTCAGGCGTTGCCGCCGCTATTTGCTCAGGAGGAGCAGGCGCTGTTTTCTGGATGTGGGTTGCCGCTTTCTTCGGAATGATGACAAACTACTCCGAAAATGTTTTAGGTATTTACTACCGCAGAAAAAACGAAAAGGGCGAATGGTCAGGAGGCGCCATGTATTACCTCCGTGACGGCCTCGGCTCATATAAGGGCTGTAAAGGAATAGGAAAATTCCTTGCCGTTTTATTTTCAATTTTCTGTCTTCTTGCTTCCTTCGGCATAGGCAGCATGGGTCAGGTAAACAAAATCGTGGCAAACATTGAATCGGCGTTTAAAATAGATGCTCTTTCAGACGTCACACTTTATTCATCTTCTTCAGGCTCCGTTTCTCTTTACGCTCTTATTATCGGCTTGGCTCTTATGATAATCGGCGGTCTTATTATACTGGGCGGTCTTAAAAGAATCGCCGCCGTTGCGGAAAAAGTTGTTCCCTTTATGGTTATAGCTTTTATTGTCGGATCGCTTATCGTTATCGGCGCACATTACTATGAAATAGGCAACGCCTTTAAAGCTATTTTTACTACGGCTTTCGTTCCAAAATCTGTTTGGGGCGGCGCTACGGGCGTTCTTGTTAAAACTGTTGTTACATGGGGATTTAAAAGAGGTGTTTTCTCCAATGAAGCCGGCCTCGGTTCTTCCGTTATGGTTCACTCAAATTCAAATGTTAAAGAACCTGTAAGACAGGGTATGTGGGGCATTTTTGAGGTTTTCGCCGACACTATGGTTATATGCACCATGACAGCTCTCGTTGTTCTTACTTCAGGGGTTATCGACCTTGAAACAGGAGTTATCGCTCCTCATGCAGGCACTGACGCCACTCTTGTTGCCTCTGCCTTCGACTCTGTTTTCAAAATCGGCAATGTTAATTTGGGAAGTATGTTTATTGCCGTTGCAATTCTCCTTTTCGCATTTACAACGGTTCTGGGCTGGTCCCATTACGGAACAAAGGCATTTGAATTCCTTTTCGGAACGAAAGCCACCGTTTTCTATAAGGCTTTCTTTGTTATTATGATTATCTCCGGCGCTTTGCTTACTTCCAGCATTGCTTGGGATATTTCAGATACATTCAACGGTCTTATGATGATACCTAACCTTATAGGCGTAGTTTCTCTTTCGGGACTTGTTGCAAAAATCACAAAGAACTATGTTGACAGAAAGATAAAGGGCAAAAAAGATGTTGAGCCTATGCTTTCGGCTTTCCCTGATGTTCAGATGGAACAGGAAGCCGCAATGCTTAACGAAGAAGCCGAAATCGAAAAAGAGATGCAGACTGCTTCAAAAAAATAATACAGACCGCTTCAGACTGTCGATAAAATGGACTGAACCGTCCGAAAAACAGAAGGACAAACAATTTGGTTTATTTAATAATCAAAAAAATAAGGAAAATAAAGCGGCTGTAAAAAAACGCCCTAAAAAATCCGAGATTCACGATATTGTGAGTCTCGGATGATTTTTTGTGTTGTT
>CALYBJ010000045.1 GCA_944412445.1 uncultured Clostridia bacterium
GCGTTCAAAAACATTGTACCGTATCTTGACTTTATTTTTATCAAAAATGGGTCACATCTATTTACAACGCAGACAGGAAGCTAATATTTTTTGCTCGGATTTATTGACATTGTTCTTTCAGATGTTTAAAATATTATAAAAAGCCGAAAGAGGTCAGAGCATGGAACATTATATTAACGAAATCATAAGACCTAAAATTCAGGGAGACGGCGGCGAAATCCTTTTTGACTCACAAAACGGTGATAAAGTAACTGTTATCATGCAGGGCGAATGTTCAAAATGTCTCATACTCGACAGATGTATAAAATGGATTCAGGATATGATTAAAAAGGATCTTAACCAAGATGTAACCGTTATACCCATAAGAAAAAAACCATTTTTCTGGGACACCTAAATTGAAATAATCCCACTTATTACAGGAGAAATATTATGGCACATATTAAAGTTATACGCCGAAGCATGAGACCCGAAGAATACACCGATTTAAGATTCGGCTGGCTGAAAAGGCATATTTACGCAGATAAAACAGAAATAACATCTTTTTTAATAAGAGAAGCCCGTCAGACCGCGGAAATGCAGTTTGAGTTTTATGACAAGGAACCGAGACCTCTTAAAAAAGGAGATATGTATTTTACTCCCGACGGCACGGCTTTTATCACGGCAACTGTAAAGGTTCCTGAAAAATACAAAAATAAAGAGCTGCGTTTTGCTTTAAAGACAGCGGCGGAAATGATTATAAAAATAAACGGCAGATATGTGGGTGGAATTGATCCCAACAGGGAAAGCCTTATTATCTCTCCTTATATCGATTCCGATATGCTTAATATCGATATAACAGCTTACAACCGCTCCAAGCCCGACGATGAAAGAAATCCGGAATCTCTGTCGGTAAGAGGCTGCCGTCAGATTTTTGAGGGCGGCTATCTCTGCATTGCCGACGATGATGTTCAGTCTCTTGTTTACGATATTGATCTGCTTTTGAACATTGCTAAAAACGACTGCTTTAACGAAGATTACAGACGCCTTATAAACCGTGAGCTTGACTGCGCCCTGAACCTTATTGATTTTGATGATTTCAAAACGGAAGATGTTAAAAAAGCTTCCGAATATATTGACAGTCATATTTTCTCCTGCAAAAGCTACGGCGGCAGCGGAAATGTGGCTTTAATAGCTCATTCTCACCTTGATATCGCCTACTACTGGAGAAGAATTCATGCCGTCCAGAAAAATTTAAGAACGGTGCTTATTCAAATGCGTCTTATGGACAGATATCCGGACTTTAAATACGCTCATACTCAGGCTTATACTTATGAAACCGTGGAAAAATATTATCCGGAGGTCTTTTCAGAGCTGAAAGAAAAAATCAAAAACGGTCAGTTTGAGCCTGTGGGAGCAATGTATGTTGAACCGGACTGCAATATTCCCTGCGCAGAAAGCCTTATAAGACAGTGCCTTTACGGTCAAAGCTACTACAGGGAAAAATTCGGCATCACCGTTGATACCTGCTGGCTTCCCGATGTTTTCGGCAACAGCTGGATACTTCCTCAGATCCTTAAAAAATCCGGAGTTAAATATTTTGTATCAAACAAAATGTCAACCTGGAATGATACCAACAGATTTCCGCATAATAATTTTATATGGAAAGGTATTGACGGCACTGAAATTTATGCCTGTGTTCCGCCTACTCATTTTATCTCATGGAATATGCCCGACCAAATCCAGAAAAACTGGGACGCTTTTCAGGATAAGGACACCGATACGGAAACACTTCAGATGTTCGGCTACGGCGACGGCGGCAGCGGCGTCACCGAAGAAATGATTGAATTTATGCACCGATTCGAAAAGATTTCGGCAATGCCTAATACCCGCCACATTTCTGCCCGTGAATTTCTTACGGAAAATTTCAATGAAAATAAAAAGCTGGCAACATGGGACGGCGAGCTTTATCTTGAAATGCACAGAGGAACCTTTACAACAAAATCCGAAATCAAGCGGTTCAACAGAATGCTTGAGTATAAATTCCGTGACGCTGAAATCATTTCCTCATTAAAGCTTATTAAAAACGGAGAAAAATATCCCGCTGAAAAAATAAGAGAGCTTTACAAAAAGCTCCTTATTAACCAGTTCCACGATATTCTTCCCGGAAGCCACATTACTCCTGTTTACAGGGACGCAATCGCCGACTATGAGGAAATTGACAGTGAGCTTAATAAAATAATAAACTGCGGCACAAAATATTTTAACACCCTTAATTTTAAAAGAACTTCCCTTACATTCATAGAAGACGAAAAGGGCGATGTTGTAAGACTGGGCAAAAAGGGATTCTTTGCGGTTCCTGGCATTGAAGCCCTTCAATCAGGCGAAATTGAAAAACCTCACGATGTTTCAGAATGGATAACAACAGGAGAAAACATCGAAACTCCTTTTTACTCTATTTCATTTAATTCCGACGGAAGCATAAAATATTTTTTCGATAAACGCCGAAATCGCCAGTGGATTAAAGGTAATTTCAATAAATTAAGGCTATTTTTAGATTATCCGGGAAATTATGACGCATGGGATATTCTTCCTAACTACCGGGACAAGGAAGAAGAGCTTACTATAGAATCTCCTCTTGCGCTTACATTTAAAAATAACGAAACCGCTGAATTTACAACAGTATTAAAAACTGCAAAAAGCCGCTGGAAAATGATTATAAGGCTTTTCAGACAGTCGGAAGCTGTTGAAGTTGAAAATATTGTTGACTGGCACGAAAAACACCGACTTGCAAAGGTTGACTTTTGTCCCGACATTTTAACAAGAGAGCTTGTATGCGACACCTCCGCAGGCTTTATAAAAAGGGATATGACAAAAAATACCACCTGGCAGCAGGCACGCTTTGAGGTTTGCCATCACAAATGGTTTGATATTTCAGAAACCGGCGGCGGCATTTCAATTATCAACAACGGCAAATACGGTGCGGGAATAAGCGAGGACGCTGTTTCACTGTCTCTTCTCCGCTCTACTATCAGACCGGATCCCACATCAGACATGGGACATCACGAATTTTCTTACCTTATTCTTCCCCATGACGGCGACTTCGTATCGGCAAATATTAATAATATTGCCTTTGAATACAATATTCCGTTAAGAAAGGCAGACTTAAACAGCGATTTGAATTTCGGAGACCTCTACCTTGAAGCTATGAAGCTTTCCGAAAACGGCAAATATATTATTATAAGACTTTCAGAGCAAAACGGAAAAAGAGGTACTCTGAATTTTAATGACGAATACATCCTTACTGATTTAACGGAAAATGAGGAAAAAATTATAAAATCTTACGATTACAAGCCTTTTGAAATTATCACGCTCGCCAAAAAATTAACAATGTTTACAAAATAGCAAAGAAAAAAGCAAATTTTCGTAAAAATTTTTTATCATTTTTCAAAGTTTTATTGACAAAAAGGAAATTATTTGATATAATTCAATTATTAATTATACGGGGGTATACTAATGGACGAATTAACACAACTTATCAAGAAAAACATCAAGTACAAGTATTCCAGTACAAGAAAATTTTCTGAAGAACTGGGAATTCCTCAGACAACAATCGTAAGCGCTATTAAAAACGGGGTAAGCGGAACGGCTTTTGCAACTGTCTGCAAAATGTGCAACGCTCTTGACATTAAGCTCATTAACGGTATTTATCCCGTTGTTGTAACAGACACCACAACAGAGCTTATCAAAAAGCTTTCAAAGCTTGACGAAAAGGGCATCCACACCGTTACGACTGTTTTGGAAATGGAATATATCCGCTGCCAGACAGAAGCCGAAGCTGTTGCAATCGCAGAAAAGAACGCAAGAATCGAAGCAGCTAAAAATAACCCGATTATAAGCTCCGATAAAATTCCTTCAAAATCGGCAGTAAGCGATTTGCTTAAAGCTCTTGACGACTGATTATATCAAATAACAAAAGCAGGCATTACGCCTGCTTTTTTTTTGCTATGTAAAATCTAATATAAACAAGTCCGGAATTTCCGGCTGACGGCTCCCTGCATTACCGACAGAAAATATATAAAATTTATTATTTGCTGATAACAGACAATGAAATTGTTTACTCTGCGTAAATTATATGATAAAATGATAATGAAAAATATTTTTGAAAGTATGTATGGATATGGGAAAAAATTTGCAATGATTAAATTTATACTGATTTGTTTATTTGTAATACTTGCGGCAGCGGCAATATTTATTATCGTTGGTCAATCACATAAAAACAGCACCGAAAAATTTTCCGCTCCTTCAAATGCGCAGGTGATTGACGCACCGGATAAGGATTTACACCTGTATTTGTGGCTTGAAGACGGTGTTCCTTATTACAGTATCGTATACAATAATGAGGAAACAGTCAGAGCCTCTCAAATGGGCATTGATACTGCAATCGGCAGTTTCAGCAGTGATTTCCGGGAGATAAAAATATTGTCTTCAAATTTTAACGACGAAGCCTGGTCTCCTTTGGTAGGCGAAAAATCTGAAATCCGGGATAAGTACAACGAAAAGGTTTTCGGCTTAATAAAAAATGATAATAAAAGCTTGTCTGTTGAAGTAAGAGCCTACAACACAGGAATTGCTTTCAGATATATATTGCCTGACCCCTCGGTTTACGGTGATTATACAATTACAGAAGAACAGACAAGATTTTCCCTTAAAGAAAAAGGCGTCGCGCTTTGCCACGAGAACGGTCAGCAGCAGACTGTGAAAATACACAAAATCACAAGATTGCCGAAAGAAACAAATATTCATCCTCCTCTAACTGCGGAATTTCACAGCGGTACTGCATTAACTCTTGCCGTATCAAAGCTGGAAAATTATGCTTATCCTCTTTTAAATAAAACTTCCGACGGCTTGCTTAAACCAATCAAGCAAGAGATAAAGGTAACTGAAAACGGTCCCTATGCGTCGCCCTACCGGACATTTATTATAGGAGACAGCCTTGCGGACCTGCCGGAGAATAAAGATATAATCTTAAATTTGAATGACAAACCCGACGAAGAAAAATATCAGTACAGTCAGTGGGTAAAACCCGGCAAGGCGCTTATGCTCGGTTTGTTCAGCGAAACAACGGAGTCATTGAAGCTTTATGTTGATACCGCAAAAAAATGCGGTCTTGATTATTTGATACTTGACTTTGGATGGTACGGTCCTGAATTTGATGAAAAATCCGATCCTCGGCTTGATCCGGATAAGCTTGTTCCCGATTCGGACGACTTGCCCGAAATAGCCCGGTCAAAAGAGTTTATGCGCAAATATGTTACTGCAAACGGTGTGTTCAACGCATCGGACAATCCCTTTAATGTATATGAAAATTGCCCGTGGGGCGGTGATATTCAAATGTCGCCTAACATCAGTATTCCCGAAACAGTTGAATATGCAAAATCACAGGGCATAGGCATTTTCCTGTATGTTAATGATGTTCAGCTTAACGACAGGCTTAACAGATATACTTTGGATGAATTATTTGAACAGTTCGAGGACTGGGGCGTTGCAGGTGTAAAACCCGGTTTTGTCCCTGATAAGTCCCAGGAAAATGAAGAAAGTACAAGAAATATAATTGAAGCTGCCGCTGAACATAAGCTGATGCTCACTGTTCACGACGAATGGATTCAAACAGGAATAGAAAGAACATATCCTAATCTGCTTTCTGCCGAAGGCGTTTTAGGTGATGAAGGACTTACCGAAAAAGATATAAAGGGAGATATTAATTCACTGTTTGCGAGAGGAATTCAGGGCTTTGCTGACCATACATTCTGCTACCCCGGAAAAGCTTCAAGAGGATATCAGCTTGCATCGTCAGTGCTTTGGCCTACGGGTCTCAACTGTGTCTACTGGCCCTGGAAAAATACCGACACAAACAACAGGGAAACAATTGAAAATCTTCCTGAGCAGGAACGGGGGTTCTGGAAAGAAATGCCCGCGGATTGGGATGCTTCAGTCATTTTAAAGGCTGAAATATCAAAAACAGCTGCAACGGCACGCCGCACAGGCGATGTATGGTATGTTGGCGTTATCAGCGGTGAGTCACAAAAAGTCAGTTTACAGCTTTATTTTCTCAACAGCGATGTTAAGTATATCGCAGAATTTTATTTGGACAGAAAAGGAAATACAGGAAAAAACAGCAGCAGAGACAATACCGGCGAAGAGGCACAGCTTTTATATGCCGAATACAGTGTTGACAGCAGCACCGTCATAGAAAGAAAAATGAAATACGGAACCGGTATGGCTGTACGGATTCGCCCCTCGGAACACGGAGACGAAGACATACCGTATTATAACAGCAAAACCTTTGATAACTGACACATTACAGCATAAAAAACAGGCTCGGAGTGATACGAGCCTGAAATTTTACATAGGTCATATAATTGTTTTTAATGCCTTTTTACAGAGCGCTTGGCACGCAAAAAATAAAAATATATTCAGCAAAGAAAAAAGTCCCGAAATACTGAATTTTCGGAACTTTGGCGCGCTGAAAGGGACTCGAACCCCCGACCTACTGGTTCGTAGCCAGTCACTCTATCCAGCTGAGCTATCAGCGCAGTTTAATTTAAGCATTTTTTAATGCTTAAATATATTACCACTCAAACATAAAAAAGTCAAGTATTTTTATAAATATATTTTGGTTTGAAGTTTAAGAATATTTATAAACTACCGATGTTTATCGTTCCAATAACTAAAACTGTTTTTTGCTCAGCACTGCTCTTTCTCTATTTGTCACCTTTTTGTATATGTATGTGTTAAAATGATGTGACCCAAAAAAGAAGAGAAGTAACTTCAAAATATGGTATAATGAATTAGCTACA
>CALYBJ010000046.1 GCA_944412445.1 uncultured Clostridia bacterium
TGTAGCTAATTCATTATACCATATTTTGAAGTTACTTCTCTTCTTTTTTGGGTCACATCATTTTAACACATACAAAAAACATATTTTTTAAGAGGTGATTCAATGAAAATATTAAGAAGGGGAAGCACAGGCTCGCTTGTTTCCATGGCTCAGCTTGCGCTTAAAAGGTCGGGCTTTTACAGCGGAAGGCTTGACGGAATTTTCGGAACGGCAACAGAAAGCGCTGTAAGATATTATCAGTATTCAAACAGGCTTGCGGTTGACGGAGTTATAGGAGACAGCACATGGCGTCCTCTTGAAAAGTATATAAAAGGTTATTTCAGGTACACATTAAAAAAGGGAGATACATACTGGCTTCTTGCCAACAAATACGGAACGACGGTGGACGCAATAAAACGGGCGAATCCGGATCTCAACGCAAATTTCCTTAAAATAGGCCAGGTTATAAATATTCCCTACGGATATCCCGTTGTGCCAACGGAAATACCCTATTCCTATGAGCTTGCGGCGCTTGTTGCCGAGGGACTAAGGGTAAGATATCCTTTTATAGGGTATAGTGAAATAGGAAAAAGCGTTATGGGAAAAAGCATATTCTGTCTTACTATGGGAAAAGGCAGCAAAAGTCTTTCGTATAATGGAGCGCACCATGCCAACGAATGGATAACCACGCCGGTTTTATTGAAGTTTGCCGAGGATTACGCCGAAGCGTATTCTGCTGGAGGCAGCATATACTGTGAAAGCGCGGAAAAGCTTTACAATGAAACGAAGCTGTATTTAATTCCTCTTGTGAATCCAGACGGAACGGACCTTGTAACGGGAGCGGTTGACGGCGGCGAATTTTACAGCAGAGCCGTTAATATTTCGGAAGAGTATCCCAATATAAGATTTCCTGACGGCTGGAAAGCCAATATTGCGGGAACTGATTTGAATTTAAACTATCCGGCAATGTGGGAAAAGGCAAAGGAGCTTAAATATCAGAGGGGCTTTGTGTCTCCGGCGCCCAGGGACTTTGTTGGCGAAGCTCCTCTTTCAGCACCGGAAAGCAGAGCTATGTATGATTTTACATTGAGCCATGATTTTAAGCTGATAATTGCCATGCACACTCAGGGTGAAATAATTTACTGGAAATACCTTGACTTTGATCCTCCGAGAGCCTTTGAAATCGGTGAAAAAATGAGCGAAAACAGCGGATATCCTTTAACTGTAACTCCGGAATACTCATCTTACGCCGGCTATAAGGACTGGTTTATTCAGGAGTATAACCTTCCGGGCTACACTGTCGAGGCAGGAACCGGAGTAAGCCCTCTGCCTCTTTCTCAGTTTGAAAAGATTTACAGGGACAATCTGGGGATACTTGCCGCCGGTCTTTCGGAAGTATAAAATTTATAAAGAATTTATATAATTTTTCTTAAATTTTTTAACGGGCTGAGTAAAGATAGTGTTTGACTTTTTAATACCTTTGTTGTAAAATGAAAATAAATTCAATTTCATGGGTGAAGAGTAATGACAAAGGTTGTTTTAAAGAAAATACTGATAGTCATTGCAGCTTTAACGGTTGCGCTTGGACTTTCGGTAAATGTTTTCGCCGCCACTATTCAGGACAGCTTGGAGGAGAGGCTTCAGGAGCTTCTTGAGCAGTACAACGCTTCCGACCCTGAGGCTCAGGCTGACTTACAGCAGCAGTTTAATGATTTTTTGGAAAAATACAATCTTGACGAGGTCGATTTAGGAAGCCTTGCGGATACGGATATTGCGGAAATTATAAGCGGCTTGCAGGATAACACTGCCTTAAACGATATATTCGGATTAATGCAGGAGGCATGGGCAAGCGGCACGGATATGATTAAGGACGCTTTAAGCGGAGGCTTCGGAACCTCCGACGGCTCCAACACGGCAACTACCGTCCCCATGGAAACACAGCCTACAAATGTTATTATTGCGGGAACGGCGCCTGTGGGAACTACTGCCGCGGTAGGCGTTACCAATTCCGGGAGCACCACAACGGAAACTACTACATATAATGTAGGGGAAACAACGGCACCGGCTATTGTGGGAGCCGGCGTTACGGTAGGAGAAACCGCTTCAAATCCTGTTATAAGCGACAGCGACACCATGAGCTCTTCTTCAATTATTGTGCTTATTGTTCTTTCAATAGCTACTCTTGCGGTTATCGCGGCTCTTGTTATTTTCTTTGTTCTAAAACGCAGATAAGCCGTTATTTGAACCGCAAAAGAAAAAATTTAAAAAATAATATTGACTTTTTAATTTGCTGATACTAAACTTAATAGTATCAGCATTTTATATGTGTATATTATTTGAGAGGAAGTTTTTCCAGTGGAAATAAAAATCGAACGCACTAAAAATCCAAAAACCAAGCCTACGGATGAAAGCAAGCTCGGCTTCGGTAATTATTACACGGATCATATGTTTATTATGAACTATGACGAGGGACAGGGCTGGCATGATCCCAGAATAGTACCCTACGCCGATATAGCTCTTGATCCTGCGGCAATGTGCCTTCACTACGGCCAGGAGGTTTTTGAGGGACTTAAGGCTTACCGCTGTGCAAACGGCGAAATTCGTCTTTTCAGACCTGACAAAAACATGGCGAGACTTAATGTTTCAAACGACCGTCTGTGTATTCCTGCCATTGACGAGGAATTTGCAGTTGAAGCAATCAAGGAGCTTGTAAAGGTTGACCAGGACTGGATTCCCACGGCAGAGGGAACATCTCTTTACATAAGACCCTTTATCTTTGCCGTTGACGCTCATGTAGGCGTACATCCTGCGAAGCATCTTTTATTTATGATTATTCTCTCTCCCGTAGGAGCTTATTATCCCGAGGGACTTAATCCCGTTAAAATCTATGTTGAAACAAAGTATGTCCGCGCAGTAAAAGGCGGCATGGGCTTTACAAAAACAGGCGGAAACTACGCAGCTTCCCTTAAGGCTCAGGACGAAGCGGACAAGGTTGGATATACTCAGGTTCTCTGGCTTGACGGCGTTGAGAGAAAGTATGTTGAAGAAGTAGGCACCATGAATGTATTCTTCGTTCTTGACGGAGAGGTTGTCACTCCCGCTCTTCAGGGCAGCATCTTAGGCGGTATAACAAGAATGTCTTGTATTGAAATTCTTAAGTCCTGGGGAATGAATGTTTCCGAGCGCAGAATTTCCATTGACGAGCTTTCAAAGGCTTATGACGAGGGCAGACTTCTTGAGGCGTTCGGAAGCGGTACAGCCGCTGTTATTTCTCCTATCGGCGAGCTTAAATGGGGCGATAAGAAAATGATTATCAACAACGGCGAAATCGGCGAGATTTCCCAGAAGCTTTACGATACCCTTACAGGTATCCAGTGGGGCAAAATCGAAGGTCCCGAAGGCTGGTCCGTTAAAATCTGATTGAATTTAAAATACCGATTACGCGCCGTGTTTTATTTCGCGGCGCATTTTTAATAGCTTTGTAATAGCATTAATTTAATTTTCTTTGTTTTCGGAGGAAATATGCGGCATCTTGAATTTGTTGTAGACGGTGAATATGAGGGAAAAAAGGTCATTCACTATTTAAGGGGAAAGGCGAAGCTTTCTTCAAGGCTTGTAAATTCTCTTAAAAGGACGGAAAAAGGCATAACCCTTAACGGAGAGCATATAAGAACCATTGACAGAATAAAGCAGGGAGATATTCTTGCCGTAAATATTCCGGAAGAGGAAAATACAGTTGAAGCCCTTGACAGCCCTGTTGATATAGTTTATGAGGACAGTGATATCCTTGTAATAAATAAGCCTGCGGGACTTGCAATGCATCCTACCCATAATCATCAGGGAGATACTCTTGCCAACGCCGTTGCCGGATATTTCAGGAAAAAGAATATTAATGCAGTCTTCAGAGCCGTGGGCAGGCTTGACAAGGGCACGTCGGGGCTTGTTTTATGCGGTTTGAATAAATACGCCGCGTCAAGGCTGGGAGGCAATTTCAAAAAGGAGTATTATGCAGTTGTTCAGGGGGAGTATACAGGGGAAGGTACGATAGACAAGCCCATATACAGACCCGACCCCATGAAAACGCTTCGGGCGGCAGGAGAAACAGGAGACATAGCCGTTACTCACTGGAAGTCCCTTTGGACGGACGGAAAAACATCTTTTCTTAAAATAAATCTTGAAACAGGCAGAACGCATCAGATAAGGGTGCATTTTTCGTCAATGGGAACGCCCTTGTGCGGCGACGATATGTACGGAAGCAGTGATACAAGAATAAACCGTCCTGCGCTTCACTGCGGAAAGCTGAAGCTTATACATCCGGTAACAAATAAAGAGATGATTTTTACGGCAGATTTGCCGAAGGATATAGCGTCGCTGCTCCCGGAAGAGGAAAAAACTAAAAAATATTGAGAAAAAAGTAACAAACTTTTTTGCAGTTAATCATCAAAATAACAGTTTTTTCGTTAAATTGCTGTAAAACACAGACCGCCGCTTGTCATATATTACTAAAAGCCCTGTTATAACTATAAAAATCCTGTCTATTATAGGCAGGATTTTTTATATGTCTCGTTTGTAATAGTTGCACAAAACGAAAATGCTTTCTTTGTGCAAAATCACTTGACAAAAATAAAAAGCTGTGTATAATGATGGTGTAATCAAGAGAGGAGATGAGTCAGATGGGATCTGAAATGAAGGATTTTGAGAAAAAACTTTTAAAGGAAATCGAAGGAACAAAAGTATTTTCCTTTAAGCGCTTGTTAAAAATTTTAGAGCTCAACGGACTTAACAGAATGATCAGCAGCGACAACCGTTGAGGACCTCTCGGCGCCGGATTTTTAAAAGCGTTTTTCGCCGGGCGTTTATAAGGGCTTAAATGAGTTCGTACTCAGAAAAGCTTTTATAAAGGCTTTTTGAGCGAACACCCCGAAAGGGTTTTATATATACAATATTATAAAGAGGAGAGAAAATTATGAGAGAGCAACTCAGACAGTGCGAGGAAAGACTTATGAAGGAATTTGACGCTTCAAAGGGACTTTCCATGAGAAAAATCTGGTTAGCTATCGAGCTTTCAAGCGTTCGCAGCTTAATGGGCTGATAAGCTTTCCGCTTATTTTTAACAATAACGCCTTAAAAAGGCTTTACATATATTTAACACCCTGCTTACAGGAGCTTTGACTCCTGGTTTTTTATTTCAGGAAAAGTTTTAAAGGCATAAATTGATGCCGTATTCATATAAATTAAAAAGAGCCTTGTGTAATATGTCAAAAAAACCGGGCAATCGATACGCCAATATGTGGAATAAGGCTTTTTCAAAAAAAATTGAAAAAAATTAAAAAAACCTATTGACATTTACCCCGAAGTTTGATATATTATTACTCGCCGCAAGGAACGAGGGAGCATAGCTCAGCTGGGAGAGCATCTGCCTTACAAGCAGAGGGTCACAGGTTCGAGCCCTGTTGTTCCCACCATCAGGAGGCCCGGTAGTTCAGCTGGTTAGAACGCTAGCCTGTCACGCTAGAGGTCGTCGGTTCGAGCCCGATCCGGGTCGCCACTTGCGGTTTGCCTTTGTAGCTCAGTTGGTAGAGCAGCGGACTGAAAATCCGCGTGTCGTTGGTTCGATTCCGACCGAAGGCACCACATTTATTGTGCGGATGTAGCTCATCTGGTAGAGCGCTACCTTGACAAGGTGGAGGTAGCGAGTTCGAGCCTCGTCATCCGCTCCATTTTTTTATAAAGGCAAAT
>CALYBJ010000047.1 GCA_944412445.1 uncultured Clostridia bacterium
TGTAGCTAATTCATTATACCATATTTTGAAGTTACTTCTCTTCTTTTTTGGGTCACATCATTTTAACACATACAATTTATCATTTATAAAAGTAAAGATTTTTAAGAATTTCAACATCATTTATCAATAAAATTAAGTGGCTTAATCTATGTTATGAGAACCCACGCCGGGTTATTCTGAGGATTTTTCCCGAAAAGAAAAACCGCCCGGAATGTTTTATGTTCTCCTGTCTTATCATTACATTTTATGCCCGTTAAAGGCCCTGTGTTAAGAAAATTTACATCAAGGCGAGTCTTTAAAGTATAAACAAATAATGAATTAAATAATGCGTTTGTTTGATACTGAAAGATGAATTTTACTGAAAATTTAACGATATTCTAAACAATTTTTAAAGGTTGATTTTTTTGTTTTTCGGGAAAAATAAAAATCTTTTACAATGCTATATTGATTTAGCCAAAATAAGTAAAAAAGGAGTTTTTAGCATAAAAACAGCAAAGAAAATCATTGGCGTATTTCTTGCTGTACTTATGGTTCTTGCAAGCGTGCCCGTATCGGTATTCGCAGCCGAAGGCAGCAGCTCCCACCTGCACGGAAACAGGACTTACAGAGGGAAGCCACTGCTCTGTATGCGGCGAAGTTATCGTAGCTCAGGAGGTAGTTCCCGCTTTAGGACACGACTTCGGCGAATGGACAGCAGTAAAAGAACCCACATACTTTGCAAAAGGACTTGAAGAAAGAGTTTGCAGCCGCTGCGGCGAGACGGAACAGAGAATGACAGATAAAATTCCCGTTCCCGAAAACACCGACGATATAATCTGCGGACTTTGCGGAATAGAAGCGTTATATGATATTCCTTATGCAGGATCAGCTCTTATGCTTCTTCACAGAGTAATTCATGTTCTTATCTCCTTTTTTGCAGCTTTCATCATTTAACCAAATAAAATAAGCCTGTAAAAAGGTTTAAAAAAAGCTCGGGGTTATCCCTGAGCCTTAAATTATTAAATTGATTATATTATTTTAACGGCTTTTTTGTTTTTCTGTACTCTTCAATGGCTGCGGCTCTCTTTTTCTTTGACATTATAATGTATATCGCTCCGACTATTACAAGCACCGCAACTATTACAACCGTGGCAATAAGTGCATTTTTTTCTGTGCTGCCTTCATCGGTTTTTTCAATGTCGGTGTTGTCCTTTGCAACAAGCCTGAAGCACTTTGAGCACTGGGCTATTTCAAGGCCTTTATAATCCTCCGTAGCGGAACGGACCTTTGTATATTGAAGACTGTGATTGTTTTCGCCGCAGTCCGAAATAATTTCAACGGCAGCTGTCATTGCATCGGCGGAGGTTGTGTCTTCTGATGTAATTGTCGTGTTTGCCTGCGCGTAGGCGGTAAGAGCGGCATTTTCCTTATAGGCATAAAAGCGGAAGCCCTCTGTAAGCTTTACGCCGTTGCCGTCCTGAACAAGGCCTAAAGCCTGAGAGTTTATTTTCTCCACTGAATCGGGAATTACGACATTTTTAAGCCGGGGACAGTTGAAAAAGGCTCCGCTGCCGATTTCCTTTACTGAAGAGCCAAGGTCAAGATACTTTAAGGATGAACAGCCTTTAAACGCAAGATCGCCCAGAGTTTCAAGACCGTCTCCGATTATTACATATTCAAGGGACGCGCAGTTCTGAAAAGCGGAATCACCGATATATTTAACGGAGTCGGGAATTATTACCGCTTTAAGTGAAGAGCAGTTGTAAAAAGCTCCGTTTTCGATTGTTGTGACTGTATCGGGAAGAATAACCTCGGTAATTTTGTCCTTCCAGCTGAAAGCGGAGGCGCAGATTGTTGTAACGGGAATGTCCTCGATGGTTTCGGGAACAAGCACAACAGGGTCGTCGGTACCCTCGGTAAATGAAAAGCTGTTTATTTCGTTGTAGGCTTCAAAGGTCTGACCCTCTTCCGGCTTAACGCAGGTATAGGCGAAATTTCCGTAGTCCTCGGCAAAGCCCGTAACAGCCAGCATTGCGAAAAACACCGCCGTTGCAAAAACAAAGAAAACAAGTTTTTTACATGAAAATTTTTTCATATCATCACTTCACATTCATAGTTGCTAATTAAAATTATATTTTAAAATCATATAACTGTCAATAGCAGGTATTAATTGATTTTACGATTTTTAAAATTCCACCGAATATCTAAGCACCGGATATTTATAGCTTTCGGAATTCTGCTCCGGCCGGAATATCCATATTTCCGAAAAATCAAATTCGGAAAAGCTTTCGGGGGACGCCATCTGAGAATCTGAGAGAGGCAAGGAATTTTCAATGACGATTTTCGGGTTTTCCTCATAAGCTCCGGCAGAAGCCGATGTATTTTGCCAGTAGCAGAAAAGAACCTCGGTTTTTCCTGTTTCTCCCGAGGCTTCAAGCCTTCCTGCAAGACCCCCTGAATTTTCTCCCTGACAGCTGATTTCACCTGCGCTGTAACAGTACCAGAAGGCAGCCTCTCCGCTGTCGGAGCTTAACAGACCGCACAGGCCTCCTGCGAAATCGGAAGAATTAATACTGCTGCTGCTGTAGGAATTTAAAATTCTGCTTTCCCCTGTCTGAGCTTCACAGGAGCCTGCAATGCCTCCGGAATAATTTTTTGCCGAAGCCGTACCCCGGGAATAACAGCCGCTTATTCTTGCGGAAGCGTCCTCGCCCTGAGCTTTTACTGCTCCGGCAATTCCTCCGGCATAGCTTTCAGCACTGCTTACGCTTCCCGAAAAGCCGCAGTCCGTTATGCTGCCTCCCGCGGAATCGGAAATATAACAGCCGGCAATTCCGCCCGTGTAATTTTTGCCCCTGACAAAGGCTTCCTCAACAACAAGGTTTTTGACGGTTCCGTTTCTGATAATGCCGAAAAGTCCGGAATAATCTTTTTCGGAGTTTATATAAAGCCCGGTTACGGTGTGTCCGTTGCCGTCAAAGGTTCCCGTAAAGCAGGAATTATCGCTTTCCGAATTATAATAGCCTATGGGCGTCCATGTGTGAGCCGGAGTCTCCGTTGCCCAGGAGCTTATATTTTCCGTTTCATTCAGTATTATATCTGCTGATAAAATATAACAGTATCCGGCGTATGCTGAATTTCCCGAGTTTACAAGGTTCGCGAGATACGCAAGCTGCGCTCCCGTGGCAATCTGAAAGGGATCCTCCTTTGTGCCGCTGCCTCCGTCAAAGGAGCCTGCCGCCGCTCCGTTCCATAAAAGAGCCGGCTTTTCCTGAAGCTGTGTTGATGAAGAATATGTTGTTGTTTCGTCTTTGCCCCTTTTCCACTGCTTATAGCCGCTGAAAATTCCGAAAACTATCAGCGCCGCCGCGATTACTCCGAAAAACAGTATTAAGTCACCTTTTGTGAAAAAGTTTTTTTTTACCTTTTTTTCAGCCTTTTTTTCTTCTTCCTTAATGTGGTTTTTCGCCTGCTCCACCATCTCTTCCTTTTCCTTGGGAGAGGGTGCGAAAGGATTTACATCAACACCTATCTGCTCCGAAACCTTTGAGTGAACTCCGTCGGGTACAAAGGATTTCTGCGCCGTATACCCAAGGGAATTGCCCATGTTTTCAATGAACACGGACATATCTATTCCCTGATTTTTAAGCTTTTCGCACTGCATATTCAGTACGGCGTCAATGGCTTTTATATCCTGCTGTGCCTCTTCGGGCGTGATTTTTTCAAGAAGGGCGATTTTTTCGGCGTCAAGCCCCGCAAAATAGTAATAAAGCAGTATAATTCTCGGAGATAAGGGCATGGAGGTTATCATTCCGTCGATAATCTTCATAATTTTATGCTCAAAGCCGAAATGATCCTTTTTTACGGCACATTCGGCGGTTTCATTTGCGAGAAGGAGCACCTCTTCCTTTAAAACGGTCTGCTTTTCCTCTTCAGAAGCCTTAATTTTCTGACGGCACATATTTATGGCAAGGGAGTAGAACCACTGTTCAAAGGCCTTGTGGTCGCCGAGCTTGTCCACCGTCTCAAACATCTTTACAAATATTGCGCAGGTCAAGTCGATTGCCGCAGTTACATCCTCCAGCATTGAATTGCATATAAAGAAAATGTTTTTGTAATAGGCTATATAAAGCTCTCTGTAAGCGCCCTTGTTGCCGTGCTGGGCAAGAACCACCGCAGGAGCTATCTGTTTATATTTCTCTTCCGACATTTTAATGCCTCACTTTTCCCGTATTTAAAATTTATGCTTATATGATAAAATATCCCGGAAAATTTTTCAAGACATTCGACAATATCTTTGTAAAAATATAATATATTTATTAAGTTATTTTTGTTGACAGGGAGCCTTTTAAACCTTAAAATATAATAGGCTCAGAAAAATAAGGAGAAATAAAAGAGATTATGGAAAGCACGTTTTTTGATATCGACGAAAAAATTCTTGAGAAATCGGAAGAGGCTTTAAGAAACGCCGAAAAAAGCTTTAAAAGAATTGACGAAATCACCGAATATAACCAGCAGAAGGTTTTAAAGGCCTTTATTGACAACCATGTAAGCGAAACTCAGCTCTGGGGCTCGTCGGGCTACGGCTACGGAGATCCGGGAAGAGAAACTGCGGACAGAATCGCCGCTCAGTGCTTCGGCGGTGAAGACGCTCTTATAAGGTACAGCTTCACCTGCGGAACCCATACTCTGGGAATAGCGCTTTTCGGACTTTTAAGGACAGGGGACACAATGCTCTGCATTACCGGAAGACCCTACGACACAATCTGTCCCGTAATGGGCATGGACGGAGCCGACGGACAAGGCTCTCTCGGGGATTTCGGCATAAAATATATGCAGTGCGACCTGACAAAGGACGGCCGCATTGATTTGGACGCCGTAAGAAAAACCCTCAAGGAAAACAAAATAAAGCTTGTGTATATTCAGCGCTCAAGAGGCTATACCCTTCGTGACAGCCTTTCGGTAAAGGATATAGGGGAGGCTGTAAAGGCGGTAAAGGAGGTCAGCGGCGCATGGGTCATGGTTGACAACTGCTACGGAGAATTCGCAGAAAAAACAGAGCCTCTTTCAGCGGGAGCCGATCTGATTGTGGGCAGTCTTATAAAAAATCCCGGAGGCGGCGTCGCAAAGTGCGGCGGCTATATGGCAGGAAAAAAGGAGCTTATCGAGCTTTGCTCCTACAGAATGACAACCCCCTCTTTGGGCAGAGAGGTGGGAGCCACCTTAGGCAGTACAAGAGATATATTAATGGGGCTTTTCCATTCTCCTCACGTTGTGGGAGAAGCCATGAAAACGGCAGTGTTCGCCGCGTCTCTTTTTGAAAATCTGGGCTTTGAAACAACGCCCCGTTCCGATGAAACAAGACACGATATAATACAGGCAATAAAGCTTAAAAACAGCGAAAATCTTATAGCCTTTTGTCAGGGACTTCAAAAAGGTTCTCCCGTGGATTCCTATGTTACCCCGGAGCCTTGGGATATGCCCGGATATCCCTGTAAAGTAATAATGGCTGCGGGAGCTTTTACCTCCGGTTCTTCAATAGAGCTTTCCGCAGACGCTCCTTTAAGAGAGCCTTACGCCGTATGGATGCAGGGAGGACTTAATTTCCACAGCGGAAAAATAGGCATAATGCTTGCGGCTCAGGAAGTTTTAAGAAGAATGTGATT
>CALYBJ010000048.1 GCA_944412445.1 uncultured Clostridia bacterium
GTGGGAGCAGTTCCCAAGGCGGCAATTCTCGATATGCTTAAATAATAAAGCCTTAACCGAAGAAAAAGAGCCTGAACATTAACTGCCTTAATTAATTGGACAGTACGAAAACAGAGTTATGAAAAAATAAATTAAGCACCATACAGACTTATTTTTCAGGCAAAGGCGGTTTGTTTTTGTTTGGATACGGAAATTGTAGAAAAAGGATAATGTATTCACACATTAGAAGTCGAACCTCCACAAGGTTTAAAGCTGTGTCCGGAAAAAGCATTCAGTTCTACGAATTGAAAAGAAATTTTCAGCTAATGAATTGTCATATGAATTTCAGTATTTTGAAATTGACGGTGTTATGCTGCATGATTGTGTCAGGTTAAATACGGATGAGATGTTTATTGAAAGCATTGGTCACTGTAGAGCTGCAACTCTGCAGTGACTTATTTTTTCTTGGCTGCTCAGATGGTGCTTAACACAAGATTATGTTTTGTTTCAATTTCAATACGCTGCTTATTTATGTTGCTTAATATGTTTGTATGTGATATGATGATAATATAAATTATATGTTTTGGTATTTGCTGATGAAATTAATAAAGCCATTAAAACTTAATAAAGGTGATTCTGTGGCAACAATCAGCCCCTGCTGGGGAGCGGCAGGGGAAAGGGGCGTTGTTTGGAAGTATAATATCGGAAAAAGCCGTCTTGAGAAAATAGGATTAAAGGTTATTTCCGCTCCTAACTCCATGCGCGGAGAAGAATATCTGCAAAAAAATCCTTCTGCAAGAGCTGAAGATATTTTGTGGGCTTTTGAGAATAAGAACATTAAGGGTATTATAGCAAATGTCGGAGGAAATGACAGCCACAAGGTTTTGCCGTATTTGAATATGAAATCCATAGTATGCAACCCGAAAATTTTTATAGGCTATTCTGATGTAATGAATTTTCATTTATATTGCTATAAAGCGGAACTTTCTACCTTTTACGGACATAACCTACTGCCGATTATTGCGGAAACGCCGTATTTTCATCCTTACAGTGCGTATTGGTTTAAAAAAGTGCTTTTTAATAACGAAGTAATCGGAGAAATCCATTCTGCTGAAACATTCAGCTGTGATGAAAATAATTATTTTGATGTAAATTACAGGAAAACATATTTTACCGAAACAGGTTATTTGTTTGTACACGGTAAAGGTATAGTGCAAGGGCGTCTTTTTGGCGGACACACAGGACTGATAACGTGTGATTTTATCAGCCCCGAGGATTTTTTTAATAAGATACTTTTTATTGAAGATATTGCAGAATTTTTTACTCCTGAGCTTTTCGGGGATTTTATCAGCCGGCTTGCAGAAAACGGCATATTGCACAGGCTTAAAGGGATGCTTATAGGAAAGCTTTGCGCATACCGCTCTTTTGATGAATACAAAACAGTTCTAAATAAAATAATATCCGATAAATACGGACTGGATGATTTTCCCGTAGTTGCAAATATGAATTTCGGTCACACTTCACCTGTTTGTATTTTGCCTTACGGGGCAATGGCTGAAATTGACTGTGAGAACAAAAGGGTATCTGTTTTGGAAGCCGGTGTAATATGATAAGGTGAATAATGAACCGTGATAAGTGTTGTTCAGTTGAATGAATAAAGAAAATGAAAATCCATGTTAGTAAAAGCGCTTTATTCTGCAATTATTTAATAAAGGGGCAAAGTTATGCAGAACAGCAATAATAAAATTTCAACATCAAGTTGTTTTGATTATAATATACCTTTGAATGAGCAAATGAAATATATTGCTGCCGCAGGATTCACTCACATTTCTCTTGTTTCAAATTTAAACCACAGTAAATTATTTGAAACAGGAAGAGTAAGTGAGATTAAACATCTGCTTGCTGAAAACTGCTTAAGCATTGATACAATACATTTTTCCGGGACTTTATGTTCAGATGATTGGGAGCCTTGCATGGAGAATACAATGAAGATTTCAAATGAACTTGCCTGTCCTGTGATTGTTGCACATTGTACATCATTTATGGGGAGTGAAATACAAAGCGACAGCGATATAGATAAACTTAAACTTTCAATTAACAAGTTGTATAAACTTTGCAAAAAGTATGATATGAAAGTTGCACTTGAAAACCTTTGCCCCGGTAAGGCAACATATATTTTTGAGCAAATGCTGGAAACAGCCGATTCTGAATACATCGGCTTTTGCTATGATTCATCACACGATCAAGTTGACGGTCCTCGTTCCATGACGCTTTTAGAAAAGTGGAAACACAGACTGATGACCGTGCATATATCGGATAGAATAAAACCGTTTACCGATCATGTGACCATTGGCGAAGGATTTATTGATTTTAATGAAATAATTAATATATTGAAAACCATTGATTTTGATTTTCCTTTTTTGCTTGAAATGATGAAAACATATTCTAAGTATAAAAATACACAGGAGTTTTTGAATAATGCATATAACGGAGCCGTCAAATTAACCTCAAATGTTTTTAATTATATTTGAGAATATTTGAGGTTTTCGGAAAAAGCTGTTTTCGGAGCTGAAAAATGTGTGATAAATTTTTAAAAGTTCAAAATGTTCCATGTTTTAAAGTATTAAATAAAAAAATTACCGCTGAAAAACTTCATAAAAACCGAGGAGCCGCTTTTGCCGCGAGTCCTCGGTTTTTTATGGTAAAATTATAATTTAAAAGTTTTGAATATTTATCGGCTGTATATTTTATTTTGCTTCCTTTGAAAGCTCCCGTGTTTTCGTTTTAAGGGCGGTGAGGGCTTCTTTCGGGTCGTTTATATTTAAAACAGCCGTTTCCATAGGGCAAAAGCCCGTGTCCGTTCTGTTTCTTACGGCAGGCACTTCCGTTTCGTAAAAAACCTTTATGCCCCTGTTTTTAAGAACCTCCAAGGCGTGACGGCTTATAACAGATGTGTATAATTCCTTAATTCCCATTAAAACATATATAAACGCCGCCGCCTTGCCTGCAACCTTGTCTGCCGCCGAAAAACCCTGTAAATCCGTCTTCTGTTCAAGTAAGGAAAGCAAGGGCTTTACTCCTCTTTGGGAGCTTTTATATACCTTTTCCCCCTTTAAAAGAACGCATGTAAGGTTTTCTTTTTCAAGGATTTCTTTCGCTTTTAAAGTGTCACTGTTCATGCTTTTTTATATTCTCGATTCTGTAAATAATCAAAGGAATAAGAACCCACTGGAGACAAAGACCGAAAAGTCCAGTTTTTACGCTTGTAAGTATAACTGCGGGGCTGATTTCATTGAAGCCGAAAAGATAAACTGCAATAAGAATTGCGGCGGCTCTTACAAGTCTGCCTGAAAACTGAACTGCAAGAAGCTTTAAAAGAGAGGGCATTTTAATATTTCTTAAAAGACCTGCGGAAAGACCGTAAAGGCAAAGCTCAATCATCATAAAGGGAAGCATGGCGGCTGTTGGCATACCGGAAAGGGCAAAGCTTAAAAGAGGACCGAAAAGACCGCCGAGACATCCTGCGGCGGGGCCTCCTAAAAAGCCCGCAAGGATAATGGGCAGGTGCATGGGAAGAAAAGCCTCTCCCAAAGCCGTTCCCAAGCCGGAAACCGCTCCCAAGGCGTGGAAAAGCTGAGGGAAAACTACCGCTCCGGCTAATGCTCCCGCTGTCCATAAGGCCTGAGCTTTAACGGAAAGTGCAGGTTTATTAATTGTTTTGACAACAGCTGACATAATAAAACTCCTTTTCATTATAGATTAAATTCATTATACAGTAAATCAAGGCTTTTAACAACAGCAAAATTAATTTTAATAAAAAAACAGGAGATACTGTTTTACTTGTTTCAGTAAATGCTCCTTTAATGCCGCTGACAGCGAAGCTATTTCACAGCGTAAGCATATTTCATAAATTCCGAAGAGATTTTTTTCATAAAAAAAAGCACGCTTTACCGTGCTTTTTTTTTGGCCCGCCCGGAGGGATTCGAACCCCCGATCTTCAGAATCGGAATCTGCTGCGTTATCCGGCTGCGCCACGGGCGGATATTTACCGGCAATGACTGCCGGCTTTTTATAATGTCTTATACATTGAATCTGAACAGAACTATATCTCCGTCCTGCATTACATATTCCTTGCCCTCGCTTCTGACAAGTCCCTTTTCCTTTGCGGCGTTCATTGAGCCGCACTCCATAAGGTCGTCAAAGGACACTACCTCGGCTCTTATAAAGCCTCTTTCAAAGTCGGAATGGATTTTGCCTGCCGCCTGAGGAGCTTTCGTGCCTTTTTTGATTGTCCAGGCTCTTACTTCCGGCTGTCCCGCCGTAAGATACGACATAAGCCCCAGCAAATCGTAGCTTTTCTGTATAAGCAGGTCAAGGCCGCCCTTTTCTATTCCCAGCTCCGACAAAAACATTTCCTTTTCGTCCTTGTCAAGAGAGGCAATCTGGGCTTCAAGCTCCGCGCATATAGGCAGAACCTCCGCTCCCTCTGCCTTTGCCAGCCGGCATACAGCCTTATATCCCTTGTTTGACTCAATATCTGAGGAAAAATCCTCCTCGCTCATATTGCAGGCGTATATAACAGGCTTCGCAGTAAGAAGTGAAACAGTGTCAAGAAGCTCCTTTTCCTCATCGTTCATCTCAACGGCTCTTGCGCATACTCCGTTTTCAAATTCGCTTCTAACTCTTTTGAAAAACTCCACATTTTTGGCTAAGGACTTGTCGCCCTTCATGGCTTTCGCGTCCTTGTCAATTCTTCTGTCAAGAATCTCCATGTCAGAAAGAATAAGCTCGTAATTTATTGTTTCAATATCCCTTACCGGGTCGATGCTGCCGTCAACATGAACAATATCGCTGTTTTCAAAGCATCTTACTACATGAACAACCGCGTCAACCTCTCTTATATGGGAAAGGAATTTGTTGCCCAGTCCCTCGCCCTTGGAGGCGCCCTTTACAAGTCCCGCAATGTCCACAAATTCAATAACAGCCGGTGTGATTTTTTCAGGATTATACATCTTTGCAAGCTCGTCCAGCCTGTAATCGGGAACGGCTACAACACCCACATTCGGCTCGATGGTGCAGAAGGGGTAGTTTGCCGACTGAGCGCCGGCGTTTGTAAGAGCGTTGAAAAGCGTGCTTTTTCCCACATTGGGAAGCCCTACTATGCCTAATTTCATTTTTAAAATCTCCGTAATTTTAATATTCAAATTATTTTATCACATTTTTCAAAAGATTGCAACCGGATTTATCATTTATAAAAGTAAAGATTGTAGGTTTACAATAGATGTGTTACAAAAGAATAAAAAAAGAAGTGACGAACAGCGAATCCTGTGTTACAGTTAAGTTGGCACACCAAAAGCAGCAAGGAGGCTATTCGTCAATGAAAACTGTAACACAAACTATAATGTATCGT